>CAXTLS010000001.1:0-147349 GCA_964245235.1 uncultured Acidobacteriaceae bacterium
CAGCATGCTCCACTTATCGCCAACGTGTGCCAGCAAGTCACGGACCGGACAGTGCCCTCAGTGGGGTGGCAGAACAGAAAGCTTCTTTAACGGAGATTGCCGACGTCATTTGGTCCTGCCTGCACGGCATGGTGAGCCTTCACCTGGCGCTTCCCGGCTTGCAGTTGACGCACATGCGAGTACAGAAGAACCTCTCACTCGCCCTCCTTGCACAGGGCCTGGACCAAACATTGACCAAGGGAAGTTCGTTGAAACGGAAGCGACCGCAATGAGGTGCAAAGCTCTACAGCTAGAAGAGCATCGTTGTGCATCTACACTCCCTAATACCTCTTCTGCCGCAGTGGTTCGAGTTCCCGGAAACGAAGCAGCTTAAGCATTTAACTGCGCGCCTCTCGTTTGCAACTAGGGGCTGATAAGCAATCTCAACGCGGAAGTCGAAGGCAACATCAAAGCTAAGTCCGAACGCGCCAGAAATCGTGCGCAGCAAGACGCAGGAGCATCTAAAAACATGGCGCATATAGACGAGACCTTTGTCCGTGAACTTGACAGTTTCGAAGAGTTTTTTGGCAGTTGGAGCAGGTGGCCCCTGTAGGCAATATCGGCAGGATGACACCGGTGATGAAGCGGGCATCCTCCGACGCGAGAAAGGTAACGGCACCGGCGATGTCGGCAGGGGTCGCATAGCCTTTGAGCGCCATTCGCTGGTTGAAGGTCGCAACGAATCCTTTGTCCGCAATCGCCGCCTCGCTCATCTCGCTCAGTGTGAGCGAGGGAGCCACGGCATTGACCCAGATATCGAACTTTCCGAGGTCGAATGCGAGCGCTCGAGGGAAATTCACAACGGCGTCCTTGGCAGCGTTATAGGCGCTGAGGCTCCAATCGCCGCCGAGACCTGAAGCCGAGGCCATGTGAATGATGCTGCCCTTAGTCTTCTTAAGATACGGCAGCGCTGCCTGGGCACAGTGGAAGCAGCTATCGACGTCTGTCTCCATGATGGAGCGCCACTCCGCCAATGTGGTGCTTTCAAAATCCTTAATGATAGCGTAGCCGGCGTTCGACACCAGCACGTCGAGTTGCCCAAAGCGAGCTAGGGCGGCCTCCATCATGGTCTCGACCTCAGCGCGTTTGGAGACATCCGCAGCGGTGACAAGCGTGCACGAAGCTCCAAGTTCAGCGGCGATTCGCTCGAGCTTGTCTTTGCGGCGGCCAGCGAGCACAACGTTGGCACCTTCGGCGGCAAAGCGGCGCGCGCACCCCTCTCCGATTCCTGAGCTCGCACCGGTGACGAGGACGGTCTTCCCTGCAAAGCGCTGTTCGGGATATGGAACTTTCATCGAGTGACCCCTTTCACTTCTGCTTGCAGCCGCCCTGCAACCGCAGACAGCCAGCCGTAGGTGAGAACCGCCATCAGGGTGAGCAACGGGGTGGTACTCGTGCCGACTCCAAGGGCAATCAGGATAGGTGCAGCAAGGCCGGTCGCGATGCTGAAGTCACTCCACCCTTTCTGCCCCCGGGCACGAAATCTGCGGGCAAAGACAAAGCAGGCGGCAATGAGTGAGAGGACTACGATCAGGAATCCAACGCTATGGATCGCAGCATGATGGCTCGTGGTTGGCAACATGCCCGCGGGAGCGCCGCTCCGTGGCGGAAAGCTGTATCCGGGGTCCGGATGAAAGAGGCCAGCCAGAATGAGGCCCAGACCAAACGCGGCGGTGAGCACCGGTCCCCAGGTCCCACCCTTGCTGCCCTTCATCACGCTTCGCATGCCGATGGACATGCAAGTCCGAGCAGCCCCGTTACGATGAAGTTGGCAATCTGAACCCACCCCAGATCTCCCAGGCTCAGCAGACTGAGGGGAGCTCGCCGAAGATCGAAGCCGGCACGAGTGAATGCTTGAACGAAAACCACGGCAAAGAAGCTAACAGGATGAATCAGGTAACTGGAACTGAACCCATGCTGGGAACATATCTGAAAGGCCGTCGCACAAAGCTTGATCCGGCCGCTTTCGGGTTTACGTCAACACGCCGCCGCACCCCCGGCCTGCGCCGCGAAGAGGTGGCGCAACGTGCCCGTATCCGCACAACCTGGTACTCATGGCTCGAGCAAGGGCGCGGCGGCGCACCCTCTGCGGAAGTTCTTGAGCGCATTGCACAGGCGCTTATGCTGACGGATACCGAGCGCGAACACCTTTTCCTCCTCGGACTCGGTCGATTGCCTGAAGTCCGTTACCACCGCAAAGAAGGCATCACGCCGAGATTGCAACGCGTACTGGATGCCCTACTCGAAACTCCTGCTCTTATCAAATCTGCAACATGGGACGTTCTTGCATGGAACCGGGCGGCATCTGCCATCCTGCCCGACTACGGAGCCCTTCCGCCGGAGCAGCGCAACATGCTGCGCCACGTCTTTCTCAATCCTCTCTCCCGCACCGCGCAGTATGACTGGAAAAGCGTTGCACGGTCCGTGGTGGCCGCGTTCCGCGCGGATGCGGCGCGTGCAGGCGCGATGGCTGAGGTGAGTGCCTTGGTGAGCGAACTGTCTCTACTCAGCCCGGAGTTCAAGGCCATGTGGCACGACCACGAGGTCAGCACCTACGGCGAGGCCGTCAAGCACATACGCCATCCGGTTCTCGGCCCCATCAGCTTCGAACTGTCGACCTTCACAGTCGATGGCCGGGCGGATCTCAGCATGTTGATCTACAGTCCAGCTACACCCGAGGATGCGGAGAAATTCAGATCCTCGATCAAAGCGACTCCCGGACCTGAACATCCTGAGTATCGTCAAAACCTTCGTTGCAATGTCAGGCTTCGGAGTAGCGCATATGGTCGAGGTCTTCCAGGAGCCCTGGCCCGGTCGCAAACCAGCCTAGTCGCTCTTGCGTGATGGCGCTAGACGCCGAAAGGTCCAGGCCGACATACTCGCCTACACGCCCGAAATGGGCCAAGGCCTCATCCGGCGAAATGGAGACGACTGGAACCTTCAGCCCGCGGCCGACGGTGGCGGCAATGTCTCTTAGCGGAATGCCCTCCTCGGCGACCGCATGGTAGCGGGACGGTTCACGCTTCTCCAGGGCGAGCCTGTAAAGACGCGCTACATCGGTGACGTGCGCCGCCGGCCAGCAGTTGAGCCCCTCAGCCACGTACGCGGAGACTCCCTTCTGACGCGCTACGGTGATGAGAGTGGTGACGAGGCCTTGCTTCACCGTGTTGTGAACCTGAGGAACGCGCACGACCGTCACGTTGATCCCCTGCAAGCGCAATGCATGCGCAGCCTGACTGCGCGACGGTCAGCTTCTGTTCGGGGAACCAACCATCAGGATGTTTGCCATCCAGCGTCCGCTGCATCGTGGCCGCATAGATCGTCACCATCGGATTCATCGGCGCAACGAACCAGTCAGTCCCCAGCGCGAGGACCGCGCCAGAATCAAGCAGCGACCGAAAGCGTAGGTCGACGACGCGCGCTCGTGTCCAATACGCGTCTCCGCCCAGCGTCCATCGTCTATGCAATGGTAGGGCTGCACCGACACAATCACATGAAGCTGCCCAAACCGCGGAATATCTTCTGGCCGCCAGATGCTGGACGTGCTCAATGCGAAGACGCCGGTCCGCCGGACCGTCTTCCTTCTCCAGCCGCTCATACATATCGAGCACCGTCTCGTTCGCCAAGTCTCCAATCGCACGGGTCGCAATGTAGTTGCCGGCCCGGTCGGCAATCTGGAGCTTGGCAAAGAACTCCTCTGGGTGAGAGAGCTGTTCGCCGGGCAGACCGGAGTTGGTGGGCCGATCGTCAAATGGCCTCACGAACCATGCGGTGACCGAACCAAGCGAACCATCCGCAAATGCCTTGAGCGATCCGATGGCGAGAGTATCGTTGCTGAAGTTGGTCGTGATGCCAAGGCTGCGAAGAAGTGCGCCGTCATCCAATGAAAACCGCGCTGAGACGCGCACCTTCCACTTCCCCTCTGCAATCAGCCGCTGATACCCTTGCACAATGCGGGCCTGCATCTCCGCGCCGTGGGCGCCAGTAAAGCCCGTATCCTGCACCCTGGTAACGCCATCATCGAACGCATACTTCTGCGCTGCCAGAAGCGCCGCATCCACCTGCGCTTCGGATGGAGGCGGAATGATTCGCTCAATCAGATCTTTCGCGGCATCCTTGAAAGATGCCAGTGGGGTTGCCGTCCTTTTCGCGACCAATGAAGCCGCCAACCATGTCCGGCGTGTCTTTGGTCATTCCCGCCGGCTTCATCGCGAGCGCATTCGCCAGCATCATGTGCCTATCGTTACGCTGCACCCACAGCTCTCAACAGGGTTCTCATAGAACTTTTCAGTTCAGCGTTCGTCTCATGAAATCGCTGGCAGAACAGAGTCCGTGTGGCGTCTATGATGGGCCACTGCAGAGCCTTTAGAGTCTTGAAGAACCGAGACCACCGAGAACGTCATTTCGTATGGAGCTCAAGACTGTGCTCAGCGCATGGAATGGAACCACGTCACACCTAATGACCTTCGGCGAATTTCCTGTTCTCGCTAGCGCCCGCCCCAGGCAGCTGATGCGCATCCCGCTGTACGATTGCATGCTGTTCTGATTCGAGGTGCAACCGGCGGTGCCTGAAAATGCTGACGCTGTTGAGTGAACGTGTAGCAACGTCTACTTCTTGTGTTCAGGGTTGGTACTGTGCGGCTTCTTTCCCAGGTCCCGCCAGGTCTTCTCCGGCATATCGACTCCGTAGTGGCGCGCCGCAGCCTGGATGTTCGCGAACGCGTGATCGCGCTCCGCATCGCTTACATCCTTCACCTGGTCGAACCGTGCAATCGCATTCCGCACATGCGATGCGTCCGTCATCGGCTCCTTGCGCTTGTCCGGAAACGCATAGACCGATGCAGGTAGTCCCTTCCGATCGTTCATCGTTAGATTCCCATGCTCTTCATGAGCCTTCCACGTGGCTTCCATACAAGATCTCCTTACATGCACTAGGCCGGGCGCGCCGAACAGCTACCCGGCCACAAACCTCTTGATCTCCAACCAGATGTCGCCGCCGTGCGACGATACATCAAGCGCGTTTACCGCGATGACGCTTGGATGCACGCTACAGACATATCGCCACTGGAAATCCGCTCCTCAGCAGACGAATCGCCAGAATTTTCGCAGATCAACCAGGGCTCGCCGCCCAGGCGTCTCTACGGTCGCAGAGTCTGCATCTGATGTTGAGCGTTACTGGTTCCATTTTGTCGTCCGCAGCAACTCCACCCCGAAAGGATTATCTCTCATGGCTAAGACCGAAAAGAAAACGCAGTCCAGCAAAGCGCCAGGGCCCGCAACACATATTATCGATCGCATGTACCCCAATCGCGTCGCCCTCACTGACGACGTCAAAAAGCAGGTCGTTGCTATTCTACAGGCGCGCCTAGCCGAAGCGACCGACATGCAGTCGCAGTCGAAATTCGCGCATTGGAACGTCAAGGGCGACAACTTCTACCAGCTTCATCTCGTCTTCGATCACGTTGCAAAGATCATCGGCAAGCAGATTGATCCGATCGCGGAGCGCATCACCCAACTCGGCGGCGTGGCCAACGGCACTATCCGCCAGGCTGCATGCGTCTCCACCATTCCCGAGTATCCCGTGGATACCATCGCCGGCATGGAGCATGTGCGTGCGCTTGCGGATTCGCTTGGCCATTACTGCCAGGGCATGCGCGAAGCCTCCGAGAAGATCGACGACATCGGTGACGAGCCGACGTCGGATTTCTTTAATCAGCTCATCGTCGATGCAGAAGAGCAACTCTACTTCCTCGAATCGCACCTTGAAGCCGGCGACGTACAGTAACCCGAAGAGAACCAGGTCAATCGACTGAAGATGGTGCACCTATGCAGTCATGACACATAGACAGGCTCTAGGTGCACCGCTGATTTTTAATGAAACACCCATACTCGCTACCCGTCATACCTGCGCCTCAGGCCTTCGCAGCAGGCCCGCTGAAATCTAAGAGGGAGGCAGCACTCCATACGCATCGCTCGCCATGGCGAAGCTCGGCTTTGCAGCTTGCTGTCTGCAAGCTTAGCGCTGTCCGGCTGTTTGCCCGTATCAGGTCAGGCCGCACCGCGCAGCCCGGGCGCACTGGGCAGACCCACACAGCTTCGCCGCCGAGCAGCAGGCCGCCATAGAGAAGGGCCGCCGCACCCAAATTCTTCCCGGTCACCCCTACTCGCTGCCCGAGCTGGTCGACATCGCCGAGCGGAATAATCCATCTACCCGCGCCGCTTGGGAAATTGCGCGGCCGCTGCCGCCCGATTAGGCGTAGCCCGAAGCGATCTGCTGCCGGCACTCACCGCCGTCGCCCTTACCAACACAACAGGCGATGGCGTGCTCTTCGGCGATGCCTTTGTCCGCCAGACACTCGGCATCTTTCAGCCCATGCTCCAGGTGAAGTACCTCCTCCTGGACTTCGGCGCTCGTTCCGCGCGCATCAATGAAGTCCGGCAGCAGCTTTTTTCCGCCAACTTCTCCTTCAACCGTGTCCACCTCGATATCCTCTTCGAGACCTCACGCCGCTACTATCAGCTCCTCAACGCCATCGGACAGAAGGAGGCTGCGCAGGTGAACTTCGACAACGTCGAAACCGTGCGTAAAGCGGTCGACGCACTCCTCGCCGTCGGCCTTGCCACGCTGCCCGATGCACTCGAAGCCCGAGCTGCCGCGGCCCAGGCCAACTTCACCCTGCAGGCCGCGATCGGTGACGTGGACATCCAGCGGGGCGACTTGCTCTCGCTCCACGGAGCCGCGCCCTCGAACGGCTTCGAGGTTCAACCATCAACCGAGATTCCTACCCCCGATCACTCGAGCTCGACATCGAACAAGCCACCGCCGCAGCCTTGAGCAGCGGCCGGAGCTGGCGCACGATCGCCGAGCAAGACAGCGCACAAGCCGAAATCCGCGGCGCGCACTCCGCCTTTCTTCCCACGCTCGACTTTCAGGGGCAGGGTGGCCAGGTCCGCGCATAGGGCCGGCAGGACCTACTCCCCAGCGTCTACGCCGGACCGCTCGAAGAGTGGAACGTCAATCTCCAGCTGGAGTGGGACCTCTTCGGCGGAGGTCGACGCGTCAGCCAGCTTGCCCAGGCGCACGCCGACGAATGACGAGCCCAGGCCCAGATCGATGAGACGCGCGACCAGGTGGAACAGCAGGTTTGGGCCGCCTACGTCAGTGTCCGAACCGCCTTCTACCAGCCGAGATGCAGGCCTCGTCGCACTCAGCCGCAGCTAAGCTACGGTAGGAGTGTCAAGCGACTTGCTCTTTCCGGCGGCAGCACCAAAAAAGAATCAGCATGATGCCATGTCGTCATAAGTCAAGCCGATTCAACGTCACTGGTCCTCCAACCTGTACGGTTCCCCTTGACGTTGTATCTTCCGGATGAGAATCTACTGCAGGCAGGTTTTCCGGGAGCATTCACCCGTGCCCGTTCATCTTATTGCCCTTACAAATCCCCTGGAGTCCCATGTGTTTACCGACGCTTTAATCCTTGTCTATGGACGGGACGCTCAACTGACTGAAACACGTCGTTGGGTATTGGAAGGCGCGGGCTACAAGGTGATTACGATCACTGAATTGAGGGGGATGGATCGGCTGACACCCACACGCCCGGTCGACCTCTTCATCCTGTGTCATACGCTCTCGGAAGACGAGTGTGCACTTGCTCTTACGAAGGCGCGGGAACTCCGGCCCGGTGTCAAGGTGCTGGTTCTGACTGCCAGCTCATCGGTATGCCCGCAAGGTGCTGACGAGGAGACTCTTAGTGCATTTACGGGACCGAGAGCCTTGCTCTCCACCGTAGAGCGTCTTCTCCACTCCGTCACTTACCCTCGCTAAAATCCAGCTTTGCTCTACGCTCTGTCGGATAAAAGACATAAGCGCTCATCTCTGCATCTTACGGGTTGAGCACCTGTTTCTGGCAGTCTCATTCAACGTGAGCAGAGCAGCCTGCATCTCTCCAGAACGAGAGCGGAATCATGGTGGATGACGGCAGGGCCTGTGGATCACGAGTGGAGACGCAGCAGATAGACGCTCTACAGAGGGCGCATGCACGTGCAACCGCAGGGCTGCTCGCTCTCGAGGTGATGCACGAGATCCGGAACCCATTGGAAGCCCTCGGCTATCTCACGTATCTTGCCCTGGAAGAAGCCGATAAGCCGGAACAAGTCCGAAAGTATATGCGACTGGCAGAAGAGCAGATGGCGACGCTCAACCACATTGCCAGCCAGACGCTTAGCTTGGCAGGACCCGCGCAGTCGCCCAAGGTGACGGACCTGGTCGAGCTGGCGGAAGCGGCGGTACGCATTCATCAGAGAACGATCGATTCGAAGAGCATTCACCTGGTGAAGAGCCTTTCGAGGGACATGATCGCTGAGGTTCACACCGGCCAGATCCTCCAGGTCATCTCGAACCTGATTGCGAATGCTGTGGACGCCCTGCCTGCTGAAGGCACCCTGCATCTTCGACTTCGCAAACACGCCAACCAGGTGCACGTCATCATTGCCGACAACGGACACGGCATTCCGGTTGAGCATCTTGAGAAGATCTTCGACCCCTTCTTTACTGCGAATAAGGTATCTGGCACAGGCCTCGGTCTTGCGCTGTCGAAGCGCATTATCGATCACCACCAGGGCAGGATCAGGATGCGGAGCAGCGTACGGCAGGGTAAAAGCGGTACCACGTTCAAGGTATCGCTTCCCGTAACCGGGTAGGTACGTGACCGCCTTCCGATGCCCCGTCAGGAGGACTGCGGCATGAAGCGCGATCGCCCAACTCCGAATCTGTGCGCACTGAAGCTTTGTCGAAGCTGGTCATCTACGAACCGAAATTTAGTAGATTTAACGTAATGACGGAAAGTACACCACCTCCCAGAGCCAGAAAGCCGAAGCCGAATGCACCGGCCCGCATGGACATTCGCACGATCGCACGGCTTGCCAACGTGTCGATTGCAACCGTTTCAAGGACGATCAATCGCGTCGCGACGGTCAATCCGAAGATCTCGAAGCGGGTGTGGGAGGTGATTGAAGAGGTCAATTACTTTCCCAACACGCAGGCTCGCGCCCTCGTCTCTGGTCGAAGCTGGATTCTCGGCCTCATCGTCTCCGAGATCACCAACCCCTTCTTCCCGGAGCTGATCCAGGGCTTTGAAGACATTGCCGTCGAGCATGGATACGAGATCCTCGTCAGCTCGACCAACTATGACCCGAAGCGCATGTCGCAGTGCATCCGCAGGATGCTTGAGCGCAACGTGGACGGTGTGGCGATCATGACCTTCGGGATCGAAGAGCCGCTGCTCGACCAATTAGCACAACGCAATGTGCCACTTGTCTTTGTTGACGTGGGCCCGGAGCGCCCTGGAGTCAGCTTGCTCAAAGTGGACTACCATCACGGCATTCGCCAGGGCGTCCAGCATCTCGCGGCTCTCGGCCACAGAAAAATAGCTTTTATCACCGGACCGGTGCGCCTGCATTCCGCCAAGTCTCGCCTGAAGGCGTTCGAAATGTCACTGCAGGAGTGCGGCATTCGACCGAACCCAGCCGAGATCTTTGAAGGCGACCACACGGTCGAAGGAGGCATGGCGGCGATGAAGCGCCTGCTTGCCGTGAAGGATGTTCCTACCGCCGTGATGTGCTCGAACGACATGACCGCCATCGGCGCCCTGCACACCATCTATCGTGCCGGCCTCCGCGTGCCCGATGACATCTCCGTGATCGGCTTCGATAACATTCACTTTGCGGAGGTAACGATCCCGCCGCTGACGACGGTTGAGATGTCCCGCCTGGAGATTGCCCGGACCGCCGTGTCTGCGCTGCGGGCGCAGGTTGAAGCGACCGAGGGCTCGGCTCCAAGGCAGGATCATCCGATCCGCACCGACCTGGTTGTTCGCGAGTCGACGAGCTTTCCCCGCGGGACGATGAAGCAGGTTCGCAAAGACGTAAAGAAGAAGTGATCGTGATACGCGATTGACTTACAGCTGCCGCGAGTAGGCTGCCTCTTCCCATCGAAGCTGCCGCCGGAAGGTGTGGATTCGCGTATCGGCGTCGATCCGGATCAGCTCCACCCCTGCGATCTCGGCAAAGTCTTCCAGGTGATCGATCGTCAATGCCAGGCTCAGGCTGGTGTGATGCGCGCCGCCGGCGTAGATCCAGGCGGCGGCTGCGACCTTGAGGCTCGGCTTCGGCAGCCACACGGCGCGCGCCACTGGCAGCTTCGGCAGTGCCTGCTCCGGCTGGATCACATCGACCTCATTCACGATCATGCGAAAGCGGTTCCCCATGTCGACGAGCGAAGCGACGACCGCCGCTCCACTCGGCGCAGTAAAGACCAGCCGAACCGGGTCTGACTTGCCGCCAATCCCCAGCGGATGTATCTCCAGTGAGGGCTTGTCGGCCGCGAGTGAAGGACATACCTCAAGCATGTGCGACCCCAGGATCTTCGGCGTTCCACTGAAGTCGTAGGTGTAGTCCTCCATAAAGGACGTGCCGCCCGGCAGCCCCTGGGCCATCACCTTCATGGTCCGCACCAGGGCGGCGGTCTTCCAGTCGCCTTCCCCGCCAAAGCCGTAGCCCTCGGCCATCAGCCTCTGGACGGCTATGCCTGGAAGCTGCTCCAGGCCGTGCAGATCCTGAAAGTTGTCGGTGAAAGCACCAAAGTTTCCTTCCTCGAGAAAGGCGCGCAGGCCGGCTTCAATCTTTGCGGCAACGCGGAGCACGGCCGGCTGGTCATGCGCGGTCGCGATGGCGTAGGCCTCTCTATACTCACCGACCAGGCGATCGACTTCGGCATCCGATATCTGGTTCATGCGCGCCACCAGGTCTCCCACTCCATAGGCATCAACGGTGTAGCCAAGCTGGGCCTGGGCAGCGACTTTATCGCCCTCGGTCACGGCGACATCCCGCATGTTGTCGCCGAAGCGGGCCACCTTCAGGTTCTGCGACTCATGCCAGCCAGCAGCGGCACGGGACCATGTGGCAATCTCGCCAATCGTCTCGGGGTCCTGCCAGAAGCCGACGACAACCTTGCGCGCCAAGCGAAGGCGGGCGGTAATGAAGCCGAACTCGCGATCGCCGTGGGCTGCCTGGTTCAAATTCATGAAGTCCATATCGATCGACGCCCAGGGTAGCTCGCGATTGAACTGCGTATGGAGATGGAGGAACGGTTTGGTCAGCGAAGTCAGGCCGGCGATCCACATCTTTGCCGGCGAAAAGGTATGCATCCAGAGCACCAGGCCGATGCAGTTGGCGGCGTTGTTGGCCTCCCGGCACAGGCCGCGAACCTCCTCCGCCGTCGTGAGCACAGACTTAAACCGGATGCGGAATGGAAGCGCTTTCTCCGCATCGAGCGAGGCGACCATCGTTCTTGAATTCTCGGCGACTTGCGTAAGCGCCTCCGGGCCGTAGAGATGCTGGCTGCCGGTGACAAACCAGAGTTCGAGGTCTTCATGCTTCATGGGGTGCATCTCCTGTAAGGCGTGTTGCAGGCGCGGTCACGCGGCGGCCATCCCGATGCTCTCTGAAACGGCAGGAACGGTCAAGTAAGCGTTTCCCTGCCGTCCCTCTTGTAAGCTGGTGCTGTTATGGATGACGCTCGCTTCAGCAACATGCTGCAGGTCGCGATGGACGAGGCGCAGGCTGGTCTGGCCGAGGGCGGCATCCCGGTGGGCGCGGCGCTGTTTACGCCTGAGGGACGCCTGCTGGGCGCGGGCCGCAACCGCCGCGTGCAGGATGGCGATCCTTCGGCGCATGGCGAGACCGACGCATTCCGCCGTGCCGGGCGGCAGCGGAGCTACCGGAATTTGATTATGGTGACGACGCTGGCTCCCTGCTGGTATTGCAGCGGCCTCATTCGCCAGTTCGGCTTCCGCACGGTGGTGGTGGGCGAGAGCAGGAACTTTGCCGGCGGGCTGGACTGGCTGCGTGAGGCGGGCGTGAAGATTGTCGATCTCGACGCGCAGGACTGTAGCGCCATGATGAGCACCTATATAGCGGCACATACCGACATCTGGAACGAAGATATCGGAGAGGACTGAACGCCCTGGCCTATGCCGTTCTCCCATACATCGCGAGGCGTGACGTACAGCTTTGCCGACCTGCGGAAGCTGCTGGCGAAGGCGACGCCGGCGCGCTCAGGCGATGAACTGGCCGGGGTTGCGGCGACATCGGCGAAGGAACGGGCGGCGGCGCAGATGGCCTTGGCTGACCTGCCGCTCGCCACCTTCCTGAACGATGCCGTCGTCCCGTACGAGCTGGATGAGGTGACGCGGCTGATCGTCGACGAGCATGACCAGGCGGCGTTCCAGCCGATTGCCGGGCTGACTGTGGGCGAGTTTCGCGACTGGCTGCTGAGTGACGGGGCAACCGGCGAGGTGCTGCAAGCGCTGGCGCCGGGGGTGATGCCGGAGATGGCCGCGGCGGTCGCGAAGCTGATGCGGCTGCAGGACATGATCGCGGTCTCGCGGAAGATCCACGTGGTGACGCGCTTTCGAACGACAGTCGGGCTGCCGGGCCGGCTGTCGACCCGGTTGCAGCCGAATCATCCAACGGACTCTCCCTTGGGCATTGCGGTTTCTTTGTTAGACGGGCTGCGGCTGGGGTCGGGGGATGCCGTCATCGGGATCAACCCGGTGAGCGATGATGCCGAGACCGTAACGCACCTGCTGCGGATGATCGACCACGTGCGGCGGACGTTTCAGATCCCGACGCAGAGCTGTGTGCTGGCCCACATCACGACGCAGATGCGGGCGATGCAGGCGGGCGCGCCGCTCGACCTGCTCTTCCAGTCGATCGCCGGAACGGAGGGAGCAAATGCCTCGTTCGGGGTGTCGCTCGCACTGCTGGCGGAAGGCGAGGCGATGGTGCGAGCGCTCGGGCGCGGCGGCATTGGCGACGAGGTTGGTGGGGAGAACGTGATGTACTTCGAGACCGGGCAGGGTTCAGCCCTGTCCGCGAACGCGCACTACGGGGTCGATCAGCAGACGCTTGAGGCAAGAGCGTATGCGGTCGCGCGGCTCTACCGGCCGATGCTGGTGAATACGGTCGTCGGCTTTATCGGGCCGGAGTACCTCTACGACGGCAAGCAGATTATCCGGGCCGGGATCGAGGACCACTTTGCCGGCAAGCTGCTGGGCCTGCCGATGGGCTGCGACGTCTGCTACACGAACCATACGGCGGCGGACCAGGATGATATGGACGCGCTGCTCACGCTGCTGGGGACGGCCGGGGTGAACTACATCATGGGCGTGCCGGGGGCGGATGACGTGATGCTGCACTACCAGAGCACGTCGTTCCAGGATGCGCTGTACGTGCGGCGGGTGCTGGGCCTTCGGCCGGCACCGGAGTTCGAGGCGTGGCTCACGCAGGACATGCTGCGGGAGGCGACTGTGGCCGGGTTGCTGATTGAGCCGCCTGCCGGGAGGCTTGGCGATGGATGAGCTTCGGCGGCGGCCTGAGGGCGAGTCGACTCCGGCGCGGGTCGGGCTGGGGGTGACCGGCGTAAGCCTGCCGACACGGTCCCTGCTGGAGTTCCAGATGGACCAGGCACTGGCCCGGGACGCGGTGCAGGAGGGGCTGGCGACGGTGTCGCTGGTGCAGGAGATTGCAGCGCTGCGGGCATTTACGAAGCTTCGGGGCCTGCCGGGCCCGGTCTGGACGTCGGATGAGACGCTGGTGCTGCACTCGGCGGCGCGGGATCGCGAAGTGTATCTGCGGCGGCCGGATCTGGGGCGGCGGCTCGCAAGGACGGAGCTGCCGGCTGCGCCCTGCGATCTGGTGGTGGTGCTGGCGGATGGGCTTTCGGCCCTGGCGGTCAATCGGCATGCGCTGCCGCTGCTGACGGAGCTACTACCGCTGCTGGCGGCAGGAACGCGGGTCGGGCCGGTGTGCCTGGTCGAGCAGGGGCGGGTGGCGATCGGGGACGAGATCGGCGAGCGGCTTGGCGCGGGTATGGTGCTGATGCTGATCGGGGAGCGGCCGGGGCTGAGCGCGCCGGACTCGCTGGGGGCTTACCTGACCTGGGGGCCACGAGTGGGGCGAACGGACGCGGAGCGAAACTGCGTCTCAAACATCCGCCCGGAAGGGCTGACGTACGAAGAAGCAGCACGCCGCATAGCAGACTGCATGGCCCTGGCGACACGGCTGGAGCTTACCGGCGTCAACCTGAACCGCCAGACGGGTCGTTTGACAGATCAGACCAGCTACTTGACAAATCCCTAGCTCTATGACGCCTCCCACCCTGCAGGAAAGCGTCACAGCCGGGCGTACCGCCCTTGGACTTCCAGATCGATGTTCCCTCTTATGAAGACTTTGGACTTTAGAAAAAAAGATTAACCCGCACCTCTCCTGGCTCTGCAGTGGCCTCCGAGCCCGCCTTCCAACGATCCCGCCCGAAACAAACAGAATATTTCGGACTTCCCCTAAGTCCAGATCTAACCCGTCCCGAATGAATACTTTGTACTTTGCAAAAAGAGAGCACTCAGGACGACACCGGCCCGCCGCGATGACGTTTGGTCGCGACAAACCAGGCCAGGGTGGTGGCAAGATAGGCGAGGTAAAGGTAGGGGAGCCAGGAGTAGGGGCGCGGCGGGACCGGGTAGAGACTGCCTTCGAGGGCGAGGAGCATGGCGGCGGTGGCGGCGACCGAGAGCAGGACGTAGGCGGGGCGAAGCTGGTGGCGGCGATAGAGGGCGATGGGAAGGGCAATGGCGACCAGGCCGTAGACGGTAATGAAGCCGTAGGTGGCGAGCGAGCCCATCCAGCCGAAGATCTCTGCGCCACCCGCACCGTGCGCGGAAAGCCAGAGAACGGGCAGACCGGCGAGCAGACCAACCAGGAAGACGGCAGAGCTGGGGGTCTTGTTGTGCATGTGGACGCGGCCCAGCCGATGGTGACAGAGACGGTTGTGGGACATGAGCAGGAGCACACGGGCGCCGGCGGTGACGCAGCCGAGGACGGCGGCGAACATGCTGATGAGGACGCCGACATCGACCAGTGGACCGAAGATGGGCATGCCGACAAGCGACGAGAGCAGGTGGAAGGGTGCCGTGGTATCGCTCAGATTCTGACCCGTGGCCCGGTAGCCGAGGGTCTCGCCGTACGCCGAAAAGATGAAGAAGAGGCCGCAGAGGATGGCGGACTGGAGGACGGCGCGGGGAATGGTCCGAAGCGGCTCCTGCGCCTCGGCACCCAGGGCTGTGGCGCTCTCAAAGCCGACGAAGCTGAAGATTGCGAGCACCATGCCAAGGCGAATGCCCTGGATCGAGGCTCCCTTGAGATGGAATTGCTGGAGATCGAGATGAAGGCCGTTCCGCCAGAGGATGGCGCCCAGCACAAGGACGATGAGGATGGCAGAGATGGCCTCGATCCAGAGCATGAGCTGGGCGGAGATGCGAACATCGCGCCAGGCGATCCAGACGGAGAGGGCGATGACGAAGATGCCGAGCAGAACGGCGGTGAGCGGCGTGGTGCCGTGCCAGGGCGTGAGGGTCTGGAGGAGGACGATGCCGTAGTTGACGAAGCCGCCGACCAGCGAGGAGGCGGTGACGATGTAGGCGAAGAGGAGGGCCCAGGCGGTGAGCGCGCCGGCGAACGGCGGCAGCGTGGAGGTGGCGTAGGCGTAGAGGGAGCCGGGCGAGGCTGAGTTCTGGGCGAAGCTCCGGATGCAGAGGGCGACAAGGTAGATGGAGCAGGTGGCGAGCAGGTAAGCCAGCCATGTCCCGTTGCCGGCGACGGCGAAGACGAGCGGGATGGTCATGGGCGGCGAGGTGCTGGGCGCAATGACGGAGATGGATTGGCCGAGCGTCTCCATAGGGGAGAGGACGGCATCGCGCAGGCCGGTAGCACCGGGGTGCTGATGCTGAACGGCGGCGGCTTCGAGCACACCGAAGGCGTTGGGTTCTGGCAAGCATGCTCCTTGTGCTCCCTGGTGCGACGCTGGAGCGCGGGGTTTTACGGCTCAAATCTGAAGGAGAATTAGGGAGAGCATAGCACTGGATTGGCTGACGCGGGAGCTTCGGAGAACAAGCGCCCTGAACGTATCGTGCGTGGCCGATTAATCTCTCGCCAATCCGGGGCGAATGCGCTATCTTGCATGTAAGCCAACTCACCAACCGGGTCTAACCCCTGCAAGTCGTTGTATTCGCAACGATTCCACGAGCTTTCAGTGCAGAAGCGACCCTCGTATTGCCTTCGTTGAAGCCGTTCTGTCGCCTTCGTTGAAGACAGTCACGCATACCTGTTTGAAGGCCGGCCCGTATGGTGCCGGTTCTCTGGAGACATCCCCCATGTCCTTGCAGCAACGCATTGTTTCTGGTCGTATTTTCCTTCTCCTGCTGCTCATGGCGGGCGTTTCGGCTGGGAATGCGCAGCAGACGCTGGGCGGCCTGACCGGGGTGGTGACGGACGCGCAGGGAGGCATTCTGCCGGGCACAACGGTGACGGTCACGAGCGACCAGACGGGCTTCAAGCGGGTGGAGCAGGCGAGCAAGAATGGCTTCTACGACTTTCCCAACCTTCCGATTGGCGCCTACACGCTGACATTTACACAGGACGGCTTTCAGACGGCGAAGTTCCCGGGGGTCGTGGTGCAGGCGGACCGTACGGGAACGGTGAACGCGTCGCTGACGGTGGGCGCGGTGACGACGTCGGTGACGGTGGAGGCGGTGCCGCTGATGAACGCGGTGGACACAACGAATGGCTACATCATGGACCGGGCGCAGATTGAGGCAATCCCGCTACCGACGGGGAGCTTTACGGGGCTGGCGATCCTGTCACCGGGCGTGAACGCGGAGCTGCCGGGCGGGACGGGAGCGAACAGCGGTTTGGGGAATTCGCCAATATGGGCTAATGGGCAGCGCGATACGAGCAACAGTTTCCAGCTGAACGGCGTGGACGGCAGCAACCTGTTCAACGGCAAGAGCACCAGCCAGGTCTCCTCGTCGCGCGTGGTGAACAATACCGGCGTAGGTAATGCGGGCGGTGGTGGGGTGGAGCAGAGTGCATCGTCGGTGTACCTGGCGATCGGCAACGCGATCCCGACGCCGGCGCCCGAGACGATCGAAGAGGTGCGGGTGAATGCGTCGATGTACGACGTGCAGCAGGGGTCGGCGAGCGGGGCGCATATCGACCTGAGCACGAAGTCGGGCGGCAATGATATCCATGGCCAGGCTTACTTCCATCGCGGCACGAACTGGCTGAACGCGGCGCCGTTCTTCTTCAAGAAGGATTCGGGGATACCAGAGAGCGACAAGAACCCGCAGCTGCACCGGTACACGCTGGGCGGGACGGCTTCGGGGCCGCTGATCAAGGACAAGCTGTTCCTGTTCATCGGCTACCAGCATGTGCATATTTCGGACCAGGAGACGGGGGATACGGAGCTGCCGGTGCCTCCCGGGCTGAGCGATACGAACCGAACGCCGGACGGGCTGGCCGCGATTGTAAACCAGCACTGGGCGGGGCCACTGGGGGAGAACGGCCTGACGGAGAGTGCGGCTGACTGGAGCGCGAACCCGATCGGGCTGGCGCTGTTCCAGGCGAAGCTGCCGAACGGCAACTGGCTGATCCCGAATGACAACGGGCATGTGCCAGATTTCTTCTCGCCGTATAACTCGTTTGAGACCGGGACATCGCGCTTTACGGCGGACCAGGTGGCTTCGGGGCTGGACTGGAATGCGAGCGCGAAGGACCTGGTGGCAATCAAGTATTACTACCAGCATGATCCCAACAGCACGCCGTACGCGCTCTCGAGCATCGCGGGATTTACCGAGCGGATGGACGTCGGGTCGCAGGTGCTGTCGATCAACAATATCCAGACGCTCCGGCCGAACTTCAACGTGACGGAGACGGTTGGCTTTATCCGGGAGAAGGCATACAGCACGAACGACCAGCTGTGGGCGCCGGGTGATGCGGGGACGCCGGTGGCGGGAATGACGACAGCGTTCGGGACCTACTTTCCGGGGTTCACGATTGTGGATGCGCTGGGCGATATGACGCCGTCGGGGCTGGGATCGCAGGCGCTGAACATTGGGCCGAGTGCGGCGTCGCAGAGTGCGTACACGGGGATGTTTCAGAACCGGCTGCAACCCTCGGCCAATGCTGTGTTGACCAAGGGGCAGCACACGGTGACCTTTGGCGGCAGCTATGCGCATACGCAGCTGAACATCCGCGATCTGCGTACGGGCAAGGGCAACGTAGCGACGCCTGACTTTGCGACCTTCTCGAAGAACTGGGTGACGCCGTATACGACCAATGGCTTTGTTGCGACGGCGTTTCTGCAAGGCGATGCAAACCGGTATTACCGGGCGAACCAGACGGGGCTGTACCTGCAGGACAAATTCCAGGTGCTGCCGAACCTGGTGCTGACGGCGGGCATACGGTATGACTGGAACGGTGGGCTGACGGAGAAGTATGGCCGGATCTTCAACTTTGAACCGTCGCTCTACAGCTATAACGCGCCCGGCGATGAGATCACCGGCTCGGGGCTGATTATTGCGGGGAACAACGTGAACGGGACGTCGGGGGTGAGCGAGACGACGCTGACGGGCCGCCAGTGGGGCATCGCGCCGCGGCTGGGGCTGGCGTGGAGTCCGGAGTGGGCGCATGACAAGGTCGTGGTGCGTACCGGCACGGGCTTCTATTACGACCGCGGGGAGCTCTACACCTATCTTTCGCCGGGCTATGCGGCGGGCGAGGTCTCGGGCGGACCGTTCGGAATCAGCCAGACGCCGCCGTTTGTAACTCAGCAGACGTGCCCTTACAGCGCATCGCCTTACGGGCAGACGAGCTATCTGTACAACTTCTATATTCCGATCTGCGGCGCTGATCCTGCGGGCGGCGATACGAGCGGGTACTCGCTGGCGTCACCGTGGGGGACGGTGCGGAGCGCTCCGCCTTCGAACCCGAAGGCATCGGACCTGGAGAACTACCTGCCGAATGCGGCGGGGATCATTGCGGGCGGCCAGCCCTTTACGCTGGGTGATTACGCGCGGGGAAACAAGCTGCCGTACAGCATCAACTTCACACTAGATCTGCAGTGGCAGCCGCGTAATGACCTGATGATCGATGTTGGTTATGTCGGCAATCTCGGGCGGCATCAGGTAATTCCACTGCCCTTCAACCAGGCGCAGATTGCGACGACCGGGAACCCAACGCATCCGGGTGACTACACGGCTACGCAGAACTTCAGCTACGGGTACACCGTGCTTGATCCGAACACCTTTGGACCGATCTGCGTGAATCTTGATCCAGGCTGCAAGTACGGGCAAATGCAGCAGAACTATGAGGGTGGGAACGTGGATCTGCGGGTGCCGTACCTCGGATATTCGTCGGAGTCGGAGACGTATACAGCGGCGGGCATCTCTGCGTATAACGCGCTGCAGGTGCATGTCGAGAAGCGGCGCAGCCATGGATTGCAGACGGGCGTCTCGTACACGTACTCGCATACGACGGATGAGCAGAGCGCGCTGGGACTTTTCTATAACGGCAATAATCCGAACGACCTGCAAAGCGGGTATGGCTCGGCGGACTTCGACCGGACGCATGTCCTGAACTTCACCTACAGCTATACGGTGCCGACGTTCTACAGCAGCGGGACGCTGGCGGGTAAGGTGCTGAACAACTGGTCAGTTAATGGAATTGGGATCGTGCAGAGCGGTCAGCCGTACAGCGTGATCGACTACTCGGGCGCGGTAGGCAGCCTGTACTACAGCACCTTCGACGGCATCACCAACCCGATTGTGCCGCTGGCGCCGGGGTGCACGCCGAAGAACGCTCTGACGGGCGCCTCCGGAGCATTTTATGATCCAAACTCGGCAAGTCCGTACCAAGGCGCGGCGCTGAAGTCGTCGTGCTTTACTATTCCGTTGATCCAGCAGGGTACGATGGGCGTGCCGCAGGGCGACATCTTTGAGACGAACTTCACCTCGGGGCAGCGCAACATCTTTCGGCAGACGTACCAGAAGCGAACGGACGCCTCGCTGGTGAAGACGTTGAACCTGCACGATCGATATAACCTGCGGTACAGCTTTGATATCTACAACCTGACGAATACGAGCAGCTTCGACATCCCGTCGAACAATGTCTCGCAGAACCAGGGGTATAACAACGCTCCGTTCGCGAGCACCGATCCGTACAGCCTGTATACGTCATCCCCGGGCGGGCTGGGTGTGACCCGTCACACGATCGGGAGCCCGCGGCAGATCCAGATGTCGCTGCAGCTTGCGTTCTAGATCGGCGCGGGGCTGAGGACGATGCTCAGGCGCGGTTGAACCAGCCTTCGCAACCGGCGGTCATGGTGTCGGCCTCGGCCGGTCCCCACGATCCGGCTCGTAGATGTGGAGCGGTGTCTTACGGTCGAGTACCGGGTCGAGGAGCGCCAGGATTGTTCGACGTAGTACTGCCGAGCGAAGCGCCGTTGGAGTTGAGGTAAGGCGCAGCGCCGACGTAGGTTTCGACCTGCGGATCGCTGCGGACGCCCGGCTCATCGAGGTAGCCGCGGAACTGGCCGCGGATGACGTCTTCGAGGCCGATGGGCTGGATGGTGCGCAGTGCCTTGAAGCGTTCGTCGCGGAAGAGCTCGATGTCGATGCCGGGCGGTGGCTGCCTGACGATGTTGCTGAGAAGCTGCATGGGGTGATTCTGGACGACGTCGCGGATGGCGCCCACGCCGTCGTAGAAGGAGCCGTGGCCCCTAAATGCCGAACTGCTCGGCCATGGTGATCTCGACAGACTGGATGTGGTGTCGGGTCGAGATGGGTTCGAGGAAGGAGTTGGCAAAGCGGAAATAGAGCATGAGCTTATCAAAAGCCGATGGGATCGAAGCCGCTATACTCTTCGACACTTCGCCTGGCGCGCTGTTTGAGCTGATCGAAGTTCCAGCCGGATTGGCGACACCGATGACGGGGATGTTCAGCTTGTCGCGTTTGCCGAGACGCTGGAGTGAGGGAAAGATCTGCTTGTAGGCGAGGTCGGCGGTGGCCCAAAAAAGACAAGCGCGTCTGAGCTGACCGGTTCTGCGGAGGTTACCGGTTCCGGGCCACCTGCAAATCTTCTGCACTTGCGGGTGCGGCGTGTAGGGCCGCTTCGCTGGTGCGGTCTGGAGTCCGTCGGTTGATCTCGGGCAGTATTCCGGAATCCACTTCATACTCTATCTCCCACGCTCAAGGCGATACGCCTTCAGCATGTTTCCAGATCAGACCGCCGAGAAGAATTTGCTCCCTTAAAAGCGGGTGACTCGTGTAGAGTGGCTGTCTGCCGGATGCTGTACCGGCAGGCGTTCAGGGCCATGTATGTGGCGGCAGGCATCTTATCAACCTGCTTCAGCTTCCAAATCGATTGGAGAATCCCTCTATGGCACGTCCTTACTGGTCCGGTCAGGTTCGTATTTCGCTTGTGTCGTTTGGCGTCCAACTGTTTCCGGCGACAGAGGCGAAGAGCGAGATTCGCTTTCACCAGTTGAGCCGGAAGACGGGCGAGCGGGTGAAATACCAGAAGGTCTCGCATGATACGGCTGGCGAGCCGCAGGGGCCAGTGCAGCAGTCAGAGATCGTGAAAGGCTACGAGTATCGCAAGGGTGAATACATCCAGATTGAGCCGCACGAGATCGAGAACCTGCGGATTCCTTCGCGCAAGACGTTGGAGGTGACGCAGTTTGTCGACATCGACGAAGTGAACCCGGAGTTCTTCGAAAAGCCATATTTTGTGGTGCCGGAAAACGACGCCCAGGGGGAGGCGTTTGCCGTGGTGCGCAAGGCGCTGCAGGCGACGAAGAAGGTGGCTTTAGGCAAGATTGCGTTTGGCGGCCGGGAGCACCTGGTGGCGGTCTCTTCGCCTACGGACGACAACCAGCCAGGCATGATGGCGTACCTGATGCGCTATGCGGAGGAGCTCCGGAAGCCGGCGGACTACTTCTCAAGCATCAAGAATGTCTCGATCGACGAGGATCAGCTGGCGCTGGCAAAGGAGCTGATCCAGCGGAAGGCGGCGAAGTTTGCGCCGGAGAAGTTCAAGGACGAGTACGAGGCGGCACTGCGAGCGATGATCGAGGCGAAGGTAGAGCATGCCCCGATGCCTGCCGATGAGCCGGCGCCAAAGTCGGCCAAGGTGGTGAACCTGATGGATGCGCTGCGGAAGAGCGTGGCGGAGGGCGAGGCGCCGGCGGTTCCGAAGAAGTCGGCCGGGCGGGTGACGGCGGCCGAATCAAAGAAGGGGATTGCGCTAGTGAAGGACACTGTGGAAAAGGCTGTGAAGACAGCGAAGTCTCGCAAGTCGGCTTGAGCGACTTCCGATGACCACCAAGCGGGCGAGGAAGGCAAGGGCGTCTTCACCGACGCAAGCTGCTGATGCGGTTGATGAGCAGCTGGAACGCTACAGGTCCATGCGGGACTTTTCGGTTACGGCGGAGCCAACCGGGAAGAAGCTGGCCGATGTAAGGGCGAGCGGGCTTCCGTTCGTGATTCAGAAACATGCGGCGACCCGCCTGCATTACGACTTTCGACTTGGCTGGAACGGCGTTCTGAAGAGCTGGGCCGTGGCCAAGGGGCCGAGCTATGTTGTGAAGGATAAGCGGCTGGCGGTCGAGGTGGAAGATCACCCGATCGAGTACGGCGGCTTTGAGGGGATCATCCCAAAGGGCCAGTATGGCGGCGGCACGGTGATGGTGTGGGACCAGGGCACATGGGAGCCGCAGGCCGGACACACTGACCTTGATGAAGGGCTGCGAGCGGGTTCGCTGAAGATCATCATGCATGGCACGAAGATGCACGGTAAGTGGGCGCTCATTCGTATGGGCGGGAAGGCTGCGACCGAGAGCAAGCCGAACTGGCTGCTGATCAAGGAGCATGATGAGTTCGAACGCGCGAGCGATGCGCCGTGCATCACGGACGAAGCGCCGAACAGCGTGGTGACGGGACGCAGCCTGGACGAGATTGCGCATAGTGAAGATCACGTCTGGAACTCGAAGGAGACGGCGCAGGGGAACGCCTGGTATCGGAAGGACGCTGCGGCTGAGCCGGAAGCTGCTCCTGGGAAGGCGAAGGCTGGGATAAAGAAGGTTGTGAAGGCAGCTGGCGAGCTTGCAGGAATCGCGGATGCGCCCATGGAGTCGATGCCGGAGTTTGTTACGCCAGAACTGGCAACACATGCTACGAAGCCGCCGGGGGGTGCGGGCTGGCTGCACGAGCTGAAGCTGGATGGCTACCGCATGCAGGCGCGCAAGGACGGTACGAAGGTGCAGATGCTGACGCGTAGCGGGCTAGACTGGACGCACCGGATGAAGACGATTGCGGCACAGGTGGCGGAGCTGCCGATGCCGAGCGCAGTGCTGGATGGCGAAGTGGTGGTGCTGGCCGAGAACGGGACGACGAGTTTTGCTGATCTGCAGGCGGCCTTCCAAGAGGGCGTTAAGAAGCCGCTGACTTACTTCCTGTTTGATTTGCTTCATCTGAATGGCCACAACCTGCGTGATCTGCCGTTGACCGAGCGGAAGGCGGTGCTGGCGAAGGTGCTGGACGGCGCGGGCGAGTTTCTCCGGATCAGCGAACACCTTGAGAGTAGCGGCGAGGTGATGTTTCACAAGGCATGCGAGCTGCATGCGGAAGGAATCATCTCAAAGCGCGTCGCGAGCCGGTATATCGCCGGGCGGACGACGGACTGGTTGAAGCTGAAGTGCGTCCATGAGCAGGAGTTTGTGATCGGCGGGTTTACGCTGCCATCGAACGGGGCGCACGGAATCGGTGCGCTGCTGCTGGGGTACTACGAGGGCAAGCGGCTGGTGTATGCGGGACGGACCGGCACGGGATTTACGCAGAAGACACACCGGATTATCCGGGACCAGCTGGATGCGCTGCGGTCGAGTGTAGGTCCTTTTGACCGGCCCCCGGCGGAGGCGAGACGCGGAGCGATCTGGGTGAAGCCGAAGCTGGTGGCGCAAGTGAACTTCGCCACGTGGACCGGGGATAAGCTGGTTCGGCAGGCTTCCTTCAAGGGGCTGCGTGAGGACAAGGATGCGAGTGAGGTGACCCGCGAGGAGGACTCGCCTCGTCCTCGCGGGTCGAAGGATGCGGAGAAGGCCGAGGCCGCACCGGCGAAGGCGGCGCCTACGGCTCGAGCTGCGGAACATCCCCCGATACGGCTGACCCATCCGGCAAAGATTTTTGACGAGGAGTCGCAACTGACCAAGCAGCAGCTTGCGGACTACTACTGGGCAGTGGCTGACAAGATGCTGCCTCACATCGCGGGGCGGCCACTGTCGCTGGTGCGGTGTCCTGAGGGGAGCGAGAAGCCATGCTTTTACCAGAAGCACACGAACCACATGCTGCCGCCGGGCGTGGGATCGATCGATGTTCCCGACAAGAAGACGGGAAAGATTGAACCGTACATCACGCTATCGACCCAGGAGGCGCTTGCCGGGCTTGCCCAGATGGGCGTGCTGGAGGTGCATCCGTGGGGCTCGCGTAACGACGACCTGGAGCATCCTGACCGCTTCATCATCGACCTTGATCCGGATGCGGCAATCTCGTGGGCGACGCTGACGAAGAGTGCGGCAGAGGTGCGGAAGAGTCTGAAGAAGCTTGGCTTTGAGAGTTTCCTCAAGCTTACCGGCGGCAAGGGGCTGCATGTGGTGGTACCGATCGATCCGGGGTATGACTGGACGGTAATCAAGCAGTTTGCTCACGCTTTTGTGCTACAGATGGAGCGGGCGGCACCTGCGCTTTACCTCACCAAGATGAGCAAGGCGGCGCGGAAGGACCGGATCTACCTTGACTACCTGCGAAACGAGCGGGGTGCTACGGCCGTGGCTGCCTTCTCGCCACGGGCGCGCGCGGGCGCGACGGTCTCGCTGCCGCTGAGCTGGACTGACCTCGCACTTGTCGAACGGCCGGTATTCCACGCTGCCAACTTTGAGCAATGGCAAAAGCGGCTTGCTCGGGACCCGTGGAAGAGGCTCCCTTCGACGAAGCAGCAGCTTACGGCGGAACTCCTGGCGAGCTTCCGAATTACACCGTAAACAACAGCTCGATGAGGTGTTTGGCGAACTCTTCCGGCTTGTCGAACCTGAGCGGCTTGTCACCGAAGGTCTCGACGAGGGCCATGCGATCCTGGCGGTCTACTTCGAAGTTGAAGTGAAGGACGAGGCGCTCCGTCGTCGCTTCGAGGGCCTTGTCGGGGGCCACGCCGCGATCCTTTGCGTAGTCGAGCGCGACGTCGGGGCCGTCGTGTCTGAGGGTGGCGTCGAACCACGGAAAGCGGCTGCGCATCAGCTTGATCTCGTCGGCCCCGCTTCGGACGACCGAGGTTTCGGAAGAGACGGCACTTCCCTGCAGCTGACCACGAATCTCGCCGAGGTCCTGCTCGAGGGTAGATACTAACGCCATAAAGAAGACTTTTCCTTCGGCGTCAATGATGCCGGCGCGGTGCTGCTGCCGACCATAGCTCTCGGCCGCTTCCCTGCCCCTCTCTTTGAGCTCTGCTGCAAGCTGCGCGATCCACTCTTTGCTCATCGATCTCCTGATCTTGTCTGCCCATCCACTCCAGAGCAACAGACGGTTTGACGGTAGACTTGAACAAAAGGCCGCACAGCTTGGTTGCATGCAGGGGGGAATGCGGGATGAGACGACTGGCTCTACGCGCTGTGCTGGTGCTGCCTGCTGCAACCGCGGCCCTGTACGCAGGCGACTGGGCCACGCTGCATGCACGCATTTCTCATGGGACCGCCTTCCAGACGATGCAGGTTCATCAATTCCTCGCGACGCCGCTGAAGGGCCAGAAGGAAGAGTACGACTACGTTGGGGATGTGGCGGCGAGTTGCAGCCGGTCGATCTTTCCGCAGGCTGGAAATCCACCGTGCTGGTGGCTCTCTCGTAATACGACGCAATGGGAGTAGGTGAGCCGGTACGGGAATTCTTTACAATGAGTGGATGAGCACGGCGGAGCTTACCTTCGAGGAGATCCAGCAGACGGTGCTGCGCGGCGGACGGATCAGCCGGGATGATGCGCGCTGGCTCTGGAAGAACGCCCCGGATGTGAAGTTGCGGGCACTGGCCATGGAGGTTCGTGGCCGGTTCCATGCGGCGCGCGCTTGCACGTACATGATCATGCGGATCATTAACTACACGAATGTCTGCGTGGCGCAGTGTGACTATTGCGCGTTTTATCGGCTGCCCGGGCAGGAGGGCGGCTACGTGATGCGGCAGGACGAGGTCTTCCGCAAGCTGGATGAGCTGCTGATGCTAGGTGGCGACCTGGCGGCATTCAATGGCGGCTTCAACCCGCATCTGCCGCTGAGTTATTACTGCGATCTCTTTCATGCTATTCGGGTGCGGTATGGCGACTCGATCGAGTTCTACGCGCTGACGATCGCGGAGTTCATGTACCTGGCGGACCATGCAAAGCTCGACTATGCGGCGACCGCGGCGCGGTTCAAAGAGGCCGGGGTGCGGTGGATTACAGGTGGGGGCTCGGAGATACTTACGGAGGATTTTCGGAAGCGGCATAGCAAGTTCAAGTACACGGTTGCGCAGTATTTCGAGGCGCAGGGGGCGATCGTTGCGACCGGCCTGCGGACGACGGCGACGATGGTGATCGGCTTCGACGAGAGCCTCGAAGAGCGGCTGGAGCACCTGGAGCGAACACGGCAGTTTCAGGACGAGACGCAGGGGCTGGCTAGCTTTCTGTGCTGGACGTACAAGCCGTACTTTACGCAGATCGGCGGTATCGAGATTGGAACGGGCGAGTACCTCCGTCACCTGGCGCTGAGCCGGATCTATCTGGACAATGTCCCGCACATCCGCACATCGGTGCTAACACAGAATGAGCGGGCGCTTGAGGGGCTGGCGTATGGTGCAGACGACTTTGATCTGCCAATTGAGGATGAGGTGACGCAGAAGGCCGGGGCTACGATCAGTTTGAACTTTGATCGGATTCTCGAGGTGGCGCGGGAGTTGGGGTTTGTGCCGGAGTATCGGCACGTGGCTCGGGGGTGACTTCGCTGCTGCCGAAGTAGCACGAGTTTGGGATGCAAGTCCTCGACTGCGCTCAGAATGACAGTTTGGGTATCTGAGGATGCAGGCCGGTGAGTCGGAACTCACTGGCCCGCGTTGGTTAAAGAGCGTTGGGGTGGGGTCGGTCAGCCGACGTTCTCGGGATGGAGAACGCGGTAGCCTTCGTTGCCCTTCGACCAGACGAGCAGGAGCAGGTCCTTGTTGGAGGCGTGCACGGCGGTGACGAACTGCTCAGCCGAGGAGACGGGCTGGCGGTTGACCTCGAGGATGACATCGCCGGGGGCGAGGCTTGCATCCTCGGCCGGACTAGCGGGGCGAACCTGCTCCACGGCGACGCCATGGATCTGGGACGGGACGCCAAGCTGCTGCCGGAGATCGGGCGTCAGGTCGTCGACGGCGAGGCCGAGTTTGCCGCTGTTGGGAGTGGCGCTGTCTTTATTACTGGCGACTTCCTTGTTGACTTGAAACTCCCCTACTTTCAGACTGACGGTCTGGGGCGTGCCGTTACGGAGGATGCCGAGGGTGATGGTCGTGCCGGGGGCGAGCTCACTGACCGCCACCTGCAGGGCGCTTCCGTTTAGCATCCTGGTGCCGTCGAGCTGACTTATGACGTCGCCCTGGCGGAGGCCGGCGCGGCTGGCCGGGGAGTCCGGCGTGACCTGCGCGACGATGGCACCGCTCGCGTCGTCGAGATGAAAGAAGCTGGCGTTTGCGGGCGTCACATCGTTCATCGCAATGCCGACGTAGCCGTGATGGACGGTGCCGGTCTTGATGAGCTGATTGACGACGTTCTGCGCAATCTGCGCAGGGATGGCGAAACCGACGCCAGCGAAAGAGCCGGAGTTGGTGATGATGGAGTTGGGGATGCCGACGAGCTCACCGTGGGCGTTGACGAGCGCGCCGCCGGAGTTGCCGGGGTTGATGGCAGCGTCCACCTGGATGAAGCCACCGGGCTTGCGGGCGTCGTCCGAATAGGGATTCTGGCGATCGACGGCGCTGACGATGCCGCGGGTTACGGAATCCTGGAAGTAGCCAAAGGGGCTGCCGAAGGCGAGGACGGTCTGACCGGGATGGAGCTTGCTGGAGTCACCCCAGGAGAGGCTGGGCAGGTTCTTCGCGTCGACCTTGATGACGGCTAGATCCGTCAACTTGTCGACGCCGACGAGCTTGGCGGTGAGGATGCGGCGGTCTTTGAGGGTGACGCGCATCTGCACGGCACCGTCGACGACGTGATTATTGGTGACGATGTAACCGTCGGGCGAGATGATGACGCCGCTGCCGATGCCGTGCTCAAGCTGGGGCGCCTGTTGCTGCCGGGGCATCTGGCCGCCGAAGAACTGGGCGAGGCCGGGCGGCAGGCCTTGAATCTGATCCTGACCCTGCTCATCACTCTGATCCTGCATGCCGGCGTGTTCTGCCGAGCCACGGGAGGTGACAGCGACGTTGACGACAGCAGGGGAGACGCGGGCGGCGACGGACTCGACTGCGTTGTCTAGCGCGACCAGCGAGGAGACGCTGTTATCGTCGAGCGGCGAGGAGCCGTTGCTGGCGGCATGAACGCCGGTATGGCTGACTAGGGCTGTGGCGGCGAGGACGGTGGCAAGCACGGCGCCGGTGGGAAGGGCGAGCCGCTTTGCCTTGACGACTAATTGATTAGTTGAGTGGACCACGATAGCTCCTGCTTGAGAGGGGTTGGTAAGGATTAAAGCTGGACGATGAGCCAGCCGTCCATAGTGGGCACGGCGGCGTAACGAGGGGCGATAAGTGGTTGAGGGACCGCGACGGGCAGGGTCGGGTTGGACTGGTCGGTGGCGGACCAGGAGGTGAGGACGATCCAGCCGCGATTCTGGTCCACAGCTACGGTGCGCGGTATGGCCGTGATCTTGACTGTATGGTCGATGGCTGTGCGGCTGGTGACCGGTGACTTGATGCTGCGGCGCTTTCGCGTTCGGAAGAAATTCGAGACAGCGGAAGGGGAACGCTGCGGGAGTGAGGCTTTCAGCAGTGTCAGGTGCGGCTGCCGCTCCTGCTTGAAGACTACCTGCTCGTCCCTCATCGGCGCGTCAGGACGGCTGGTGACAGCGGGATATGGACGTCCAAGCCGAGCCTCCGCCTGCCGAACCTGAGTTGGACCGGCAAAAGAGATCAGCTGTGGACAGCGGGTGAGGCCTGCGGAGGCTGAGAGCAGGCCAACGGCTACGGCTCCCATCAGGGCGTGCGTCTTCCTTGGCGAGAGGGTGTTCTCGCGGCGCAAGATACGATGGACACGCCGGGCGAGCTCCGACTGGCGTGCCGCGACGCCAAACGAGCCGAGAGTGCCTAGCGCGAGCGACAGGACGCGGTGATCGAGGCCGCGCTCCGCGAGCGAGGTGAGGCAGGTGGCGTAGGCTCGGGGAGACAGTGTGCGGCGCAGGACGCCGTCGTCGCAGGCCAGTTCGCGCTCAAAGCAGAGCCGCCGCTCGATCCAGAACAAGATGGGATTGAGCGGGAAGAAGACGAGGCTGAGCTTCTGCAGCAGATTGAGCCAGTCATCCCGACGGCGGAGGTGCTCGGTCTCATGGAGGACGATCTGCTCGAGCTCCGCAGCGGTGAGCTGGCTGTAGAGCCAAGCGGGGATGAGGATGCGCGGGGAGAAGAAGCCGATGACACCGGGCCGGTCGACTTCAGTCGAGATGGAGAGCTGGACGGGGCGATGGCCGCGGTTGAGCGCCGCTGCCCAGGGAGAATTAGGAGCATGTTCTACAAGGGTCGAGCGCTTGCGCATGGACCAGAGCCGCACCGCATGCAGGGTCAGATCGCCTGCACGGAGGAGCGACAGGAGGAGCCAAAGGACGCCGATGGCGAGGCTCCAGCGAGCGTCGATTTGGAGCAGCGAACCCGACTGCTGCATAGGAACGGCCGAAGTTTTGTCGAACTGTAGATCTTCAAGAAGGGGAAGGAGCGCTATGACGACGAGGACGATGCTCCAGACTACAAATCGTGCGGCGGCGGGTATTCTCGGCAGGAGATGCAGGCAGAGCCAGGCCAAGGAAGCAAGGGCGAGACCCTGCCATAGGCCAGTGATAAAGGAGGTGCCTGCGAGGTGCGCAAGATGGGCGAGCGGCTGCATGGATCAGGCCCCTTCCTTTGTACGCGGCTCGTCGGTGTCGTCGGCGGCCTGAGCAATGGCTTCCTTGAGGCGGGTGAGCTCTTCGGGGCTGATCTCTTCATCACCCAGGAGCGAGAGCAGGAGCCTCTCGCGCGAGTTGCCGAAGAAACGCTGGAGCATGTGGCGCACCTCGGATCGACCGGCCTCCTGCTCCGCAATGCAGGGAAGATATAGATAAGCCCTGCCCTCTTGGCGGTGCGTCACGTAGCCCTTCTGCTCGAGGATACGGATGGTCGTCAGCACGGAGTTGTAGGCGAGGGGCGCGTGGTCCGGCATGGCGGCGACAAGGTCGCCTACGGCGGACTCGCCGCGCTGCCAGAGCAGCTTCATCAGCCTCAACTCGGCTTCGGTCAACGTGATGGATCGCTTAGGCGGCATATTCGTCTAGAGTACAGACGGACAACTAATGGATTAGTTAGCTCGAGATAAAATTATTTTGACTGGAGAGCAGGTGGACTCATCTTCCCAGAAACTTTTCGAGTGTGACGAGTTCTGCTTCGGCGCGGGTCAGGTTTTTGGCTGCGGAAGCCGCACTTGCCGATCGCAGATCCTGGTCGGCTGCGCGAAGATCGCTCTGCATGCGGTTGTCCGCTGATTCCATGTCACCGCGGAGACCGTAGCCGTCAGCCTCCTGCTGCCGGCGAAGTCTCGTCAGGCTGATGTCGACTGCGCCGGCGCGCGCACTGATTTCTGTGTAGCGGTCCTGCGCCTGCTCGAGCTCCGCAGGTGGACCGGCCAGCGGCTGCGGGCTTGGCTGTGTGGCGGGCGAGGTTGCGTTTGCGGACTCGGGTGGGCTGTACGATGAGCGTTTAGGAGAGCTGTCAGTGCCGTGGGGTTTAGTGGATTGTGCGGCGGAGGCGTCACTCGATGGAGTGTGGCTGTTGGCCGAGTTGGTGATCGGAGCCGTGAGGGCTGCGCTTGTCTGGGTCCGCTGCGGAGTTGTCGCCTCGACGGGCTGGGAGATGACGGGTTGACGAGCGGGGTCATTTTGAGGGGTGTCCGTACGAGCGGACTCTGCCGCGCGAGTGCCGAGCAGGTGAGGAAGGCCGATAGCGAGCCCAACCATGGCCAGGATTGCGGCGGCTATACCGGTTCCCATCCAGAGCGTCTTGTTAGCCTTCGCGGGAGCCTTCCTGGGTGCGGCGTGGGGGGTGGGGCGAGCCTGGGGCGTGCCGACATTCGCGAACTGTGGTGAAGCGGCGGCGGCAGAAGCGGGGGTTGAGGCGGATGGCTTCACGGCGGGTTCGAAGGCGGTCATAGCGGAGGCTACGATGCCGATAGCGGCCAAGGGCGAAGCGTTGGGGGTGTGGGCAGCTTCGCGGGGCTGGGCGGAGCAGAAAGGTCTGAGGGCGTCTTTAAAGTTGTCCGCGCTCTGGTAGCGGTCGTCCGGACTCTTTGCGAGGGCGTGGAGGATGACATCGCTGAGGGCGCGCGGCAGGAAGGGGTTGAGCTCGATCGGAGGCTGGGGTGGCGTGTTGAGCTGCTGGTTGAGGATGCTGAAGGTGGTGTCTGCCTCGAACGGGCGGCGACCTGCGAGTAGTTCGTAGAGCATGATGCCGACGGAGTAGAGGTCGGACCGGCCATCGACAGTGTCGCCGCGGACCTGCTCGGGCGACATGTAATAGAGTGAGCCAATGGTTGTTCCGGGGCGTGTGAGATTGGTCTCCACCCTGGACTTGGCGATGCCGAAGTCCATGAGCTTCACGATGCCGTGCGAGGTGAGCATGATGTTGGCTGGCTTGATGTCGCGGTGGATGACGCCGCGGCTATGCGCATAGCTGAGGGCTGATAGTGCCTGGTAGGTGTAGCCGGAGACTTCGGCGATGGTCATCGGCGATTGCCTGGCGCGCTGCTCGAGGGTGAAGCCTTCAACAAACTCCATCATCATGACGAGCTGGTTGTCGGCCTGGAAGGCGGTGTGGAGGAGAGCAATGTTGGGGTGGTCGAAGCTGGCGAGGGTGCGGATCTCGGCGATGAAGCGGACGGCGAGGTCGCGCTCGGCGGTGAGGTCCGGCAGGAGGACCTTCATGGCCTCGGTGCGATCGGAGATGACGTTGCGGACGCGGTAGACGGAGCCCATGCCGCCTACACCCAGAAGCTGCACGATCTCGTAATCGCCGACGCGCTGACCCACTTGGAATGCCATGAGAGCTACCTCACCTGGATGATGTTCACAATAATTGCCAAGGCCCGAAGTTCTCTGCGGAGTGGAGCAGCAGCGCGGGAAGTGTAGCACGGGGCGGCGGTTCGGGCGGCTGAGGATTGCTTGCTTTCGGGAGGGGTTGCGGTGTGAACGCAACGACGATCTTTTGTATCGTGCGCACACTTCTCCTTTTGCTGAAGCAGACGGGCTGTAGACTTTGATGGACGTCGGGCAGCAAGGCACGCGTGAGTTGGGCCTAGGTCGCCGGAGATGCGCGGCTGCAAGGTATTCGATTTACAAGGTTTACTACATAGGTTGCAGTCGTTCTGCAACTTTAAAGATGGCCTGATCCGTCCATAGCGTGTCGGACGAGAATTGACGAGATTGCCAGGCTCACGGGTGCATGATGCCCGGAGCCTGACGAGGAAAACACATTGCCAGTTGAACCAAACGAGCATCCACCCCTGGGGCCCGACCACCTGCTTCCGGCGCCGCCGGCCGAAGCCGAACCGGTCAAGAAGCGCAGCAAGACCGCTCGCATCATCGTTTGGATCCTTCTGCTGGCGATTTTCGCCGGCGCCTTCGTTTATCTGCTGCGCCGCAAGGAGGCCCCGAAGGCTGCTGCAGGCGCGGGGGGACGGCGCGGTGCGGGGGGACCGGTAAGCCTTACTACAGTAACGGCTCAGCGCGGCGACATCGGGGTGTATCTTGACGCGATTGGGACGGTAACGCCGGTGTATACGTCGTCGATTACGGCGCAGGTGAACGGGGTGATCACGGAGGTTCACTACAAGGAGGGACAGATTGTGCGCAAAGGGGAGCCGCTGATTGAGATCGATTCGCGGCCGTATCGTGCGACCCTGCTGCAGGCGCAGGGGATCCTAGAGCGCGATCAGAACGTACTTGCCCAGGCGCAAATGGACGTGGAACGCTACCGGGCGGCATGGGCCAGGAACGCCATCCCGAAGCAGACGCTGGATGACCAGGAGAAGATCGTGCTGCAGGATCAGGGCACGGTGAAGAACGACATCGGAACCGTCCAGTTCGATCAGGTCCAGGTGGATTACTGCTACATCACGGCTCCGTTCAGCGGGCGGGTCGGGCTACGGCTGGTTGACCCTGGGAACGTGGTGACTGCAAATAGCACGACAGTGCTTGCGGTGATCACGCAGATTCAACCGATCACCATCATCTTTACAATTGCGGAAGACACGCTCAGCCAGGTCACACCGCGGTTGCGGCAGGGAGCGAAGCTGGCGGTCGATGCCTTTGATCGAGCGGCGCTGAAGCAGATTGCCACGGGAACGCTGCTGACGCTCGACAACCAGATTGATACGACGACAGGGACGGTGAAAGCGCGGGCCTCGTTCAGCAACCGGGAGATGAGCCTCTACCCGAATGAGTTCGTTAATACGCGGCTGCTGGTGAACACGCTGCACGGGTCGACGCTGATTCCTTCGTCGGCGATCCAGCATAACGGCCAAGCGGCATTTGTCTACGTGCTGCAGAACGGGACAGCGCACATGAAGGGGATAAAACCGGGAGTAACGGATGGTGGGACGACCCAGGTCGACGGCATCAATCCCGGAGACGTTCTTGCGAACAGCGGCTTCGACAAGCTGACGGAGGGGGCGAAGGTAAATGTCTCCAACCGGCCTGCACCGTCGGGCAAGGCCAGCGCTGGGAGTGATGCTCCGTGAGTCCCTCGCGCCCTTTCATCCTCCGGCCAGTGGCGACCTCGCTGTTGATGGCGGCGATCATGCTTGTCGGCATTGTGGGGTACACCCAGCTGCCGGTCTCGGCGCTGCCCGAGGTGGATTACCCGACGATCCAGGTGGTCACGTTCTACCCTGGGGCGAGTCCTGACGTGATGGCGACGACGGTCACGGCTCCGCTCGAGCGCCAGTTCGGCGAGCTGCAGGGTCTAAGCCAGATGACTTCCTCAAGCTCGGGGGGCAACTCGGTCATCGTGATGCAGTTCAACCTGTCGTTGAACATCGATGTGGCCGAGGAAGAGGTGCAGTCGGCGATTAACGCCGCGCAGAGCTTCCTGCCTGCAAACCTGCCGGCGCCGCCGATCTACAGCAAAACGAATCCGGCAGACGCGCCGGTGTTGACGCTAGCGATTACATCGAATGTGATCCCGCTTTCGCAGGTGGAAGACCTAGTTGACACACGGCTGGCTCCCAAGATCTCGCAGCTCTCGGGCGTTGGCCTGGTGAGCATCAGCGGCGGACAGAAGCCGGCAGTTCGCATACAGGCAAATCCGACGGCGCTCTCTTCGTTCGGTGTGAACATGGAGGATCTCCGAACGGCGGTTACAACCTCGAGCGTCAATGCGGCGAAGGGCAACTTCGACGGCCCTCGGCAGGATTACCAGATTGACGCAAACGACCAACTGGTGACAAGCAAGGACTATCGGCAGGTGGTGGTCGCGTACCGGAACGGCGCGCCGATCATGCTGACGGACGTGGCCACGATTCTAGACGGCGTGGAGAACGCGTCGCAGGCGGCGTGGATGAATCAGACGCCGGCGATCATCCTGAACGTGCAGCGGCAGCCTGGCGGCAATACGATTAGCGTTGTTAAAAGCATTAAGAAGCTCCTGCCGCAGCTCGAGGCGAACCTTCCCAAAGGCATCGAGGTCACGACGCTGACCGACCTGACGACGCCGATCCAGGCTTCGGTGAGCGACGTGGAGTTTGAACTGATGCTGACCATTGGCCTGGTGGTGATGGTCATCTTTCTCTTCCTACGGAATCTGTACGCGACGATTATCCCCAGCGTGGCGGTGCCGCTGTCGCTGGTCGGCACGTTCGCGGCGATGTACGCGCTTGGCTACTCGCTCGACAATCTTTCACTGATGGCGCTTACGATCTCGACGGGTTTCGTTGTCGATGATGCGATCGTGATGGTCGAGAACATCTCGCGCTACCTTGAAGAGGGCGACCCGCCGATGGAGGCTGCGCTGAAGGGAGCCGAGCAGATCGGCTTCACGATTGTGTCACTGACAGTCTCCCTGATCGCCGTGCTGATTCCGCTGCTGTTTATGGGCGATGTTGTCGGGCGGCTCTTTCGCGAGTTTGCCGTGACCCTTGCGGTGACGATTATCATCTCGGCAATCGTCTCGCTTACGCTAACGCCAATGATGGCCTCGCGCATTCTCAAGCATGATCCGCGAGCCCAGCAGAGCCGCTTCTACCAGGCGTCGGAGCACGTCTTTGAGAGCATGATCGCGTTCTACGGCCGCACACTGAAGGTGGTGCTGCGCTTCCAGACGATCACGCTGCTGGTCGCGCTTGGCACGCTGATTCTTACGGTGTTTTTATACATCATCATCCCGAAGGGCTTCTTTCCGGTGCAGGATACGGGTGTAATCCAAGGCATCTCGCAGGCTTCGCAGACGATTGGCTCGAAGGCCATGGCGGCCAAGCAGCAGGAACTGGCCCGCATCATCCTGCAGGACCCGGCGGTCGAAAGCCTTTCGTCCTTTATTGGCGCCGATGGTACGAATACAACGATCAACAGCGGGCGCATGTCGATCAACCTGAAGCCCCTGGAGCAGCGGGACCTAAATGCGTCGGACGTGATTCGCCGGCTGCAGACGAAGCTGGGTGATGTACAGGGTATCCAGCTGTTCATGCAACCGGTGCAGAACATCACGGTTGATGACCGGGTGAGCCGGACGCAGTACCAGTACACGCTCGAAGATCCGGACCAGGCTGAGCTGAACCTCTGGACCGATCGCTTTGTGGCGAAGCTGAAGCAGCTTCCAGAGCTTGAGGACGTGGCGACAGACCAGCAGAACGGCGGCCTGGCGGTCTCGCTGGTGATCGACCGGGCGACAGCATCGCGACTGGGAATCGCGCCGACGACGATCGACAACACGCTGTATGACGCCTTCGGGCAGCGGCAGATCAACACGATGTACACGCAGCTAAACCAATATCACGTGATCCTTGAGGCTGAGCCGCAGTTCCAGCTTGATCCGGAGAAACTTAGCCGCATCTATATCCAGTCGAACGCTGCGTCGGGAACGTCTGGTGCCGCGGCATCATCCTCATCGGGGAAGGGTTCCACGTCGGCCGGATCCAATGCGTTGACGGGTGCGGCGGTGTATACACCCTCGGCGAATGTTTTTCTTCCTCCGCCAAATGCGCTGACCTCGAGCACGACATCGACCGTCCGCGGTGCGACATCTGCCGGCGCGAACGGCTCGAGCATCAGCACGCGGGTTCCACTCAGCGCCTTCTCGCATTTCGAGACAACGACGGAACCACTTACGATCACGCACCAGGGTCAGTTCCCTGCCATTACGGTCTCGTTCAATCTCGCCCCGGGCGCGGCACTTGGCGGTGCCATCGATTCGATCACCAAGCTGCAAAAGCAGATGAACATGCCCGCGAGTCTGCAGGCGGACTTCCAGGGGACGGCTGCATCTTTCCGGAATTCACTTTCGAATGAGCCACTGCTTATTCTTGCGGCGCTGGTGACGGTCTACATTGTTCTTGGGGTTCTTTACGAGAGCTTCGTCCACCCGATCACGATTTTGTCGACGCTGCCGTCGGCGGGTGTGGGCGCCTTCCTTTCGCTGATCATCTTCCATCAGGATCTGAGTGTCGTGGCGATTATAGGCATCGTGCTGCTGATCGGTATTGTCAAGAAGAACGGCATTATGATGGTCGACTTCGCGCTCGAGGCCGAGCGAAACCATGGAAAGACCTCGACCGAGGCGATCTATGAAGCTTGCCTGCTGCGCTTCCGACCGATCATGATGACGACCATGGCGGCGCTGCTTGGCGGCTTACCGCTGGCGTTTGGCAAGGGCATTGGGTCGGAGCTGCGGCGGCCGCTTGGTATTTCGATGGTCGGGGGCCTGCTGCTCAGCCAGGTGCTGACGCTGTACACGACGCCGGTGATTTACATCTTCTTCGACAACCTTGCCCAGCGCTTTTCGCGCAAACCTTCGCACCCGGGTACGGGCAATGAGCCTGTGAATGCTCCTCCGGATTCGTCCACCACGGCGGCGCACGCGTGAGCATCTCTGAACCATTTATTCATCGGCCGGTTGCGACCACGCTGCTGACGGTGGCGATTGCGATTGCCGGCGGGATTGCATTCCAGGTGCTCCCGGTTTCGCCCCTGCCCCAGGTGGACTTTCCGACGATCTCGGTGAATGCCTCGCTACCGGGGGCGAGTGCGGAGATCATGGCGTCGTCGATCGCTACGCCTCTCGAGCGGCAGTTTGGCCATATCGCAGGCGTGACGGAGATGACCTCGGCGAGTTCGCTTGGTACGACGTCCGTCACTATCCAGTTCGATCTCAGCCGTAACATCGATGGAGCGGCGCGCGATGTGGAAGCAGGCATCAACGCAGCACGTACGTATTTACCGGCAAATCTGCCGGCCAACCCGACTTACCGGAAGGTGAATCCAGCGGACGCGCCGATCATGATTCTGGGGCTGACGTCCGACAAATACGGTCCGGATAAGCTGTACGACGAGGCGTCGACGGTTATCCAGCAGAAGATTTCGCAGATCCAGGGTGTTGGCCAGGTGAACCCGGGTGGCGGCGCGCTGCCGTCAGTTCGCGTGGAGGTGAACCCTACGAAGCTGGCGAGTTTCGGCCTGGCGATGTCGAACCTGCAGTCTGTGCTGAGCCTGCAGAATTCACAGCTCGCACGTGGTCAGATAACGGATGGAAACATCACAGCAGACATTATTGCGAACGGCCAGATCTCGCACGCCGAAGACTACAAGCCGCTGATCGTGGGATATGACAGCGGGGCGGCGGTGCGCCTCGAAGACGTTGCCGATGTGATTGATTCGACCCAGAACATTCGGACCGCGGGCTATCTGAATGGCAAACGCTCCGTAACACTGATCATCTTTCGCCAGCCCGGCGCAAATATCATCCAGACAAACAACCGTATCCTTGCGCAGCTGCCGTCGATCGAAGCATCGATCCCGTCGGGCATCAAGACAACGGTCGTGCTCGATCGCACAACCACGATCCGCGCCTCGGTAAACGACGTTGAACGGACGCTAATCATCTCGATCCTGCTGGTAATCCTGGTCGTCTTTATCTTTCTACGAAATGGACGGGCTACGCTGATTCCTGCAGTTGCCGTGCCGGTTTCGCTGATCGGGACGTTCGCCGTGATGTATCTTTGCGGCTTCTCACTCGACAATCTTTCGCTGATGGCGCTTACGATCTCGACCGGGTTTGTGGTCGACGATGCGATTGTCGTGATGGAGAATATCGCCCGCCATCTTGAAAACGGGATGAAGCCGTTTGATGCAGCGCTGCTTGGCGCGAAGGAAATCGGTTTCACCGTTGTGTCGATCAGCATCTCATTGATCGCCGTCTTTATTCCCCTGCTGCTGATGGGTGGGATCGTTGGCCGGCTCTTCCGCGAGTTTGCGATTACGCTTTCGACCGCCGTACTCGTCTCGATGGTGATTTCGCTAACGACTACGCCGATGATGTGCGCTTACCTGCTGCGGAGCGAGCACAACCAAGAGCATGGGCGCCTTTACAAAGCGACCGAGCGGGCATTTGATTGGATACTCGGGATCTATCGTCGCAGCCTGCACTGGGTGCTTGAGAACCCGGTACTCACCTTGACGGCGCTGCTTCTGACGATTGCCCTAAATGTCGCCGTCATTATCAAGATCCCAAAGGGCTTCTTTCCGCAGCAGGATACGGGTGCACTGGGGGGCGGGATGCAAGGTCCGCAGGATGCCTCCTTTCCTTCGATGAACGATTCACTCCAACGCATCGAGGCGGTGATCAACAAAGATCCAGCCGTCCAGAACGTAATCGGGTTTACGGGCGGGGGAGGGCCTACCAACACGGGCAACATCTTTGTCATCTTGAAGCCGCTTAACATACGTAAGGTCGCTGCGCCGGAGATCATCAATCGGCTTCGGCCGCAGTTGAACCGGCTGCCCGTAGCCTCTGTCTTTCTACAGGCCAATCAAGACCTGAGGATCGGAGGCCGCGGCGGTAACGCCCTCTACCAATACACGTTGCAGGCCGATAACATCAATGATCTGCAGACCTGGGGCCCGAGGCTGCTCGCCAAGATGAAGACGCTGCCCGGCTTGCAGGATGTGAACTCCGACCAGCAGAATGGCGGTCTCGATGAGCTCCTTGATTACGACCGCGTCACGGCAGCGCGGCTAGGCCAGACGGCGCAGTCGCTCGACGCCGGTCTCTACAATGCTTTCGGCCAGTCGGAGGTCTCGCTTATTTATACCCAGCTAAACCAGTATTACGTAGTGCTTGAGGTAGCCCCGCAATACTGGCAGACACCGGATGGACTGAAGAACATCTACTTCCATACTGCGCAAGCGAGCAGCACGACGGCCAGCGGCAATACTCCGCTGTTTTCGATGTCGAAGGCCCAGGCCAGCACCACGCCTCTCGCGCTGAATCATACGAGTCTTTTTCCCTCGGTCACGGTCTCCTTCAACCTGGCACCGGGTGTTTCGCTCAGCGATGCGACGTTGGCGATCGACCAGATGCAGCAGCAGCTTGGAACGCCCTCAAGTATTCGTGGCTTCTTTGCAGGCACGTTGCAGGCCTACCAGGATTCTTTCCGTACGGAAAAGTACCTCATTCTGACTGCGCTGCTGGCGGTCTACATTGTATTGGGCATCCTGTACGAGAGCCTGGTGCACCCGCTCACGATTTTGTCGACCATTCCGTCAGCCAGCGTGGGCGCAATGCTGGCCCTGCTGCTCTTCAAGCAGGACCTTAATGTGATCTCGATCATCGGCATCATCCTGCTAATCGGCATTGTGAAGAAGAATGCGATCATGATGATCGATTTCGCCCTGCAGGCCGAACGCGAGCAGGGCCTGAGCACCGAAGACGCCATCTTCGAGGCATGTATGCTGCGCTTTCGGCCGATTCTCATGACGACGATGGCGGCACTATTCGGTGCGCTTCCGCTTGCCTTTGGTACCGGGACGGGATCGGAGCTGCGACGTCCGCTCGGCATCACCATCGTTGGCGGACTGATCGTGAGTCAACTGCTCACCCTATACACAACGCCGGTTGTGTATCTCACGCTTGATCGTCTTCGCCTGCGTATTCAAGGCAAAGAGCGCGATGACTACCACCCGGCAAGCGCACCGCTCTTTCCTGCGGATTAATACCACGATCCTGGAAGTACCTGGAACTTATTCACTATGATGAGTCTTCGCCACAAAGCCGCTCTCACTTTCGCTTTAGCTCTTCTGCTGCTGACGGGCTGTCGAGTCGGCCCCAAATACACCGTTCCCGCAGCAGTCGCTACAGCACCGCCGGCCTCCTACAAGGAATCGCCGACCCAGTTCGATGAGAAGGATGGCTGGAAGGTGGCGGCGCCGCAAGATGCCATGCTGCACGGCAAGTGGTGGGAGATCTACGGAGAGCCAGAGCTGAATGACCTCGAGGGGCGGCTGGACATCAACAACCAGAATATTCGCGTTTCGTTTGAGAATTTTATGGCAGCGCGAACGCTGATTGCGCAGGCTCGCTCGCAACTCTATCCGACCGTTGGTACGGCGCCTGCTTACAATCGATCACGCTCCTCTTCGAATCTGACCGACTCCAGCAACGCGAATACCGGGCGTGAGAGCAGTCTTGGTTCGCTGCCGCTCGACGTCTCGTGGGTGCCAGACCTGTGGGGGCGGGTGCGGAATCAGATTCGAGCGAACCAGTACAGCGCGCAGCTGAGTGCGGCCGATCTTGAGAATGAGCGACTGACGGAACAGGCCAGCCTAGCCAGCTATTACTTTGAACTGCGCGGCCAGGACGCCCTCCGGCAGATCTACGATGAGACGATCGCGGCGGACAAGCAATCGCTGCAGTACACCCAGACGCAGTATGAGCTTGGTATCGGCGATCGGATCTCTGTGGTGGAGGCGGAGAATACGCTTGAGAATGCGACATCGGCTGCGATCAACCTTGGTGTGGCGCGAGCGCAGTACGAGCATGCGATTGCGATGCTGATCGGGACAACGGCTTCGAGCTTTTCTGTACCAGTCAGGCCGCTGCTCAAGACGCCGCCGCCGATCCCGGTTGGCGTGCCGTCGCAGTTGCTCGAGCGGCGACCGGATATCGCGGCGACGGAGCGCAACATGGCTTCTGCCAACGCGCAGATCGGGGTGGCCGAGGCGGCCTTTTACCCCACCCTGACGCTTAGCGCTTCCGGTGCGTTTGAGAGCTCGACTTTCAAGCACCTCTTCGATATTTCGAGCAGGGTATGGTCGATCGGACCCACTATCTCCGAGACGCTCTATGACGCTGGCCTTCGTCGTGCCACGGTGAATCAGTACATCTACGTTTACAACGCCAATGTTGCGACGTATCGCCAGACGGTACTTACCGCTTTTCAGCAGGTCGAAGATAATCTTGCCGCCGTGCGCATCTTCCAACAGCAGATCCAGCAGCAGGAATTGGCGCAACGGTCGGCGCAGGAGTTCGTCGACCTCGAGATGGCGCGGTTCCAGACCGGCATTGATCCCTACATCGATGTTGTGACTGCGCAGACGACGCTGCTTCAGAATCGGCAGACGCTGGCGAGCCTGCGCGTGCAGCAGATGACGTCTTCGGTGCAGTTGATCGAGGCGCTTGGTGGAGGGTGGGATGTGACGCAGCTGCCGACGCCGGCAGATGTCTCGAAGAAACTCACCAAGGCGGAGACGCAGATTGACAAGTAGGGTCGCTGCGGCTGCTGAAATCTATTGCCGGGGCGGGACCATGCTTTCATCTTCTATACTCACATCGCTGCTTGAACGTAACCATTGGAGATTTCATGCGTCTGTCTCTGGCCTATGTCGCTTTCTTGCTTAGCCTTGTCGCACCAGCAATGCTTGCTGCACAGGCCCCTGTTGAAGACCTGACCATTGATGCTCATGGAGTGACAACGCCCTTTCCGCACTTTTGGGAGAAGATCTTCGGCTCGGGCCGTGCCATCCTGGCGCTGCGGCAGGACTACCGCGACGATCTCGATGCGGTCCACCAGGCGACCGGTTTCCAGGCTGTGCGCTTCCACGGAATTTTCAATGACGAGGTGGGGCTCTATGATCCGGATCGGCAGGTCAAGAATCCGGGTTTAGCGGCAGAGGCGGTGCAGGGCGGCAGTGTCTACAACTTTTCGTACATCGACCAGATCTACGACGGCCTGCTGGCACATCATGTGCGGCCTTTTGTCGAGCTAAGCTTCATGCCGAAGAAGATGTCCTCGAACCCGGACGCGGTGCATCCCTTCTGGTATCACCCGAATGTGGCGCCACCGAAGGATTATGCGGTGTGGGATGCCATGATGACGGCGTTTGCGAAGCATCTGATCGAGCGGTACGGGATCGACGAGGTAGCTTCGTGGTACTTCGAGGTGTGGAACGAGCCGAACCTTGATTTCTGGGGTGGACGGCCGAACCAGCCGACCTACTTTGAGCTGTACGACCACACGGCGCGGGCGCTAAAGGCCGTGAATGCGAGGCTGATCGTTGGTGGTCCGTCGACGGCGCAGGCGGCCTGGGTGCCTGCCTTTCTGGCTCACACGAAGCAAGGCAATGTGCCGGTCGATTTCGTCAGCACGCACGTTTATGGCAACGACACCGCCGACAACGTGTTGAAGATAAACGAGGATGTGCCACGGGACGAGATGGTATTCCGGTCGGTGGAGAAGGTGCATGCCGAGATCCTGAAGTCCCCTTACCCGAAGATGCCGCTGATCTTCTCGGAGTACAACGCGAGCTATGCAAATGAGCCCGACGTGACCGACTCCGTCTACATGGGGCCGTGGTTAGCAAACACGATTCGGCAGTGTGACGGGCTGACGGAAGCGATGAGTTACTGGTCGTTTTCGGACGTTTTTGAAGAGCAGGGGGTGGTGAGGACTCCGTTTTATGGGGGTTTTGGGATTCGGGCAGAGGACGGGATTGAAAAGCCGGCTTTTAATGCGTTTGCGATGCTGCATCGGCTGGGCGAGCAACGGCTGAAGGTCGATGCGAAGGACGTGCTGGCGACCAAAACGAGCGGTGGCGGGTTGGTGCTGGCGCTTTGGAACTACGCGCCGCCGGACGGGATCGGCTCTGAATATACGCCCCCGCCAGCTACTCCAAAACCAGCTAAGACGATTGCAATCAACGTGAAGGGCGTGGCAGCGGGGGCGGCGGTCGAGGTCTGGCAGCTGGACGCGGACCATGGCAATGTGGTGAAGACGTTCGATGCGATGGGTCGGCCGGCGACCCCGAGCCGCCAGCAGATTGTCGAGTTGCGGGCAGCCGGGAAGCTGCCGGCGCCGCGGCTGATGCACCTCTCCGGGGGCAGGTTGAGCTTGACAATTCCGAGCCAGGGATTGGTCGTCTTCAGCGTCCGCTAGGTTCGGCACCCAAAAAGTACTACAAATCTGTAGTTATAAAAAGTGGCATTGTAGCTACAGATTTGTAGTACTATAACTACAGTTTTGTAGCTACGGTTCTGCCGTGTCAAATTTGCCCGCTGGATCGTTGAGAGCGGCGACTTCGCCCGTCTCTCTGCTGGTACGCTCACGGTAGAGGAGTCACATGCGATGGCGTCTACGCAGCACGCAGCCCCAGTTTCTGGATCAGCCTCACGATCGATCGCCAAGGGGTTGTTGATTGGTGTGCTGGCCGGGCTGGTGGGGTCGGCGGCGAAGACGGTAGGTGAACTGATTTATGAGCCGCGGACACAGGGGCAGACGCCGCCGCCGCTGGTGCTGGCGGACAGGATTGCCGGACACCCGGTCGCTCATCCCCAAGCAACGATGTGGGGGATCCACTATGCGTTCGGTGCGCTGGCCGGGGCGGTCTATGGCGGCGCGGCTGAGGTGTTTCCGATCGTCACGGCCGGGTACGGGTCAGTCTTCGGGGTGGTGCTGCAGTTGTTTACGCACGAGACGCTGGTGCCGCTTGCCGGACTGGATGTACCGGCGCCGCAACAGCCGATGCGGGAGCATGTGAGTGAGTTCTTCTCGCACATCCTGTATGGCCTTGGGACGGAGGCGGTGCGACGGTTTCTTCGCAGGCGATTTGCGTAGACCTCGGAGGAGATGACGAGGTTCTTGGCCGTGTAACAAGCGGGCGGCCGAAAAGGGAACCCCACCTTTCGAGAAGTGCTGTGAAGGACGGGGCACCCGGGACTTCCAGGTTCGCCTTTACAGGTGAGTAGCTTCAAGAATGACTGGAAAAGGTAGCGGGATCGTTGTCCCGCTAAAACGGCCTCTTTTTATGCGGTGATGGCGGGCATCTACTCAGATAAGGTGACTTGATGCCACAGGCTACGATGGATCTGCAAGACGACATGCAGGAGGTAGACGGCAGGAAGGTCTACACCAAGATTGCGTGGCGGTTGATTCCCTATATTTTCATCCTGTATATCCTGGCTTACCTGGACCGGGTGAACGTGGGATTTGCGGCGTTGGAGATGAAACGCGACCTGCGGCTGAGCGACACGGTGTATGGAACGGGAGCGGGGATCTTCTTTCTTGGCTCCTCGTTGTTTGACTTGCCGAGCAATCTGCTGCTGCAGAAGGTCGGGCCGCGGCGGTGGATTGCGCGGATCATGATCACGTGGGGGATCATCGCGACCTGCATGGTGCTGGTAAAGGGCGCGCACTCGTTCTATGCGCTCCGGTTCTTCCTGGGAGTGAGCGAGGCGGGCTTCTTTCCAGGCATGATTCTGTACCTGACGTACTGGTTTCCATCGCGAGAGCGGGCCCGGGCGGTGGCGAAGTTTATGACGGCAACGGCGATTGCCGGGGTGATCGGTGCGCCTATCTCGAGCGCGCTGCTGAAGCTTGAAGGGGCGATGCACCTGCATGGCTGGCAGTGGCTGTTTCTCGTAGAAGGAATACCAACGTTCCTGATGGGCTTCTCGGTGCTGTTTATCCTGAAGGACAGGCCGGACGATGCGGCTTGGCTGAGCGACTCCGAGAAGAAGTGGCTGGACGAGGAGCTGGATCGGGACCGGAAGGCGGGTGGGGCGACGGAGCACCACTCGCTGAAGGACGCGTTCCAGACGAAGATGGTGTGGGTGCTGGCGGGCATCTTCTTCATCGACCAGATTGGCCTGTACACAGTGAACCTGTGGATGCCGCTGATCCTGAACAGTTTTCTGCATGGATCGGGGGCTGGCGCAGGGAATGCTATCTCAGCTTCAGACGCGAGCCATATTGCGAAGTTCGCAACCGTACCGTACGCGGCGGCGGCAATCTTCATGGTGCTGATTGGCTGGACGAGCGACCGGAGCGGGGAGCGGCGATGGCACATGGCGGGGTGCCTGCTGCTGAGTGCTGTCGGTTTTGGCTGGGCGGGAGCGGCGCACAATCTGACTGCCGCGTTGATGGCAATGACACTGGCGGCGGTTGGCTTCTGGAGCATCATGGGGCCGTTCTGGGCGCTGCCGACGCGGGTGCTGGGCGGGCAGGCGGCAGCTGGGGGGGTAGCGATTATTACGATGGTCGGTGGGGTTGGTGGATTTCTGGGACCTTACCTTACGGGACGGTTGAAGGATCTGACGCACGGGTATAGTGGAGGGCTTTATACCATTGCGGGGCTGGCGGTCCTGGGGGCTATTTTGTGTGCGGCTTTGGCTGGGAGTAAGGAAGAGGCTGGGGCGGGCTAGAGGCTTCTTTCGAGATGACGAAGTTCTTCGCCGGGTGCTTGTGAGGTCCTAGTTGCGATGAGGTCTTGGCGCGTTTGGCGGGAGCGAAATGCGGGAGTCCTCTCCACTGCGGCGCGAGTGCATCGCCTTCGGTCGGGATGACGGAGTTTCGTGGCGGGTGGTTGATATTCGAGGGTCTGTGTTCAGGATGAGGGCAGTTGGATGACCTGGGAGGCGAAGCGTTCCATCTCTTCGTGCTGGGGACTGGATTGGAGGAGGACGAGATCTACACCTACGGCGGCGAACTCCTGAAGGCGCTCGGTGACCTGCTCGGGGGTGCCGATGAAGCCGCTGCGGAGGCCGCGGTTAGAGACGGAGTAGTCCTTGAGGGAGATGGTCTGTTCGAGGTTTGAGCCGGTGATCCACTGCTGGTAGTTGGCGTAGCCGCGGGCGGACTGCTGGACGTCGGTGATGCGGTCGACTTCCTTGAGGGCTTCGGCCTCAGTGTCGCGAAGAACTGCGTAGCCGGAGACGCCGAAGGTCATAGGAGGCAGGTGGGCGACTTCGCGGCGGGCGCGCATATCGGCAATCTTTTTGCCTACGATCTCGGGTGGGTCGCCGTGCATGAGGTAGGCATCGCACTTGGTGGCGATGAGGTTCTTGGCGGTCTCGGACTCGCCGCCAGCGTAGAGTGTAGGGCGCGGGCGGGCGAGGGGTTTGGGGGCGAGAACGTTGTCTTCGATGGTGTAGAAGGGGCCCTGATGGGTGAAGTGCTGCTGGCGCCAGCAGCCGTCGAGCACGTCGAGCCATTCGGAGGTGCGAGCGTAGCGGTTGTCGTGCTCGTCGAAGTGGACGCCGTACTTGCGGGCCTCATCGGCCCACCAGCTGGAGACGACGTTGAGGGTGAGGCGGCCGTTGGCGATGTTGTCGATGTTGGCGGCGGTTTTGGCGAGGAGCGCGGGGCTGTGGAAGGTGGGGCGAACGGCGACCATGAGCTCGAGGCGCTGGGTGACGGCGGCGAGGGCGGCTGCGGTCGACCAGGCGTCGAGTGACGGGGCTTCAACACCCTTGATGTCGTTGAGGTTGAGCTCAGCGATGAGGGTGAGGTCATAACCCAGCTGCTCGGCGCGCTGGGTAAGGGACTTGGTGTAGTCCCAGCTGGCGGCCATGTGTTCATCGTCGACGTTGCGCAGCCAGCCACCAAAGACGGGGAGCCAGAATCCGTAGCGCATCAGGCGGTCACCACGGCGAGGCGGCGCTCGTTAACGGCGGCGGCTTCGGATTCGAGCCAGTCGGCAAGGCGGGCGAAGGGGTCGAAGCCGAGGACGCGGGGGCCGTCGGCTACGAAGTTGGAGAGGGCGTTGGTGTCGTAGTAGTAGCGCTGGCCATCTCGGGCGTCGGTGAGGTACTCGACACCGCCGATGTCGATGTTCGAGCGCTGCATGATGCGTTCGACATCAGCGATGACTTCGGGCGGTGGTGTGTACGCTTCGACGGTGATGCCGGACTTCGGGGCATCGATGGCGCAGGCCGCGCGGTCGAGTGCAACGCCGTCGGTGGTGCGGCAGATGTCGGCGGGGCAGAGATCGAAGGTCTCGCCGGTGATGTGGACCTTGATGGCGTAGAGGAAGCGGCCGTTGAGGACCTCGACGCGGACGATGTGGGCGTCCTGGGCGGGGATGAACTCCTGGACGAGGGCGATGGAGTCGAGGCCGAAGGCAAGGGTGTTGGCGGCGACGGCGGCCTGAAGAGAATCGAGGGTATCGAAGCGGGTGACGCCCGCGCCAGAGCCGCCAATGTTGGGCTTGACGACGATGGGCCAGCGGAGGCCTTCGGTGGCGGCGATGGCCTGGCAAGGCCGGTGGATGATGCGGGCCTTCGGGTAAGTGAGGCCGAGTTGCTCGAGGAGGGTGAGCTGGGCGGCCTTTGAGAGCTCGGAGCGAAAGGCCTGGAGACCGTTGAGGACGCGAACGCCGCGGGCTTCGAGGTGCTCAAGGAAGCCGAGGGTGTAAAAGATCTGATCGCCATTGCCGCGATTCCAGGCGGAGGGGCTGATGCGGTTGAAGACGAGGGCGTACTGGTCTTCGGGGTGGTCGGCGGGGCTATAGGCGTGTTCGGGGGCGAAGAGCTTGACGTAGGGGGTGCCGCGCCGGTCGAGCTCGGCGAAGAGGGGCTTGAACCAGTTGGGCTGCTCGTACAGGATGGCGATGGGAAGGTCTGGCTGGTCCGGCATGCGGTGAGTATCCTCGCTCGATAGGATGGCAGGCCGGGGCCGCAAGTTTCATTGTCGCCGATGAGGCGCTCGGCGATGACAGGCGGCGCTGGAGTGACTAGGATTGGGAGCTATGAATCGACGTGGATTTCTGAAGACTTCTGGTGGTGTGTTGGCCGGTGCGGCTCTGCCTGGCGTGGCGTTTGCTGCGGATCAGCCTGTGGGTGGGCGAGCGATTATCCCCATCAATCGGGGCTGGCGGTACAAGGCCAGTGTGGTGGAGGGTGCGGAGGCGCCGGGGTTTGATGATGCGGGGTTTGAGCGGGTGGTGGTGCCGCATACGAATGTCGTGCTGCCGTGGCACAGCTTTGATGATAAGGCGTACGAGTTTGTGTCGACCTATCGGCGGCGGTTCCGGATGCCTGCGGGGGCGAAGGGCAAGCGGGTGTTCGTCGACTTCGAGGGCGTGATGACGGCGGCGACGGTATGGATCAATGGAGCCGCGCTGGGGGAGTACAAGGGCGGGTTTACACCGTTCTCGTTTGAGCTGACGGAGCACCTGAAGCCAGAGGGCGAGAATGTGCTGGTGGTGCGTGTGGACTCGACGGAGCGGAACGATATTCCTCCGTTCGGCGACGAGATCGACTACATGACGTTTGGCGGGATCTACCGCGAGGTCTCGCTGCGGGTGGTGCCGATGGTGTATCTCGACAACATTCATGCGCGGACTACGGGTGTGATGAGCGGCCGGCCGGGGCTGGAGGTGGACTGCTTCCTGGCGGGTGCGGCGGCGCGCGGAATGTCGCTTGAGGTCGAGCTGCGGGATGGGGAGCGAGTGATTGGGAGGGCGAGCGGGGCAGTGAGCGGGGCGCATGCGCCGAGTGCGTCGGCTGCGGTTGATCCGGTGACGGCGGCGCCGGCTTATGCGAGTGCGGAGACGGTGGACGATCCGGCAAAGCAGACGGTTTCGCTAACGGGGCTGGACGGGGTGAAGCTGTGGGAGTTGAACACGCCGCAGCTGTATACCGTGCATGTGCGACTGCTGGCGGGCGGCAAGGTGGTGGATGAAGACACACGACGGATTGGGTTTCGCGAGGCGATGTTTACCGACCAGGGCTTCTCGTTGAACGGCAAGATTGTGAAGCTGCGAGGGCTGGATCGGCACCAGACGTTTCCGTTTGTCGGGCAGGCGATGCCGGCGCGGGTGCAGCGCAAGGACGCAACGATCCTGCGGCATGGTCTGCATTGCAACATCGTGCGGACCTCTCACTATCCCCAATCCCGACACTTTCTAGATTGTTGCGACGAGATCGGGCTGCTGGTGCTGGAGGAGATTCCGGGCTGGCAGCATATCGGGCCGGAGCCGTGGAAGCTCGTGGCGATCGACAATGTGGGCCGGATGGTACGGCGTGACTGGAACCATCCGTCGATCATTCTGTGGGGCGTACGGATCAACGAGTCGAAGGATGACCACGACTTCTATACGCGGACGAATGCCCTGGCGCACGCGCTCGACACAACGCGGCAGACGGGCGGGATTCGCTACTTCCAGGGGTCGGAGTTTCTGGAGGATGTGTTTACGATGAACGACTTCGGCTTTCCGCTGAAGAAGCCGGTGCACGGGAAGTACCTGAATACGGAGTTCGTGGGGCATACGTTTCCAACCAAGACGACGGATGACGATGAGCGGCAGCGGGAGCATACACTGCGGCATGCGCGGATTCATAATCAGCTGGCGAGTGATCCGCAGTATGCGGGCGGGATCGCCTGGTGCGCGTTCGACTACAACACGCATGCTAACTTTGGCGCGGGCGACCGGATCTGCTACCACGGGGTGACGGATATCTTTCGGGAGAACAAGGCGGCGGCGGGGTTCTACAAGTCGCAGTGCGATCCGGCGGAGGAGGTTGTGCTGGAGCCGGCATTTCACTGGGCGAGCAGCGATGAGTCGACCAACTTTACGAAGGCGGTGGTCTGCTCGAACTGCGATCACCTGAAGTTCTATGTGCGAAAGAATTCGGTGGCGAGCAATCCGTGGGAGCTGGTGGCGGAGCTTGACCCGGACCGGACCGAGTTTGCACACCTGACTTACCCGCCGTTCGTTCTGGATCTCGTACAGCTCGAGAAAGAGCGGCAGCATGGGTGGGGCGACCTACGGATCGATGGATTTATCAAGGGCAAGCAGGTGGCGTCGAAGTCGCTGTCGGGCGCAGGTGTGGATCAAAAGTTCGCGCTGCTGGCAGATGACGCGGCGCTGATGGCCGATGGAGCGGATACGACGCGGGTGGTGATGCGGGTAACAGACGAGTTTGGCGCGATGCGGACATATGCGAATGACCCTGTGGCGTTCAAGCTGGAAGGGCCGGGGACGCTGATCGGGGACAATCCGCTTGCTCTGATTGGCGGGACGGGGGCGGTGTGGATTCGGGCGCAGGAGCAGGCAGGGACGGTGCGGTTGACGGCGACGCACCCTCGGCTGGGACCGCAGACAGTCGAGATCGTGCTGAGCGCGGTGCCTGCAGAGATGCTGTGACTTGAGTGATGGGCAAGAGAAAGGCAGGCGCTTGAGGCGCCTGCCTTTTCTGTTTGGGGTCAGTGTCGCTTAGAAGGTGTACTTCAGGGCGAACTGGAAGAAGCGCGAGTCCGGGGTGTTGGCCTGGAAGTAGCGGGCGCCGGTGATGAGACCGCCATTTGAGGCGATGCCCGTACTGGGATTTCCATAGGCCGGTGTGTTCAGGAGGTTGAAGACGTCCATGCGGAGCTGGAGCGCCTGCTCACGGAAGGTAGAGAACGATTTGAAGAGAGACATGTCGATTCGCTCATACCCAGGACCGTATGCCTGGCCACGGTTCTGGCCAACGTACGCGTAAGCGGCTGGTCCTGAGACAGAGTTCGGGATTAGTGAGCCGTCGGGGTACTTGGCGGTGGAGTAGCCGATGTTGTCGGCCTCCGGGTTGGCAAAGGCGCAGGGGTTGAACCAGTTCTGGACTGTGCGCACCTTGGTGGGGCAGGTGATACCGGGGTTACTGGCGTTGGGTGTTCCGCCGGGGGCATAAGGATCACCGATACGAATGGCGTTTACGGTCGCGCCACCCGGACTGGTGATGCCGTTGGTGCCGATCGAGATGGGCTGGCCTGTCTGCGCGCGGAAGACCATGCTGGTCGACCAGCCACCGATCACGTAATCGGCCAGACCACCATTGGTGAGGTACTTCTTGCCGCGACCGACGGGCAGGTCATAGTTGCCGTTGAAGGTGTAGCGCTGCCGGACATCGAAGCCGGAGGGACCGTAGTCCGCTGCGAGGCCAAGGATATTCAGGCTGCGCGTGCCTTCGTCGGCTGTGGTTCCAAGCGGGGTGTCGGCGTTATCGAGCGAATGGGCCCAGGTGTATGTGGTGAGGAAGCTGAGCCCGTTCGAGAGTCGCTTCTCGAGCTTGGCCTGGAGCGAGTTGTAGTTAGAAGCACCGTCGTAGGCGGTATAGGAGAAGCCACTAAAGTGCGGGAAGGGCTGGAACGGGTTGGTCTTGTTCCCGTCCGCATCGGTGTAGCCGCTGAAGCCGTTCGGCGTGAGTGCCGTCTGGCCATTGGGGTTGGGGAAGAACTGAAGGTGGCGGGAGACAGCACCAACGTAGCCGACTGAGGCGACCATGGTGTTGCTGATCCCATACTCGACGGTCAAGTTGAACTGCTCGCTGTAGGGCGTGCGGACCTGGGCTTCTCCTCCGCGAAGGGTTGGCTGACTGGGCGAGACGATCCCCTGAGGCAAACCGGTTTCGAGTGCGAAGCCGTTTGTCGGGCAGGAGCCATTGGTGTCGCAGCTGCCGGTGGCGGCGTAGCTCGAGTCGTACTCGAAGGGGAAGTTCTCGCCGAAGTTGGGATAGTAGCCGGTGCTTTCGAGGCCGCCGAAGAAGATGCCGTATCCACCGTGGATGACAGCCTTATCGGTTGCTTTGAAGGCGAAGCCGAAGCGGGGGGCGAAGTTGTTCTTCTGCGGCTGGACGAGGTAGCGATTGTTCGTATATTGCAGGGTGATGTGGTCTTCCGCGAGCAGGTGAAGGAAGGGAGCTGCAATGGGCAGGCTCGACTTGCTGGTCGGGATGAGGTAGAGACCAGTTGCGGTTCCGCCACTGGTGAACAGGCTGGTTGGGACGAAGGCGGCCTGGTTGTCGTGGCGTTCCAGGTAGGGCGTGGAGTAGTCGTAGCGCAGACCGTAGTTGAGGGTCAGGCGGGCGCTTGCCTTCCAGTCGTCCTGCATGTAGCCGGCGCGGTTGAAGCGCACATCATCCGACGTGAAGACGTTGGAGATGGCGGCGCTGTTCATATTGTTGGTAAGGAAGTCAGCGATACCCGATCCCGTATTCGACGAGCCCTGCTGTGCGGTGTAGGTTCCGGTGTAGGTGTAAGTGCCGCGCGGCTGCGTTGGCTGCGAGGTGGAGAAGCGGATGCGCTGAATGTTTACGCCGCCCTTGAGGGTGTGGTTGCCCACGACCTTGGTGACGTTATCGAGGATCTGGTAGACGTTCTCGTACTCGTTAGTGGCGTAAAACTGGGGTGAGCCGAAGTTCGACAGGCCGGAGACGCTGAAGAACGGAAGGCCGCCGTTGTTGGGGGCGTAAGGAACGCCGCCCAGGCCAAGGCTGGAGGCGAGGGTGGGGTTATTGGCATTCTCATGCAGACCCGCGTAGTGGCCGTAGTTGTAACCGAAACGGAACTCGTTGGTGAGCGTCGCCGAGAAGACGTGGCTCTCGCTGCCTGCGAAGTTCTCCCCCAGCGTGACGAGCTGGCCGGTGTTGCCGAAGCCGCCGCCGTCGAGGATGGGGCCAAGTGGGGCGGGGTGCGTGGAGGGTAGGTGGTTATAGCTGAAACGACCGAAGGCCTGGTCCTTGTTGCTGATGTTCCAGTCCATCCGAGTATCCCACTGGAAGGTGTCGTTGAGAATGTTGTTCTGGGCGGTGTAGTTGGCGTAGGTCTGACCGGCGGGCCCGATGTTCGGCGCCGGGAAGAGGCTGAGCAAGTTAAGGGCTACCTTATCCAGCTGGGCTGGATTGAAGACGTTGTTCTGGCCGTTGTACGAGACGGGGGTCTGTCCGTTGGCCGCTGCATTTGGAACAAAGAGCTGGCCTGAGACTGGATAGGGCTTGCCCGTGGTCGGATTGATGCCGGTGGGATTGGCAGAGCGTCCGCTGAGTGCCGGGTTAAGCAGCTCGCTGAAGTTGCCCTGACGCTCGAGTGCAGTGGGGACGGAGAGGCCCGAGGAGGTCTGGCCAAAGACGATGCGATTGGCTTCAACGTCGCCGAAGAAGAAGAGCTTGTTCTTGAGTACGGGGAGACCGAGGGTCGCACCGAACTGGTTCTGGCGATATTCGGCGATGGGAGAGGTGCCCTGGAAGAACTCACGAACGTCGAAGGCGTCGTTGCGGAGGTACTCCCAGAGAGAACCGTGGATCTGGTTGGTACCAGAGCGGATGCTGGCGTTGACGACGGCGCCGGCGGAGTGGCCGAACTCGGAGCTATAGGAGCCGGTCTGGACCTTGAACTCGGCGAGCGCATCCGGTGGAGGACGGACGTTGTAGCTGGCACCGTTGAAGAAGTCGACGACGTTCACGTTGTTGTCGACGCCATCCATGATGTAATTATTTTGCTCGGCGCGCTGGCCGTTGGCGTTGAAGTCGCCACCACCCTGACCGCGGGCTCCGTTGGCTGGAGCGACACCGGCGGTGAGCTGGGCGATGAAGACCCAGTTACGGCCGTTGAGGGGAGTCTGATTGATCGTTGCGGCTTCGATGACCTGCCCAGTCGAGCCTTCCTGAGTCTGGAGGAGGGGCGGCGCGGTGGTGACGGTCACGGTGGTGTTTTCGGCGCCGGTCTTAAGCTCTACGTTGACGGCGGCACGATCCTGAATGTTGACCGTGATGTTTTCCTGGGTCGTGGTGGAAAAGCCGGGGGCGGTGACGCTGACCTTGTAGTGGCCGATCTTAACGGGCGAGAAGACGTAGTTGCCGCTGGCGTCAGTCTGGGTCTCAAGAGTGAGGGAGGTATCGGTATCGGTCAGGGTGACGTGGGCACCGGAGATGACGGCGCCGGATGGATCGGACACGAGACCGGTGATGGCACCCTGGTCCGCCTGGCCGAAGGCGTGGCCGCCGGGAACGCCAAAGAGGAGAGCAAAGGTGAAAAGGAGCGCGCCGAGTGAACGGGCGCAGACGGGGGTGAATGAACGCATGATGCTTGCTCCTCCAAAAACTGCCGGCTGATTCTGATCGTTCCCAGTCAGTACGACCTTCGCTCGGAGCGGGGCCGCACATCGTGCCTGCGAGTGTTCCCCGGGGAAGTTCAGCCTCTTACCCGGGGTGAAAACCTGTCCGCAGCGCCGATGGACTGTTTGTGAAAGCCTCCGAAGGGTGCCAAACGCGCGTGCGATTGTCAAGGCCTATTTTGATACTCACTGACTGACGCGCCAGTTTGGCGCAGGGGGACTTCCACTTGGCTTCTGCCTTGCTGAAACGCGAAGGAATCAGAAGTTCTGTTCGTTTATCGCACAAATGTAACGGTTACCACTGTGATGCTCCCACCCAGGGTCAAGATTGAGGTAAACGTTTTCGGAGGGAAGGCTGACATGGGGAGAGTGGTAGGACTTGGGCCGTAATTGAACCTGTCATACCAATGTTGTGAGGATTTGCGTTCATATCGAGTGCACATTGCTGGGACTATGAGGCGCGTAGTAGAGTGGCGGGCAAGCGGCTCTTGTGGAGTCGGTTGGAGCCAACCTCTTGAAAAGATCTTCTTTGCAGCGGTTTTTCCTGCTCTGCGCGCTACTCTTCCTGCTCTGCGCGCTGCCGGGCACGCTGCCCGCCCAGGATACGGCGAGCACGGCACCCCGGATGGCGAAACAGGATGGCCGTTTCGCCATGACCGTCGACGGGAAGCCGTTCCTGATGCTGGGGGCGCAGATCAATAATTCAAGCGCGTGGGCCAGTTCCCTGCCGCAGGTGTGGCCGGCGCTCGAGGCGATGCATGTGAATACGGTCGAGGCGCCGGTGTATTGGGAGCAGATGGAACCGACGCCGGGGAACTTTGATTTCTCGAACGTCGACCTGCTGGTGAACGGGGCTCGGGCACACAAGCTGCGGCTGGTGATGCTGTGGTTCGGGACGTGGAAGAACGGGCAGAACCACTACGTGCCGGAGTGGGTGAAGAGCGACCCGGCGAAGTATCCGCGGGAGGTGAGCGCCTACGGGAAGGTGCTGGATGTGATGTCGCCCAACTCAACGACGAACCTTGAGGCGGACAAGCATGCGTTTCAGGCGTTGATGCGGCATGTGCATGAAATTGATGCGACCGAGCATACGGTGATCATGATGCAGGTAGAGAACGAGTCGGGGTCGATCGGGGCGGTTAGGGACTACTCGGCTGCGGCGAACAAGGAGTTTGCGGGGCAGGTGCCGGCGTCGCTGACGGGCGCGCTGCATCTCCCGAGTGGAAGCTGGACGCAGGTTTTTGGGGCGGATGCGGACGAGCGCTTTGCGGCATACTCGACGGCGAAGTACATCAACGAGGTGGCGCTGGCAGGCAAGGCCGAGCACCAAATTCCGATGTACTGCAATGTATGGATCACGTATCCGGTGCATGCGCTCGAGACGCGCACCCATCCAAGCCCGGGGCAAGAGTATCCGAGCGGTGGCGCGCAGCAGGGGAACATTGCGATCTGGAAGGCGGCGGCACCGGGGATCGATGCGCTGGCGCCGGACTTCTATTCGAGCGATGCGGCGCTGTTTCGCGAGGTGCTGACGGCATACCAGCGCGCGGATAACCCGGTATTTATTCCGGAGACCGGGCTGGGGAAGACTGTGGGACGGTACTTCTTTTATGCGCTGGGGCGCGGGGCGATCGGATTTGCGCCGTTTGGCGTCGATTTCACGAACTGGACGCTTCGCGAACGGAAGATTCCGTACGACATGGATGAGAACTTTGCGTTGTTCGCACCGATGCAGGGGGAGATTGCGCGGCTGAACTTCGACGGCAAGCTGCAGACGGCGGTGGAAGAGAAGGGTACGGCGCGGCAGACGCTCCATTTTGGAGATGTGGATGCGGTGGTGTCGTTCGGTTACCCGCAGAAGGATGGCGAGGAGCCGCCGGGGACCGCGGAGCTGCAGGGGCGGGCGATGGTGGCGCAGCTGGGGCCGTATGAGTTTCTGGTGACGGGATTTGATGCGAGTGTGAGCTTCTACCTGGGAGCGGCTGCGAATGGAAAGACGCAAGGTAAACAGTTGGAGATCCTGCGGGCGGATGAGGGGCAGTATGCAAATGGCGCGTGGCAGACGACGCGGATCTGGAACGGGGACCAGACGGATCGCGGGCTGAATTTCAGGGAGCATAACACCGAGGTGGTGCGAATTCGCTTCCATACGCTGCCGCTATATGATCGGGCGAAGTGATGTGTAACTGGTTTGGTAACAACAGCAAGGGGGCACGACAAATGCACGTACGTTCACGCTTGGTGGCTTCCCTGATCTGTGCTGGCGGCCTGGCGCTTGGCTCGGCTGCGCAGGCAACACGACCGGTTTCGCAGCCTGCGGCACAGCCCGGCGCGATGACGGATGTGCTGTATGGGGCGGCTTATTACCACGAGTACATGCCCTATGAGCGGCTCGACAAGGATGTCGCGCTGATGAAGGACGCGGGGCTGACGGTGGTACGGATGGGTGAGTCGACGTGGAGCCTGTGGGAGCCAGAGGATGGCAAGTTCGAATACGCGTGGATGGATCGCGTGGTCGATGCGATGGGCAAGGCGGGGATCAAGGTGATCATGGGCACGCCGACATACTCGATCCCGACGTGGATGTATCACGCGCATCCGGAGATCCTGGCGCGGCCGTTGCATGGGGGCGAGACGAGCTACGGGATGCGACAGAATATGGACACGGACAGCCCGACGTTTCGGTTTTACGCGCAGCGGCTGATCCGCAACATGGTTGAGCACTACAAGAACAACCCGAACGTGATTGGCTGGCAGATCGATAACGAGACGGCGTCGTATGGTGCGACAAATCATGATGTGTACGTCGGATTTGTGAACCACTTGAAGCAGAAGTTTGTGACGACGGACGCGCTGAACAAGGCCTGGGGGTTGAACTACTGGGGCCAGGACGTGAATGGCTGGGAGAACATGCCGGAGCGCGACAGCACGATCAGTACCGGTTACAAACTGGAGTGGACGCGCTGGGAGCAGATGCGGGTGACCGATTATCTGAACTGGCAGGCAGGGCTGGTGCGGGAGTATCGCGGGCCGGGACAGTTCGTAATGCAGGACTATGGCGGGATGATGAAGCGCGACGTGAACGAGTTCCAGATCGCGAAGGCGCTTGATGTGGTGGCGGATAATCCGTACCACGGGACGCAGGATCACTTTGACGGCGCGGTGCAGGCGGAGCAGGGTGACTTTTCCCGCTCGCTGAAACGTACGAATTACCTGGTGACGGAAACGAACGCACAGACGACGGACTGGACGTCGGCGTACCAGTACCCGCCGTATGACGGGCAGCTGCGGCTGGATGTGTACACGCATCTTTCGAGCGGCGCGAATATGGTGGAGTACTGGCATTGGGCGTCAATTCCTTCGGGCCAGGAGACGTACTGGAAGGGTGTGCTGTCGCATGATCTCGAGCCGAACCGGGCGTATGCGGAGGTGTCGCGAACGGCGCATGAGTTGCAGAAGGTCGGGCCGAAGCTGGTGAATCTGAAGATCAGGAACGACGTAGCGATTCTCTACAGTGTGGACTCGGCGAATGCGCTGGACTTCATGCCGTTTGCGCTGCAGCGGCTTGGACAGTGGCAGATGGGGCCGGTGCAGGCGGACTACAAGAGTGTAGTCGACCAGGTGCATCGGGCGCTATTCGAGGCGAATGTCGGGAGCGACTTCGTGTTCCCGGAGGACGCGGACTTTGGCCGTTACAAATTGATCGTGGTGCCGCCGCTTTATATTGCGGACGATGCGCTGCTGGGGAAGATTGCGGCATACGTGAAGGGCGGCGGGCACGTGCTGATGATGTTCAAAAGCGGATTTGCAAATGAGAATTCGGCCGTACGCGCGGTGCGGGCGCCGGGGCCGCTGCGTGAGGCTGTCGGGTTCAACTACCAGGAGTTTTCGAATCTTGAGAAGCCGCTGGGATTGAAGGGCGATCTGCTCGGGGGCGCGGGCGATGGCGCGGCGATGTACTGGGCGGAGTTCCTGATGCCGGAGCATGCGAAGGTGCTGGCGACGTATGACCATCCGTTTTTCGGACGATGGCCAGCGATTACGCGGAACGAGTTTGGCTCGGGCGTGCTGACGTACGAGGGGACGTACCTGTCGGATACGGCGCAGAAGGCCGTAGTGATGGACGTTCTGAAGCAGGCTCACCTGGACAATGCGATGCAGCTGCCGGCGAAGGTGCGCGAGAAGAACGGGGTCGACAATACGGGGAAGGCGCTGCACTACTACCTGAACTACTCAGGTGAGGCGCAGACGTTTGCGTATGGCCGGGGTGCGGGGACGGAGCTGCTGAAGGGCGGGGCGGTCGCGGCGGGACAGTCGATTACACTGGCGCCATGGGACTTGGCGATCATCGAGGAGCGATAAGGGCGGGGTCGATTCGTGCGATGGTGAGTCGGTCGGTGTTCGTGGCGGCGCTGCTGGTCGGGACGGCTTTGGGGCAGGCGGCGGCCAGTAAGGGCGGCGCGATGAGTGCTGCTGATGCGGCGGCGCTCGGCAAAGCGCTGGCGGCTTATGACGCTGGCGATGGGGCGGCTGCGAGGCCTGAGCTGGAGCGGCTGGCGACGCGATATCGGGGCAGCTTTGCGGCGAACGAGGCGCTGGGCATCATGTATGTGGATGGCGGGGATGTTGCACGGGCGGTGCCGTATCTCGAGCGTGCAGCGACTGCCGAGAAGACGAACGCAATGGCGCAGGCGAATCTTGGGGCGGCTTATCTGCAGGTCGGGAGTTTGAGCGACGCGGTGCGGGTCCTGCGACGGGCGACGGTGCTCGATCCGACGAATGCGCCGACGCTCTCGAGCCTGGGGCATGCGCTATTTCTGGAGAAGCAGCCGGGCGAGGCAGCGGAGGCGTTTCGGCGGGCGGCGGCGCTCGATCCTGCGAACACCGATGACGCTTATAACTGTGCGGTGGCGCTGTATGGAGCGCGAAAGGATTCGGCGGCAGTTGAGGTGATGGAGCGGATTCCTGCGGGACAGCGGAATGAGGCTGTGGAAGCATTGTGGGGCGATGCGGAGGAGCGGCAGGGGCACTTCAAGGCGGCGGTTGAGCATATGCAGGCGGCAGCGAAGTTGAACCCGAACGAGGCGAATACATATGCCGTGGCGATCGAGCTGTTACGCCACTGGTCGTGGGAGCAGGCGCTGGCGGTGACGCAATTCGGGGTGCGGCAGTTTCCAGAGAGCCGGCGGCTTGCGGTGGCGAACGGGATCGCGTACTTCGGGAGCGGGAAGTATGTGGAGGCTGCGGGGATCTTCGGCGGGCTGCTGGCGCTTGATCCGGCGAACGAGGACTATGGGAGTCTGCTGGGGCGGAGTTGCGCGGCGACGGGCGGAGCGACGGCGCTGGAGTGCGGGTCGTTGATTGCGTTTGCGGAGGCGCACCCGCGCAATGCACAGATTGACGTGTCGGCTGCGGTGAGCCTGCTGCACCAGCCGGCGGCGGAGCAGCATCTGGACCAGGCGCAGAAGCTGCTCGAGGAGGCGATCCGGAACGATGGGCGGATTCCTGAGGCGTACTACCAGCTTGGGGTGCTGCAGCAGCAGCGGCTGCAGTGGGTCGAGAGTGCGGCGTCGCTGAAGCGCGCGATAGAGTTGCGTCCGTCGTTCGCGGAGGCGCATTATCGGTTATCGCGGGCGTACTCGCATACGGGCGAGATGGAGTTGGCGCGCAAGGAGATTGCGCTGCAGCAGCAGTACGCTCAGCAGGAGAAAGATGAGACAAATGCGCGGCTCAAAGAGGTGACGATATTTCTGACGGCGTCCCACTAAACGGCTACCTGCGATCGATTGCGCAGCGGCAGTCGCTGAGCCGGCGCGAGTTTCTGCGGGCGGTTTCGGGGACCGGCGTGGTGAATGCGCTGCTGGGATTCTCGCCGTTGAAGGCGGCGGCGATGGCGCCGACGCAAAAGACCGTGGTGGTGACCTTTGGCGGCGGGGCGCGGGATGAGGAGACGTTTGCGCCGGAGGGGCAGCAGTTTATTCCGCACCTGCTGAATGAGCTGATTCCGCAGGCGACCTTCTATACACAGGTGGTGAATCGCGGGATCCTTGGCCATTACGTGGCGACAGCCAGCCTGGCGACGGGGGTGTACGAGACGTTCAATAACTTTGCGCCTGTGGCACCGCACAGTCCGACGATCTTTGAGTATTTTCGGCGGGACCTGCACCGGCCGGCGAGCGATGCGTGGGTGATTGCGCCGAGCAATGGATTCAACCGGATCGGGGAGAGCGACCATGCGCTGTACGGCAGCGGGCTGGGAGCGCATGTGATCCTGCCGAAGCAGCTGCTGAACTCGGTGATGGCGGGCGGGACGAGCGACTATGAGCACCTGCTGCGGGACAATTATGAGAGCGCGGTGCAGGTGCCGTTATCTGCCGGGGCGAAGTCGAACCAGGTTGATCTCGAGGAGCTGGCAAAGGTGATGCGGCTTTCGGTGGCGGACTTTCTGGCGCACGCGCGGACGGTGTCGAGCCCGGATGAGCTGTCAATCTACATTGCGCAGCAGCTGATGCACGAGGTGGCGCCCAGCCTCATGTGGATCACGCTGCACGATATTGACATTGCGCACTCGGGAGCGTTCTCGCTGTATACGGACGCGATTCGGCGGTCGGACCGGCTGTGCGGCGAGCTATGGTCGGCTATCCAGGCAAACCCGGAGTACAAGGGGAAGACGACGATGTTCATCCTGCCGGACTTTGGGCGGGATGCGGATGGGGACGCGGGCGGAAACGGATTTCAGCATCATCGGACGGGCGATCCTTTGTCGCGGACGACGTGGATGATGGCGCTCGGGCATGGGATTCGCGAGAACGTGACGGTCGACCGGATGGTCGAGCCGGTGGATTTGGTCCCGACGCTGGGACGGATCTTGCAGTGCGACGCGCGGTTCTCTGCGGGCAGGCCGCTGACTGAGGTGCTGTAGCGATGGCGTACGTGGTGGAGGCGGCGGATTTTGCAGGGTATCCTCCGGAGGCGAAGGCACTGGCGACTCGGGAGCTGGTCCTGCTGCGGCAGCTGCCGGCGATCTTTGTAGCGCTGCTGCTGAGCGAGATCATGAGCTATGACTGGCGGTTTCCGGCGGAGCGGGGTGATATCGACCGGCAGCTTCGGTTTCTACGTGGGCTGGATGAGGCCGGGCTGCGGACTACGATGGCTGGTTTTCGAGAGCTGTCGATCGCGGAGGCGATGCAGGACGAGCGGTGGGGTGCGGCGCCGAGCGATTTCATTGAGAAGTTTACGGCGTATTCGTGGACAGTACATCAGATGGATCGGTTTCGCGAGGCGGCGGGGGCGTACCAGAAGGTGATGCGAGCGACGGAACCGGAGCCTACGCCGGCGGTTCCCAGACTTTGCGTGGTGGTGGTCGGGAGGGGTGCGCAGCCGGGTGCGGTGACGCTGTTTCAAAAACTGCGGCCACATGGAACGTACTTCAACCGGGTGAAACAGACGGGTGGGGTTGAGGAGCTATTCGCGGTGATTGCCGCGCGGGTGCGGGCGCATGGAGCGGAGTATGCGCATTGGTATGTGGATGGTGGGGAGCCGGTTGCGGTGCACGATGGCGGGTTGCGGACGATCTCGTACCAGACGCTGGCGCCGGTGCGGAAGGCGCTGCTACAGAAGATGAAGACGGCGCAGAATACCGGGGACGTGGTGGGGCCGGAGAGCCTGCGGAGCCTGCTGGCCAACCTGCGGCCGGACCAGTTGGGCGTGGCGGGGGCGTCGCGTGATCCAGTCGTGCAGCACTTTGAATTGAGCCTGCTAACGGAAGGTTCGGGGACGCAGATCTTCAGTACGACATTTGTGCAGTGGGCAGGGCGAGAGTTGCTGCGGCGGGCGAGGCCGCTGACGCTGGTGCTGCGGTATGCGCCGCGGCAGGTGGATCGGCCGATGAACGAGATGCTGCTGGCGGATGGTCCGGGGACGGTGATGAAAGACGATCCCGCGGGGTCGCTGGTGGATGCAGATATGGGCGCGTACTACACGTGGATCAACCTGATGCGGCTTACAGGTGCGGAGCAGGCGTCGTTCGTGGTGTGGTTTGAAGATCAGCGGGAGGCGTTGGCGGTGGGGCCGGGGCTGGCGCGTGGGGTGGTGTCTGCGACAGCTTGTGATCTGCCGCAGATTTTGCGATGGGTTGGGTAAGTGGTGGCGGGCTGACGGGAGGCTTAGGCCTTGTAGCCCATGCCGGCCAGGACGCCGCGCATATAGGCGAAGCTTTTGGTGACGCCGGGCATGGGGTCTTCGGGGTGGATCTCGTATTCGAGGTCGACGCAGCCGACGTACTTCTGGTCGATCAGGGCCTTGAAGATCTCGGGGATGGGCATAATGCCGTCACCGACGGCTACCTGGCTGTCTTTCGCGTCGGCGACGGCGAGGTCCTTAACGTGCAGATCGTACAGGCGGGGGCCGGCCTTGTGGATGGCGTCGACAACGTCGGTGCCGGCGCGCATGGTGTGACCGATGTCGATGCAGAGCCCGATGCGGGGGTCCAAGTTTTTTACGGCGGCGAGAACGTCGAGGGGCGAGGGGAAGTTTTTATCCTCGGGGCCGTGATTGTGGATGGCGAGGCGGATGTCGTACTGCTTCACAAACTTTTCCAGGCGGGGGAGGACGTCGCGGTTGGGCATGCAGACCATGATGGGGATGCCAGCGGCTTTGGCGTAGTCGAACTTCGCCTTGATGTCTGCGTCCTCATCCTTGGTGAAGTAGATGGTGCCGGCCGCGGTGAGGGTGAGGCCGGCGGCGCGGTATTCGTCGGCGCGGGCCTTGACCTGGTCGACCGGCTCCAGGTGGAGGTGCATGTCCTTCAGGTTGAGCCAGGGGGTTTTCAGCTCCTTCATGAAGGCGATCAGGTGGGCCTGGTCGAAGTTGCGGAAGGTGTAGCTGGCGATGCCGAGCCGGATGGGGGAAGGTGCGGGCGGGGTCTGGCTAAACAGGGTGCCGGCGAGGCCGGGCAACAGAGCCGAGGCGGCGAGTATAGAGGTGTTGCGAACCAGGGCGCGGCGGGAGAGGAGACTCGTCATGCAGGGGATAGTACCGGGTGCAAGGACGGTAGTCCAGATGGGCGGCCGAAGGGCGCCGTCTGGCTATGTACTTAGGGGAAGAGGCGGGCCTTGGTCCATGATGTAGGAGATTCGTGGGTCTCGCCCTCGGAGGTGCGTTCGAAGACCATGCGGTCGTGAAGGCGGAAGGCGCCGTCCTGCCAGAATTCTATGCGGTGCGGTGCGAGTACAAAGCCTAGCCAGTAATCGGGACGGGGGATCTCTCCGGGATACTGATCGGCGCACTCCTGGGCAAGACGTTCGAGTTCGGCGCGGCTGGCGAGGGGACGGCTTTGCTGGGAGGCGAGGGCGCCGATCTGGCTCTTGCGGGAGCGGCTGTGAAAATAGTCGTCGGCGTCTTCGGGAGAGAGTTGCGTGACGAGGCCTTCGACACGAACCTGGCGACGGCGGGACTTCCAGTGAAAGCAGAGGGCAGCGTGCGGGTTCTCGAGGAGTTCCCTTCCCTTCTGGCTTTCAACGTTGGTGTAGAAGGCGAACCCGCGATCGTCAAGGCGCTTCATCAACACCATGCGTACGGAGGGATGGCCGTCGAGTGTTGCGGTGGCAAGGGCCATGGCGACGGGATCGTTGAGCTCGGTCTCGGTTGCCTGGTTGAGCCAGAGACGAAAGAGCGCTATAGGGTCTGAGGATGCTTCGGGTTCGAACGGCAGAGCTGGCTCCATGAGTACCTCGGACGATGGTCGATCGCCAACTACTGACCTTATCCAAGTTGATGCAGACTGCGTCGTCAACTTCGGCCGGAGACGAGGTTCCCTTGCACCGGCGTTGGTTTTGGGCGGCGCTTTTCGACGGTGTGAACTTTTCCGAGATAGGCTCTAGAATCGGCTCCATGACAATGGACTCCGTAGCAATTTCAAAGACGCGCAGGAGATTTCTTGCGCAGAGTGCGCTTGGCCTGTTGGGAGCGGCTGTGGCTCCGGCTGTGGGCGAGGCGCAGAATACGCCCGGAGCCCTGCCACCGGGAGCGCCGCCGGCGTTTGGAACGGCGCCTGCTGCGGGGCCGGTGGTGTCGGCTGAGACATTTGCCGGGGCGGAGAAGCTGGTGCAGGTGACGATGACGGTGGCTGATCGCGCGGAGGCTGCAGGCAACTGGCGGATGGCGATGGCACCGTTGTATGAGCGGCGGGTAGGGCCGCGAAAGGTAGCGATCGAGGCAACGATTGCGCCGTGGTCGCGCTGGGACCCTGTGTTGCCGGGGACTTCTGCCGGGCCGGCGGAGAGTCGTTTTGTGCGCAGCGCGGTCAAGGTTGGGTCGCTGCCGAAGAGTGAGGAGGCGATTGCGTTTGCGCCGGTGACGCACCTATCGCGATGGCTCGAGACGCGGCAGATCACGTCGGAGCGGCTGACGCTGCTGTACCTGGGGCGGATCGAGCGGCTTGATCCGAAGCTGCGGTGCGTGATTACGGTGACGCGGGAGCTGGCGCTCGCACAGGCGAAGCAGGCTGATGCGGAGATCGCCGCGGGACGGTATCGCGGGCCGCTGCACGGGGTGCCGTGGGGCGGGAAGGACCTGCTGGATACGGCCGGGATCCGGACGACGTATGGTGCGGAGCCCTACCGGGATCGCGTGCCGGCGACTGATGCGGCGGTGGTGACGAAGCTTCGCGAGGCGGGGGCCGTGCTGATCGCGAAGCTGAGCATGGGGGCGCTGGCGCTGAACGACATTTGGTTCGGCGGGCAGACGATGAACCCGTGGCTGTTGGAGGAGGGGTCTTCGGGCTCAAGCGCGGGGCCGGGCGCGGCGACGGCGGCGGGGCTGGTCGGCTTTGCGATCGGGAGCGAGACGGGTGGGAGCATTGTGAGTCCGTCGATGCGGTGCGGCGTGAATGGACTGCGACCTACGTTCGGGCGCGTGCCGCGAACCGGGGCGATGACGCTGTGCTGGTCGCTCGACAAGCTGGGGCCGATGGCTCGGAGCGTGGAGGATACGCTGCTGGTGCTGCAGGCGATCTCCGGGGTGGATGCAGGCGATGTGTCGAGCGTGGCGTGCCGGCTGGACTATAACGCGGCGCGGCCGGTAAAGGGCTTGCGGGTCGGCTACTTCTCGAAGTGGATGAAGGAGGCGCCGGCGACGGATGTCGATCGGGCGGCGCTCGCGACCGTGACCAGGCTGGGCATGGTGCCGATCGAGGTAACGATTCCGGACTGGCCATATGACTCGCTCGACCTGATCCTCTTTGCGGAGGCGGCTGCGGCTTTTGAGGAGCTGACGCTGAGCCATGGGGTCGACCAGTTGAATGCGCAGGTGCCGGATGCGTGGCCCAACAGCTTTCGCCAAGCGCGTTTTCTGTCGGCTGTGGACTTTGTGCAGGCGGACCGGCTGCGGCGGAAGGTGGCGCTCGAGATGGCGCGAGTGATGGCGCAGGTTGACCTGCTGCTGGTCCCTTCGCTGCGGGACGAGATGCTGACGATCACAAACTTTACCGGCCATCCCTCGTTGACGCTGCGGGCGGGGTTTGTTGAGGTCGCCGAGGCGCGAAGTGACTGGGCGCCTGATCCGGCGCATCCGCTGCCACGGTTTGCGCCGCCGCGCAGGGTGCCGCACGGCGTGACGTTGATTGGGCGGCTGTTCGATGAAGGGACGCTGGGCCGGGTTGGGCTGGCGATGGAGGGTGCGTTTGGTGTGGCCGGGGAGGCGCCTGCAGGGTTTCGGTAGCTTGCCGCTTGTCTGCCTTCGGTTATTGCGCCTGGGAGTGCCTGATTGTCGCCTAGGCGACCTAACCTTTTGTGAGGTCAAGCGGCTGCTTGATCTTCGCGTGCGATGGGCAACCTGACGAGATCACGATCTCTCCTATAGCCAACTACGAGCTGCCCTACGCCTTGATGCTCTTTAGAAGTTGCGCGGAGGGCGCTCAAACTGACATCTGGAGCGCGCTATGGGAAACAGACTTGCATTGGTAACGGGAGCTTCGAGCGGTATTGGGTATAACCTCGCGAAGGTCTTTGCGGAGCATGGGTTTGATCTGATCATTACGTCGGACGGGGAGCGGCTCGAAAAAGCGGAGGGTGATCTCCGGGGTATTGGCGTTGAGGTCACATCCATTCACGCGGATCTCGCAAAGTATGAGGGTGTGGACGCGCTGTGGAAACAGGTAAGTGGCATTGGTCGTCCGCTCGACGCAGCGGCGTTGAACTCCGGCGTGGGCGTAGGGGGCTTGTTTACCGAAACAGACCTTGCGGAAGAGATCAACCTGATTCGCTTGAATGTTGAGAGCACGGTTCATCTGGCAAAGCATGTGACGAAGCAGATGGTCGCGCAGGGCGAGGGGAAGATTCTGTTTACAGCGTCGATTGCCTCTGAGATGGTGGCCCCGCGTGAGGCGGTTTATGCGGCGTCGAAGGCCTTCGTTCTTTCATTTGCGAAGAGTCTGCGGGCGGAGTTGGAAAATACGGGCGTGACGGTGACTGCGCTGCAGCCAGGACCGACGGACACCGACTTCTTCCACCGTGCGGGTATGGACGAGACGCAGGTGGGACAGGAAGGAAAGAAGGAGAGCGATCCGTACGACGTGGCGAAGCAGGGCTACGAAGCACTGATGAGTGGCGACAAGCATGTCTATTCGGCAAGCCTAAAGACAAAGATTGAGGGCGCTGTGTCCAACCTGGTACCGGATGCGGTTAAGGCGGCAATGCATGACAAGATGGCCCAGCCGGTCGAAAAGTAAAAAACGTATCTCAGCAAAGATAGAGGGGCATTATGAATAGCACAGTAACAATGGAACGGCCGCTGGTTCTCGACTCGGGTGGCATTCGTCAGGGACAGGATTATGTCGCGTTGCCAGATGAGAAGGACGATGGGCGAGTGACGGCACATGCGGTACAGACGATCCGGGCAGGGCAGGATGCGCTGTACTCATTATGGTCAGATGTGACGATGTTTCCCCGCTGGCAGGAACGGGTTGTCTCGGTCACAGCGACTGGCGAGAGGACGAGCCACTGGGTTATCGGAAACCCGGATGATCAGGACGGGAAGCGGATCGAGTTCGACTCGGAGATAACGGAGAAGATACCGGGCAAGAAAATCTCCTGGAGGTCGCTCGGGGATAAGGTTGAACAGAGTGGGACGGTGACATTTGAGGCTGCGCCGTCGGGTCGGGGAACGCTGGTAACCTTGATCCAGACTGTGAAGGTTCCGCTTGGTGTGGTTGGGAATGCCGCTGCGAGCATGGCGGCACGCGGGCCCAAGCAGACGGTAATTGAGGATCTTCGGCATTTCAAGCAGCTGGCCGAAACAGGCGAAATACCGTCGGTGACTGGGCAGCCGCATGGTCCGCGAGGTGTGATGGGTGGGATCAAGGAGTGGCTGTACGGCGAGACGAATCCTACGCCACCAGGTACTAGCTCCGAAGCTTAGACCGTAAGGATGAATAACAGAATGGGTGCAGTGGAGGAACTATGAAGGCTGTTTGCTGGATGGGTAAGGAGTCGATCGAGGTACACGAGGTAGCTGACCCGACGATCATCAATCCGCATGATGCGATCATCAGGATCACGCGGACGGCGATTTGTGGCAGCGATCTACATCTCTACGGTGGCTATATTCCTTCGATGGAGGCGGGCGACATCCTAGGGCATGAGTTCATGGGCATCGTGGAGGAAGTCGGGAGTGAGGTCAAGAAGCTGAAGCGTGGGGACAGGGTGGTTGTGCCGTTCACGATCGCGTGCGGCAACTGCTTTTTCTGCAAGGACACGCTATGGAGCCTCTGCGATAACACGAATCCTAACGCCCAGGTGGCGGAGACGATGTACGGGTACTCCGGGTCGGCATTGTTTGGGTTTTCGCATATATATGGCGGCTATGCAGGTGGGCAGGCACAATATGCGCGAGTTCCCTTCGCCGACGTTGGACCGATCAAGATCGAGAATGACCTGCCGGACGAGAAAGTTTTGTTTCTGTCGGATATCTTTCCGACTGGCTACCAGGGTGCTGATAACGCCAACATCAAGCCGGGTGACACGGTGGCTGTATGGGGCTGCGGGCCGGTTGGTCTGTTTGCGATTGCCAGTGCGTACATGCTTGGTGCAGGGAACGTAATTGCCATTGATCGCTATCCTGAGCGGCTTCGCCTTGCACGTGAGGTGGGCGCTACGACAATCGACTACAGCAAAGATGATGTGTCGATCGTGGAAGCGCTGCGGGACTTGACTGGCGGCGTCGGCCCGGATAGTTGCATCGATGCGGTCGGTATGGAAGCTCATTCTTCCACGACGGCCGGGGTCTACGATAAGGTAAAGCAGACCCTGATGCTTGAGACGGATCGGCCGTTCGTGTTGCGGCAGGCGATCCAGGCTATCCGTAAGGGCGGTACGCTGTCGATTCCGGGCGTTTACGGCGGGGTCCTCGACAAGGTCAACTTCGGCGCGGCGTTCGGCAAAGGCATCCATATGAACATGGGCCAGACGCACATGCACCGGTATCTGGCGCCGCTGTTGAAGCATGTTGAAGAGGGGCACATTGATCCCAGCTTTATGATTTCGCACCGCGTCGGGATCGAGCAGGTCCCGGATATGTACGCGCTGTGGCAGAAGAAGCAGGATGGCGTTACAAAGATCGTGATCGACCCGTGGGTCGATTCCATGGAGCAAAAAATGAGTAGCGGCAGCGGCTATTAGTTAGATCGTTGCGAACAAGAATGCCACACCTGCCGGTGTGGCATTCTTCATTTAAGAGCAGACGCTATGGGTATGGTGATCAGTTCGCTTTGGCGGTATCCCGTGAAGAGCATGCGAGGCGAGCAGCTCGGGGAGGCTTTGCTACGAGAGGGCGGACTGGCCGGCGATCGCGAGTATGCGTTTGAGAGTTCCGGCGCGCCACCAGGGATGCTCCGGCTGACGGGCGGCGAACGGCGGGAGATGCTGCGCTTTCAAGCGCTTCGTGAGGACGAGACGACGTATGTCTGGACGCCGGCGGGAGAGAGGCTGGCGGTGGACGACCTGACGTTGATGGCTTCCCTCCCCGGGACGAACAACCTAACGCTGACGTGGTCTGCGAGGCCGCAGACTGACTGCAGGCCGCTGGCGTTGATCTCGAACCTGACGATTGATGCGCTCTCGTCCGAGATGGGACAGGCGCTTGATGCGCGACGTTTTCGTGCCAATCTCTACCTGGATGTGGAGGAGCCTTTTGCGGAGGACCAGCTAGTGGGGCAGACGATTCGTGTCGGCGCGGATGCAGTAATTCGCGTGACGGAGCGTGATCCGCGATGCCGCTTCATCACGCTTGATCCGGAGACGCTTGAGCGTTTGCCTGAGCTGATGAAGCTGCTCGACCGGCGGCATCAGGGAAGAGCGGGCGTCTATGCTACGGTCGTCAACCCGGGCGTGATTCGCCCGGGCGACCGAGTGGGATGATGCTGCGGACCTGCCGTTGTCAAGCGCCAGCAGGCTACGAGGTGATCTTCATGGCGACTGGATCCCAATGAACTACGGCGCCGCGCTCCATGCTGAGGTTGCCGAGCAAGGCGGCACCGGCGGCGCGGAAGCCGAAGGTTGCGTCTTCGACCACGGGCTGGCGTGAACGAACGGAGCTGAAGAAATTTTTGAAGTGATCGTAGCTGTCGCTGTAGCCCTGGGGAGCAACGTACTTTTCAGAGCCTGGAAACGGCTTGCCCTCCGGATGAACACGGGGATACTTCTGGCGATATTCCTCAAGGATGCGTTTTTGCATGTCGCTCGTAAAGGTGCCGATGGTATAGCCGGGTTCCTTCTCGAGTGGCGTGCGGCTGACGCTGACGGTATTGCCGGCGATCTCCATGGTGCCTTCGGAGCCGGTGAAGATGAGGCCTTCGTTCTCTTCGCCGCCGTTCACGAAGTTGACACGGAGGCTAAGATTGAAGCCTTCTGGGTAGTCGAAGAGGCCGAGCATGACGTCGGGAACGTCGCGGCCGTCCTTCCAGAAGCGCAGGCCGCCGGTGGCCATGGCGCGGGTAGGACCGTGGGATCCGGTGATGAAGTGGGTGCCGCTGAAAAGGTGGACGAAGAGATCGCCGGCGACGCCGCTGCCGTAGTCCTTCCACTTGCGCCACTGGAAGAAGCGTTCGGCGTTCCAGGGGATCCTGGGTGCGGTGCCGAGGAAGCGGGGCCAGTCGCAGGTTTCAGTCGAGGCGTCGAGTGGGACGGTGTAGTCCCAGGCGCCCATGGCGGAGTTGCGGTCCCAGCGTGCCGTGACCATGTTGAGCTGGCCGATGGCGCCGGCGGCGAGCAGCTCCTTTGCCTTGGCGTAGATAACCGAGCTGACGCGCTGGCTGCCGACCTGGAGGATGCGGTTAGTCGTGTGGGCGGCGTCGATCATCGCGGGGCCATCGGTGTAGAGATGGATCATGGGCTTTTCGCAATAGACGTCCTTGCCGGCGTGCATAGCGTCGATGGCGGCCTGCTTGTGCCAGTGGTCTGGGGTGGCGATGATGACGGCGTCGATATCCTTCCGGGCGAGGACTTCGCGATAGTCGCGGGTGGTAAAGATGTCGGCGCCCCAGAGCTCCTTGCTGTGGGCGAGCCGGCCATCGTAGCAGTCGGCAACGGCGACGAGTTTGATGCCGGGTACCTGCAGCGCGAATCTCGTGTCGCCCATGCCCTGGCCGCCGGCACCGATGAGCGCAATCTGGATGTTGTCGTTTGGCCCGATCGACCGGGGGGCGTCGCCCTGGACAGCGGCAAGCAGGTGCGTATTCGCGCCAAGCACTGATCCTGCCGTGGCTGCGCCTGCGACTTTGAGGAAAGCTCTCCGGTTCACTTGATGCATGGTTGACCCCGTACCTGGAAGTTGTCTGCGTCTAGAACGATACACGGACGGGGCGCCTGCTTGTTCTGTCGCGAGCGGCCTTGGTGCGTCGTGGCCAATTGTAGAATGGACGCGATGTTACCCGAACAGAGATGGCCGCTGCTGCTCTGCCTGCTGCTTCTGCTGCTGGATTCGCGGCTGAATACAGCGCAGACTGTCCGGGCGGCCTCTGTTCGCCAGGCGGATGCGGTGTGCGGGCAATGCCACGCGAAGATCCTGGAAAGCTATCTGAAGACGCCAATGGCAAACGCCAGTGGATTGGCTGCGGAGCACCTCCTTCCTGGTTCCTACCAGCAGGCGTCGGCGGGTGTCGATTATAGTGTCGGCATGGAGGATGGCCGGGCGCTGCTGCGCTACAAGCTGCCGACCACGCCGGCGATCACGGGCAAGGAGGAGTTGCAGTACTTTCTGGGCTCGGGTCATCTCGGGCTGACGTACCTCTACGAGAAGAACGGCTACTGGCTGGAGTCGCCGGTGGCTTACTACGAGAAGCTGCGGGGCTATGCCATGGCGCCGGGGCTGGAGCGAGCCCGTGAGATGCCGGCGGCGCTGCCGCTGAATCCAAGCTGCCTACGCTGTCATATGAGCGGGGTCGAACGGCAGGTGCCGGGAACGAACAATCTGTATCGACAGCTCCCTTTCCTGCAGGTCGGGATTACCTGCGAGAGCTGCCATGGAGACGCCCGGGCGCACGTTGCCGCGAATGGTCTGGCGCCGGTCGTGAATCCGATAGAGCTAACGCCGGAGAGGCGGGACAGCACGTGCATCGTCTGTCACCTGGAAGGCGATACGAACGTGGAACGTCGGGGATATGCCGCCCTGAACTTCAGGCCCGGGGAGGACGTTCGGAAGTACATGGCCTACTTCGCCTACGCCAGCGCCAACACGACGAAGCGGGCGGTGAGCGAGATTGAGCAGTTCAATTCCAGCCGGTGCAAGCTTGCGAGTGGTCCGGGCATGTCGTGCATGAACTGCCATGATCCGCATGTCTCGCCGACGAATACGGAGCGGGTGGCGTTCTACCGCACGAGGTGCCTGGCCTGCCATACGCAGCAGAAGTTCGTGACGGACCACTTTCCGGCCAAGCCTGACTGCACGGGATGCCACATGCCGAAGACCGGTTCTGAGAACATCGCCCATGTGGCCTGGACCGATCATCGGCTTCGACGCCGGCCGGACGAGGCTGTCCTCACCCTGTCGAGCCTTGAGACGAAGGGCGAGGAGATTCCGGAGCTGGTCCCGATTCTTTCTGGTGGGACGAGCGAGCGTGATCTGGCGTTGGGATATTACGATCTTGCGGTGAAGGGGACGGGCGCCGCGCGGGGAACAGCCTTTAAGCGATTGCTGGCTGCGGCGACGGCTGACCCTGCGGACCTTCCCGTGCTGCAGGCTTTGGGGGTGGTGGCCGGGATTAAGGGCGATGCGGGGCAGTCGGCAGCGTATTATCGGGCAGTCTTGAAGCTTGAACCCCAGAATCTGACAGCCGGTACAAACCTGGGCACGCTGCTGGCCAGGTCAGGTGACCTTGAGAAGGCGGCGAGTCTGTTGGGAGGCGTCTTCACCACGAACGAGGATGTTCCGGAGCTTGGTCGTAACTTGGCTATTGTCGAGTGCGAGCTTGGACGAGCGCAGGACGCGCGGCGGACGCTTGCCAAGGTGCTGACCTATAGCCCGGGGCTGCTGGCGGACCGGCAGCTTCTCTCGGACATTGAGGACGGCAGGCGAAGTTGCGTGCTGCAGACGCCAGCTGCTGGCGGGAGTGCAAGCCCTTGAATGTGCCGCTTTCGTGGAGCTGGATGCACGCGGAGTTCGCCAACCTCAAAGCTCTCTGCCAAAGTGAGGTTCAAGGCTGTAGAATCTCGTTGCCGTTGAAAACGATTTCAGAACAGTCCCTAATTCCTATCTGATTCCTGTCAGGAGTACGACTTGCGCATGCCGCCTTCCTTCACCGCCGCTGTTCTCTGCCTTGCTACAGGCCTTTCGACGTTCTCCCTGCAGGCCCAGCTCTTTGAATCAGAGCATGGGCAGAAGATGGCCGTACCGTTCACGCCGGCGGAGACGAAGACGGTGGAACGGCTTAACTCACTGGCGAACCTGCCGGGTGGTCCATGGCGTTTCCACGCGGGTGACGTTGCGCATGGTGAGTCGACGGCGCTTGACGACTCGAGCTGGGAACAGGTGTCGCCGAAGTCCAAGGCGGGCAAAGAGGCGGTCTGGTACCGCCGCATGATCGAGGTGCCGAAGACGTTGAACGGCTACGATCTGACGGGAGCGCAGGTTGACTTTCGTTTCCGCGCGTACGCGAACGGGCCGATGCCGGAGATCCTCTACTTCAACGGCCGCCGGGTGGCGCTTGGCGATGACCTGGAGCAGGTGCAGCTCTTCAGCGATGCGAAGCCGGGGGACAAGGTGCTGGTTGCGGTGAAGCTGCTGCCGACGATCGATGAGAAGACGTTTGATCACGTAGAGATGAAGATTACGTTCGCGGTAAGTCGCCCGAATCCGGAGGACCTGCGGACGGAGTTTATCTCCGCCTCGCTGCTGGTTCCTTCGTTGAGCAAGAATGTGGCGGGTGATCAGCAGACACTTGAAAAGGCGATTGGGCAGGTGGATCTGGGCGCGCTTGACCAGTCGAACCAAGCCAGATTCGACGCGTCGCTGCGCCAGTCCCAGACGACGCTTGCTGCCCTGCGGCCGCTACTGCAGCAGGCTACATTTCACCTGACCGGCAACTCGCATATCGACGTGGCGTGGCTGTGGCCGTGGACGGAGACGGTCGATGCGGTGAAGCGGACGTTCGGCACGGCGGTGCAGCTGATGGGCGAATATCCGAAGTACACCTACACACAGTCGGCCGCGCAGTACAGCGAGTGGATATCCGAGAAGTATCCGCAGATGAACGCCGAGATCAAGCAGCGCATCCAGGAAGGCCGGTGGGAGCTGGTGGGCGGCATGTGGCTTGAGCCGGACTTGAATATGCCGGATGGCGAGTCGCTGGTGCGGCAGCTGCTGGTGGGCCAGTCGACCTTCAACAAGCTGTATGGCAAGACGACGCGGATTGGCTGGAACCCGGACTCATTCGGCTATAACTGGCAGCTGCCGCAGATCTACAAGCGCTCGGGCGTGGACTATTTTGTGACGCAGAAGATGCAATGGAATGACACCAACCAGCTACCGTTTAAGCTTTTCTGGTGGGAGTCGCCGGATGGCAGCAAGGTGCTGACGTACTTCCCGCATGACTATGCCAATGACAATTTGGATCCCATTCGGCTGTCGCGCGACATGGCCAGTGCCCGGCAGCTTTCGCCGGGGATGACGGAGATGATGGACCTGTACGGTGTGGGCGACCATGGCGGCGGTCCAACCCGCGCGATGCTTGATGAAGGCGACCACTGGATGGAGCCGGAGAAGGTGGTTCCGCACGAGGAGTATGGGACGGCGCAGCCATTCTTTACGAAGGTGGAAGGCGAGCTGAATGCGACGTCGCCGACGTGGAATTACAGCAACCTGGCGAAGGGTGACACAGCGCTCCCGGCTGCTGCAGCGGGACAGATCAGCGTGCCGACGTGGAAGGATGAGTTGTACTTTGAATACCACCGCGGTGTGTTTACGACGCAGGCTGATCACAAGAGGAACATGCGAAACAGCGAGGAGTGGGTGCTCGATGCAGAGAAGTACGCCTCGTTTGCGTGGCTGGATGGACGGGCCTATCCGGCGAGTGAGTTAACGGCAGCGTGGAAGCACGTGCTATTCAACCAGTTCCATGACCTGGCGGCAGGATCGGGCATTGGGATTATCTACAAGGATGCGCAGAAGGACTATGACCAGGTGCACTGGGCGGCGAACGAGGTCTCTGCAAGGTCATTCAAGACGCTGGATGCGCAGGTCGATACGCGGGTCGGTACGGGGGTGCCGGTGATTGTGTACAACTCGCTCGGCTGGGAGCGCGGCGGTGTGGCGGAGGTGGACGTACAGATGCCTTCCTCTGGTGCGGAAGGGCTTACGCTGCTGGATGCGAAGAACCAGGTGGTACCGTCGCAGGTGATCGCGCATGATGCGAAGACGAACAGCTACCATCTCCTGTTTCGGCTGCAGGAGGTGCCTTCGGTCGGCTACGTGGTGCTGCACGCGGTCAATGGCAGCAAGAACTTTCCTTCGGATCTGAAGAGCTCGGGCATGACGATCGAGAATGCGACGCTGCGGGTGACGGTTGATCCGCAAACCGGATGTATTACGTCACTCTTTGATAAGAAGGCAAACTTCGAGACGATTGCGAGCGGTGGCTGCGGCAATGAACTGCAGGCGTTCAAAGACACCCCGAAGGAGTACGACGCGTGGAACATCGATCCGGGCACGTTCGACGTTGCGCCGACGCTGCTGCACGGCGTGGACTCGGTGAAGCTGGTGGAGCAGGGGCCGTTGCGGTCGAGCATCCAGGTGTCGCGGACGTGGCAGAGCTCGAAGTTTGTACAGGAGATTACGCTGTATGCAGGTGCGGATCACGCGATCGTGTCGAACGACATTGACTGGCATGAGACACATGTTCTGCTGAAGGCGGCCTTCCCGCTTGCGGCGACGAGCGACCATGCGACGTACGAGATACCGTACGGCACGATTGACCGTCCGACGACGCGAAACAACAGCTTTGAGAAGGCAAAATTCGAGGTGCCGGCACTGCGGTGGGCCGATCTCGGCGATGGCAGCCACGGCTTTAGCTTGCTGAATAATTCGAAGTACGGGTATGACGCGGTCGGCAACCTGCTGCGGCTAACGCTGCTGCGTTCACCAATCTGGCCTGATCCGGATGCGGACCGGGAGCGGCATCACTTTGTCTATGGCTTGTATCCCCATGCCGGCAACTGGAAGCAGGCGATGACGGTGCGGCATGGCTACGAGTTCAACTACGCGCTGAAGGCGGAACAGGTCGAAGCGCATGGTGGGGCGATGAAGGCGGAGCACTCTTTCGCAAGTGTGGCGGAGGAAAACGTCGTCCTTACGGCGGTGAAGAAGGCGGAGTCGGAGGACGGCCTGGTCATGCGCTTCTATGAGTGGGCGGGCAAGGGAGGTACAGTCACGCTGACGGTTCCGCCGGGAGCTACGGATGCAACGCTGGTGAACCTGATGGAGAAGCCTGAGGGTGGAACGATCGCTGTAACGGGCGATAAGGTTACAGTGCCGGTGACGCCTTTCCAGATTCAGACGGTGCGGGTGAACTATAAACCTGCACCTGCCATGTAGTTGGTCGACTTGCTCACGGGAGACGCAGCGGTAGCATTACGGCTGTAGCTCCTACTTCACTTCATTAGCCGAGCAGCCGCAGGAGGATCTAACAATCAGTCGTGTTGGCAGCCGTAGGGGATCGTGATTTGTACGCGAAGCATTCGTCTCGTCTCGGCTCATACGTTCAAAGAGCAGCTTTGCGGCGTTCCGCCCGAGATCGTCTACAGGCTGTTGCACAACGGTCATGGGAGGCGTGAGCGTATCGGCCAGATCAAAGTCATCAAAGCTCAGCACGGCCACCTGTGTCGGGATAGTCAGGCCGAGTCTGCGGATCGCCTCCCAGGTGTAGCGCGCGGTGAGATTGTTCCCGGCGAAGACGGCGATCGTCGCCTTGGCTGTCTGGACATGCCGGTGCAGGCACGCCTCAATGTCGGTTGAGTTCTCAACTACTTCAACAAACGATTCCAGTCCTGCTGTATGCATGGCCTGCATGTAGCCGCGACACCGTTCAGCGATGGTGTATAGGTCTGGCTTCACAAGGATGCAGAGCACGGTGCGATAGCCGTGCTGGATCAGGTGCTCTGTCGCCGCCCGAGCACCTTCGAGGTTCTCACTCATGACGGAGGGGAGGTCTGCCTCCTGCAGTGGCCTGTCGAGACCGACCACGGGAACGGTCAGCTGCGATAACGCGGTATGCAGACGAGGATTGTGGGTCTGGGCAGACGAAAGGATCAAACCGTCAATGCGATGATTCAGGAGCTCTTCCAGGTTCTCAAGCTCAAGCACCGGGTCGTCATGCGACGCCATCACGATGAGGAGCGAACCATGCTCGCGCGCGACGATCTCTACTGCCTCGGCGCATCGTGAGAAAAACATATCGGAGATGCTGGGAACGATCATGCCGATCATGCCGGACGAGGCACCTTTGAGGCTGCGGGCGATACGATTGGGCCGGTAGCCGAGCTCCGTGATAGCCAGCTTCACCTTCCGGACCTTATCGTCGCTTACGTTGCTTCTGCCGTTGAGGACCCGGGACACGGTGGCATTTCCGACACCAGCCAAGCGGGCCACATCACTTAATTTAGGAGCAGAAGAACTCGGCATTTTCATCCAGTACCCCAGGGCTACACCAATTCGTACCAACCCTCCAAGGATAGCCTTATCCTGCGCCTGGCGCTTGGATAGATGAAGAATGGCGTTGGCTCGGGTAGATGACTGTAGGCTAATGAGCTAGCTTCTTAGGAGCAATTACCTGTTTTGTTGGATTACGTACGGGATTGATCGAAACGCGTTCCAGCGCGAAAGCGAACGTGTCCAGGGTCAACATGCAGAAGGCAGCTGTTCTGAAGACCATCTTCATCCTCCGCGTTTGAAAACGGAAGCCCGGGCCGCCGGCGATTCTGTAGATTCCTGCTGCCAACCGAGGAGGTTGAATTACAAACAGGAAATTCAACTGCTCCCGGAGCCATTGCTTTAGCTGCAGGTGCATCGGGATTGTTTCGGCGCACTCTAGAAAAATTTTTTTACTGCGATAGGAGAGTATCCGGACGGCATGCGCATCCGCCTCGGCGGTGGAACCCTGGGTAGCGGCCAGCTGCGAATCGACTAGATATTCAATGGCATGACCAAGTAGCTCGAGCGCCCGGCCCTGCTGAGGGTCAGGTCTTCGACGGAGGACGTTTGCAGGCTCTCTCGTCGTCTGGTCCGCTTTATTGTTGAAGGTTGAATAAGGGGACATCAGTGGGTTTGTTAGAGGGACAGTCTTAAACATGAGGATTATTTGACCTCCACCACGCTTATCGGATCGGAATTCGTCAACATGACGATAAGTCCGATCCAAACCTGATTTTTGGGTACCAAGGTACCCCTTCGATTTCCTTAATGGAATCCTGGCTGCAATTTTTGCTGGTGTTGACTCGCCTAGAACAGCTAGCGGTCGACAAACATTCTATGAGCAATAGAACCAGCGTGCTGGCTGAGCTTCCAGTGATGGAGGCGTTGCAAACGCCGCGCGTTCGAACGAAGGATAGTGTGAAGCAGGGTGAGTGGCTGAGCTTTCCCGTGTTCGCTGCGTGCGTCTTTGCCTGCATGGTGTATCTGTGGATTCCCAATACAGTGGAAGACCCTGACATCTGGTGGCATCTCCGCGATGCGGAATTTCTGATTAGCACCCACTCCTTCCTAACGCACGATTTTTACTCCTTTACGGCTTTGGGCTCACCGTGGATGAACCATGAATGGCTATCCGAGCTGCCATTTTATTGCGGCTGGCGGCTCTTTGGAGATCGAGGCATTTACCTGGTGACTGTGGCTGCCATCGAGGCCATCCTGCTTGGCGTTTTTTACCTGGCGTACAGGAAATCAGCGAGCATTTCCGCGGCGATGATCGTGGCTGTACTTGCCGCGGTTATCTCGACTGTCTCTTTCGGGCCAAGAACACTGCTTTTTGGCTGGGTCTGTCTCGTTCTGGAGTTGTTGTTGTTGGATCGTCTCCTAAGCGACGAACGATACGTATGGACGTTGCCCATCCTGTTTTGCTTCTGGGTGAATCTTCACGGCTCATGGGTGATCGGGATGGTCATACTGGCAATGTTCACGGTCTGTGCGAAGCTGCCGTTCGAAGCCGGTTCGCTGCAATTGGCCGTGCGGCCTGCGCTCCCTACGAAGCGGTTGCTTGCCTGGGGCTGCCTGAGTTTCGGGGCGCTCTTCGTCAATCCATACGGCTGGAGGCTGGTTGCTTACCCGTTTGACCTCGCTTTCCGACAAAAGCTGAACATTGCGAACGTAGAGGAGTGGAAGACGCTGGACTTCCATTCTCCCCGGGGAAAAATCTTTCTAGTGTCACTTGGCCTTCTGTTCGTGCTGCAGCTGCTGAAGCGGACGCGATGGACATTGTATGAACTGGCTCTGGTGCTGATCGGCGTCTACGCGGCAGCTACTTATTCGCGCTTTCTTTTTTTAGGCGCCATTCTCATCATGCCGATCCTTGCCAAGTATCTTCCCATTAACTCGAACGGTAAGGGAGCACGCAACGCCGGCTGGATGGGCTTGCTGGTTCTCCTTGCAATGGTCCCGGTGATCAAGAAGCGCTTCCCTACGGAGACATCGATGCGAGCTGCGGAGAAGAATTATCCGCTCAAGGCGCTGCCGTTCCTTCAGCGAATGCAGCCTGATGGAAGGGTGTTCAACGAGTTTATCTGGGGGGGCTTCCTCGAATGGAACGTTCGCCAGCTACCCGTATTTCTTGATTCGCGGGTCGATATCTTCGAATACAACGGTACTTTTCGCGACTACCTGGATGTAATTCGCCTGAAGGACACGCTGGCCATCCTGGATAGGCAGCAGATTCGGTATGTTCTGTTTGAACGGGAGGCGCCTCTTACCTATTTTCTGGAGCACAGTGGGGGTTGGAAGGTGAACTACCAGGACGAGACAACTATTCTGCTGGAGCGGTGCAGTTCTTGCCGGCAGATCCCTTAAAGGCCACTGATGCGGCACGCTGGATCTGCACGATCTCACGACGAAACAACTTAACTTCTCTGCGTGCGAGCTGTAAATCCTGTGTCGGTCGTGAACAGCGAGTCTCCGAGCTCGATCCCTGTGGCCTTAATTCTTCCGCAAGGCAGTTCGAGAACACTATGCGTGCTTCGGTGCACGGCGGCCAGGCGCCAGGGACGAACGTTGTGATGCAGCGTGACGACGTGCATGGTTTTGTCGAGGGCGATGACATCGATTGCGAAGCGCATACCGAGAGTGTGGACGCCGGCCGATGGTACGAGCCACAGACCTGCCGTCTCTGCAAGGGAGTGATGGCGTAGCAGCCCTATAAATCGAGAGAAGAAGGTGTTCGCGACCGTCACCTGTTCACAGACGCTCCTGGAAGTGAAGTCGTCAACGACCTGGATGCCGCAGCTCTGAAGTGACATCGTTTGGCTCCTAAGCTGCGACAGCTAACAGATCTTAAGGGGTTGGTCTATGCCAGTACATGGGCGCGAAGCGCTGGTCAGGAGGTGGAGCCGGCAACGCCACAGTGCGCCAACGCCCAGGTGATGGCGCCGAAGGAGCTGAGAGCGAGAATCAGAATAAAGTGATCGGTCATCGTGTCTCTCCTGTAAAACCTAGGAGTCTTATCGGCACGATCTACATTTTCATCACGTTAGAAGTTGCCGGAGAAGTTCCGCAGGACGATGATTCCTGCGGGGCCGAGCAGAACGATGAAGAGACAGGGAAAGATGAAGAGGACGAGCGGGAAGATGATCTTGATCGTGGTCTTCGCGGCGTTCTCTTCCGCTAATTGCGTTCGCTTCAGACGGATCCCAGTGGCAAAGTTGCTGAGCGCTCTGGCGATCGGTGTCCCGAAACGCTCCGTCTGCATGAGCATGTTGACGAATGCATCGATCTCCGGGAGCTTAATGCGCTCGGACATGGCCTGCCATGCATCGAGCCGCGGCTTGCCGGCGCGCTGCTCGCGATTGATCTGGGAAAGCTCATCGTGCATCTCCGGGCTGCTGAGGACGAGCTCCTGGGCGACGCGCATCATAGCCTGATCGACACCGAGGCCCGCGTCCACACAGATGACAAGCAGATCGATAGTATCCGGCATGCTTTTTCGGATGGCGGTACGGCGCTTCCGAATGGCCCGCTCGAGAATCAGGTCCGGCGCGAGATAGGTGAGCGCCGGGAGCGCCATCATCCAGAAGACGCGCGCGACGGGGATCAGGCCGGCCAGCGCCAGTGCGATGAGGGGAACGATGATGCGGGCCGCCGTGTAGAGATCAATCGGCAGCCGGCCTCGGTAGCCGGCGCGCAGGAGTCGCTCGCTCAGGCCGTGGCGCTCCGACAAGCCGAAGTGAGAACGGATCCAAATCGCTGTCGGTGAGACCAGCTGATGAACTCTCTCCGTGGAGGATCGTTTGGCGCGAGCCTGCACACCTGTCTTGGTCACCTGGTGGACGCGCTGCATGGTGGCGCGCGAGGTCTTCTTGAAGAACATCGAGCCCACCGCGACGAGACCAAGGAGCATGCATAAGGCGACGTTGAAGTAGAAGAAGTTGTTCATACGGACTAGACCTCCACCGCGACAATCTTCCGAATAATCAGGAAGCCGACGATGATCATGACGCAACCAGCGGCGAGCAGCTTTTGTCCGACCGGGTCCTCAAAGAGCGGAGCCGCGTACCCTGGGCTGGCAAAGGAGATAACAGCGAGCAGAACAAACGGCAGCAGGGAGAGTATCCAGCCGGTCAGCCTGCCTTGCGCGGTGTAGGTTTTGATCTCGCCGGCGACACGGACGCGGTCCCGAATGACGGCCGTCGTTCGATCGAGGATTTCGATGAGGTCACTGCCCGTCTCCTTCTGGACCAGGATGGCGGTGACGAAGAAATGGAGGTCCTTCGAAGGAACGCGCTCGCTCATCTGGAGCAGTGCATCGCGGAAGAGCAGACCGAACTTCTGCTCCTGATGAACCTGGGCAAACTCGCTCGCCAGAGGCTCCGGCGACTGTTCGGCAATCAATTCGATTGCCTGCTGGATGGAGTGTCCGGCGCGCAGGGCTCTCGCCATCAGGTCGATTGCATCCGGAAGCAGCTGGCCGAAGGCGTCGAGTAGTTTCGAGCGGACTCGCCGCAGCCAGAGATAGGGCAGCGTCAGCCCGACAAGAAAGGCGACCATCTCCAAGGCAGGGCGGCCGAAGAACACCGCACAGGCGGTACAGAGCAGCGCTGCGGTTCCCACGCTGAAGAGGGTGAAGGTGCCGAGAGTCATCTGGCTGCGCGTCTGCAGAAAGAGCACGCGAAGCTTCGAGCTGATCGGATAGCGCTGGAGATAGGCGCCGATCTTACCGCTAAGGGAGGGTTCTTCGGCTTCTTCGAACTCGAGTTGGTTCTGATCCTCGGTAATGGAGCGATATGGTTGGCGAATATCGATGAGACGCAGCTGCAGAGCCTTGGCGCTCCGCGTCGGCCGCATGAAGATGACGGCGACCACAAGGACAAGGATCAGGATGATGACGAAGGTGAAGATCAGAAGCGCCATGGGATTCTCCTAGATCTCGACCGAATGATCCATAAAGTTGAGTGGCAGGGGAAAGCCCGCGGCCTTCACGATCTCGGAGAATTTGGGCACAACACCCGTTGCAATGAAGCGGCCCTTCACCTTGCCATTGAGGCCGAGGCCCTGCTTCTCGAAGACGAAGATATCCTGCATGCTCAGGATCTCGCCGCTGGTCCCGGTGATTTCGCTGATGTGCGTGACCCGCCGCGAGCCATCGCTCATGCGGGAGACCTGGACGATGAGATGGATCGAAGAAGCAATCTGCGCGCGGATCGCTTTGTCGGGCAAAATAATGTTGCCCATCATGCACATCGTCTCGATGCGCGAGACGGCATCACGGGGGTTGTTGGCATGAACAGTGGTGATCGAGCCATCGTGGCCGGTGTTCATGGCCTGGAGCATATCGAGCGCCTCTTCGCCGCGCACTTCGCCGAGGATGATACGATCAGGCCGCATGCGAAGCGCATTGATGACGAGCTCGCGCTGCCGGATGGCTCCCTTGCCTTCGAGGTTGGGAGGCCGGCACTCGAGCCGCGCCACGTGTTCCTGCTTGATCTGCAGCTCGGCCGAGTCTTCGATGGTGACGATGCGTTCGTGGGGAGAGATGTAGCCGGACAGCACGTTGAGCAGCGTGGTCTTCCCTGCCCCGGTTCCGCCTGAGACCACGATGTTCAGCCTAGCCCGGACGGCGCATTGGAGGACCTCGAGCATGGGCGGGATCAGGGCGCGATGTCTGAGGAGATCGTCGGCGGTGAGGGGCGATTTGCCGAAACGGCGAATGGAGACCAGAGGGCCATCGACCGCGAGCGGCGGGATGATGATGTTGACACGCGAGCCATCGAGCAGGCGGGCATCGACCATGGGCGAGGACTCATCGATCCGGCGACCGACCGCCGAGACGATCTTGTCGATGATGTGCATGAGATGGGCGTTGTCACGGAAGGTGACGTTCGTCTTTTCGATCACGCCGCGCCGTTCCACGTAGACGGTGTCAAAGGTGTTCACGAGAATGTCGTTGATGGATGGGTCGTGCAGCAGCGGCTCGAGCGGACCGAGGCCGAAGACCTCGTCGAGCACTTCAGTGGCGACCTGATCGCGATCGTTGGCGCTCAGCGGCACACCCTGTTCGGCGACAAACTGCTGGATGATGCCCAAGAGCCGCTGGCGTCCGCCCGCCGTGTCGGCCTGGATCAAGGCGAGCTTTTGAAGATCCATCCGCTTGATCAGATCGTTGTGAACCGCCGTCCTGAGAGCGCTGCGGGCTGCATCGGTGATGGTCGTGTTGACGCGCATCTCTGCCGGTATCGCTGGCGCGAGATGCGGGGTCATGAAGATGGATATTTCGGCCATGCTGCTTCTCCCGTGGTTCTACCGCCAGAACGCAAAGTTTCGCTTGGCTGGGGCCTCTTCCTGCTGCGGCCTGCCGTTTTCCTTGACGCCGACGATCTGCAATGCCCAAGCCGCCAACGCGTGGTTGAACTCCGATTTGCGGGATGGCTCCACGGGCTCGCCCTGGTTGATGGCGCGCAGTAGCTCAACGTAGTTGTTCGGGACCGCATTCGAGACCGGGAAGCGGACCGCCTTCCTGATCTGCTCCGCGGTGACGGAATCGTTCGCTGTGGAACGATTGATGGCGAGCTTCAACTTTCCATCGGCAGAAGGACTGAGGCTGATGTGCTCCACGAGCCGGACGAGATCGCGCAGGGAGGCCACATCCGGCGTTGAGATCAGGTAGACATCATCGGCCTGCTCGATGATCGACATCTTGGTGTCTTCATATTCGACCGAGGAGTCAATCAGGATGTAGTCGTACTCGCGACGGAGAAAATCCATGACCCGCTCGATCTCGTCCTGCTTGCATTCGTAGTACTTGCTCGATATATCGGGTGAGGCGATGACGACCAGACCACTGCTGTGGCGGATGGCATAGCCGTTGAGCAACTCGGTATCGAGCCGGTCTACATTGCGCAGCAGTTCATCGAAGTGATACTGCGTATCCTTCAGCCCGAGGTAAAGCGCGACGTGTCCGAGCTGGTGCTTGTGGTCAATGATGAGCGTCCTCCGATTATGCTGCCGGACCAGGTGCATGGCGAGATGGACGGCCAGCGTTGTGGTGCCGACGCCACCCTTGGCGCCGAAAAATGCGAGAACACGCCCGGTGCTGCTCTGCGCCTCCGGGCTGACCGCCATGAACTGCCGGAAGCGGACGAGAGCGGATGCGAGATCGGCGGGGTTCACCGGCTTGGTCAGGTATTCCATACAGCCGGCGCGAACGGCGCGGAGAATCAGGGCGGGGTTCAGCTCGGAGCCGATTGCGATGATGCAGATGCGCTTGATGAAGATCTGACCTAGCCGCTCTGCCGTCTTCAGCGCGAGTTCGGGGTCCTTGTCGAAGTCAATCAGCGCAATGCAGGAGCTGGCGGTCTTCATGGACGGAGGAAACTGCGGGCGCTTTTCGGCGGTGATGTAGTCGTGGAAGGCGCCGGCAAAGAAGAAGCCTGGGAGGGAGGAGGAGGCGTTTGCGGCTGCGCTGATAACGTCATCCCCGGCGCAGACGCAGAAGATGGCCTGGGCGCCGGTATCTTTGCTGGTGGGGCTGGGGGAAGCGATGCTCGAGGCGGTCATGGCTTCTCCGTAGGCGGCGCCGGCGCGGTGCTTGAAGCCGGATTCGTGGTTGGAGCCGGGTCCGTAACCGAGCTCGTGGGAGAAAAGATATTTTTGCTGTTAAGAATGGCCTTGATACGGACATCAAAGATGTTGCTGTTCATATTAGGCACCGCCATCTTTGGCTCCGCTGTCTCGATTGGCTTGGTAAGCGGATCGACGACGCTGGCGGTGACGATCACGACCAGTTCGACGATGGAGTGGTTGATGTTCTTTGAACGAAAGAGCTGACCCAGTATGGGCACGCTCGAGATGCCGGGTACGTTGGCGAGGGCGTCCGTGGTGCGGTGGTCGAGTAATCCCGAGAGGATGAAGCTCTCACCGCTTCGGAGCTCGACCTCGGTCTCGGCACGGCGCGTTGAGAGCGCCGGGATGGTCGAGCCCGAGATGGTGACCGAGTTCGTGTAATCCAGAGCGCTGACCTCGGGGGCTATCTTGAGTCGGATCGTGCCATCGTCGTTCACAAGCGGCGTGAAGTCGACCTTGACGCCGTAGGGCCGATACATGATGGTGATCGCTGTCGAGTTCCCGGTGCCGCCTTGAACGACGGGAACGGGAAACTCGCCACCGGAGAGAAAGTGGGCCGCCGTTCCGCTGAGGGTGGTCAGAGTCGGCTCCGCGAGCACCTGGAGGACTTGTTTGTTTTCAAGGTCCTGCAGGGTCACGCCAACATTTGCCCCGAAGTTGTAGAGGAAGAAATTGAGAGGGTTGGTGATCGACACCGATGCCGGAGTGCCATTAGCTGCGGGACTCACACTCACTACACTGGGAAACTGCTGCGTGGAAATGCCGGAGATGGTGTGACCGCCGCCGGTGAAGATGTTGAAGCCGAACTGCTCCGCCTTCGAACGATCGACTTCGATAATGCGCAGTTTGAGCTGAACCTGTTTGCCATGTGCAGGAAGAACGCGGACCGCATTGACTACGTCCTTGGCATAGGAGACAGCCATCTTCGATGCGGCATCGAGGGCAGCATCGGTCGGCACGGTTCCGGTGACGAAGAGCTTTCCTTCGCGCGCCTCGACTTCGATGTTTCCTTCGGGGAACGCCGTCTTGAAGGCCGAGCGTACGCCGTCGGAGTCGACATCTGCCGAAAAGCTGTAGATGTGATATTGCCCCGATGTATCCCACAGGACAAGGCTGCTGACACCGTAGCTCTTCGCGGTGAGAACGATCTCCTTATCGCCGGAGGCGTAGGACTGGAGGACGAGCGGGTTGCCGATGTAGATCCGCTTCAGGGGCGTCTGTGTCGTCAGGACGAGCGACCTGCCGATCGCGAGGTGGAGGGTGGCCGCGGCGTCGCTGTGATGCATGTCGACAAAGATGCGCTCGGCTCCGGGAGCCGGCACAAGCGGCTGTGTGGCTACGGTCTGACCTGGAGCAGCTTGAGGTACCGGCGGATCGAGGATGGTGGCTGACGCCCGATTGGCGAGGCTGCCGGCACAGAGAGCGCAGAGTAGTTCGGGGATAAAGCTTCGAAGTAAGGCACGCTGACGGATCACTGCTGGGTCCTTTCCGGGTTCTTGCCGACGGCGGCCTGGTCGCCGAGGATGGTCTCGATCCTGGACGAAGGCGAGTCCGGGGCTGGTGCTGCACTGCGCTTCGTCGAGCCACTGGAAGGGGTCGCCGGCTGCGGCTGGTGAGCTCCGCCTCCGGGTGGTGGAATGCCGGTCAGCTGCGAAAGGCTGAGGGGAGCGCTGTCGGTGCGACCCTGGTCCGCACTGTTACGCAGAATGAAGTGGATCGTTCCCTGCGTGCTGGCGAGGACAGCGCGCTCGGACTCCTGGGGGGTGAGCAGAAGGGTGACGACGGTCGTAGTCGATGACTTGCCGTCTGGGTCGGGCTCCGCCTGGTGACCGGCGGCAACAACCTCGGCATTCTGCAGCACGATCGCCGTCATGGGATCGGTCGATCGATCGGTCTTGTACGTGACCAGCACATCGAGGTGCGAGCCGGGGGCGAGAAAGCCCGCAACGCCAACCACTTCGTCCGAACGGAGCGCGATGGCACGCATCCCGTCGGGGATCTTGCTCGCCAGACCTGGGCCGACACCGGGCGCGGTGATCTGCCGGTCCAGCAGCGGCTGGCCCGGGTCAAGCGGATACAGTACGGATCGACCGACAGCATCCTCGACGCGGGCAAGGCCACCGCCGACGGGGCTGCTCGCCGGCCAGGGGATCATGCGGAGGTCGCTGAGCTTCAGCACCTCACCCGGCTGCACCGTGCGCGCCGATGCAACATAATGCAGTGTCTGCTCGCGGTGGATAGCTGCCTGATGTTCCATCCTGCGGCTGAGGAGGTACGTGAAGCTTCCTGAGAGGACGAAAGCAACGAGCAGAGCGGTGGTGATGCGCCGGGAGTTGATCATCAGACGCCCCACATCTGCACGCCCGCCGTGATGAGACAGCCAGCGGTAATGGGCAGGGCGAAGGGCATGCGCAGCGTGGCTGCGTTATCGATGTTCAGCTCGTTATGCGGGACGAGGCCCTGCTCGCGATGATGACGGATCAGGGTAATCGAGTTGGCTACGATCTCGCGGAGTCTTCCCTGCGCGACGGCTAGAACGATTGCGAGAAGCGCACCGGAGAGAGCCGTCGCGAGGAGAACGATCAAGAGCGAGTGGAGGCCGGTGAAGCATCCCACGGCGGCCATGAGCTTGACGTCGCCAGCGCCCATGCCTCCAGCGATGAAGAAGAGCAGCAGCACTCCTCCGGCAAGAAGCCCTGCAGCGGCAGAGCTGGCCATCTCGCGCCAGCCGCCCGCGAAGAGGTGCAGGGTGAGTGCGATCAGGATAGCCGGACCGGTAAGCAGGTTCGGGATCCTGCGCTCCCGGACGTCATGCACCGAGGCCAGGGCGGCGCATCCGACGGCGGCGGCGGTGAAGATCATTTCGCGCGATACGTTGATCATGATTCTGCTCCAGTTCCGTATAACCGAAACGCTTCAACCCGCACGTGCGAGAGGCGAGGGCGCAATCTTGAACTTGCTTGTTCTTTCCGGAAGGTACCGGAAAGATGGTGCCAAGCGAGAGGGTCAGCTGCGAAGCATCCCCTCTCGCTTGGTGTCTCCTGCCCGTGGAGAAGCGGGGCAGGAGGAGTTATTTGACAGAGTTGGTAAGGGTGCTGCCAATGTTGTTGAAGGCGGTCGAGATGGTGTTCTTGAGCGTTGTCATTGCGACGACCGCACCCAGACCGATGATGCCGGCCACCAACGCGTATTCAATCAAGTTCTGTCCCGATTCCTTCTCCACTAGCTGGACGAGGACGTTCTTCAGTTTGTTCATTCGGTTTTCTCCTGGATCATCCTTTGCCCATTGATCGGAAGCCGGTACAAGAACCTCCAAAGAGATGAGCTTTCCATCCTTATCGGTCTAATCGGAGCGAAGCATTAGATAGGGTGGAAGAGTTTGGCGGGGCCGTTCCCACCTGTGCTGGCTACACTTTGGTGCTTGCAGACGCATTGTGCGACGCGCAGCGATGGCGCGGGTGCGCGCAGGCGGCCTATCAATGCGGGCAGGGTGAATGCTCTCCAGTCCAAGAGCTACAGGATCAGAGCAAGCGCTTCTGGTCTACATTAGCTGTCTTTTCAGCCCACCGGAGTGACTCTCGGTAGAGCCGGGTGAGGTCGCCTTCGGTGATGCGCAGAGCGAGACTCTGCCGGGTACAAAGCGGCCAGTCGCCATCTTCATAAGTCTCGAGGAGGTCGAGCGCGGCGGTGACTCGGCTTGCCGTGCCGGCGAGGGCTGCCTTGAGCTCTCCGCGAAGGGGAAGGACCTCGATCATCTCGGTAACCGACATGTCGAGCATGACGTCCATCAACGAGAGCAAGCCTAAGAGGTACTGTTCTGAAGCGCTTTCCCCGGTGAAGGGCGCCATCAGTTCGAGGAAGCGGGCACGATGCAGAACATGGATCAGCAGCTCGTCAGGCCGTGTGCGGCAGGTCTCGGTGGCGATCGCATTGATCATCAACTTGCGGAACTGCTCCTCGCCGACCAGCAGCAGGGCGTCGTGCAGCGAATGGACCTGGTGGCTGAGGCCGAAGCTGGCCGAGTTGACCAGGCGCAGCAGCTGGTAGCAGAGGGGGACCTCGGTCTTGAGGAGGGTGGTGATCTGGTTTACGTCGAAGTTTTCCTGGCTGATGGCGGAGAGGAGCGAGAGGTAATTTGCGCCGTTGGCCGGCGCTCGCTTCTTTGAAAAGACGGTGGGGTGACAGAAGAAATATCCCTGGAAGAGCTCGAAGCCCTCGGCTACGGCGATCTCGAACTCGGCCTCGGTCTCGACCTTTTCGGCGAGCAGGCAGACCTTCGTGCCGCGGACGGAGGCGATGATGGTCTGCCGCTCTTCCTGGTTCGAGAGCCGGAAATCGACCTTGATGTAGTCGGCCAGGGCGATCCACTCGCGGGTCATCTCAGTGATCCGGAAGTCGTCAAGCGCGATCTTGTAGCCGAGCTTTTTGTAACGCAGGCAGGCCTCAAGAACTTCACGATCCGGCTCGACGGTCTCGAGGATCTCAAGCACCATGGAATTAGGAAGTAGTGTAACTAAACCACTTACGAGTGATTCGCGGGTGCAGTTGATGAAGCCGTGGCCACCGCGCGTGAGCTCATTAAAGCCATAGAGGCCGCAGTCGGCGATCATCATGCGGGTCGCTTCCTCGGAGTCGCCGGTGAAGTGATTCTCCCATCCGGACCGGCAAAGGAGCTCGTAGCCGTGGACCTTCCGGCTGCGATCGAAGATGGCCTGGCGGGCGATGAAGCGGTAGATCTCGGGCGTCTCGGCCGGCTGCGGCGCGGCCGGCAGGGCGTTCCTGAGGGTCACGGGAAAGGGCGGGTTCGCGATGGCGGGGCGGCGCCAGATGGAGCTGAGGAGACTCACGCACGTCCTTTCAGTGACTGAACGCGTTATCGGCAGAAGCGCCGAAAGCATCGAGTCTTAACAGGACGGCAGAGGTTTGTGGGGGTTCAGCGAGGGGCAGTTTTGAGACGCGCACTTTGCTGGCCATTGCAAAATAGCCGAAAAGTACTACAAATCTGTAGTTATAAAAAGGGGCAATGTAACTACAGATTTGTAGTACTATAACTACAGATTTGTAGCTACAGAATTGCCGAACGGAATTTGACTGAAGGCGCCTTCTTGGCGGGGCGTAAGCAGTGAGCCTAGGTGAGGCAAAGCTCGGCGGCTTCGAGCTCGCGGCAGTGCTTCTCGAGGTCGTCGGAGACGACGGCGGCGTACTGGACGAAGTGGTGGGCCGAGACAAGGACAGTAAAGGCGAGCCAGATCTTGGCGGGCTGGAGGGCCCATTTGCGGAGGGCGAGCGAGAGAAAGCGCCAGTAGGCGAGCCGGTAGGTGGAGCGCACGCCCTGGTGCCACATGGAGGAGCCGAAGACGCGCAGGTTGTAGAGCAGTCCCATATCGGGCGGGCGCTGGGTGGAGCGCGGATTCCAGCTGTCGAGCGAACCGAAGGCGCGACGGAAATAGGACTCCGGGGTGTAGAGGCCGGCGAGCAGGGTGCTGAGGCCGCGCAGCAGGATGGGCAGGGGAAGGACGGTGCGAAAGTTGGGCGGACTGAAGTTCGAAGTGGCGTCGCTATCTTCGATGAGCCGGCCTTCGAGCTTCATGCGGTCGAAGAGGGCGGTGGTGGGTGGAGCCTGGAGAACGCCGGCCATGGCCCAGGTGATGGCGGTTTTATCAATGAACTGGAGCTGGCGTTCGAAGATGGTCTCGTCGTCGGAGTCGAAGCCGACGATGAAGCCGGCGATGACCCAGAGGCCATTTTCGCGGATCTTCTGGACGCGGGTGACGAGGTCGCCGCGGAGGTTCTGGAACTTTGACGAACCTTTGAGCGCCTCGGCTGAGGGGGTCTCAATGCCGAGGAAGACGTACATGAAGTTGGCGGCGACCATGGCGGTCATCAACTCGGCGCGCTCGGCGAGGTCGATGGAGGCCTCGGTGTAGAAGGAGAACGGCTGGCCGTGCTGCTGCTGCCAGGCGGCGAGCTCGGTGGTGAGGGCGAAGGCAAGCTTGTGGTTGCCGATGAAATTGTCATCGACGATAAAGACCTCGTTACGCCAGCCCATCTCGCGAAGCCGGTCGAGCTCGGCGATGAGCTGGGCGGGTGGCTTGGAACGGGGCTTGCGGCCGTAGATGGTGATGATGTCGCAGAACTCGCATTGGAAGGGGCAGCCGCGAGAGAACTGGACGGGCATGGAGGTGTACTCGCTCATGCGGAGCAGGTCGAAGCGCGGGAGCGGGCTCTTGGACATGTCGGGCTTGTCGAGGACGCGGTACATGGCCTGGGCGGTACCGTTCTCGAGCTCTTCGGCGATGGCGGCGAAGGCCTCTTCGGCCTCACCGACGAGCAGGTGGTCGGCATAGTTGGCGAGGAACTCCGGCTCGCTGCTGGCCCAAGGGCCGCCGATAAAGGTCCTGCGACCGGCGGCGCGGGCGCGCTCGAGTACGGAGAGGGTGCTGGTGCGCTGGGCGTGCATGGAGCTGACCATGACGAGGTCGGCCCAGAGGATGTCTTCTTCGGTGAGGGTGTCGAAGGTGAGATCGAGGAGGCGGATCTCCCAGGTGGGCGGGCAGAGAGCGGCCACCGTGATGAGCCCGAGGGGCGGCATGACGGAGCGCTCGGGGATGATCTCAAGGACGCCTTCGAAGCCCCAGAAGGAGCTGGGGAAGCGGGGCCAGACCATGAGGGCCTTGAGATTCTTGCCGAGCGGCGGGAAGACTTCTTCCTGCCTGGGGCTGAAGTTGACGGGCAGTTGCTGGAACAAATCAGTCGCTTGCGCGGCCATCGTACTCTCCATCCGAACAGATCGTGCGTCGAAAGCGTCCTGCCGGGAACAAGGACGGACCCGGGTGTATCGAGGAGAGTGGGGATCGTACCGACGGGAAGCGCGGGATTGCTCGTCAGCGTGCTCTGGGTATTATGCGCTTTGGATTGATTGGCGGCAAAGGAGGATGAGGCGTAATTGCCGAAAACGCTGTTTTGCGGGCGCTTAGGGGATCTGGCGACGGATCGCAACAAAAAGAAGCATAAAGGCCCCAACGCCTGCTACGACAGCCGCCCAAGTGATGGCTAAAGGAATTGCATAGCTGTCTGCGAGGCCTCTTTCCGGTATGCCTACATGCAGACTCGTGTTTGGGTCCGAAGCCTCGACGTCCTGAAGGACGGTCACGATGGCTCTCTGCCGTGATCCAAGCTTGGGTCGATAATGACGTTCAAGGATTACATCGTTGCCGCCTGTTGGCCGATCTTCCCTATAGCTACCTTTTTGTATCGCAGCTCCACTCTCATCGACGATCTTCCAATCCAGGTCGAGCCGGCTCCGATTATTGGGAACAAAATAGAGCTCGACCTGATAGTCGTCCTCCAGATCTGTTTGAAAAGAGGGAGATGTAAAAGTCCCACGCTTGAGCGACAGAGGGAAGACGAGCGGCTCAATATTGTGCGCACTATCCCACCATTCCAGGTAAGCAACGGGAGCTAGTCCTACGAGGATAAGTGAGACTGCCACCCCGGAAATGATCTTGCGCCACGGCCAATGTTGCAAGTGTTGACCCTCTGAAATGGTGTTGTTCTGGAGACCCTGGAGAAGACCTCCTTAGTCTTCGAGCGAACGGATGCAGTGTGAGCCCATCCCATGCTCCCGCAAAGTCGGGTTTTCGGCAATGTCGATCTTTTCCCCCTTCCGAGGGTCGAAGTTGGCGAGAACGCCGTTTTGCGGGATGGTGTAGAAGAACAATGATGATCACTCCTGCATTCGCGCTACGCTTCGCTCTGCTTCTTATCCCTCCTTTCTTTTGCGCTTCCGCCTGGACGCAGACTCCGTCGAACCTTTCGCACCAGGGCTGGTATGCCGATCCCGAAATCCACATCTTCGCCGGGCAATACTGGATTTATCCCACCTCGTCCAGTCCCACGCCGGACAGCAATGATGGCCGGTCCTTCAACCCGCTGCAGCAGAAACTCCGAAGCGGTTCTGTCATCCACCCGGTCTATCTTCTGCACACCTCGCTCGACGCCTTCTCTTCGCCCGACCTAGTTCACTGGACCAGGCATCCTCACGTGCTCGACATTCGCAACGTCGCCTGGGCGGCCTACGCGATCTGGGCGCCCACGGCCATCCACCTCAACGGCCACTACTATCTCTTCTTCGCCGCCAACGATATTCAGAAGCACGATGCCTTCCCTGGCGGGATCGGCGTTGCGGTGAGCGACCAGCCCGACGGTCCCTTCATCGACGCTATCGGCAAGCCGCTCATCGGCGAGTTCCACAACGGCGCGCAGCCCATCGATCCCATGGTCTACAAGGACGACGATGGCTCGATCTACTTCTACTATGGCGGTCAGGGGCACTGCAATGTCGCCCGACTCGCGCCCGATCTCATGAGCGTCATTCCCATGAAGGGTGGCTCCCTTTACAAGGAGATAACTCCCGAACACTACGTTGAAGGCCCGTTCATGATTAAGCGTCACGGCATCTACTACTTCATGTGGTCCGAGGGCGACTGGGGCGACTCAAGCTACGGCGTCGCCTACGCCAAGAGCGCCAGCCCGACCGGTCCCTTTGAACGCATCGGTAAAATCCTACAAACTGATCCCGTTATCGCCAACGGTCCTGGCCACCATTCCGTCCTGCAGATCCCCGGAACCGACGAGTGGTACATCGTCTACCATCGCCACCCGCTCGGCACCACTGGTCCTAACGAACGCGTCATGGCCATTGACGAGATGCACTTCGACGCAAACGGCAATATTGAAACTGTCCGGATGACTCGCAACGGTCCCGCTCCCCGTGCACTGGCTCAGTCAAACCGTCCCTGACCGATGTGCTGCCGGAGAGGGTGCTAGCGTATGAGCCCGGGACCGCGCCGACTCGCGTTACCCAAATAAGCCGCATAGGAATGCTGCCGTGCGGCAGGTGCATCACAAGCGTGCCCGGCTACGTTCTTCTGCGGTGATGTGGCTGGATTGGACGCTTACGACGTGCTTGCGGAGGAAGCTCGGGCGGCTGATCGTTGTCGCCACCAGAAGGCTGCGGTCCATAGTACGAGGGGAACGAGGCCGCACCCGAAGGCGGGAATGTGCATGCGGGCGGCGCAGCATTCGCGCAGCTATGCCGGCTGAGGCGCTCGCAGTCGCCAACCCCAGCCAAGGAGCCAGATCATGAAGATTAATTCCGCGGCGAAGAAAACGTTCAGGAAGCCGAGGGCTGCCTTCGGATAGAGGTAGACGCTGAGGCTGTCCACTACCCAGGCCCAACCATCAACGAAGAGCAGCCAGCCCAGCCATCGCGGCAGATAGGTCGAGCGGGCGATCAACCAGCCAATGACCACCAGATGCAAACCGAACAGGATCAGTCCCAGCCCCCAACCGGAACGGTAGGCGCCCAGGAGCTGGACGGTCTGCGACGGGAGCTCCGCTGCATTGACGTGCTGGGAGTAGTCGGGAATGGCTACCAAGCGATAGAGCAGGCCCAGGTTGGCGATAGCGGCGAGCCAGACGGCGGCGTACGTCAGTTGCAGGATTGATCCCAGGAGGGCAAGGGCGCGGTTTACGGGCGCCAGGAGCACGTACAGCGACCAGGCGATCACCACGTCGCCGAGTGCGCTGAAGAAGTACGACAGGATCGCTGCCGCGAAGAGGTGCGGATGGGCTGCGAGGTTCGCCACGGTCTGCGCTGGATCGGGGACGACCAGGTGCGGCATGGCGTAGGCTTCGGCGAAGGTCACGGGGTTCAGCAGATAGGCGAGGCCAACCACGAGGGCGGCCTGCTGCAGGGTCAAGCCGGTCACTGGACTTCCTGATTCGGAGTACCGCATGGTGCCTCCCTGTAGGAACACATCTGCATGGAACGTGGTTTGGAGTGGCTCAGCTCCTACACGTACGAGGCGTTGACGGGGTAAGTTCCGTGGGTGGAGCGGTCCGTAGCGAGCTTTGTGCGTGCCGAGGAGCGGTCGTATTTCGGAGCAGCGGGGAGTGGTTCAGATTTCGTGGTCGTGAGAGGATTTCTGTATGAGTGATTTCATTCCGAAAGCAGGCAAGGTGAAGGTTGGCGGGCTGGGGCGGGCGGCGCAGAAGCTGCAGGCGGCGCGCGACAAGGCGGCCCAGGTGAACAGTGGAGCGAAGCCGCTGGCGGCGAGTTCGGTAGCCTCGTTCAAGGCGAAGGATTCATTTGCGAACACGAAGAAGAATACGTTTCAGCGTAAGGCTGTTTAGCCTGCGTGACGGGGCGGCGCGGCCTGGTGGGGCTGCGCCGCCTGATGCGCTGTCCGCCTGGCTTAGCGGCTAAGGCGGAGGGCGAACTGGGCTACGCGCTGCTCGGTGGTGGTGGCGGTGATGCTGCCGAAGGCGGCGGCGCCGAAACTGCCGTTGGGCTGAGCGAAGGCAGGCGTGTTGGTGACGTTGAAGACCTCGGCGCGGAACTCGACGTCGGATTTTTCGGCGACGCGGGTGTGCTTCACGAGGGCGATGTCGAGGTCGCGGAAGGCGGGTCCCCGGACGGGGTTGCGCGAGGCGTCGCCGATGGTGAACTCGGGTGCGGTGGCAAAGGCGGCCGTGTTGAAGTAGTGCGCGGGTGTCCTGAGGTTGGGAGCGAGGCTCGGGTTGGCGACGAGGTTGGGGCGTTGCAGGACGAAGCCAGCGAAGGCGTTGAAGTTGGTGGCCTGGGTGACGGTGACGGGCATGCCGGATTGCAGCGACATGATGGTGTTGAGCGCCCAGCCGCCGAGGACGAGATTCTGAACGCCGCTTGAGGCGAAACGATGGCCGCGGCCGGCGGGAAGGTCGTAGGTGGCGGCGAGCGAGGTGACGTTGGGCATGTCGCCGTTTGAGGAGTCGCGCTCGAGGTAGGGGCGGAAGGTGTCGGCGGCGATGAGCGAGCTGCTGTTGGGCGAGGAGAGGACGGTCGAGGAGAAGACGGACGAGGCGTCGTCGATGAGCTTGGAGTGGGTGTAGGCGAAGAGGAAGTAGAGGCCGTGGGTGACGCGCTGCTCGACCTTGACCTCGAGGGCGTCGTAGTTGGTGGTGCCGCTGTTATTGCGGTAGGTGGCGACGTTCTGGAAGCGGGGGTAGGACTTGAGCAGTTGGGCGGCGGCTACGGTCTTGCCGCCGATGGTGCTCGAGATGGGGATCTGGCCGTAGTAGGGGTTGGCGACCTGGGCGGTGAGGGCGGCGGGGTTGGTGAGGCCCTCGGCGAGCTGGGACTCGGTGAGCTGGTTGATATTCGAGTCGGGGATGCCGACGTGGACGATGTGTGAGCCGACGTAGGCGACGTCGAGTGAGAGATTGTTGGTGACCTGGCGCTGGACGGCGAGGTTCCACTGCTGGACGTAGCCTGAGCCGGCGGTGCGGTTGGCGGTGTAGACGCTCTGGCCGAGGCCGGCGTTGGCGGTGAACGGGATAGGCGCGACGGTGGGGCCTTTCGAGAGGGCGAAGGGGGCGTTGACGCTATCCTGCGTGCGCTGCTGGACGTTCTGAATGAAGGGAAACTGGGGGAGGGTGAAGGGAGTGGTGATGCCGGACTGGTCGATGAAGACGATGCCATAGCCGGAGCGGATGACGGTCCTGGGCGCGGCGAGAAAGGTGAATCCGAGGCGGGGGGCTACGTTGTCGTAGTGGAGCTCGCGGGCGCTTCGGGGGTTGCCATCCTGGCCGGCGTAGTCGAGCAGCTGGGTCTGGAGGTTGAAGACGGCGCCCTGGTTGTTCTTCTCTGTGGAGGGAGAGTGGAGGGTCCAGCGGCCGCCGATGTTGAGGGTGAGGCGGTCGGTAACGCGCCAGTCATCCTGGAGGAAGTACTCCTGGATGTGGTCGCGGGGACGGATAGTGCTCTCCTGTAAGTCGATGGAAAAGGTATCGACCTGGCCGAGCAGGAAGCTGGCGACCGCGTTGCCACCACTCGTTGCGGCGGCAGTCGCGCTCTGGGTGTTGGTGCCGGTGGTGGTGAAGGCGAAGGAGCCGGTAGGGTTGGCGGGAGAGATGGCGTTGAGCTGGTAGAAGCGGAGGTCGGCGCCGGCCTTGAAGGCGTGGCGGCCGCGGGTGTAGACGAGCATCTCGGTCGTCTGCCAGACGCCGGTCTGGTATTGCGAGAAGGTGTTGGCGGTGGGTCCGAGCTGCTGGAAGCCGGTGAAGGTGAAGAGTGGCAGGGCGTTGTTGAAGGCGGCGTTGGTGGGGATGCCGGGGATGCCGAGGGCGGCGGAGGCGGTGGTACTGAGCTCCGGACCGACGATGGTGTTGCCGCGGCGGGTGTAGCCGAGGTGGACGTCGTTCAACAGGTGCGCGGTAAAGGTGTGGGTCTCATCGAAGACGGCCTGCTGGCCGAGGACGTGCGAGAGGCCGACGACGCCGCCGGTCCCGATGACGGAGCCGGTGACGGCGCCGCTGCCATCGGGGAGCGGGGTGACGGGGAGCTCGACGTCGGAGAAGTAGGAATAGCGACCGAAAGCGCGGTCCTTGTCGCGGAAGGCGCCGTCGACACGGAAGTCGAATTGGTTCTGATGGTCGGAGTCGTTGGCGGTGCGGGTGTAATTGTTGGCGGCGGAGGTGAGATTGGTGGGCGTGGGAAAACGGGCGAGGAGCGCGGTGGCGGCGGGGTCGAAGGGGGTGGTAATGACGTCGTTGGTGAACTCTTTGCGGATGTAGCGGCCGGCCGGGGTGGTGACGGTGGTGGCGGGATTGTAGATCTTACTGACGCCGGTGAAGATGCCCTTGCGCTCGTTGAGGGTAGGAATGGTGGAGATGACGGTGCGGCCGATGAGGGCCTTGATGCCCTGGTAGTCGCCGAAGAAGAAGAGCCGGTCGTGCAGGACGGGGCCGCCGATGGTGCCGCCGTAGAGGTTGCGGCGGTACTCGGGTTTGCGGCCGGTGGTGGCGAAGTAATTGCGGGCGTTGAGGTCCTCGTTGCGGAAGAACTCGAAGAGGCTGCCGTGAAAATCGTTTGAGCCGGAGCGGGTGGCGACGTTGACGACGCCGCCGTTGAAGCGGCCGAACTCGGCGGGCACATTGTCGGCCTCGATGGTGAACTCCTGGATGCCATCGATGATGGGGAAGAAGGCGACCTGGCCGGGCTCGGGCTGGAGGGCGGAGATGCCGTCGTAGAGGTACTCGTTGGTGCGGGGGCGGCCGCCGTTGATGCGGGGCAGGACGGTTCCGGGGGGGAGGGCGACGCCGGGAGCGAGCGTGGCGAGATTGATGAAGTTGCGGCTGTTGAGCGGGATGGCGACGACGGTGGTGCCCGGGATGTGGGTCTCGATATCGCTGGTGGCGACCTGCAGGAGCGGGGCGTCGGCGTTGACGTTGACGACCTGCTGCTCGGAGCCGAGGGTGAGGACGAGGTCGGCGCGGGTGGTCTGGCCGACGGTGGCGGTGAGGCCGGAGCGGCTGAGGCGCTCAAAGCCGGGAGCGGTGACCTGGACCTGGTAGAGGCCGGGGTTGAGGTGGCTGAAGAGGAAGTCGCCCGCGGATGAACTGGTGGTCTGCTGCTGGACGCCGGTCGCGGTCTCGGTGAGGACGACCCGGGCCTTGGGGATGACGGCGCCTGAGCTATCGGCGACGCGGCCCTGGAGGTCGGCGGCGATCTGGGCGAAGGCAGCGGGCGCGGTGAGGCCAGCGAAGAGAAGGAGGGCGGCAAGGATACGGTTCAGCTTCATGCAGAGGGCTCCTACCGACACAGCTCTGCGGTGCGTCGAGGGCGGAAGTTGACGTTCGTGGGACAGAGGGCTGGGCTTAGAGAGGGCCGTGCTTCAGCAAATGCGCACCAGGGATAATAGGGCGACTCTATACGGTTCGATTCGTATGGTCAATGAGACTTCTCTGCGGCAGCCGGGGTCAGGCTTCGGGCGGGATGCGTTCGAGACGCTCGATCATGACGTCGGTTGACTTGATGAGGGCGGCGGCGGTATCGCCTTTTTTGAGGCGGAGCTCACGGACGGCGCTGGCGGTGATGATGGCGGTGATGTGCGCGTCTTCGAGGGCGAGGACGACCTCGGCGAGGAGACCTTCGATGTGGATGCTGACGATCTTGCCGATGAGCTGATTGCGGCCGCTGATGCGGCGGTAGCGCTCCCGGGATTCGGCGGGCGGGAGGGCGCTGTCACGGGTGAGGAAGGGCTTGAGGGCGCGCTCGGCAATGCGGTGATGGCCGCCGGGGGTGGTGGTGGTGGCGAGCTTGCCGTTGAGGATCCACTGCTTAATGGTGGGATAGCTGATGCCGAGGAGGCGGGCGGCTTCGCGCGGCGTGAGCATGTTGTCCCGGGGGAGCATGGATCTAGGTGTAGCACCTTCAAGGGGCGGCTGCATAACCTTCACGGCTGTATAAAGGAAGCGTGGATCTTCCTGTAAACGCGCCGGTGCTGCCGATGCTTGCCAAGCGGGTGGCGGAGCTGCCGGCGGGTGCGGGCTGGATCTTTGAGCCGAAGTGGGATGGATTTCGGGCGGTGATCTTTCGGGATGGGGACGAGATCCTGATCCAGAGCCGGGATGGAAAGTCGCTGAATCGGTATTTTCCGGAGGTGGTGCGGACGCTGCAGGCGCAGCTGCCGGAGCGGTGCGTACTGGATGGGGAGATCGTGATTGCGGGGCGGGACGGGCTGGATTTTGACGCGCTGCAGCTTAGGATTCATCCGGCGGCCTCGCGGGTGAAGACGCTGTCGGAGCAGACGCCGGCGGCGGTGGTGTTCTTTGACCTGCTGTGCGTGGGCGATCGGGATTTGCGGGAGAAGCCGTTTCGGCAGCGGCGGGAGGAGCTGGCGGCGGTGCTAGCGTCGACTGCGGCGCCAATCTATATGACGCCGGCTACGGACGATGTGGCAGTTGCGGCGGACTGGTTTCGACGCTTTGAGGGCGCGGGGCTGGACGGGGTGATGGCAAAGACGGCGGCGGGGACCTACCAGGCGGACAAGCGGGTGATGCTGAAGGTGAAGCACGAGCGGGACTGCGATTGCGTGGTGGCGGGCTTTCGGTGGCATAAGGATGGGGATGGGACGGCGGTGGGGTCGCTGCTGCTGGGGCTGTACGATGCAGCGGGGGCGCTGCAGCATGTGGGGGTCTGTGCGAGCTTTACGCAGGTGAAGCGGCGGGAGCTGGTGGAGTTCCTGGCGCCGTACCGGCTGGGTGCCGGGGAGGCGCATCCGTGGGCGGCCTGGGGGCAGGCGGATGCGGAACAGCGAATGCCGGGGGCGGCGAGCCGATGGAACAGCGGCAAGGATCTGGCGTGGGTGGCGCTGCGGCCGGAGCTGGTGGTGGAGGTTGCGTACGAGCACATGCAGGGCGACCGATTTCGCCACCTGGCGCACTTTCGGCGATGGCGTTCGGATAAGGTGCCTGCGGCTTGTACGTACGAGCAGCTGGAGGTGGTGCCGCCCCAGGAGCTGCTGGCGATCTTCGCGGCGGGACGGTAAGCTGACTACTCTTTTCGCGTGGGATCGTCGTCGGGATCGGGGGTCTGTTGTGGGGGACGCTCGGGCTCGGGGATGTGGCGGAGGTTGAGGCGAATGCGGTACCAGATGTAGGCCCGGCCGCGCATGCGATCGATGAGGATGTCGTCTTCGGCGAGCAGGGCGGCGGCTTCGGGGTGGGCGGCCTTCCAGCGGTCTAAGCCGGCGAGGGCGAGGTCCTTACCGGGGGAGTTGGCGATGGTTATTAGGGGCATGGAGCTGCGGCGGGTCTTTAGGGCTTTTGGGGTTTCGGGGGCTGCGTCGGGTTTGTCGGCTTCGGGGGCTGTGAGGGCTTTGGATTGGCGGCGGAAGCGATGGGCGCCGAAGCCTTCGTTGAGTTGATGAGAGAAGGATTTCTCAGGGGAGGCGGGCTTGCGGGCGCGGGACGGGGCGACGCGGGTGCCTTCGCCTTCTCCCTTGGCGAAGTGGGGCGGCCAGGGGGCGTCGCCGAGGCCGGAAGCTTCGTCGGTGGAGGCAAGTTCGAGGAGGGTTTCGAGCGATCCAGGGGCGGCGTTGATGCCGGCGTGGGGATCGCCTCGTTCAGCGAAGCGGGCGGGCATGGTGAAAACGGTGAAGTCGGCCTGCTCGCAGTGGGGAACTTCGTGCCATTCGAGCGGGGCGGAGACGCGGGCATCGGGGACGGGCCGGACGGAGTAGGCGGAGCAGGTAGTGCGGTCTTTGGCGTTCTGGTTGTAATCGAGAAAGACGCCGTGGCGCTCCTCTTTCCACCACTTGGAGGTGGCGAGTGAGGGGACGCGGCGCTCGACGGCGCGGGAGAGGGCGAGGGCGGCGCGGCGGACCTCGGTGAAGCTCCAGCGGGGCTGGATGCGGACGTTGACGTGGATGCCGCGGGAGCCGGAGGTCTTGGGCCAGCCGCGGAGGCCGGCCTCTTCGAGGACGTTATTGACCTCCATGGCTACGGCGCGGACGTCGGTCCAGGGGACACCGGGGCCGGGGTCGAGATCGATGCGAAGCTCGTCGGGGTGGTCGAGGTCGCCCGAGCGGACAGGATGCGGGTGGAGTTCGATGCAGCCGAGGTTGACGGCCCAGACGAGGCCGGGGGTAGTGTCGATGACGAGCTCCTCTGCGGTGCGGCCGGAGGGAAAGGAGAGGGTGACAGTGCGGAGCCAGGCGGGGTGATCGGCGGGAGCGCGCTTCTGGTAGAAGGGCTCGCCGTCGGCCCCGTTGACGAAGCGCTTGAGGACAAAGGGGCGGTCGGCGATGCCGGCGAGAGCGCCGGGGGCGACGGCGAGATAGTAGCGGACAAGATCGAGCTTCGTGAGCTTCGCTTCCTTTGAGAAATAGAGCTTGCCGGGGTGAGTGACGCGGACCTCGGCGCCATCAATGGAGAGGATTTCGACATCTTCTGGTTTGGCCACGGTAACAGGGTACTCCCGCGAGGCAGTGTAGCCGGGGCCAATTGCGCGCGCTCAGGACTCTCTCGCCGCCGATTGTCATATATGGAGCGTAGCCGCGAAGCTGATTCGACGACAGCGAAGCTAATTCGACGAGAGCGGATATTGCGATACGCCTTTTCGATGGGGATGTAGCAGCGACATTTAAGATCTGGACATAGCACTGTTCAAGATAGCCTTAGGGGCGCCAATGAATTTTCCTGAACGTAGATCTTTACCGGATGATCGCGCTCTTAGACGGGAGATCAAAGGGACCGCGGCACTTGGCATGCCGCTGGCGCTCGGTGAGCTTGGATGGATGTCGACTTACATTGTCGATGCCATGATGGTTGGCCGTCTGCCACATTCGGCGCTGGCTATCTCTGCGTCTTCGCTTGGCAATACTATTTTCTACGCGATTATCTTCTGCGTAATTCGCGGACTCGACGGCATCGAAACCCTGGTGGCGCAAGCGTATGGGCGCGACAGCGAAGAAGGCCGCGTGGATTGCCTGCGGACACTGGCGCAGTCGATGTGGTTCGTGATTCTGGGGACGCCGCTGGTGGTGTTGATGACGCTGGCTTCGATTCCGCTGCTGGATCGGTTCGGAGTTCCTGCGGACATTGTTGCGGAGACACGACGTTATCTTTATGCGCTGGTATGGTCGACGGCGCCGCTGCTGCTATACATGGCGCTGCGGCGATACCTACAGTCGATCAACCGGGTGCTGCTGATTACGGTGTCGCTGGTGACGGCAAACCTGGTGAACCTGGCTGGGGACTGGGCGCTGTTGTATGGGCACCTCGGAGCGCATGCGATGGGCATCGCGGGTTCGGGGTGGGCTACGGGGATTGTGCGGCTGTACATGGTGGGGCTGCTGATTGCGGGGTTCATCTTTGCGATTCGCAGGCAGCGGCTGCAGCTTCATTGGGAGCTGCTGGTTCCTGACTTCAGGCGGCTGCGGCTGCTGGTCATGATTGGCTGGCCGTCGGGTGTGCAGAATATCACTGACCTTGGATTTTCGACATGGATGTCTGTTGTCTGTGCGCGGCTGGGGACGACGCTGCTGGCGGCGCACCAGGTGGTGCTGGACCTGGATGCGTTTGTCTACATGGTGCCTGCGGGGCTGGCGTATGCGACGGTGGTGCGGGTGGGGCAGAGTGCCGGGCGTGGGAGTTTGCCGGCGATTCGGCGCTCGGCGCGAGCTAGTTTAATTCTCGGGATGGGCTTCATCGGGATCGCTTCAATGCTGTTCGCGGGGCTGCCGAAGTTATGGGCCGGAATGTATACGACGGACCCCCTGGTCGTGGCGGCTGCGGTACCGATCTTCCTGATCTGTGGGGTACTGCAGCTGGGCGATGCGGCGAACGTGATCTTCTGTTCCGCGCTGACGGGCCTGGGCGATACGCGTACGCCGTTCCTTGTGAACACGGCTGTTTATTGGCTGATCGGTGCGCCGTTGGGATGGTACCTGGCCTTCCATAGTGCGCTCTCACTGCAGGGATTGTGGATTGGCCGGGCGGTTGCCGCGATCCTTACGGGTGTGCTGATGGCGATGGTGTGGCGGGTCCGGCTGCAACGGCTGGAAGGAGGACGCCGAGCCAGTTCGTTCAGCTTGTTACAGCCGATCCAGACACTGCAATCGCTTCAATCGAAATAAACCACACTGCTGCGTTTTAGCGGCTAACTCACTCGTTCGATCCTTGTACGACGAATTCGACACCGTATCTCAGAGAGAAACTCACTTATGTCTTTTTATTCCTGCAAACGACGTTTCCTGCTCTTTATCTTTGGGGCGGGGATGGTGGTCTCAGCTTCGGCGCCTGCACAATCTACCTTAGGTTCGATCGATGGGACGATTCATGATCCAACTGGTGCAGCGATAGCTGGAGTGGGGATTACGTTGCATCGGGTTGAGAGTAATACCGATCGCACGATAACCTCTGGCGCTGAGGGAAACTATACTGCGCTCAATCTTGAGCCAGGCACATACTCGGTGCGGTTTGTGCTTGCCGGCTTTGCGACGAAGACCGATGTGGGCGTACATCTTGCGGCGCGGCAGCAGCTGCGGCTGGATATTTCGCTTAATCCTGCAACGGTGACCGAGACGGTACAGGTCGATGCTTCGAGCTCGGGTGCAATTACTACAGATAATGCTTCGATCGCTGCTGCACTGAGTGCGCGCGACGTGCTGGATCTGCCGGCTAACTACCGGGGTGCTGGATCGACGTCGCCGCTAAACGTAATCCAAACGCTGCCCGGGATTCAACCCGACTCGGGGACTTATCCGCCTGCGCCTTCCTCGTCGCCAAATCCTGCGGTCAAGTTCTCGATCCAGGGCGGCCTGCCCTCGCAGTCGGAGACGACGGTGGATGGTATCTCGGCACAGAATCAGACTTCAAACAATATTCTGGGTGATGCATTCCCTTCGGCTGAATCGATTGCTGAGATCCGGGTGGACGGGGTGAATAACAACGCGGAGTTTGGCCAGCCTGGCGAGATTACGACGGTGACGAAGGCGGGTTCGAATCATCTCCATGGTTCGGCTTTCTGGTACTTCCAGAACCAGGCGTTCGATGCGATTCCTTATGGCTCGAATGCGGCGAATAAACCGCACAAGGTTGCAAATGATTTTGGTGGGTCGATCGGCGGTCCGGTCTATCTGCCACACCTTTACCATGGGCAGAATAAAACATTTTTTTTTGCTACGTACGAGGGGTTGCGCTTTCCTGAGGCAAGCGTAGTGCAGTATCTTGTGCCGACGGTGCGGATGAAGATGGGGGATTTCTCGCAAGAGACGTCTACGCTTCGGAATCCATTTACGGGGGGAGTGTATCCGGGAGCGCGGCTGCCGGCGATTAATCCAAGCTCGGCTGCATTTCTTTCGATCTTTCCTGATCCGAATGTGAATCCGGGTGAGTCGGTGCAGGCCTCGCTTGCTGATCCGGGGTACAACTACCTGGGCACGCGGCGCAATGACATTGACTCGAACCAGTATGACCTCCGGGTGGATCAGAATCTTGGCGCGAGGGCAAACTTCTTCGCTCGCTATACCAACAAGAGTATTGACCAGGTGCAGCCGGGGCAGCTTGCGCTTCCGAATGGGACAGGGTTTGCGCAGTACCGGATCTTCGCGGCATCCTTCAACTTTGCGTTCACGTCGCGGCTGGCAAATGAGGTTCGGTTCGGGTTTACGCTGGAGCAGGATGGGAGCACCAATCCTTTTAATGGGGCCGCGCTTGAGCAGGCGGCAAACCTCAATGGGCTTAGTCCTTCATTTCCATTCAACGGGCTGAGTCACCTGGGATTTACGCAGCTTACTTCGGTTGGGAACAGGTTGAATTCTACGGAGCGGTCGCGGTTGTTCCAATATGTCGATAATGTGACCTGGGAGCATGCGGGGCATACGATCCGGGTGGGTGCGGATGTGCGCCAGTTGAATGCATTTACGCCGCTTGGTTTTTCGCCGTCGGATAACTACGGTAATTTTTACTTTCAGCAGACGGGGAGTTATACGGGGAATGAGTTTGCTGATTTTCTAATCGGGACGCCGTACCAGACGCAGACGGATAACATCACCACGGATAATAATGGGACGGCTACAGCCTATGCCTTCTATGCACAGGATAACTGGAAGGCTACGCCCAACTTAAACCTGACGTTTGGGCTGCGGTACGAGTTACATCCGGCGTTCAACGCTTCGAACGGGGAGATCGCTAATTTCGATCCTTCGGTGGCGAAGTCCGGGCGGCTGGTCTATCCGAATGGCTACGCCGGCCTACTCTCGAGCCAGGAGTTGGCAAACGTGAATGCATGCGCCACGGCGGGCGTGAGCAATCCCTATGCGACCAATGCGGCGGTGAACGGGGCGCCATGTACGCCGGTGGTGTCTAACTCGGAGGCGGGTCTGCCGGGGGGATTGCGATCGACTCCCAAGCTTCGGTTTGAGCCGCGGCTGGGGTTTGCGTATCGGCCATTCGGGAACGATCGGACGGCGATCCGGGGCGGGGTGGGGTACTACAACATTACGACCTCGGGTGCACTCTTCTATGCGCTTACCGGCACGCTGCAGTCGAACCTGCAGACATTCAATAACTCGCTTACACCTACGGGGCCGGCGTTTGTATTTCCGAACATCTCAGCTGCTTCTGCGAATGCGTACACGGGGCCGGATTATGGGAGTACAACGTTTTATTCGGCGGTCGACACGAACTGGCATGATCCTTACTCGCTGCAGACGAACCTGTCGATCGATCATGATCTGGGTGATGGCTTTGGGATACGGGTGTCGTATATCGGGCTGAAGACGTGGCACCTGGTGTGGCAGCCGGAGTTGAACATGTTGCCTTACTCGAATACCACGACTGCGGCCAGTCAACCACGGACGGCATTTCCCTTCCCTAACTTCTATTCGATCTATAACCGAGCTACGTCTGCGCAGGCTAGTTACCATTCGGGACAGGTGGAGATCTCGCACCGGTTCTCGCGCGGGCTCTCGTTTGACAGTGCGTATACGCTGGCCAAGAATCTTGCGGATAACCAGGGAACGTATGGAGCCGCTAGTGGGACGCAGAGCTTTGTCGATGAGCAGGGCGGTTATGACGCGACTTACACCTATGATCGGCATGTGGACTACGGTAATGTGACGGGGACGCGGCGGAATCGCTGGCTGACGAGTTCCGTGTATGAGCTGCCGGTCGGGCGGGGAAAGCGGTTTGGCGGGTCAATGGGAAGGGCGGCTGACCTGGTGGTTGGCGGGTGGCAGGTCTCGAATATCTTCCTGATGCAGAGTGGGCCGTTTATTACGGGGTTTATCTCGGGAAGTAATACGGACTCTTCGGGGACCGGGTCGGGAACGCTGTTCTTCCGGCAGCAGCGGCCGGATCGCGTGGCGAATGGAAGTGCGAGTCATCGAACGCGGGCGCAGTGGTTCAATCCAAATGCGTTTGCGTGCCCGGGATCGACGGGGTTTGCTTCGCTCCAGAACGGGAGTTGCGATGTGGGCGGCGTGGATGCGAATGGGAACCCGGTGACGCCAATCGGGCGGTTCGGGACGGAGAGCATCGGCGACCTGCAGGGGCCGGGGACGGTGAGCCTGTCCAGCGGCGTAGCGAAGTCGTTCCTGATTGCGGAAGGGGTTCGGCTGCGCGCCGAGGGGACGTTTACGAATGTGTTGAATCACACGAATCTGGCTGATCCGAACCTTGATGTGACGAGCCCGGCGTTCGGGACGATAACGCAGGCGCGAGGGTCGGACTTTGGCGGGAACCGGACGGGGCAGGTTTCGATGAAGCTGGAGTTTTAGGTGTTTGAATGGTGGACTACTTGGCGGGGACGGTTCCGAGGAGGACGTTGAGGCCTTCGGGCAGGGTGAGGTGGGGGATGATCATGTCGCGGATTTCTTTGTAAGAGAGGCCGCAGCGCATGGCGAGCTGGACGGGCGACATGATGTCGCCAGCGCCGACGCCGAGGCCGGTGAAGCCGAGGATCTTATCGTCGGTAGTGCTGATGAGGACCTTAAGGAAGCCTCGCATTTCGCCAAGGGCGCGGGTGCGGAGGACGAGCATCATGGGGATCTTGGCGAGGCGATAAGGGATCCCCTGGTGCTTCGCTTCGGACTCGCTGAGGCCGACGCGGGCGAGTTCGGGATCGGTAAAGAGGCAGGAGGGTACCTGGCGGCCGGTGGTGGTGCGCTGGCCGCCGGCGAGGTTGTCGCGGACGATGCGGAAGTCGTCGTAGGCGATGTGGGTGAAATGAGGACTGTTGGCGCAGTCGCCGAACGCCCAGATGTTGTGGGCGGTGGTTTCGAGGCGATCGTTGACCCGGACGTGGCCGCGGTCGGTGGTCTGGACGTGGGTTAGGTCGAGGCCGATGGCTTCGGTGTTGGGAGTGCGGCCGGTGGCGACGAGCAGGTGGGAGCCTTCGAGGACGAGGTCTGCGCCAGCGTGGGTGAGGTGCAGGGTGACGCGCAGGCCGGAGGTGCCGGAGACGAGCTGGACGTGGGCGTCGGTGATGAGCTCGACGCCCTCATCCTCAAGGAGCTGGGTGATGGCTTCGGAGACGTCGGGATCTTCGGTGTGGAGCAGGCGGGTATTGCGCTCGATGACGGTGACGCGGCTGCCGAGTCGGCGCATGAGCTGGGCGAACTCCAGGCCGACGTAGCCGCCGCCGAGTATGAGGAGGTGGTCGGGGACGACGTCGAGCTCGAGGATTTCGACGTGGGTCAAGGGGAGGGATTCGGCGAGGCCGGGGGTGTCGTCAATGGTGGCGCGGCTGCCGGTGTTGATGAAGACGCGCTCGGCGACGAGGTGGCGGATGTCGCCGTTGAAGAGGGAGACTTCGAGTAACCGCTCGTCGAGAAAGCGGCCCGCCCCCATGATGTATTCGCATCCGGTGCGGGCGAAGTTGCTGCGCTGGACCTCGTGGAGATCGTCGATCATGGACTGCTTACGGGCGCGGACGGCAGGCATGGAGACGCTCCACGCCGGCTTATTACAGCCGTAGGCCTCGCTGTGGCGAAAGAAGGAGGCGACCTTGGCGCTCTGGACGAAGTTCTTGCTGGGAAGACAGGCTATGTTGACGCAGGAGCCGCCGAGATAACGCCGCTCGATAACGGCGGTGCGCTGGCCCTGCGAGGCGAGATGCCAGCCGGTGTACTTCCCTGCCTCGCCACCGCCGAGGATGAGTGCGTCGTACTGCTCCACATCTGGCATGAGTGCTCCGATCGGCGTGCGTTCGTGCTGGGAGCGGGCTGCGAGTGCGTCACGCTGGTGCAAGGAGTGTAGCAAGGGCTTTGGCTGCGGCGGTGAATTTGAGGTCAGTGCGTGCCGGGTCTGGCTCAGCTTTTGAGTTGCGGGAAGGCGGTGATGCGCAGCTTGGCGACGCCGTAGGGAACAAGGGTGATGGTTTCGAGCGGCTCCTGGCTGGTGACAGGGCTTTGGGGGACGAGGTCGGCGACGCCGTCGACGGCCTGCCAGGTGGGGAGCTTGCGGGCTTTGACCTGGAGCTTGACGGGATTGCCCTTTAGGGTGAAGGGGGCGGTGCCGATGGGAGTTTCTTCGAGCGACTGGGTGTGGATGTCGGCTGTGGTCTGGGCGAGAGCGTAGTTCCACTGGGTGGCGGGAAAGACCTGCCAGTCGGCGGTCATGCCGCGATCGCGCAGCTTAAGCCAGTCCTCACCGATGGGGTAGGAGAAGACGAGGGGGCCGCGCTCGATGGATGCGGAGTCCTTGTAGCCAGTGACGAGGCGGGGCTTCATGGGGAGATGGAGCTCGACGCGGTCGCCGGTGGTCCAGGTGCGGTCGAGGCGGACGAAGCTGCCGGGGACGGGTGCGGGCTGGGGCTTGCCATTGATGTGGATGGTGGAGCCTTCGGCCCAGGCGGGGATGCGCAGGCGGAGGGGGAAGGCTACGGGCGACGCGGGATTGACGGTGATGCGGACGGTATCGCGGAAGGGGTAGCCGGTTTCCTCAGAGAGATGGATGGGGGTATGGCCGATGGTGGTGTGGACCTCCGAAGGCGAGTAGGCGGCGGCGACGAGGCCGTCATCGTGCGAGCCCATCCAAAGACTGGCGGCGAACTTGGGCCAGCCCTGGTGGAAGTTTGCGGCGCAGCAGCCGAAGTTGGGCTCGAGGCCGTAGAGGTTGGACTCGGGGCCGTCGGTGGTCCACGGCTTGCGGTGGAGGCTGCACTCGACCTGGTTGGGCTCCTGGTTATATTGATGGGCCCACATATCGTCGGTGAAGGTTCCGGGGAGGGCGTTGAAAGCGATCTTTTCGAGACGATCGCCGAGGTCGGCGTCGCCGAGGATGGCGAGCGAGAGCTCGAGGGAGTACATGGTCTCAACGACGGTGCAGAGCTCGGATCCCTGGGAAGGATTACGGCCGGCGAAGTGTTCGTCGCAGGAGAACATACCGTTGGGGAGGCCGTGGTACTGGTCAAGGGCGGCGAGGAGGACGTGGACGGCATGCCGGTCCTCGGCCTGATTGGAGACTATGGACCAGACCGGGGAGGTCTTGACAGCCTGTCCGTTATTGACGCCGTGGGTGCTGAGGGCGTAGTCCTTGAGGCCGCCATCCTCGTTGAGCTTGATCATGTCGGGCGTGATGGCGTAGGTGTACTTGAAGCTGGCGAAGTTGGCCTGCCAGTCGAAGCCCTGTTGATGCAGGAGGCGGGCAAGGTCGAGGAGCCTGGGGTCGCCGGTCCGGTTGTAGAGCCAAAGGACGACGAGGACGTTATCCTGCCAGCGGAACTTTCCCCAATCACGCAAGGGGCGGGTGGGCAGAGTGCGCAGCTGGTAGGCGAAATAGCGGGAGAGCAGCGGGATGACGCGGGGATCGCCGGTGGCCTCCTGGTACTGCATGAGGGCCTTGAGCATGACCATGCGCGGCCACCAGTCGTCGTTTATACGGGGACCGATCATGCCGTCGGGGGCCTGGTGGGTGAGGGTCCACTCGACGAACTTCTGGGCTTTGGCCTTCAGGCGGGCGTCGTCGAGCAGGTAGGCGAGGGGGATGAGGCCGTCGAGGAAGTAGGGGCCGCGCTCCCACGATTCACCAGAGCCGCCGAGCCATCCGCTGTTGGGTCCGACATCGGCCCAAGTCTCGTCTAGGTGGCCGCCGAGGCCGTTGGCTTGGATGGTGAGCTGGTGACGCAGCCAGCCGGCGGGGCGGACGGCGCCGAGGGGAAGGAGGTAGAAGGCGTTGGGGGCGAGTGGGGCGCGGTTCTTGATGAAGGATGCGGGGGCGGCGGCTGGGTTGGAGGCGGCGGGTGACTCGCCGAGGAGCATGGACGTGGCGCCAGCGCTGAGCGGCAGGGTCGAGAGGACGGTAGCGCCGGCCTGCTTGAGGAAGCGACGGCGGCTTGAGGAATCGCGGGGAACGCTGCGCATGGAAGCTCCAATTCGATATCTTCTTTGGTCGCGCAGCCCGCGGGTGCGGTGCGCGGTGTTGTGCGTCGGTGCGGACGAACGATGTCGGCACGGAGGGCCGGAGCGTTGACTCCGGACGCTTTGAATAGTTTCCCCTGCTGGAGCGGCTTCGGTCTATAGACCAGATGAACCAGTACGTGAGACCAGATGAACCAGTACGTGGAACGGGGAGGCCAGGAAGCCGTTGGAATGATCCCGGCAAAGTAGCACCTTTGACATGTGTACTCGGTTGCGGAAGGGCTTAGGATCAAGGTCGATTCAGCCCCAAATTCCTGAACACGGTCGACCGAGGGAAGCACCGATGCAAGATCTGAAGAAGCCTTACTTCCAGCTTGTTCTGCAGGTGCTGGATCAGGCGTATCAGCAGGGGCGCATCTCGGTGCAGCGTAACAGGGCTGCGGGTACAGTGAGCCTGATCGTCAAGAGCTATCTGAAGCCGAATGATTGCTGACGCTGACCTTCAGTCAGCAGCAGAAGGCGCTTGTAGGCGTGCAGGTTGCCAGCTACGTTCCGATCCGAGCGACGCGGTGACGATTGCCATCCAGTACGCCAAGCTGCCCGATGGCACCAATCACATTGCGACGAACCAGGTGACCGGGTCAGCAAACAGCTTGGGGTGCTGGTGCAGAACTCCGGGTATCAACGGATGTAGGGACGATCCTGAGGCTTACAGGTGCTGCCGGTGGCGGACGGACTACGGTCGGCTACCGGCAGCCTTAACAGCGCGGTGATGGCCGGGAGGCTGGACCGTGAAATGCTCTTGGCTTGCTGTTTGCGGAGAGGACGAAGATCATAGGATTGAAGTCAACGTTCGATCATGAGGCTCCGTGGATGTTGCAGCAAACGAGGGAACCGCAGCATGCGCTCTGGCTGCACCGCTTTTTCGTGGTTGGTCTTGCTGTAGCAGCCGCATTTTTGCTGGTTCACTTCGTGGATCTGATCGTCTTCGCTATTCCCGACCATGATCAGACCTGGCTTCTTTATGCAGCGAAGCGTGTGGCGTCCGGTGTACAACTGGACGGACCGAGGCTGGTTGAGACGAATCCGCCGTTGATCATCTGGGTCTCGCTCATCCCGGTGCTGCTGGCAAAGCTGTTCCATGTACGGCCGGCTGCCATGCTCAATGCATGCGTAGGCGTGCTGGTGGTTGGCAGCACGGCGTGGAGTGTGCGGGTGCTGCGCGTCGCCGGGGTTCTGACGGGGCAGGTCCTGCTCTTTGTTGGCGTGTGTATCACGCTGCTAGCGGAGACGCTTGTTACCAACGCCGACATCGGGCAGCGGGAACAGCTGGTGGTTATCCTGCTGCTGCCTTACGTCTTTTCAGCCGCAAGCGGCGCAGCGGCGCACCTGTCGATTGTGGAGTTGTGCGCACTGGGCGTGGTGGGCGGGGTGGGAATCTGTTTGAAACCGCAGGAGGTTCTTGCGCTGGCCTGCTTTGAGATTTTTCTTGCGCTTGGAACGCGCAGCCTTCGCCGCCTGGCAAGGCCGGATTTTCTCGCACTGTTTCTTACTGCCTGCCTGTATCTTCTCCTCGTGCGATGGATCACACCGCTCTATCTAAGCCACACGGTTCCTCTGCTGGGAGCCACGTACTGGGCCTTCGGCGAGGATACGGTGCGTACGCTGGCAGGCGGCAGCCCGGCCTTTTTTGCCATCTTCCTGATCGCGCTGGTGAGTTGCTTTGTGCTCCGGAGGCGGCTTCGACATGGAACGCTTCCCTGGGGACTGCTTGGTTGCACCACGGGGGCAACGATTGCTTATCTCCAGCAACACACGGGATGGGGAAATCACGAGTTCCCCCAGACCGCTTTCCTGATCCTTGCAGTGAGCCTGATCGCCATTGATCTTCTGTCTTCTTTCGTGGCGAAAGTAGCACAGTGGCAGCTGTTCAGTTTGACTTTCTTTGCGATTGCCGGCGTCTGCACCCTTGTGTTGCTGCCGATTGTTATCGTGCATCGCGGTCACGTGGCGGCATTCGCGGCAAGCCATGAGTCTCTGGTCGAGACAACCCTGCGGACCTATCCGGCGGGTACTCCTGTCTATGTACTCTCGACGGGGCTGGACGGCTTTCCTTCGGTACTGCGACATGATCTGCTGTGGGGAAGCCGCTACGTGCACCTCTGGATGCTTCCTGCATTGGCAAAGAACGAGGCCTTTGAACATGGCGGTCCTGCGCCGGTGAAGGTACTGTCGCCTGAGGTACTCTCCCGAATCTCAGCGCTGCAGCGGCGTGAGATGACCGAAGATCTTCAGTTATGGAAGCCGGCGGTCATCATCGTCAAGCTCTGTCGACCGGAGGGCGTCTGCCAAGCAATGACGGGGCTTCCGTTCGATACGATTGGATGGTTTTTTCAGGATCCTGCCTTTGCGGCGGAGTGGGCCAAGTATCAGAAGCAGGCGGGCGACGGCTACTACGACGTATACACGCGCAACCGCTAAATTCTTGCGGATCAGGGTAGCGGAGCTGGTGTTGACCCGGGACCTGCTGTCGGCAAAGAGCGCTTCCGATTGCTTTGTATATCCGGTACACTTGGCTCAACTTCTGTGCGCATTCCATTCCCAGAACGCATTCCCATCTTTGGAACACTCGTCTTCGCCCTCGTGCTTTGCTTGCTGCAGCAGCTGCAGGGGACGACGGTCCTGTTCTCGAGCTGTACCTTCGGCTTCATTCTTATCGCGGTGATTGCGTTTAATACGGTTGGCGGCTTGACCCGGCCGTCGGGCGGGTACATCTTTTCATATACGTTGCTCGTTGTCCTGTTCGGCATCACCTACAAGGTGTTCGTGGGCGAACCAGGCCAGAGCAATCTTCAGCAGCCCGACCTCACGATCGAGGTCTATCTCGCGTCCATTACCGCCACACTGGTGGCTGCGTACGTCTCGAAGCGTTTTCGCTTCAAAAAAATACTTGTTCCGCGATACAAGTCGGACGCGGACATGGGACGCGCAGCCTATGGCTGCTTTGCCGTTGGATCAGTGACCACTCTTTACTTGATGTTCCGGCCACCAGGTGCAGCAGCGGGATCTTTCCCGCTACTTGGGCTGTTCAGTTCTTTTCTTATCTTCGCTATTATTATCGGTGTGATGTACGGGATCCGCCGAAGCGGGGGGCGGCGGAGCCTTAGTATACCCACGCTTATCTCCGGTGTAATCCTGTTTAGCAATGGCATTATCCACTACTCCAAGGAGGGACTCTTTACTCCCTTCCTCTGCTGGCTCGTGGCCGCTTCGTCCCAACGATACAAGCTGAGCCTCATACAGATTGGTGGACTCCTGCTCGGGCTGTCTTTTATCACCTACTACCTGGTTCCGTATAGCCAGTACGGGCGTAAGTTTCGCATTGAGGAAGCTTCCTTCAGTGAGAACTGGAAGACCAACGTGCTGCTGCTGTCGAACTTAGGCGTCGTTCGCAAGGCATTCCTTGACGAATCGAACCTGCTCTACACGGGCACGGATTACAGTCGTTACTACGACAAACCCCAAGGCTTGGCAGACCGGCTCCAGATGATCACTCCTGACGACCTGGTGATCAATTACACCGCACACGGAGGGGGGTTCGGTCTATTTCCGACGATATTCTCCTATGAGAATCTGATTCCTCACTTCATCTGGCACGATAAACCGACTATTCAGTTTGGAAATCTCTACGCACACGAACTCGGAATGCTTCCGGATGAAGATGATGACACAACCGGCATCTCATTCAGTCCGACAGGCGACGCATTTCACCAGGCGAAGTGGGTGGGGATTCTGGTCGTGCTCCCAATTCTGCTGTTCATTATGTTTCTTGCCCTTGACTCTGCCTGCGGAGACACGCGCGAGTCACCGATTGCACTTGTTGCCCTCTTTGGCTTCGGTCACTCGGCTCCCGAGGGAGGATTGACCGAGATCATCCGTGGCCCTACGATCGGACTGGCTGGGTTGCTGTTCAGCTCGTTTATAGTGGTCTACCTGATGCCACTGATTGGGAATGTAGTTTTGGGTCCGGTAAGGACCACCGCTGCAGGAGCACCTCTGGTCCCGTCAGAAGCGTTCAGGCGTTGAGCCCAAGCTGCTGCGGATTGGTGAGGACAACTGTATCGGAGTGGAACTTGATCGAAAGATCGCCACGAAAAAGCCTTGACGCACTTTAGAAAGTATCCCAAGAGCAACGTACATTTCAGGCGGTGAGAACCCCAACTCAGCATCTGCTGGGTCGAGTGTTCTTACTATGCTCAGGGATGGTGTAAACAAGATAGTGGCGGAGAGTGGGGGATTCGAACCCCCGATAGAACTTTTGGTCCTATAACGGTTTAGCAAACCGCCGCCTTCAGCCTCTCGGCCAACTCTCCGGCTGTTCTGGTCCGGCTGCTGGTGCTGAATGCCGGGAACTTGCTGATTATAACGTGGGGCAAGCCGGCTGCGACAACTTCGCGTAGATTTGGGTTACAAACACACCTCCAAAGACAGCGAAGGAGAGGGCTTGGGTATCGCTGCACGCGGTTCCGCCGGACGCAAGATGAGATTGCTGCCGCTGATTGGCGCAACCTATTTCATGGTCTCGGGTGGACCCTACGGGCTCGAGGACATCATCGGGAAGGCGGGCTACGGGCAGGCCTTGCTGCTGCTGCTTTCCATACCCCTGGTATGGAGCCTGCCGACGTCACTGATGGTGGGCGAGTTGGCGTCGGCGGTGCCCGAGGAGGGTGGATATTACCGGTGGGTGCGGCGGGGGCTGGGTCGCTTCTGGGGCTTCCAGGAGGCGTGGCTGTCGCTGGCCGCGAGCGTCTTCGACATGGCGATCTACCCGGTTACATTTGTGCTGTATCTCGGGCGGATCGCGCCGGCATGGACGGCAGGCTACCGCGGGACGCTGTGGGCGCTGGCGGTGGTGGTGACATGCGCGGCATGGAATCTTTATGGAGCGAAGGCGGTCGGTGAAGGATCGGTAGGGATGTTTTGCGTGCTGCTGGCCCCATTTGCGATCCTGGTGTGCGTCGGTCTCTGGCGGGCAATTACCGGTGCTCACGTGAGCGCATTGGCCGGTGCGTCCAGTGTACCGATGGAGCACGATTTTGCCGGCGCCGTGTCCGTGGCACTTTGGAACTACATGGGCTGGGATAACGCTTCGACGGTGGCGCAGGAGGTGGAGCAGCCGCAGCGAAACTACCCTCGCGCCATGCTGATTGCGGCGCTACTTGTGGCGGTGACGTACATCCTGCCCCTGGCTGCTGTCGCACTGGCGGGGATTCCGGCGGACCGTTTTTCGACCGGTGCGTGGACCGATGCGGCGCGAGCGCTGGCCGGACCGTGGCTGGCCCTGGCAGTGGTGCTGGGAGGCACGATCAGTGGCTTCGGCATGTTTAATGCGCTGACGCTCAGCTATACGCGGGTCCCGTATGCGCTGGCCGAAGAGGGCCTGCTGCCGCTCGGGCTGACGAGGCGGACAGCGCGCGGGGTACCCTGGCTGAGCGTCGTGGTGTGCAGCGCGGCGTGGGCGCTGGCGCTACGATTTTCCTTCGAGCGGCTGATCTCGATTGACCTGGTCCTTTATGGCGCAGCGCTGCTGCTCGAATTTGTCGCGCTGGTCGTTCTGCGCGTACGTGAGCCTGAACTGGAACGACCCTTTCGAGTTCCCGGCGGACTCTGGGGAGCGATCGCGTGCGGTGTAGGGCCGGCACTGTTGATCATGTTTGCGATGTGGGCTGCGCGCGCGGAGAAGGTTGCAGGGCTGCCGGCGCTTGGCTTCGCGGCACTTGTCGGGGCGGCAGGGCCTTTGGCATATGGCCTGGCGCGTCTCGGGAGACGAGAGCCTGTCCTGCCGCAACCCTGAATGCTGATGGGGTCAGCCCATCTTCATGACAAGGTTGCTGTCACGAAGATGGGACGGGCGGTGTCGCTGGTGTGAGATTCGGACACGCTTGCGGCTATTTGTGGGGTACTGGCTTTGGCTCGGGGTTGGTCTTGTTGTCGATGAATCGCTGCTGGGCTTCGACTACCTTGCTGCGAGCGAAGGAGGCATCGCGCCAGCCTTTGACCTCAACCCGCTTGCCTTCGAGATCCTTGTAGATCGCGAAGAAGTGGGTGATCTCGCGCAGCATGTGAGGGTAGATCTCGGAGAAGTTCCAAACGTCGTTGTAGCGGGGATTGCCCTTGCCGACGCAGAGCACTTTTTCGTCGCCGAGACCCTGGTCGAGCATGTCGAGCAGGCCGATGGGGCGGACCTCCATGACGCAGCCGGGGAAGCTTGGCGTGTCGACCAGCACGAGCACGTCGAGTGGGTCGCCGTCGTCGCCGAGCGTGCTGGGAATGAATCCATAGTCGCCGGGATAGTGCACAGGCGAGTAGAGGTTGCGGTCAAGACGGAAGACGTGGAGGTCCTTGTCATACTCGTACTTGCTGATGCCCTCGCTGGGAATCTCGATTACGCAATTGATGACTTCAGGCGACTTCGGCCCAACGGGCAACTCAAGGTAGTTCGGCATAGGGGCGGGATCTCGTCTCGTTAATTGAGGATGAATTTGGAGCTTTTCGGATCGTTGGCAAACACCGGGTCCAGACAACCTGGTACCAAAGACGATGTGCCGCTCACGTTTATAATCGGACACAATGAAGGCCCATGTCTATGTCACGTTGAAACAGACCGTCCTTGACGCGCAGGGGAAGACCGTCGCCGATGCGCTGCGGCGCATGGAGTACAAGGGTGTGGCTGATGTCCGCCAGGGCAAGTATTTCCTGCTTACGCTCGAAGATGGAGTGCCGGAAGACCTGCACCAGGCAGAGGTGGAACGGATTGCGCGCGAGGTGCTGACCAACCCGGTGATCGAAGAGTTCACCTTCCGTCTTGAACGTTGAAATGTCCAAAGGTCATCCTTCGTTGAGGATCGACGCGATCTGCCTGCGTGATGAAGAAGTACGCATTCTGAATCGTTGTACGACTGTCCTGCCTCGCTTGTTTACGCGTTATTCTCGACCGTGCCACGTGGTGCAAGAGGCTACGCGAGATTTGTGTTCCGCGTATCTACCGTCGTACTCAACCTGCAGGCTCTGGAGAAAAATTGCACGACGCCTATCGGCTCCGCTTCCTCGCACTCCTGGCGCTCCTCATAGGGCTTGTGTGGCTCGATTCACAACAGGGCATCGCCCAGTCCAGAACGACGGCTACACGGTCGGCAGAGATTGATGCATTTGGTGGATTCAATCGGCTGCAGAGCGACTATATTCCACCGTTCATCAACTATGGCGTGACACTTGGCGCCGATTACACGCAATTCATCAAGCGCTACCGCGGGCTGATCATCCCCTCCTTTCAGCTTCGCGGCACGATTGTTCCGGGCAACACGCATGACGAGAAAACGCTTCAAGGTGGGCTGAAGCTTGCGACGACGTACCGACATCTGCATCCTTACGGCGCCCTGATGGTGGGGCAGGGCGTGATCACGTTCCCAAGGCCGGCTGTTCCCGATCCGACGAATAAATACCGGGATAGTTCGTTCATCTATAACTTTGGCGGGGGTCTGACGTATGACTTTCGCCGCGACTGGTCGCTGCTGGCGGACTACCAGCATCAGTACTGGGATCTTGGTGGACATCCGCCGAACCGGTTCTATCCGCAGGCACTAACCTTTGGCGCGGTGTACCACATTCCCTTCAAGGCATTTAAGACGCGGTGAGCCGGCAGCTCTGAGCCTGATTTTGGCCGGGTGAAACGGAGACAGGGTGTCCGCGTGGCGCGTTTGGCGAGGTGCTAGGCTCGACGTGTGGATAATTTTTCTCTGAACGCAGCGGCTTCATTGAACGCAGAGGCGCCCAGCGCAGTGCTCGCGGAGCCGCGGCCGGGGTCAAGCCGTTTTTTACGGGCCTGTCTGCGACAGCCTGTTGACCGGACGCCGGTCTGGTTTTTGCGCCAAGCGGGCCGGTATATGCCGGAATACATGGCGGTGCGCCAGCATCACTCGCTGCTCGAGATCTGCCGGACGCCGGACGTGGCGGCGGAGGTGACGATTACGGCAGCCGAACGGCTGGAGGTCGATGCGGCGATCATCTTTGCGGACCTGCTGCTGCCATTTACCCCGATGGGACTTGACTTCGAGTTCGTGGCGGGCGAAGGGCCGGTGGTGCACACGCCGGTCCGGTCGCTGGCGCAGGTGGAGGCGCTGCGAACAGACCGGGCGGACGAACTGAGCTATGTGGCGCGGGCAATCGAGAAGGTAGCGGCCCACTTCTCTGCTCCGCGTGCAGATGACGACACGCTAGGGATCATCGGCTTCTGCGGTGCGCCGTTTACGCTGGCGAGCTACATGATCGAGGGTGGCTCGTCGCGGAACTACATCGACACGAAGCAGATGATGTACGGCAACAGCAAGGCGTGGCCTCTGTTGATGGAAAAGCTTGTAACGGTTCTGGTTGCATTTGCGACGCAGCAGGTGGAGGCGGGCGCGGCTGTGATCCAAATTTTCGACAGCTGGGCGGGCGCGCTGAGTGTGACGGACTATCGGGCGTATTGCCTGGAGCCGACGACGGAGCTGGTGCGGCGGGTGCGGGCGCTGGGGGTGCCGGTCATCTACTTCGGCGTGGACACGGCGTCGCTGCTGCCGGCGATGCGGGAGACGGGTGCGGATGTGATCGGACTTGACTGGCGGATTCCGCTGAACGAAGGATGGAAGGCAGTCGGGCTGGGCTGCGGCGTGCAGGGGAATCTTGATCCGATCACGTTGTTTGCGCCACTCGATGTGCTGCAGGCCCGGGTCGCCGAGGTGTTGCGCGAGGCTGCAGGTCGGCCGGGACACATCTTCAACCTGGGGCACGGGATCGTGCCGGGAACGCCGGTTGAGAACGTAATCCAGGTGGTGCAGTGGGTCAAGGAGTTCTCCCAGTGAGTTCCCCTTCGAACAGCGAGACGCCGATCCTGCTGCTTGCGCATGGCACACCGGATGTGCTGGGCGAGATGGCTGAGTATCTGAGTAAAGTGACGGGTGGACGGCAGCTGCCGCAGGCGGTGGTGGAGGAGCTGCAGCATCGCTACGGGGAAATCGGGCTTGCGGAGACGCCTGGTGCGGAGCCGCCGCCGCTGACAAAGTGGACCCTCGCGCAGGGTCAGCTGCTGGGCGAGACGCTGGGGAGGAAGGTATATGTAGGGATGCGGAACTGGCATCCGTTTATCGCGGACACGGTGGCGCAGATGCGGGCGGATGGAGTGACGTCGTTCAAGGCGATCTGCCTGGCGCCGCAGAACTCGCGAACGAGTGTGGGGCTGTATCGGCGGGCAATGCTTGAGGCCTCGAGCGATATGGAGAGCGAATTTGTGGCGGGCTGGGCGGATAATCCGACGCTCGCGCACGCATTTGCGGATAGGCTCTGGCCGGTGTGGGCGGAGGCATGTGCGGTGACGCGGACACGGGTGCCGGTGCTGTTCACGGCGCATGCGGTTCCCTGCCGGACGATTATGTCGGGGCAGGTGAGCACGGCGGCCAGTCCTTCGCAACGACCGGGCGGACCGGTGCCAGCGGATGGGATCCAGTACTACGGGGAGCGGACGGCACCTGATCCCTACCCAGTAGAGTGCAAGCGGACGGCGATGCATGTGGCGGAGGCGCTTGGGCCGGTTGGCATGACGGACAAGGACTGGTACTTCGCGTTCCAGAGCCAGGGCATTGCGGGTGCGCCGTGGATCGGGCCGGCGGTGGAGGACACGCTGAAGGCGCTCAAGGCCGAGGGACATAAGGGTGTGGTGATGCAGCCGATCGGCTTTCTGTGTGATCACGTGGAGATCCTGTATGACATCGACATCGCGTTCAGGGAGACGGCCCGCGAGCTTGGGCTTCAGCTGTGGCGGGCGGAGAGCCTGAACGATTCGCCGGTGTTGATTCGAGCGCTGGCGCAGGTGGCTACGGGCGATTTTGCGGCCGATGTTGACGAGCGTGTGGAACGGGTGGTTCCGGAGCACGTGACGGCTTGACGAAGCGGGTCGCGGTAGTTGGCGGGGGGATTGCTGGGGTTACGGCTGCGTACGAACTGGCGCGAAGTGGGGCTGCGGTCGAGGCTACGCTGTTCGAGGCTTCGAGACGGCTGGGCGGCATTGTCGAGACGGTTCGCGAGCGAGGGTTCGTGATCGAATGCGGGCCCGATGCGTGGGTGACGGAGAAGCCCTGGGCGCGGGAGCTGGCCGGGGAGTTGGGGCTGGACGGTGAGGTGATCTGCTCGAACGACGCTACGCGAAAGACATACATCCTGAAGGACGGTGAGCTGGTGGCGATGCCGGACGGGATGCGCATGATGGTACCGGCCGACCTGGGCGCGGTGGATCGGTCGCCGCTGTTCAGCGAGGTGGCCAGGCGCGCGTTCCATGCGGAAATCGGAAGGACGGCGGAGTTGATGGCTTCTGCTCCGCATCGGGATGAGAGTGTGGCTTCGTTTGTCCGCCGGCACTTCGGGGACGAGGTTCTGGCGACGGTTGGGGCGCCGTTGCTGAGTGGCGTGTTTGGCGGCGATGTGGCGACGCTGAGTGTGCGGGCGGTGATGGGGCCGTTTGTGGCGATGGAGCGACAATACGGGTCGTTGATCGTGGCGACGCGGGTACGGTCGGCAATGGGTCTGAAGCCGGTGTTTACTACGCTTCGCAATGGGGTAGGAACGCTGATCGAGGCGATGGTGGCGGTTATTCCGTCGAAGCGGATTCGGATGGAGACGGTGGTGACGTCGTTGGCGCGAACGACTGCGGGATGGACCGTCGGGACGGCTGCGGGTGAGGAAGATTTCGATGCGGTACTGATGGCGGCGCCGGTCGATGTCGCGGGCGAGTTGCTGCGGGAGACGGATCGGCGGGCGGCGGAGCTGATGCGGATGGAGGCGAGTTCGGCGGTGGTGGTGGCGTTCGGGTTTATGGAGAGCTTTGAGTTGCCGGGCGGCTTTGGATTTTTGGTCCCGCCGGATCGGACGGGCCATAGTTCCCTGCTGGCCGCTACCTTTGTCGATCAGAAGTTTGAGGGGCGGGTGCCTACTGGGGGGCGACTGGTGCGGGCGTTCTTCGGTGGGGCAGTTGGGGCGAGACTACTCATGGCCTCAGATGAGGTGATCGCCGGGCTTGCACGGGAGCAGCTGGAGGCAATACTTGGAAAACTGCCCAGGGCAGCCGTAACGGTGGTTCGGCGCTGGCCGCGGTCGCTGCCGCAGTATGCTGTTGGCCACCTGGAGCGCATGGCGGAGCTGGATCAGCGAGTTCGTGAGGTTGGCCGGCTGTGGCTGCTGGGCAACGGGTATCGAGGGGTTGGCCTGCCGGACCTGGTGCGGGATGCGCGGTCTGCCGTGCGGGAGTGTGTGGTCAGCTTCAGCTGAAGGGGAAGGTCTGGGCAGGTTCCCACGGGCCATTGCGGTAGCGCCAGAGGCTGAGGCCGGCGACTTCGATCTGCATGGGCATGAAAGTGGCTTGCAGCTGCTGCAGGAGGATGCGTGCGGCTTCGGGGGTGACTTTATTCTGGACGACGATGTGGGGGCGGAAGCGTTGGCGGTCCTGCGGCGTGAGATGGTCGCTGAAAGCGGTTGCGAGGCGACGATGGAGCGACAGGAGCTCGGAACCTTCAAGGGTGTAGGCGACGCCTTTGCCAAGGGATCTCAGGCCGGTCACATCAAGCGAAAACCTGGAACACTCCTCTGAAGCGGCTTGAAGGTCACACGTTATAGAAGGTTCTTCCGGAAGAGTGTGGAAGAGGGTTATATGGGCGTCGATGTAGTTACGGTCGGGCGGAAAGTGTAGCTGGCGCAGATGGTCGAAGTGAGCTTGCGAAGCGGTATCAAGCTGAAGCGTCAGGATGAAGCTCACGCTGGGTTACTCCGGGATTGTCCACGCGACGAGGGTCTTTGCGAGCGTGGCGTGGTCGACCGAGGTGCCGCTGCTGGCCTTCGCCATCTCGGGAAAGGCGGCCTGGACTTCGGGGGTTTTGGCCCAGACGGGAACGTCTTCGAGTGTGTACCGGTAGGTGACCTGGGTTTCTGGAAAACCACCTTTCGCGACTACCGGCGGTGTGAAGCTGTCGATGCCGGTGATGTTGCGGTGGCCGTAGCAGAAGCGGGGAACAACGCGGGCCCCGGTGGTGGTCGGCGTGTAGCGGCTGACGTGAATGCTGGTCTCCTTGGCGACGGTAAGAAGCTGTGCCTTGACGAGCGAATCCATCTGCCTGAGCTTCTCGGGATCGCTGGTCTCGAAGGGAAAACGTGGGGCGTCGGGCATGAGGCACTCAGCGTGGTCGAGATAATGGGCGTTGAGCGCCTTGATGAAGTTATCGGGTGTGGCGGAGGTCTTTGAATGGCAGCCGGCCAGCAGCAAGGCAGCGACGACGGCTGGGACAGCGAGGCGTACGTGGACCATGATTTCTCCTGATGCTGCCGTTTGGTTCCATGTCATCTTCTCTTAATTTTGGATGCGGGTGGGCTTTGTGCGGTCGAGCACCCCGGAATGCTGGTTTTGTGGATAATGGAGGGCATGATCCGGCCCTGTTTTCTGGTGATCGACCGCGAGTTTCCCGGCAGCATCTCGACTCGCAAGCTGGTAATTGAGACGGCAAAGTTTAACGTGCTGACGGCGTACAGCGGTGTGGAGGCGCGCGAGATGTTCGAGCGATTTCCGGCGATCAGCGGCGCTGTGCTCGACGCCGGGCTCGAGGACATCTCTTGCAAGGACCTGGTGGCGGAGCTCAAGCAGAAGCAGCCGAAGCTGCCGGTGATCGTAGTTGGGGCTCCAGGAAGCACAGATTGCCCGGACGCAGACTATCGGCTGGACTCGTTCCTGCCTTCGCGGTTGCTTGAGATTCTGCGCGGGCTGATGCCGCAGGAGACACAGACGATTGAGGACACCAACGAGAAGCTGAGCCGGGAGCAGTTGAGTTGAGGCGTGTACGACACCGTGCGATGCAGGGATGCGTTATGGGCGGCTCCCAAGAGGCTTGCGGGCGAAGTAGTAGAGGCTGCAGGCCAGGGCGGCGAACATGAGGACGCTGACGTAGTCGTGGTGGAGCAGGTTATGGTCGGAGAAGCGGGGGATGGTGCGGTCGGTAGCGGCCTCGTAGAGCTTGACGCAGACTCCTAGAAGACCGACGATGCCGCCCGCCGCGATGAGGCCGGAGGCGTAAAGGCTGCCGGGGCTGATCTCGCTCTCCGTGTCGAGCGCGGGCGTGACGCTGGTCGGGACAGGCAGGCCGGTGGCAGGGTCGAGATGATCGGGATTCGTCTTGTCGAAGTGCGGGTTGGCGGCGAGCCATTTGGGGCGGTCGGCGTTCCAGAGGGCGATTGAGGCGGTGTAGTCAGCAGCAGACTGGCGGGCGGCGTAGTGGAGCGTAGCGCGGTCGACCATCCAGCGCATAACGCCGCCGATGAAGATAGCGAGGGTGGTCGCGATCGAGAGATAGGCACCCACGGCGAAGGTGAGGGAGCGAATGCCGAGGAGTTCGACCCCGATGACGAGGAAGACGCCAAGCAGGACCAGGCTCCAGGGAAGCTTTCGGGTGAGGATGCCGTTGATGACGGTCGCCATGAGCCGGCCCTGGGGGGCGGCGGCCTTTTCGCTGCCGATGCCTTGAATCCACTGGATCTCGATGCGGCCGGTGGCGGGGTTGTAAAGATATTTGCCGTCGTCGAGGGTGGTGGAGCCGATGGCGTTGAGTAGACGGAAGCGCTGGGCGTCGGACACGTCGACGTTTCGGATGACCTGGTGGGTGGTATCGCCGGAAGTGACGAGGCTGGCCGGGATGGTGAGGTGGAGGTGCGAGCGGGGGAAGCTGCCGATATCCTGGACGCCATCGGGCAGGGCGCTGAGGCTGAAGGCGACCGGATGGGGGATGGGACGGAACTCCTCCAGGCCGGCGTTCATCGCGTTGAGGGTGGCGCCGATTGAGAAGACGCTGATGATGACGCCGAACATGACGGCGAGCTGCTGCTTCCAGGGGGTGGCACCGATGAGAAAGCCAGTCTTGAGGTCCTGGCTGGTATCGCCTGCGTTTGAGGCGGCAATGCAGACGATGCCGCCGATCGTGATGGCGAGGGCGCCGAAGGCGGGGGCGGTCCAGCCGCGGACGAGGAAGATGGCGGAGGTGGCCATGAGGGTGGCGATGGTCATACCGGAGACCGGGCTGGCTGAGCTGCCGACGATACCGACGATCCGGGCGCTGACGGTGACGAAAAGGAAGCCGAAGACGACAACCAGCAGCGCAGCGGCGAAGTTGGCGAGAGGGCCGACCTGGGCCCCGGGAACGGGGTGGAACTGGAGGAAGAGGAACATCAGCAGGACGAGGAGGACTGAGCCGCCGAGGACGACGGACATGGGGAGGTCGTGCTCGGTCCTTGTGCTCGCCGCACGGGCGGGAGCTTCGCGTGATGCACCTGAGCGCCTGTTCAGGCCCATCGATTTGAGGCCTTCGGCGAGGGCGGCAACGATTGTGGGCAAGGTGCGGCAAAGGGTGATGAGGCCTGCGGTGGCGACGGCTCCGGCTCCCATGGGGCGGACGTAGGTCTTCCAGAGGTCGGAGGGGCTCATATCCTTGATGAGGACGGTGCCGGGGTAGAGTGGCGTGGCGAGGTGCGCGGCGAAGAAGTAGATGGCGGGCATGAGGACGAGCCAGGAGAAGACGCCGCCGGCCAGCATGACTGCGGCGACGCGGGCCCCGATGATGTAGCCGACACCGAGGTATTCGGGGGTGACGTCGGCGCGGATGGCCGAGCCTTTGAGGATGTGCTGCGGGCCGGCGAGGTCGGGCTGATAGTTGGGCGTGCTGGGCCAGAGGGCGAACAGGTTGTCGTTCTGGAAGAGGGTGTAGAGCGCTCCGAGGCCGAGCCCGAGGAAGACGCGGGAGGCAAAGCTGCCGCCGCGCTCGCCGGCCATGAGGACGTCGGCGCAGGCAGTGCCTTCGGGGTAGACGAGGGTGTCGTGCTCTTCGACGATGAGCTGGCGGCGGAGCGGGATCATGAAGAGGACGCCGAGCCAGCCGCCGAAGAGGGCAAGGGCGAAGATGCGGGTTGATTCGAGATCAAAGCCCAGAAAGATGAGCGCCGGGAGGGTGAAGATGACGCCGGCCGCGACCGACTGGCCGGCGTTGCCGGTGGTCTGGACGATGTTGTTTTCGAGAATACTGGAACGGCCAAATGCCCGGAGGATGCTGATCGAGAGAACCGAGATGGGGATGCTGGCGGCCACGGTGAGGCCGGCGCGGAGGCCGACGTAGACTGTCACGGCGCCGAAGAGGACACCGAAGAAAGCGCCAAGGATGAGGGCGCGGGGAGTGAATTCCGGCCGGGATTCGGCGGCGGAGACGAAGGGTTTGAAGACTGGCTTGTGCGTGGTGATTGATGCCATGGTGGTGAGGGTCTCCGCGAGTGCAGACTGCTTTTCTGGCTGGATGGGAGTGTATCAGCGAGGTCGCAGGATGGGTCTCGGGGCGGACACCACGGCGGAAGCAGTTGTCCTCTCAGGGTGGAGCCACGCGAACCGGGCAGCAGAACCGCCTAGCGCGGCGACCATTGAAGAGTGAGTACGTTCCTCTTGAACTTTCATCCATAACATGCCCCAGTGCAGGAGATTGTAATGATCAAGTCAGTTGGTTATGCTGCGAAGCATTCTTTTAGCAGCCTTAAGCCGCTTGAGTTCGAACGGGAAGAAGCCAAGGCGAATGAAGTCGAGATCGAGGTGCTGTATTGCGGCGTCTGTCACTCGGATATTCACCAGGTAAAGAACGAGTGGTCGAATACGGTGTATCCCTGTATGCCGGGGCACGAAGTGGTGGGGCGTGTGAAGAATGTAGGAAGCTCGGTGACACGGCACAAGGCCGGCGACCTGGTTGGCGTGGGCTGCATGATCGACAGTTGCCGCCAGTGTGAGCCCTGTAAGGATGGCGACCAGAACTACTGCGAGGGACCGAACAGCTGGCTGGCAACGTACAACGGGCCGATGCTGCCTGCGAAACAGGCGGCTACCGGGAAGAATATGTATGGGCGCGATAATACCTACGGCGGGTACTCGACGTCGCTAGTAGTTGCTGAGGACTTTGTGCTGAAAATTCCAGCCGCGCTGAAGCCGGAGGTGGCGGCGCCAATCCTTTGTGCCGGCGTGACGACGTACTCACCGATGAAGCACTGGGGCGTGAAGGCAGGGAGCAAGGTCGGAATCATCGGCTTCGGTGGCTTAGGCGATATGGCTGCGAAGTTGGCGAAGGCTATGGGCGCGGAAGTGGTGATCTTTACCGAAAAGAAGGCGAAGCTCGACGAGGCGACACGGCTCGGAGCTACGGGCGTTCTTGAGAACGACGAGAAGGCGATGAAGACGCACAAGGCGAGCTTCGACTTCATGCTGAGCACGATTCCGGAAAAGCACGATATAAACCCATACATCCCGCTATTAAAGCGGGAAGCAGCGATCGTGGTTTGCGGGGCGCTGGAGCCTTTGGAGCCGGTGAACAACATGCATGTGGCGATGCATCGCAAGACGGTTGGCGGATCGTTGATCGGCAACATTGCAGAGACGCAGGAGGTCTTGGATCTGTGCGCGAAGCATGATATTGGGCCGGACATTCAAGTAATCGATATCAAGGACATCAACGATGCATACGGTGAGGTCGTTGATGGGGACGTACGCTTCCGGTATGTGATCGACATGGCTACGTTGAAGCAGGCTGAGGCGTAGGACACTGACGCGGATCTTACGGGCTCGGAGATAAAGACAGGCAAGTGAACGACAAGGGATGTAGGTTGGTGAGTTCGTCGTTCTGATCCGTTCGATCCGTGGTCGGCTATTGATTTTGATAAGGAGTGATATGGCGGGTAAGGATGAGGTTGCAGGTTGGGATCGGAGGACATTCCTTGGGGGCTCGGCGGCGCTGGTTGCGGCAGCGATGACGGCAGGAGAGGCTATGGGGCAGGAAGTTGGAGATGCACAGAAAGCGCACAAGGATCGCAGTGAGAGCGATGCAGGGCCGGAAAACGTGCTGCTGCGGGACGCTAATCCGTTCACGTTTGTACCTCCGGCCACGGATCATGGCGAGGTGCGGAGCTTCTGGAATTCGTTTTCTACATCACATCGGCGCATCCAGGAAGGCGGTTGGTCGCGGCAGGTGACGGTCGCGGATTTTCCGATCTCGAAGGACATTGCCGGCGTGAATATGCGGCTGACAGCAGGCGGCATTCGCGAACTGCATTGGCATGATGCCAGCGAGTGGTCCCTTATGCTGAGCGGCAATGCGCGGATCACGGCGATCGACAACGACGGGAAGAGCTACGTAAAGGACATTGCGAAGAACGATCTGTGGTTCTTCCCGAGTGGAACGCCACACTTGATCCAGGGATTGGCGCCAGATGGGTGCGAGTTTCTACTGGTCTTCGACGATGGAACGTTTTCGGAGGGCAATACGACGCTGATCTCGGACTGGACGCGGCATACGCCACCCGATGTGCTGGCGAAGAACTGGGGGGTGCCGGAAGCGGCACTCGCGAGCGTCTACAAGGTCCCGTCGGATGGCCACTATATCTTCCAGACAGCGGTGCCCCCACCGGTCGAGCAGGATCTGCGGGCGGCGGCGGAGGCGGTCGGGCATTCGCCCATTGCGTTTGACTTTCCGATGCAGACGATGGCGCCGACGATCAAGACACGGAATGGCGAGATCCGAATTATTGATTCGAAAAACTTTCCCGTGCCGATCACAGGGTCGCCGGCAAACACCCTGGCAGCGGCGCATGTGACGGTGAAGCCCTCGGACATTCGGCCATTACATTGAGAACACTGGCGATACGGACCTGATCTTCCCGGAGATGTTCAAGTCGAGCCGGTTTATGGATCTCTCGCTGTCGGAGTGGGTGCGCAGTACGCCGCAGGAGCTGGTAATGCAGCATCTTGGCATCAGCGAGGAGACGCTGCGCGCAATACCGCGGGGCAAGCCCAGAATCATGCCGCTGTAGGGACGACAGGCCAACCAGCTCTAGGCAGAAGACTGCCGGTTGGCTTACGATGGCCCCATGCTGCGCTGGCTTCTTCTGCTTGCACTGACGGTTGCCGAAAGTCCACTGTGGGCTCAGGGAGCCGTGGTGAATACAGTCAGACCGGATGGACAGCGGATGGCGGTGCTTGCTGAACCGGGAACGAAGGTGCTGGTGTTGTTCTTTGTTGGCACTGACTGTCCCGTGTCGAATAAGAGCTTTCCCGAGATGAAGCGGGTGCGGGAGAAGTTCGCGGGGCGCGGAGTGCGCTTCTGGTTCGTCTACCCGGACGCGGGAGAAGATGCCCAAGAGGTGCGGCTCCACCAGGCAGTTTACGATGCGGGCGGTGAGGCGGCTCTCGATCCACACGGGACGCTTGTCACGATGACCGGAGCGCGGGTGACGCCGGAGGTCTCGGTGCTGGTGCCGCAGGGAACGGCAGGATGGCGTGCCGTGTATACCGGCCGGATCGATGATCGGTACGTCCGGATCGGCCTGGAGCGACCGCAGGCGACAGAGCATTACGCGGAGCGGGTGCTGAACGCCATCCTGAGCGGCGGGCCTGTGGAGCGGGCGACAGGCGTACCGGTCGGGTGCGCGATCATGAACCCGGGTGTCGGAAACGCTGCACGATGAACGGAGCTGCGCGGACTGAGGTGATGCGGGCGGCTGTGATGACGTGCGCTGTGTTGACGCTGGTCGGCGCTTCTTCATGGCGGCTTGTTGGAGTGCGGGCTGCTCTGGCCCAGGTGACGTGGCGTCAGCAGGTTGCGCCGCTCGTCTACGCACATTGCACGGGCTGTCATCACGCGGGCGGGTCGGGGCCCTTTCCGCTGATGACCTATGAAGATGCGCGGAGAAGGGGCAGCCTGATGAAGACGGTGACGCAGAGCCGGTATATGCCGCCGTGGCTGCCCGAGCCAGGTCATGGCGACTTCGAAGGCAACCGGCGGCTGAGTGATGATGAGATTGCGCTGCTGAAGGCTTGGGTCGAGGGCGGGATGCCGGAGGGTGCCGGGAATGCGCCAGCAGCGCCGGTCTACAGCGGGGACTGGCAGCTTGGGCCGCCGGACCTGGTGCTTGAAATGCCGAAGCCGCTCAGAGTTCCGGCAAGCGGGACGGACTTGTTCGAGAACTTTATCCTGCCGACCTCACTCGCGGTGACGAAGTGGGTACGGGCAATGGAGATCAAGCCGGGCTCGCCACAGGTGGTGCACCACGCGAATGTGCTGCTTGATCGGACTGCCTCCCTCCGGAGGGCGAACCCGACGGCGTGGCAGGAGGGCATCCCGGGTATGGACATCATGGTCGACTCGGGCGAAAACTTCGACCCGGACAGTCACTTCCTGTTCTGGAAACCAGACTCGACGGCGCTGATCGAACCTGCGGCTATGCCGTGGCGGCTGGACGCAGGTGATGACCTGGTGCTGAATATGCACCTGAAGCCTACGGGTAAGGAGGAGAACATCCGGGCGCGGATCGGACTCTACTTCGCCGACAAGCCAGCGACGGAGCACCCGATGCTGCTACAGCTGGAGCATGATGCGGCGCTGAATATACCGCCGGGCGATCCTGCGTTCGTGGTGGAGGACTCGCTGACGCTACCGGTCGCAGTGGACGTGCTCGGGGTGTATCCGCATGCGCACTATCTCGGTAAGCGGATGGAAGGCTGGGCAACGCTGCCGAATGGGGAACGACGCTGGCTTGTGCTGATCAAGGATTGGGACATCGATCGCCAGTCGGTGTACCGGTTTGCCAGGCCCGTGGCGCTGCCGAAGGGAAGCGTGATCCACATGCGATACACCTATGATAACTCGGCGGGAAATGTCCGCAATCCGAACTCGCCGCCGATCCGGGTGCGGGATGGAAACCGTTCGGTGGACGAGATGGGCCACCTGTGGCTGCAGGTCCTGCCGCGAGCGGAGGCAGGGAGCGATCCGCGTATGAAGCTGCAGCGGGCATGGATGGAGAGCCGGCTGCAGAAGGATGGACACGACGACATTGCGCTCTACAACCTGGCATCGCTCTCGATGGCTGAAGGTGAGAGCGCACGGGCTGCGGAGCTTTACCGGCGGGCGCTGGAGCAGCGGCCGGGCGATGTGCGGATGATGACTTCATTGGGGTCGGCGCTCGAGGCGAGCGGCGACTGGCAGGCGGCGCAGGCGCAGTATCGGGCTGCCATGGCGAAGGACCCCGGGTATGCGGATGCGGTCTTCGACCTGGCCACGGTGGATCTAGGGCATGAAGCGGTGCCCGAGGCGGAGGCGATGTTCCGCAGGCTGCTTGCGGAACATCCGGGAGATGCCGGCGCCCAGGCGGGGCTGGGGGATGCGCTGTGGGCGAGCGGGCGGACGGCCGAGGCCAAGGCGGAGTTCGAGCGGGTGCTGGCGGCAGCACCGGTTAACTTTGAGGCGCTGATCGGACTGGGACGTATGGAGGCAGAGGGTGGAAGTCCCGAGGCGGCGGAGTCTCTGTTGCTGCGGGCAATCGCGGTGCGGAATGATGCGGAGGCGCAACGGTCACTGGCGATGGTGTATGCGACGTCAGGCGCACTGGCTCGGGCGCTCGACCATTTAGAGGCTTGGCAGCAGCTTGCGCCGAACGATCCTGAGCCGCATCGCGCGCTCGCCCAGGTCTACAGCCAGATAGGGCGGAAGAGCGACGCGATATGGGAGCAGCGAAGGGTGATTGCGCTGGCTCCGCAGAGTGCGGGTGACTGGAACGACCTGGGGGTGATGGAGGCGCAGGCGGGCGACCTGGCCCGAGCGCGGCAGGACCTGCAGCACGCACTGCAGATTGAGCCAGGGAACCAAGCTGTCCAGGCGAACCTTCGCAGGTTCTAGGCTGGCTTGCGGCGACGGTCGTCCGGGTTGGCATTTGGGGTGGTGGGGCTTATACTCCGGGCATGGCGCGGTCCGACCGACCTGGAGCGTCATCGAGTGAGGTGTGTCTTCAGTGAAACTCTGAATGGCCGTACGCTCGGCGTCTCTGGCGGAGCTTTTCCTGGCGGAATCGCGGGAGGCTTGTGGGCCGGTCCACCTGGCGGGGTGGAAGAAAGTCGCGTCAACTTGCAGAGGCGAATTCGACGAAACTTGGTCGCGTTTGTGCGGTCAATGCTTGATGATCTTGTGACGACCTTGTTCCCCGGGGATTGCCGGGCATGTAACGAGCCTCTGGTGCGTGCCGATTTTGCTCCCGTTTGCGATACCTGCCTGTTGCGCATCACTTTCCAAACAATGACGTTGTGCTGGCGCTGCGGAGAGGCGCTTGGCATGGAGAGCGATCGCTTTGCGGGGCAGTTCGCAGTCGATGACGTGTTGTGTACGCCATGCCGGCTGGTGCCGCCGCAGTTTGAGCGGGCGGTGGCGTTTGGGGTGTATGAGAACGAACTGCGAACGCTGATCCACCTGCTGAAATATGAGCGGGTGCGTGCCGTAGCGAAGCCGCTTGGAGTGATGGTGGCGCGCGCCATTGAGACGCTTGGACTAATCGGCGATGTAGCGATGGTAGCGGTTCCACTTTATCCGTCGAAGCAACGGCAGCGGGGGTATAACCAGGCGGGGCTGCTGGCGGATGCGGCGGCGGCCAGCCTTTGGCCAGGTGCGGGACTGAAGCTGCGAGCGGATCATGGATTGCTGCGGCGGGTCCGGGATACGGACAGCCAGTTTGCGTTGACGCCAAAGGCGAGACGGACGAACCTGCGCGGAGCATTTGCAGTTCCCGATGCAGAGAAGATCGCAGGCCGCACGATTCTCCTGGTGGATGACATTTATACGACGGGCGCAACGGCGCGGGAGTGTGCGCGGGTGCTGCGGCGGGCGGGGGCGGCGCGCGTGTTTATGGCGACGCTGTCGCGGGCGCAGGCAGAGCAGGTTGGCCGGTGGGATGCGGTCTCGTCAGGATCTGGGACAAGTCAAAGCGGGCTGGAGCAGGTTGGGCGAAGCGCAACGTAACACCAGCGTTCAGCAACGGAACACCAACGTCAGCAACACGGTTGATGCGGAGGATGTCAGGGATGCAATCGGCGAAGATGCGAAAGCACAGGGTGAGTCAAAAGAGCCACACGACGCATGCTAATGGACGGGTGATGACCGAGCTCGACGTGCGGGTCGGCGTATTTCGCCAGCCGGCCATGCAGACGCCGGTACTGGTGCTGAATGCGAGCTATGAGCCAATTAATATCTGCGGTGCGCGGCGGGCGCTGGTACTGGTGTTGAAGGGGGTGGCGCGAACGGAGGAGGAGCAGGGCGCGATCCTGCATGCGGCTCGGATAAACGTGGCGATGCCGAGTGTAATCCGGCTGCTCGACTATCGGCGAATCCCGCACCAGACGCGGGCGCTGAGCCGCAAGAACATTCTGCTGCGTGATCGCAACTGCTGCCAGTATTGCAGCGTGGTGCTGACGGCGGGCGAGCTGACGCTTGACCACGTGATACCGCGCTCGCGGGGCGGCCTGTCGACGTGGGAGAACCTGGTCGCGTGCTGCCATGACTGCAATCGCCGCAAGGGCAACCAGCTGCTGCACGAGTTGACGGAGATGAAGCTGCAGCGCGAGCCGCGGCCGTTTAGCCTGCACACGTCGCGGCACATCATGCGGATGATCGGGAGCGCGGACCCGAGCTGGCGGCGGTATCTTTACTTCGAGTCAGAGCCAGCAGCCTGACCTACGGAGTAGAAATCGCGGAAGGTTACCTGAATTTTCTTGCAGTCGGGCCGGAGTTGCGGGAGGATGGCTGTGCCCGCAAACTCATGTTTTCGGAGTGACCTTGCGTCGGCATGCGTCACGCGAAACGCTTTACGGACTGGCATCACCATGATGTCGCAGCACCGGGCCACGTAGTTCCTCAAGGTTGGTGCTCAGGAGATTGGGATGCGGGTGAAGAAGTTTTTTACGGGATTTGTATTGCTGGCGACGGCAGCGGCGGTCGCGCAGGCTCCAGCACCGCAGCGGCGCAGGGTGGCGGTCCTCGACTTCGGCTATGCGAGCGTGATGACGTCGACCCAGGCGGTGTTTGGAACACAGCAGAACATCGGCAAGGGCATCTCGGACATGTTGGTGGACAAGTTGACCAATGATGGCACGTACCGGGTGATCGAGCGCAATGCGATCCAGAAGGTGCTGACTGAGCAAAACTTCTCAAACTCCGACCGCGTGGATGCGAGTTCTGCGGCCAAGATCGGCAAGATCCTCGGGGTGGATGCGATTATCACGGGCGACATCACGCAGTTCGGGCGCGATGACAAGAACATGAATCTCGGCGGCGCAGGCGGCGGCTGGACCGGCTATGCGCTGGGCCATGTAGGTAACACGAAATCAAAGGCCGTCGTGGCCATCACAGCGCGGCTGGTGGATGCGAATACGGGCGAGGTGCTGGCTTCGACGACGAGCAAGGGTGAGTCGAAGCGCTCGGGCGGTTTTCTTGACGGCGGGGGCAGCAACTATCACGGCGGTGGCGGCGGTGGCGCGAGCATGGGCAGCAGCAACTTTGCCGAGACGATTATCGGCGAGGCGACGGTGTCGGCTGTGACGCAGCTGGCGACCGGGCTCGAGGCGGGATCGACGAAGTTCGGCGTAGCAGAGGTGGTCCCAGTGTCGGGCATGGTGGCGGACGTTGCCGGGGCAGACATTATCATCAACGTTGGCTCCGTTGCGGGCGTGCGGGTAGGTGATCGGCTGATGGTGACCCACCCGCTGCGGACGGTGAAGGACCCGGCGACAGGCAAGGTGATCCGTACGATTGAAAATACGGTGGGCGAGCTAACGATCACTAGCGCGGATGCCAGCTCGGCGGTGGGAACCTTCAAGGGATCGCCTAGCCCGAAGGTTGGTGATACGGTCAAATCTCCATCGAAGTAAGCGGCGTGATATAAGAGCGGCCGTCCTTCGGGGCGACCGTTTCTCATATGGGACGCAATGGAAGCTTGCCCGGAACGCAGGCCTGAAACAGCGGGACCGAGTGGGTGTGGTACTTTCGCGAAAGGAGACCTGTATGGCCCGCAGCGAAAATTATCAGTGCGATGTATGTGGCAATCAGAAGGGCGACAGCGAGCTATGGTGGATGGCGTGGGTGGACTGCTTCGAGGGCATCAGCCCGGGCGATGATCAGCCGCTGATCAAACTGACACGGTGGCAGGCACGGCAGGCGCATGAGGATGGAGTGAAACATCTTTGCGGTGCGCGCTGCGCAGGAACGATGCTGGACCGCTGGATGACGACGCAACATGAGCATCCCGAGGCGCACTGCGAGACACCGCTTTAGCCCTGGAGAAGAGGCGCTTCGGTGCTGGGCGGGACTACTTCGGCGGGGGTGGCGTCTTGGGCTGGTTTGCCGGACTCTGCGGGTCTGCGGGCTTCTGCGGGTCGCCCTTGTTGGTAATATCTTCGCCGTTGTAGATGATTTTGCTGGTAGCGCGGAACTGCTTGTAATCGGAGTACCGGACGATGTTGCGCATGTGGACGTCCTGACTCATGGCGCCCTGCTGGGCGACGAAGTGGAGGTTGCCTTCGGCCTTGGTGTAGGTGGGGAACCAGTACTTGCCGTCGACCTGCTCATAGTAGGTTGTGAAGGGCGGCGAGAGGTCTTCGTGGCCCTTGCGTTTATCCTGCGGGACGGTGATGCCGTTGACGAGGACGATCTGAAAATCCTGCTGGTCGACCCATACCTTGCCCTGAAAGTAGCGCTTCCCTTTCTCAAGGATTTTGGGGCCGGCGTTGAAGACGTAAGTGTCTAGCTCATCGACGCGCTGACGGCCCAGATAGGTGATCTCGTATTTGGGCAGATCTTCGGTGGTCAGCACAAAGGGGAGGCGGTGCTCGATCTCGTCGAAGTCGGCGGGGGTCATGAGGACGCGCTCGAGGGTGTTCTGCGGGGCGAAGACAACATGCTCCTCGCGGCGGCCATCGCGGTTGAAGGTGATGTCGGTAACCTGCTGGTACTCGCCGTCGATCTTGTTGGTGTCCTCGGCGAGCGTGTCGACCTTAACGCTCTGGCGGAAGGTGTAGTTCTGGCGGGCCTGGTTGAAGACGGATTCGCGCGCGGCAAACTTTTCGATGATCTGCTGCGGGGTGATGCCAGCCGGCGGCGTGGAGTCGAGCGGACCGAAGCCGGCTGGATCCTGCGCGGCGGCAAAGACTGCAGGAGCCGCGTCCTTATATGAGACACCTGTACTTCCAAACGCTGCACCCGCCGATAGCGAGAAGACAGGCACGATCAGGACGCCGACGCATCTAAGAAGGAACGGGTTCATCTGGAGCTACCTTTTCTGCTTCAACCTGCAGGCGACCTGCTCGCGCCCTGCATGAAGCCCTTCCTCTTGAGGATAGACGCGGACGGCGACTTGCGGCGAGCGAAGGATGGGTGATTCTGTGAACTTAGGCTTGCTTCTCGTAGCAATGATCAGGATGGTTCCGGGATCGATCCCCTGGCCATCCCTGGCAGGATTTGTGGGACTTTTGCTGGCGATGACGATGGTCTGGCGACGACGCCGGTCGGAGCAGAAAGAGCAGCAGTGGCAACGGGCGCGGCTCGAGGAGCTTGAGGCGTATGGGCGCTTTGAGGGAGAGCTGCCAGGCGACAGCGAGCCGCGGAAACTGGCGGACCAGGCCAAACGGGTGTGCCGGCTGGTGGCCGAGAAAAGCGTTTTTGCGCGGGCTGCGCTGCTGGTCCGCAATCGCGAAGGGCGGTTGGTCTGTGCAGGGAGCGGCGGCATGGACGACCTGACGCTAGCAGCGATCGATCAGTTCGGCGAAGGGTTGATGCGCGATGAGCCTACAGACGTCATCGAGCACGCAGTGGGGCGCGAGCGTGGCTCCGGCAAAAGCTTCCCGGTGGTACTGGGCGAATGGGGAACGTTTGGCGCGATCCCCGACTGCCACGAGGCAACGATTATTCCGCTGCGGCTGTCGCGGGGACGGTTAGTGGGCGTGCTTGCGGTGTGCCCCGGGGCGGCGCTGCAACCAGGCGAAAGGCAGTTGCAGGGAGGGCAAACCGCACAAGCGATAATGCCGCTCGAGATCCTGGCGTCCAAGCTGGCACGGACGCTTGAGCGTGGGCTGCTAATAGAGCGGCTGCTGGAATTGAAACGGCTGGCAGGAGCGGGGCAGATCGTTGCGAGCGTAGCGCGGGAGCTAACGGCTCCTGTGACGGCCGTGCTGAGCCTCGCGGAGAGTGTTGCGGAGACGGCGTCGGAGCCGCGGGTGCGGCAGGATGGAGAGGCGATCGCCGAGCGGGTTACGGAGATGCGGGAGACGTTGCGTAGGTTAAGCGACTTCTGGAAACCGCGCGAAGCAGCCGGTGAGCCGAAGGCGGTACAGCATGTACATTCCGTGCAGGTCATGCGGGTACGGGATGTGGCCTGAGGTACGAGGCGTAGACGCGGCGATGCGCTTAGGATGACAGGTACGTACGAGGGTCCTGTTGATGGCATTTGCAAGGCCGAAGAAGCGGGAGCCGGTCGGCGAGGCCGGGCTCTTCGAGTATGCCGTAGGAACACTGGCGCGCCGGATGCGGACCGTGCGCGACCTGCGGCGGCTGATGAAGGCGCGGGCCGAGCCGGGTGAGGCCGGCGAAGCGGCGATGAATGCGGTGGTGCTGCGGCTGAAGGAGATGAATTATCTCTCGGATACCCGCTTTGCGGCAGATTACACGCGGCTTCGGAAGGAGAACGAGAAGTTCGGCAAGCGGCGCGTGCAGCAGGACCTTGCGATGAAGGGCGTCGAGAAAGAACTGGTGGCGTTGACGCTGGCGACGGCGTATGAGGACATCGACGAGGTGGCGCTGGCTCGGGAATATGTGGCGCGGAAGCGGATGAAGCAGCCGAGCGGGCCCAACGCGAAAAAGGAGACGGTGCGAACGATGAACCGGCTGATGCGGGCTGGATTTTCTTCCAATGCGATCTTCAAGGTGCTGCGAGCGTGGGGAGCGCCGGTGGAGGAGATCGAGATTGATGAGCCGGTGGAGGAGTAAGACGATATCGTGGGCGTACTTACCCCACCCTTCGCGATGAGACTGCGAAGAATGGGGCACCCGATCTTATTGGCTAGAAGTGATAGGTGAGGTCGCCGGCGACGACGAACTGTGTCTTCTTGGTGCCGAGGTCGTAGGCGGCCAGGTCGTAGGAGTGTTCGAGACGGATCTCGGGGCGGAAGAGGATGGTCGAGCCGATCCAATGGCCGTAGCTGATGAGGTGTTCTGAATACTTGGTGGCATAGCCGGTACGTTGTCCCTTGATGTCGTCGACGAACTCGTTTCGGAAGGAGAAATAATTGTGGTGGTTCAACTCCTTCTCTACGTAGTTGGTGATGGCGACTTCAGGGGCGAAGCAGCGCTGCTTGCCATAGGCGCAATAGGCCCCGTTGGCGCCGGTCTCGGTGGGGATAGGATTGACCACACCGGGGTCAATGCTGGGTACGTTGCGCTCATACATGTACCAGGCTTCGGTGTCGGCGTGCCAGGTGGCGTTGATCTTGTGGTACCAGGTCTCGTAATAGGACTGGACGTTGTTGTAGGCGTAGTTGCCTTTGTTGATGGAGTTCGCACAGGTGTAGAGGGCATCGCCACCCTTGTGCCAGGTGTAGTCGACGCAGGCTGTGCCGGTGAGCTGGGCGTCGGGAGTCCACAGGGCGACGTCGTTCCCGTCAGAGAGACCAAGCTGCAGGAGCCAGTGATCGTTCAGCTTAACGCTGCCGACGATGCCGGTCTGGGTGTATGGATCGACGGTGTAGAGGAGCGAGTGGGAGTAGGTGTAGTTGTTGGGCGCTAACTGGGCTTCAATGTCGGGGAGCGAGATGTAGCGGCCAATGCGAACGTTGAGCCCTCTGGCTACATGCGGAAAGTAGAGGTCGACGTAGTACATGACCGGATCGTAGCCGTACTCGTGGTTACGGCCCAGAAGCTGCTGCGAGAAGATACCCTTCGAGGTAGTGTAGCGATAGTCCTGACCGTAGAGCTGGGCGATGCGGAAGCCCCAGTCGAAGTGGACGGTCTGGACGGTGTCGGGCAGGCGCTCGATATAGAGGACCTGCTGGTCGGGGATGATGCGGTTTGGACTGTAGTAGTAGGCCGCAGGCGAGTTGGCGCCATCGCCCTTGTTAGAGGTGCTGACGTCGAAGCCACCGTTGAACCAGCCGTAGACCTTGATGCGGCTCTTGTTCTGGTTGATAGCCTGCATAAGGATGTAGGTCTGGGTGTCGGGCGCGCCGATGACTGGAGTTCCACCGACGCTGTAGTCGGAGCTGGGAAAGGGCGGCGAGTCAAGTGGCGAAGGATTGCCGCGGCGGGCAGGATCGGGGCCGGCGGGCTGCGTGGGATGCCAGTCTTCCCGGTAGGCAGCGGCGAGGCGCTTGAAGAAATTTTGATCCTGCTGGACGGCCGGGGGCACGGCCGCGCCCTGGGGATCGAAGGTGGATAAGGCGGATGTCGAAGTCGTGGCGGGCTGCTGGCCGCCTGCCGTCAGGGTCAAGGCGAATGCAAGGATGAGGAGCCTGGGTGTTGCGCGTTCCATGGGATAAATGCTTTCCTGCGAAGGGGTTCTATCTCCGCATGTGTCCTTGATCAGGCTAAGCGGTCGAGCGTAAAGAAGTCGGAAGCGGGGCGTAAGGAATTCGTAATGGCGGAGCCTGGGGTGGAGATCGAGCGCGTGGTTGCGGTAGATTGGTCCGGGCGCGTGGATGCGGCTGGGCAGCGGCGGCATATCTGGGCGGGAGTGTGGACGGCCGCCGGGGAGAAGGTGACGCTCGAAGCGGGGCGGACGCGCGAGGAGCTGATTGCGTGGCTGATCGAGCTGGGGCGGGAGACGCCGCGGATGGTGGTGGGCATCGACTGCTGCTTCAGCTACCCGGCGTGGTTTCTCGAGGAGCATGGATGCACCACAGTCTTCGAGTTCTGGCAGCACGTGGCGGCGGGACATGGGGAACGCTGGCTGGCGCGTGAGATCGCCGGCGCTGCGCGCGATGCGCGGTTCTGGGGCAAGCCGCACAAGCGGCCGGAGGAGTTCTCAGGGCCGGGGCTGCACCGGTCGATGCGGCTAACGGATATGGACAACAAGATCACGCCGCGGCTGCCCGGAGGGGATGCGGCGCGAGCGGCGAAGATGCTGGGGATCACGCCGAAGTCGCCATTCCAGATCGGCGGATCGGGAAGCGTGGGGACCGGGTCGCTGCGAGCAATCCCGCTGCTGCTGCGGCTGCGGGAGGCAAAATTTCGGGTGTGGCCGTTTGAGGATGCGTCCTTCGGAGCGGAAGAACCAAGGCCGTTGCTGGTGGAGATTTATACGCGGCTACTGACAGGGCCGGTAGCGAAGAGTAATCCTGTGGCGCGAAAGGCATACATGCAGGCGCGGCGGAAGGAAGAGCTGGCCTATTCGCGGCTTTCGCGAGGTGTGATGGCGAAGGCGCTCGGGTCGGAGGATGCGTTTGACGCCCTGGTGTGTGCGATGGAGATGGTGCGGGACCGAGAAGAGTTTTGCGGTTTGCGGCGGACGAAGGACGCGTCGCTCAGGCTAGAGGGAATCACGTGGCGGCCGGGAGTCTGATCAGGCTGTGTCCGCCGGTTAGAGAGATGGGCAGCAATGCGGCCGGCGGCTCGTCACTGGTAGACTTTTGGCTTATGATCAGTCGCTCCGGGAACCAGATTCGGGAAGATTTTCTGCGGTTTTTTGAGGGCAAGGGCCATCGGCGGGTGCACTCCTCTTCACTGGTGCCGGCCCACGATCCGACGCTGTTGTTTACGAATGCGGGGATGAACCAGTTCAAGGATGTGTTTCTGGGCGTGGAGAAGCGACCGTACGCGCGGGCGGCCTCGTCGCAGAAATGTGTGCGGGCGGGCGGTAAGCATAACGATCTGGAGAATGTCGGCTTTACGCGGCGGCACCAAACCTTCTTCGAGATGCTGGGGAACTTCAGCTTTGGCGACTACTTCAAGAAGGATGCAATCGCGTATGCGTGGGAACTGCTGACGTCGCCGGAGTGGTTCGGGATCGATCCGACGAAGTTGTACGTGACGGTCTTTGAGGGGGATGCAACCGTCCCGCGGGATGATGAGGCGGAGGCTTTCTGGATTGAAGTGGGGGTGCCGAAGGAGCGCATCTTCGGGGTGGGGGCGAAGGATAACTTCTGGCAGATGGGCGATACAGGACCGTGCGGCCCGTCCAGCGAGGTCTTCTATGACATGGGGCTCCGGGCGAGTGAGACGGGTGAGGATCTTCCCTTTCCGCTCGACGAGCAGCGATATGTCGAGATCTGGAACCTGGTGTTCATGCAGTTCGATCGTTCGAGCGATGGGACGCTGACACCGTTGCCGAAGCCTTCAATCGATACGGGCATGGGGCTGGAGCGGGTGGCGGCCGTGCTGCAGGGGGTGCTGTCGAACTTTGAGACGGACCTGTTTCTGCCATTGATCCTGCGGGCTGCGCAGCTTACGGGCGTTGCCGGTAAGGCTGCTGCGGACGTGGAGTGTGTGACCGGGCCGAACGACCCTGTACCTCCACCGATGACGGAGGCGGAGAAGGCTGCGGAAACTGGTGCGCCCGATGAGGCGGAGCTGGTGGGGAATGCTTCGCTGCGGATCATTGCGGACCATGCGCGCGCGGCTACGTTCCTGATTGCCGACGGCGTGCAGCCGACGAACGAGGGGCGCGGGTACGTGCTGCGGAAGATTCTGCGGCGCGGGATTCGGCATGGGCGGCTGCTCGGGCAGGAGAAGCCGTTTATGCACGAGATGGTGTTTGCGGTGCGGGAGGAGATGGCGGCAGCTTATCCGGATCTGCGGGATGCTGCGGAGCGGGTGAGTAAGGTGGTGCTGGCAGAGGAACTGCAGTTTGCGCGCACGTTAGAGCTTGGGCTCAAGCAGATGAACGACGAAAGCCTGCGGTCGGGTGCGCTTGCGTTTCGACTTTATGAGACCTTCGGTATGCCTCTCGACTTCATGGTTGATGCAGCACGGGATGCTGGGATTGCGTTCGACATGGAGGGCTTTGAGGCTGCGAAGGAAGAGGAACAGCAGCGGGCTCGAGCTAGCTGGAAGGGTGGGTCGCAGAAGTCGGCGGCGCCGTTCTATCGGGAGCTGGCGAAGACGGAGTTCGAAGGGTACACGGCGCTGCGGCTGGATGGAGCTCGGGTGCTGGCGCTGGTGAAGGATGGCGTCGGTGTGGCGGCGCTGCAGGGCGGCGAGTCGGGGGAGGTGGTGCTCGATGCGACCAGCTTCTATGCGGATTCTGGCGGCCAGGTCGGGGACACGGGGTGGCTATATTCGAGCGATCACAACTCCGTGATAGCCGTAGTGGACGGCGCGACGAAGCCGGTGCAGGGGGTGTTTGCGCATCGGGTTATGGCTAATCGGACCATCTCCGTAGGCGACACGGTGGACACGGTGGTGAACACCGAGAACCGGCGCGCAACGGAGCGAAATCATACGGCGACACACCTGCTGCATGCGGCGCTGCGCGAGGTGCTGGGCACGCATGTGAAACAGGCCGGCAGCCTGGTCGATGCTGGCCGGCTGCGGTTTGACTTCTCCCACTTTGCGGGGGTCGGCGAGGAAGAGTTGGCGCAGGTGGAGAGCATCGTCAACGACCAGGTGCTTGCCAATGCGAAGGTCGAGACGATGGTGGATGTGCCGATCGATGTGGCGGTGAACGAACTGGGGGCGATGGCGCTCTTTGGGGAAAAGTACGGCGACCGGGTGCGGGTGGTCCAGATCGGCGGGCCCGGTGGGTTCTCGACAGAGCTCTGCGGCGGGACACATACGGGAGCTACAGGGGAGATTGGGTTGATCAAGATCGTCGGGGAAGGGAGTGTGTCGAGCGGCGTGCGGCGCGTTGAGGCGATCTCCGGTACGGGGGCGCTGCACGAGTTCCGACGGGATTTTGACGTGGCGCGTATGGTGGGACAGCTGACGGGATCGCCCGATGCCGACTCGCTGCGGGCGAAGCTTTCTTCACAGGACGAGGAGATGAAGCGGCTGCGGCGGGAGCTGGACCAGGTACGGATGAAAGCGGCGTCAGCTTTGGTGGCGGACGCGGCCGGGAGTGCGATTGAGGTGAAGGGCGTGAGGGTGCTGGTGCAGCGGATCGACGGGCTGGGCGGCTCACAGGAGGCAAAGGGCCAGATGCGGTCATTGGTGGACTCGCTGCGCGGCAAGCTGGGGAGTGGCGTGGTGGTGCTGGGAGCCACTGCCGAGGGTAAGGTCTCGCTGATTGTGGGCGTAACGAAAGACCTGACTTCGCGAGTGCAGGCGGGCAGGATTGTCGGGCTGCTTGCGGCGAAGGTTGGGGGTAAGGGTGGCGGACGGCCTGACCTGGCGGAGGCTGGCGGTAGTGATCCAGGAGCGCTGGACGGAGCGCTGGCGGGAACGCTGGAGATTGTGGCGGAGTTGCTGGGGTAGCAGTCGTGCTGGCGCACAAACTCCATCCTTTCACGATGGTGCTGCGAAAGGATGATGCGCCCACTGGAAGACGGGTAGGTGGATGCCAATTTGGAGCCGGGGTGAGGTGCCGTTGGAAGTACCCTGTGCTATTCCCTGCCCGGCTGGTGGGTGGCAGACCTTAAACTGGCTATAGGGTGCGCCAGCTTTGCTCTTCTTCTCTTCAGGTCGCGTGACACGATGGACAGCTGCCGCCGTGGTCCTGTCGAGCTGCTGGCCGGCTAGCGCCGCGAAGACGTCGCATGTCGTGCTGACGCCGTGGGAGCAGGCAGAGCGTGGCCGCGAGACCCTGGAGACGATTCCCGCCGGAGCGCGGACGCGGGCGGACTACGAGCGCGCGCTGGATGGATTTCGCGCCGTCTACCATGAGCGGCCGGGCGATACCCGTGCGCCGGACGGCGTTTTTGCCGTGGCAGAGCTGCTGGCCGAGGAGGGCAGGGCACGACACGATACGAAGATCCTGACGGCGGCGGTCGGGCAGTATGAGTTTTTGCGGACACAGTATCCGGTCAGCTCGCTGCGCTTCGAAGCGCTGCTGGCCGAGGCACAGATTGAGCAGAACGACCTGCAGGACCAGGCGGTGGCCAGGGAGCGGTACCGGCTGCTGGTGAAGCAGGCTCCGAAGAGCAGCGAGGCTGAGGAGGCGCGTGCGGCGCTTGCAGAGATGACCCGGGTGGCCGGGTCGGATCCTGTGGCGCAGCCTGGAGTGGCGGCTACACCTTCGGCGCCAGGGGCTGCGGGGACAAGGACGCAATGCGTGGATTCCTCTGGTGCGTTGCGCTCCAGTCGGGACGTCACAGATCCTGGTCAATGCGAGAACGGCGAGGTTGGCAGCGCCAAGACCACCGCGGCTCCTCCTGCTGCGGGATTGCCTGTAGCGATCGGAGTGGCGGCTACTGAGACGGCACCGCGGCGGAGCGGCCAGCTTGCGCTGGTGTCCGGCATACGGCACTGGTCGACACCGGACTACACACGGGTGGTAATTGACCTTGGCGACAGCGTGACCTACGAGGCGGCGCGGGTACCGAATCCTGACCGTATCTACTTCGACCTGCATGGAACGCGGCTGGCGTCGGAGCTAGTGGGCAAAAACTTCTCAGTGACCGATGACGGCTTCCTGAAGAAGATCCGGGCAGCGCAGTTTCGCGACCAGATGACGCGCGTGGTGCTGGATGTAAACGACGTAACGGAGTATTCGGCGTTCCTGCTGCCGAACCCCTCTCGGTTGATCATCGACATCCATGGGCAGACAGGGCCGCGGCCGGTGGTTGCCGCTCTACCAGCGGAGGCGACGGTGATGAAGCCAGGCAGCAGCGAGATCAAGCCGGCGGTTCAGCTTCCGAGTTCGCCGGTACCGAACACGACGGCGGTGCGGGTGAACTCCGCCTCGAAGAGCTCGGTCGAAGTGGCCTCCCTGAGTGACCAGCCGGACCGTGTCGAGGCGACCAGCCGGCCGACCTCAAAGCCGATCTCGGCCATCGTTGATACACCTGCGTCACAGCCGGTGAAGGAACCGGTGGCGCCGGTCGTTCCGCCGCCTGCGACCGTTCCCCCCGCTTCGCGGAAGAAGACGAAGGCGGCTGCGGCGGATGGCGTGGCCGTTGGCGATGCTGTGCCCGCGCGTGCCGCGGTGCCAACGGCGGACGGTGAGACGTCGCTAGTGCGAGCCCTGGGGCTGAAGATCGGGAGGATCGTGATCGACGCCGGGCATGGCGGCCATGACTCGGGGACGCTCGGCGTTGGCGGGATCCAGGAGAAAGACGTTGTGCTGGACGTGGCGCTGCGGCTGGGCAAGATGCTGCACGATCGCCTGGGCGCGGAGGTCATCTACACGCGATCGGACGACACGTTTGTTCCGCTCGAGACACGGACGGCCATCGCGAACAAGGCGCAGGCCGACCTATTCCTGTCGATTCACGCCAATTCTTCGCCAGACGCGGCCGCGCGCGGTGTAGAGACGTACTATCTGAACTTCACATCGTCACCGGATGCGCTGGACGTGGCGGCACGAGAGAATGCGGTGTCCGACCAGTCGATTCACCAACTGAGCGATCTGGTGAAGAAGATTGCGTTGAAAGAAAAGATCGGCGAATCGCGGGAGTTTGCCGCGGACGTAGAGCAGAGCCTCTACGGTGGACTGCAGGCAGGCAACGCCGGGTTGAAGAACCGCGGCGTGAAGAAAGCCCCGTTTGTGGTGCTGATTGGGGCAAACATGCCGTCGATCCTGGCAGAAATATCGTTCGTGACCAACCCGCGGGATGCAGCTCAACTCGAGCGGCCGGAGTATCGGCAGCGGGTCGCGGACAGCCTGTTTAAGGGTGTGGCGAAGTATGCTTCGGGGTTGAGCGGCGTGCAGGCGCCGATCGAGCGCGCTTCCGGCCAGTAGATTCAGAGTCGGTGCGGGGTCCGGGCGAGGCTGGGCTTCCCTATTCGCGCTGGTGTAGTCTCACGATCAGTATGGGCGCTTTCTCCCGATCTTCCCGCTTTCCACAACTTATGGCGGTGGTGTGTGCGGCCGCCGCGCTGACTTGCCCGATCCCGGCACAAACAACTGTTCTGATGGAGCCGGCGGCTCCGCTGCTGCCGCAGCACTTCGGTCCCTGGCAGATGCAGGGGGCGGCGACGACCGGCAATGACGCTGCCGAGATTGACGCCGGGAACGCGACGGAGCTGAAGGAAGATGGCTTAGGTCACTTCTCGGTTGCAAAGTATATTCGCGGCGGGACGACGCTCGACGTGCGAGCGCTGCAGTTTGTGGACGCGACCGGCGCGTCGGCGGCACTGAGCCTGTACCGCGCGAGCCATGCCGGTCTGCGGCCGCTCCCGGCGGGTCAGAAGCTGGGGACGGAGGCTGCCGCGGGGGATGGGCAGGTGCTATTCCGGACCGGCAACACGGTGGTGCTTGCAAGTGCCCCGGGAACACAGGTGACGGATTTGCAGGCGCTTGCGGTGACGCTGCCGAAGATCAGCGGGCCGAAGGGCATGTCACCGCTACTGCCGACGCTCTTGCCGGCGAGGAGTCTGCTGCCCGAGAGCGTGCGCTATGCGCTGGGGCCTGCGAGCTACACGGCGGCCTTTCCGGGGAGTACCGGAGGCTTATTGCCGGCGGAGATGCTCGGCTTCGATAAGAGCGCTGAAGCGGCTACCGCCAGCTACGCTGCCCGCGGCGGGAAGGAGACGCTCACGCTGCTTCTCTACCCGACACCAGAAATTGCGGGCGATCGGGGTCGGGCGGTCGAGACGTGGATCAACGCCCATGCGGGAAGCCTCGGTACGGTGAAGCTCCGGCGCGAGGGACCGATGGTTCTAATGGCGTCGGGCAGTCTGCCCGGAGACGATGCCCAGCAGATAATCGAGAACATTCACCTGCGGAACGAGGTGACATGGGATAAGAAGTTGCAGCCTGAGTTCCACACGGAGGTTCGTAAGACGGCCAGCCTGCTGGTGAGCATCGTTGTCCTGTCGGGGATTTTGATGGCGGCGGCGTTGCTGCTTGGGCTTTTCCTGGGGGGCGGACGGGCGGCGTATCGCGTGATGCGGGGCAAGTCGGCTGCGACCGAGCCGGAGTTTCTCGGCCTTGGACTAGAGCGGGGGCCGGTGAAGGGTCTCAGTCGGCAGGGCGATCCGGCGGGGGCTAAGGGCAGCGCTAGTTGAACCATGAGTGGTGCAGTCGTGCTGCTAAACGTTTCATTTTATGTTGCTTCGTGACTTGGCCACTAAGCTTTTAGCGAAGATAAGGCGAATCGAGATCAGGGCTTGGTTACCTAAGTTGGCAGGTTAACTCGTTGGTGAATAATGAGTTAGACATTTCGCAATTGGCGCTTGACACAGGATTGGGCCGATTCTAGTATTTCGCCAGAAAGTTCCGATGGCTTTGCCTCCGTTGGAACTGTTCTCCCTAAGGAACGGACCACCCTGTTGCCGGGTGGTCCGTTCGTCTTTTCGGGAGAGAGTATGGAAAAGCCTGCCGAGTTGGCGGGAAAGGGTTTGAGCCGCTAGAATAAGGCCACAGGCCGATGTAGCTCAGTTGGTAGAGCAACTGATTCGTAATCAGTAGGTCAGCG
>CAXTLS010000002.1:0-130963 GCA_964245235.1 uncultured Acidobacteriaceae bacterium
TGAACAACGTGAGCGCTAACTGCGCCCAACAAAGTTAATGCAACAGAGCCCTGCTGTCGCGACGCGATCGTGAGGTGACGTAACTGCTCCTTCACATCGTCAAGATGTTCCTGTTCGAACCGCAGCCGCACCGTGAAACTATCCATTGTTCTGCTCCTGATCCATGCTTGTGCTTCACTGCTTGTGGCTTGGTGCGTTATGCCTCAAGGGCTTCCGCGAACGCCGGCATCGTCATTGTCTGGGCACGATCGGGACCAGTCGAGACCATGCCGATCTTTGCGCCGGACTCCCGCTCAAGGAAGTTCAGATACTCCTGCGCCCGATGCGGCAGCTTCTCGAACTTGGTGATTCCTTCGGTTGAACAATGCCAGCCCTTCAGCGTGGTGTACTCCGGCACGATCGCTTCATAGCCGCGCATATCCGCCGGAATCGTCTCCGTTCGTTTCCCGCCGATCTTGTAGCCGGTGCAGACCGGGATCTCGGCGCACTCATCCATTACGTCCATCTTGGTGACGACCAGCCACTCTGTTCCGTTGATCATATTGCTGTATCGCAGCAGCGGCAGATCAAGCCAGCCACAGCGGCGCGGCCTGCCGGTAACTGCGCCGTACTCCTGCCCGCGCGCCCGCAGCAGGTCGGCCGAGTCGTCATGGATCTCGGTCGGGAACGGCCCTTCGCCGACCCGCGTTACATAGGCCTTGGTCACGCCGATCACGGTACCGATCCGGGTAGGACCGACGCCGGTTCCCGTCACTGCACCACCGGCTGTCGCCGAAGACGAGGTCACGAACGGGTAGGTTCCGTGGTCAATATCGAGCAGAGCGCCCTGCGCTCCCTCGAACATGACTTTTTGCCCATTGTCGATGGCTTCGTTCAGCATCACTGCCGTGTCGGTGACAAATGGCGCGATCTGCTCGGCAGCCCGTGCATACTCCTCGTACATGCTCTTGGGGTCCAGCGGCTCGGTGCCAAAGAGCGCGTGGGCGATGGTGTTCTTTTCGAAGCAGGCATTCTGGATGTGGGTGCGCAGCAGCGCCGAGTTCAACAGGTCGACGACGCGGAGCCCGCTCCGGTGCATCTTGTCTTCGTAGGCCGGCCCGATACCGCGGCTGGTGGTGCCGATCTTGGTTCGGCCGGGCGCGTTCTCGGCTGCGAGCTCGATCATCCGGTGGTATGGCAGGATCACCTGGGCGCGGTTTGAGACGAACAGCTGGCCGTCGATCGGCAGCCCGATGTCCCGCAGCCGCTTCACCTCGCTCAAAAAGGCCATCGGGTCGAGCACCACGCCGTTGCCGATGACGCCCTTGCAGCCCGGTCGCAGCACGCCGCAGGGAATCAGCTGCAGGACAAACTTCTTGCCCTCGATGATGACCGTGTGGCCAGCGTTGTGACCGCCTGCATAGCGCGCCACCACGTCGAATTTCTCGGACAGCACATCGACAATCTTGCCCTTACCCTCATCGCCCCACTGGGCGCCCAGAATGACCGCTGATTTACGCTGACTCACGACGAATATGTACTCCGGAACTCGATTTTGGTTGGAAGAAGACCGAAAGGGTCATCGGACGCTGCCTTCATCATACCGCGCGGGGCGTGAGGGACTCGGGGCGCGGCCGCTCAAGTGAATGGTCGGCTACATCTACAGAGTTGCCGGCGACGTATTCATGCATAAGAGACCTTTGTAAGCTTCCCATGGAGTAATCTGCGCGTCAGACGAGGCAACAACGCAGGCCGGCTGCTACCAGGAGCCGGTAACTGAAACAGGATTACCGTATAGGGCAAGTCAGACTTTAATCTTTGCATTACCAGTAAACGCCGTTATAGTAGTTGATAGGACAATCGCTCCAACATCTCACCATAGCCGGGGACAAATATTATGAGCATTTTGCAGAAGAATCAAGGGACTATGAAAGCCGCCTACACGAAACCCACGCTGATCGAGTATGGTTCGCTCGCCGAGCGCACCAAGATGTTTGGTCTTCTCAACCCGGAGGAGTCGGAGCCGGAGCGCCTCACTCCCTCAATCACCAGCATTACGTTCTAAGGATCTTCTCTGAGCGTTGTCATGGCGTATGGGGTGGGCATCGAGAGCGATCTTTCTTTCGATGCTCTTCCTAAAATTGAGCGGAACAGCAGGACAATCTCGTTGCGGGTCGAGCGGGTTTCAAAGATTGGGCAAGCGACTGGAGTTCCAGTTCGGCCCTGCACCGCCCAGGGCAGAGACGTTCACATCACCGCGGGACCATCTTACGTGACTGTGCAAGTAGATTCGCTCTTCTGCTTTGAACTCTGGCTCTCATCGAATCGCATTTTAGGGCGGTCACGCGACGACGTCTCGGCGACACTATTGCAGTATTGGATACTGCAACAGATCCTGCCACTCTTTCTTCTTCTGAACGGCTCCACGGAATTTCTGCATGGAATGGCGGTCAGCGATCTGCCGTGCCAGGGTGTCTCGGGAAGCGACCAGCGACCGCAATCCTGTATCGGTTTTCTTGGAGAATCTTACGCCGGGAAGTCGACGCTGCTCAGCTACTTTCTCTCCCGGGGGCACGCCTTGATCACGGACGATCATCTCGCACTCTCGCGAGATGACTATACGCAGGTCCTTCCAGCGACGCCGTTTTACCGCCCCTATCGCGCTTCTGAAGATCTTGGCCTGGTCGCCGCATCTTATTCGGGGGACACGATGCGACTCGAGAGGATGTATTTGCTGGTCCCTGCACCCGCTGGCGCGGCGATCAATATTGAAAGGCTTAGCGGGATGGACGCGATTACCGCTCTGTTTCCCAGCATCCACTACAGCCTGCATAATCAGGAGAAACCGGATTTCTTTCCGCTTGTCGAGGATCGCTTCCGTGGTCTGGCCGATATAGCACGGAGGGTTCCCGTGGCGCGGGTGCATGTTCCGCGATCGCTCGATCGGCTCCCTGAAGTGTACGACATTATCAAGAACGACCGTGTTCCTACTACTGGGAACGACTGAGCAACCTTGACACTTACATGATTCGATATTCCACGATCGGTCTCCTTTACACTCGCACCTGCCCCCTCTCGTGCAGGCACTGCATCATTGAGTCTTCTCCAAAGGCGAAGGAAAAGATGCGGCAGGAGATCGCCAGCGAGTACATCAGGATCATCCCGAAGTATTCTGACCAGCTCTGCTTCACGGGTGGGGAGCCGCTGCTCTATTACAACGAGATCCTCCCGCTGATCCGGCAGGGAAAGGAACTGGGCCTCGGTGTATCACTGGTAACCGGCGCCGGTTGGGTCAGCACGACCAAACCGCACATTGCGCGCGAGCGGATCGCCGGCATCAAGGCCGCCGGCCTCGACTCGCTGCTGGTCAGTTGGGATACCTATCATGAGGAATTCTCACCGCCCGAGAATGCTTTGCTCGTCCTCGAAGCGGCGAAGGAGGTCGGTCTTCCCGTCCAGGTCAGGGGCGTCATGTCGTCGACCGGTCCGCTGCCGCGCATCGAGCAGAAGCTTGTGAACATTGACGTCACCTACCAGAAGACCAACATTGTCCGGCTCGGCTCGGCCGCATCACTGCCCGAGAGCCACTTTACCTTCGGCGATATTCCCAAAACCGGCGGCTGCGGAACCATCTTCCAGCCGGTGATTGAACCGGACGGTCAGGTGTATGCCTGCTGCGGACCCTCGCGTAGCAGTCGGAGCGCCAGCTCGCCGCTCGTCCTCGGCAACACCAACAACGAGAATCTTGACACCATCTTCGATCGCGCCATCCGCGATCCGCTGCTCGAGGCCATCAGCTCGATCGGCCCGCACGCCCTCTTCAACCTCATCAAGGATGACCCGTCGCTTCAGGGCATTCTGCCGGTCCGCGACCGCTACACCGGGATCTGCGAGCTCTGCCTCGACATGAACGATGTGCCCGCCGTCGTCGATAAGCTGCGAGCGCGGATCAGCGAATCTGCACTTAACTCGCTGCTGGTCGCGACCCGCCTGTACCATCAATCCAGCCCCGAGTTGCGTGCCGAGATTCAATGCCCCATGTAAAGTAGGGAAGGCGTTGGACGATAAAGGAACTGGTCATTACAATCCTTGGTTGGACGGATAAACATCATGTCGCATGAGTCACTGATCACTATTCCGAAACATGTTCTCTCCGAGTCACTCAATGACGAGACCGTTCTGTTGGACATGAGCTCCGGTCTATACTTTGGATTGTCCCCCGTTGCGAGCCGCTTCTGGCAGCTGCTGGGCGATGGCGTCTCACTCGACGCAGTGCAGATTACGATTCTCGACGAGTTCGATGTTGCGCCCGACATTTTGAAAGCCGATCTTGACGCCCTGCTCACCGAACTTGAATCCCGGAAGCTCATCGAGCGGCAGGCTAACTGAACCGTTTCCGGAGACATGGCATCCCTACCAGAAATGCGCCTGCTAGCGCTCTGTCTTCCGGATACGCCTTGTAGCCGCCGCGATCTGACTGAGAGCGATCTCGAGCTTGACTGGACGATCCTGCTCGAGCTGGCAAAGTGGCACGGCATGATGCCGTTGCTGGCCGCGCGGCTGCTCGCCGGCGCTATGCCGTCCACGCTCAGAATTCCGCCTGTTGCCATGGCCTCCCTCCGGACCTATCAGGAACGCCACCTCTTTCGCAGCGTCACCCTGACCGCGGCGCTGATCGAACTGCAGGCTGCCATCGCCAGCGCCGGCCTCAGAATCGTCGCCTGGAAAGGCCCGTCGGTCGGCCTCCTGCTCTACGGTTCGGCTACGCTTCGCGAGTCGGCCGACCTTGATTTTCTCTTCCTCGAAGAAGACCTGCAGCAGGTGCTGCAGATCACGCGCGGCCTCGGCTACAAGCTCCTCGGTAACTCGGATTCGGAGAGCAAGGACATCTACATCCTCACGCTCGAGCGGGAGTTTACCTTCGGCAGGCACGCGGACCAGGTGGCGCTGGAGTTTCACCTGCAGGTACTGCCCTCGCGGTTCACACTCTGGCAGGACTCCCAAGCCGACGTTCGACGGGCGTCGACCATCTGTCCGCTTGCCCACGTCCGCTTGCTGATGCAGAGCCCCGAAGACCTACTGGTGAGCCTCTGCGCCCACGCGACCAAGCACAACTGGGACCGGATGAAGTGGGCCTGCGACATCGCGCGATTTCTTCACGTGTACGCAGGCCAGATCGCGTGGCTGCCCTTTCTCGCCCGCCTGCGGGGCGCGCGGAAAGAAGCGGTCGTCCTGCTTGGCCTGGCCCTGACAGCGGACCTTTTCACCCTTGATCTTCCGGGGAACATACGCACGGCATTGCAGGTGAACCCCGGTGTTGCTACGCTTGCAGGTGTCCTGGCAGCTCACATCCTCGGCGGCTCGGCCGATCCTGTTGACGTTCGCCATCGTCGGGCCGTGATAGCCCTGCTCTGTCCCCGGCTGCGCGACCGCATCGCGTACATCCTGCGGCCGCTTGTGGAGTTGAACTATGAAGACCTTGTCATCTCGGTCGGCAACCGCACGTTCTTTTTCCTCAACTATGTCTTTCGCGTGGGGCGTCTCTTGAGAAAGTACGGACCGCACCGGCTTGCCTCGAAGACGGCCAGCTCCGTTCGTTCGGTTCGCTGATTATGGCGCCTACCCGTGCCCTCAGCGTCGCGCGCGCTCTCAACCGCTTCATGGGCCTCTCGGACAGCGACCGCTGGCTCATCCTCGAGACAACGTTCTACCTGCTCTGTGCCAAGGTCGCCACCTTCACGACGCCGACTCGCACCCTGCTTGCCTTGGGGGCCCTGGACCTCTCGTCGGGAGCGCCCGACACCCGAATCGCCGAGCTGCCACCCGAGATCGCGCCCGCCATCCATGCGCTTGATAAAAGCAGCCGGCGCCTCGCTTTCGCCAACTGTCTCATTCGGGCGCTCGCTCTGCGCATGTTCCTCGCCCGTCGCGACATCGCCACCGATCTTCACATCGGCGCCCGCAAGGATGAGCAAGGCCAGTTCGCGGCCCATGCATGGCTTACCTACAACGACATCATCCTGGTTGGCGGGGATGACGCCCGGGAGCTCTACCGCGAGCTCGTCGGCTCAGGCCACGCGCTGCTCCGCTGAGCGCGCCTATACTGCCTACTGGCCATGCCTGAACTTCCCGAAGTCGAGACCATAGCGAACGGCGTCCATGAGCGTGTCCAGGGCCAGACCATCCGCGCCGTCTGGACCAGTAACAAGCCACAGACCTTTAAGTCGCCGCCGTCGCAGATCGCCGACACCCTGACCGGCGCCTGCATCGAACGCGTTCATCGCGTCGGCAAGACCATCGTCATGGACGTGAGCCCGGCCGATGACGCGGCTCCGGTCCAGTTCCTCATTCACCTCGGTATGACGGGCCGCCTGCTCGTCTCCGCGGCTGATGTCGCGCTGCCGCCCCACACCCATGCCGTCCTCTCGCTCAGCGGCGGGCGGGAACTCCGCTTTGTTGACGCGCGGCGCTTCGGCCGCCTCTCGCTTTCAGCTCCCGCTGCCAGCTACACCGGCCCTGGCCGGGAGCCGCTCACCATCTCGCTCGAGGAGTTCGTCACGTTCTTCCGCGGCCGCCGCACGCCCATCAAGGCTGCGCTCCTCAACCAGTCGCTGCTGCACGGCGTGGGCAACATCTACGCTGACGAGAGCCTCTTCCGTGCGGGCATTCGGCCGCGCCGCCACGCCGGGCGACTCACCCGCGCGCAACTCGCCCGCCTCCGCGACGCTCTCCAGACGGTGCTGCTGCATGCCATTCAGCTTGGCGGCTCGTCGGTATCCGACTATGTGGATGCGGATGGCGTACAAGGCTTCTTTCAGCTCGAGCACCGCGTTTACATGCGCACCGGCCAGCCATGCCTCGTTTGCGGAACGCTCATTCGGCGGATCCTACTTGCCGGTCGCGGCACGCACTTCTGCCCGATTTGCCAACGATAAATTGGTGACCAAGGGATATCAGAGAATCAAGCCAAGTTGTTGGCCCTTAACTGGGAATCGGGGCAACGCGTCACAAGGCGCCATCAGTGCTCGCCTTAGATCCAATTCGTCGGCCCCTGATCCGTGTAGACCTCTCCGCCTTATCGCCTAGCCGCTTGCTCTGCCGTTACCGCTGCGCCGATTACCCGCGTCGTCGCGTCATCCGTGACGATCTCGAGCGTATAGCTTTGAAGCGGGCTCATCTTGATCATCTGCTGGACGTAGTCCTTCAGCATTGGCAGATCGACGAACTTCACGTTGAAGCCGGTCAGGAAGAACTTGCCCGGCCCGTCGGTATGGATTGAACTGGCCGTGCCCGCCGCTAGAGCCTTGTGCCAAAGCTTTTTGAACTCGATACACTTCGCATCGCCAGCCTTCGCTGCCGCGAAGACTTCCTCCGGCTCCATATCCAGAAAGCGCAGCCGCATCGCCCGGTGGCCCATGATTCCTTCCATGTGCCCGCGCCCGCCGCAGCCGCAGAAGCGCTCCTTGTCATCGAGCGTCACCACTGTGTGGCCGCCTTCGCCCGCCGACGGCGTGAAGGGATGCCGTCCATACCCGATGCCGACGCCCATGGTCCAGACGCGAATCGTGTGGTCGAGCTTGCCGATAGACGCAGCCAGCCCTGAGGCCACCGCATCGGCATCGTTCAGCACGTCGACCTTGGCCTCAAGGCCCTGATTGCGAAGCTGCGCGGTCAGCAACTCCTGCACGCGGGCACCCTTTAACTGCGGCAGATTGGGGGCGTCTTCGACCACACCATGCTTTACCAGCCCCGGCAACGCCACGCCAACCGCCCGCACCTCGGTAGCCCCATCGACCGCCAGCATCACCTGCTCGCAGATGGTCCGGATCAAACCGTCGGTCGGCATCTCGACCAAGGCGTACTGATCGTCATGGTCCTGGGGGAACTGGTGGAGCGGGCCGACCAGCTTATGGTCCACTACCAGGCCCGCCAGCATGCGCTCCGTAAGGGTGACGCCTATTGTCTTTGCCATCCGCTTTGCCTCGTTTTTCGGTTGCCTAACGTCAGTCGAACTTGCTCACACGGTTCAAACCGTTGAAAGCGGCAACTTTATAACATTCAGCAAGAGTTGGGTAGTTAAAGACTGTATCTACAAAATAGTCCAGCTTTCCACCCAGTGCCATCACTGCCTGACCGATGTGCACGAGCTCGCTCGCACCCTCGCCGATGATGTGTACGCCCAGCAGGGCGTGCGTCATGCGATGAAAGATCAGCTTCAACCGTCCGGTCGTATCGCCGCGAATCTGGCCGCGAGCAATCTCCCTGTAATACGCCACGCCGACCTCGTACGGCACGTCTTCTTCGGTCAATTGCTCTTCGGTCTTGCCCAGGAAGCTGATCTCCGGAATGGTCCAGATCCCGTACGGATAGAAGCTCGGGTTCGAGATGATTGACTCATCGCCGAACGCACGTGCCGCCGCCACCCGGCCCTGCTCCATCGATACGGAGGCCAGTGACGGAAAGCCGATGACGTCGCCGACCGCGAAGATCGTTGGCTGCTTGGTGCGGAAGTCCTTGTCGACGGGGATGCGGCCGCGTGAGTCTGAATCTACGCCGACGTTGCCGAGGTTCAGCTCGTCAACATTGCCTTGGCGCCCGACCGCGTAGAGCAACGCGTCGCCCTGGACCTTCTTCTTGCTCTCAAGATTTGCGACAACTGTGCCATCCGGCATCTCTTCGACCGACTCGACCTCTTCGTTCAGCCGCATGGTCACCCGCGAATCGCGCAGATGATAGCTGAGCGCCTCGACGATCTCCTGGTCGGCAAACTCGAGCAGCCGCGGCCGCCGTTCGATAAGGGTCACACGCACGCCGAGCGCCGAGAACATGCAGGTGTATTCCACGCCGATGACGCCGCCGCCGACCACAATCAGCGTCTTCGGCAGGCTTGGCAGGTCCAGCACCAGGTCACTATTAATGATGCTGCGGCCGTTGATCGGCACCTTGTCCGAGGCCGCCGGCTTGGTCCCGGTCGCGATGAGGATGTTCTTGGCTTCGTAGACGGTCGCGCCGCGGGAGTTCGTTACCTGCACGTGCGTTGGGTCGACAAAGCTCGCCGTACCCACCAGCATCTCGATGTTGTTGCGCGAGAGCTGCGCCTCCGTCACATCGATCTCGGTCTTGATGACGTGCTGGACGCGGAAGGCGAGGTCCGCCATGGTGATCCGCTCTTTGACCCGGTAGTTCATGCCGTAGATTGACTTGTAGTTATAGCCGGAGAGGTGCAGCACGGCCTCGCGCATGGTCTTCGACGGGATAGTGCCGGTGTTAATGCAGGCACCACCGACCACCTCCCGCATTTCGACCAAAGCCACTTTTTTGCCAAGTTTGGAGCCGTAAATTGCAGCTCTCTGGCCAGCCGGGCCCGAACCAATCACGATCAGATCGTAAACACTGTTCATAGACACTTGCCCATAGACGCGTACCGAAGACGCCTGCTCTCTGACATCAACCTATTCAATCGTGCGCTCTTCCCAGCAACGATGCGTGAAACCGCGTCCGGACCGCCGCATCGCCCGTACAACCTGAAAGGACGCTGCTACCAGGCTGCCCGCTCATACTTGCTAAAAGCTAACACAACCCGTCCTGCGCCCCTACACTGATCAGGTGATTTCGAAGCCGCTGCGTTATGCCATCACCGATCGATCGCAGATCTCCAGCGAACATATAAAGTTCAATCCTGGAAGCTGTACTGCGGCGCAGAGGGTGGCCCTGATCCGTCAGGCTGCGCAGCTCGCGGCCGCCGGAGTTGACTTCCTGCAGCTCCGTGAAAAAGACCTTCCCAGCGCCGAACTGGCCGCTCTCGCCCGTACCCTCATTAACACCCTGCGCCCCTCGTCTACCAGGCTGCTCGTCAACTCCCGCGTCGACATCGCTATTGCCGTGCGCGCTGATGGCGTTCACCTCACCTCGTCGCCCGACGAGCTCACCCCGGGCCAGGTCCGCGATCTCTACACCGTTGCCGGCCTACCCGCGCCCGTCGTTACCGTCTCCTGCCACACGCTTGGAGACATTGTCCGTCTATTTGATCCTCTTCATCCCAGCCCAGTGAACGCGATTCTCTTCGGTCCGGTCTTCGAGAAGGTTGTCACAGACCAGGGGCGGCTGGCGGGAACCGGGCTTGACCTTCTTCACCAGGCTTGCGAGGCCGCTCGGCCCACGCCTGTGCTGGCGCTTGGCGGGATCACCCCCGACAACACTGCTCTTTGTGTTAGGGCTGGGGCCCGCGGGGTTGCCGGCATCCGCTTATTTTCGGCCGAAGAGCGCTAGAACGAGCGAGAAATCTAATTTAATTAAAAATGTTCACTCGATATTTCGCTATTCCTGTGACAAGGTAAACCGCCACCCGTTGTGATTACCGCTACCACCCAGGCCGCCGGCATCAAGCATGTCGTCGTCATCTTCGGTGAGAATCTCCTTTGATACTATTTCGCACTTATCCCAACGCGGCCAACCTACCCACCAACAAATTCAAGTTCACCGCCGCGACCGGCACGCCAACTGTGGCCGGCTTGAGCAGCGGACTCCTAAGCGCGAAACCAAACCTGAACAACACCAACAACAACACCACCCTGAATTCAGCAGCCTCGAATCCGTACCGGCTCAATATTGCGCAGGCACGACCGCCGATCAGGACCAGAACTATGGCCCGGAGCAGAGCGCTTTTGATGGCGGCAAAATGGACCTCTTCCCACTCTCGGTTGGCACGGCGAATCCGCCGGCGCTCACTACCTCGACCGGCGCCCGCGCGCTCAGCAGCACCACCGCGCTCACCATGGGCTCCTACGACGGCAACGCCGTCTCGACGCTCTGGGACTACGCCCAGCCTGCGCCTTGAATGACCACTCCTTTCGACACCACCTTCGGCCCCTCGACACCCGGCGCCATCAACCTTATCTCCGGCAAGACTAAACGGCACCTCGGCTGTCCTCGACGGCAATGGCGGCATCACCCTGATCGGCGATACCGATCCCACCGGCGACCTCTGCTCCGAATCGCCGTGGGTCAACAAGAACGTCGTCGACTCCACGGTTACGATCAGTCCTCCATCACGCGCTTCTTCATCGAAGATACCTTCCTCAGCAGTCAGCGCATCGGCGGTGGACGTTCGACAGCATCGCCGGATCGCTCAGCAGCTCGTTCAACTTCTCGAACGTCGCTGCTCCACCCAACCCCACGTCGTGCTGCGTCGCCAACAGCCGCTTCTTCACACTCTCGCTCTCAAACGACCTGCCGCTTACTCAGATCGGCAGCGACCAGGGCCTACTCGCCGCCCCAATCCAGCTGCCGCGCCACACCGTCGCGCCGGGTGAACGTACGGACCTGCTCATCGACTTCAACCGCTTCGCCGGTTAGAAGGTCTATTTGCGCACTGGTGCTCTCGACATTCTCGAATTTCGTGTCGCGAAGCAGGCCGCCCAGTCCTCACAGCCAGTCCCGCCGGCCCTGCACACCGTCGAGCGCGAGTCGGCCGCCGTCACCACGCGGACTATCACGTTGAACGAATGCCAGGATCAGGTTGGCAACTCGAAGATCATGCTGCTTAACCGCAAACATTGGCACGAGCCCGTGACCGAGCGGCCCCGGCTTAACACCACCGAGATCTGGGAGTTCATCAATGAGACCGAAGACACGCATCCGATGCACCTGCACCTAGTCCGCTTCCAGATCCTGGACCGCCGTCCTTACAACGGCTTTGAGTACATGAAGAGTAAGCGAATGCGCTTCTCGCCGAGCCGATCAGACCCGAGGCCGCCGAACTCGGATAGAAAGGACATAGTCCAGTGCCCGCCCGGCCTCATCACGCGCATCACCGTTCGCTTTGAAGGATGTGCTGGCAGTTATCTCTACTATTGCCATGTACTCGAACATGAAGTCAATGACATGATGCGACCATTCCAGGTGATTGCGGGAGGCGATCTACTTTGGTGCATATTGTTAAAGGTGACGCAAGATTCGTCAGCTTCAAATATATATCTTAGGTCACCCTTATGTGTAACTATCTAGTTATGTAAGTGATTTTTATAGACTAACTCCAGTAAATATCTTATGTTTACTTCATTGAATGTGTCCAGAAAATAATTCCATCAACAAGTAATCAAACCATTTCAGGAGAACTCATGCAGATCATCATCCGCACCTTTATCGCAGCAGTCACCCTCACCGGCATCGCAGCCTCCGCAAGCACCCTTTTCAGCGCACCCATCGCGGTCGCCCAGCCTAAGCCGACCTCCCTTCCCATTCCGGTCTGCAACCCCGGCGAGCCGACTGGCTGCGGTATCGCAAGGTAACATCGTTGCCTCATTTCTGGTAACCTTCCCCCTTGGTTGAGATATCCTTGTCTCCCAAGGGGAATGTTATGCACGCATCGCACACGTCGATCGTTCTTACCGTGGTCGAGGTCGTGCTTTGCGTCACCATCATCATCTGCATCGGGCTGCGCCGGCAGACCGCGGACTTCAAGTTCCTTTGCTTCTTCCTGGGCTGTCGCTCAGGATTTGACATTCTGTTGCTTCCGCTGCTTTTCATCGCCGGGCATCAACTTAGCGCTCGCCTCGCGTACGATCTTTACTTTTACATTTACATGCTGGGCTTCGCGATTGAATCGTTCCTTGGCCTGGTGCTGCTGTACAGCATCTTTAACCTGGCCATGGCTCCGCTTGAGGGTCTTAAACGACTCGGCACGCTCATCTTCCGGTGGGCTGCAAGTATCTCGATCGCTGTCGCTTTCGGGTCGGCGCTTGCGCCCACCATCACAGCACATACCTTCCTGGATTTCCTGGTCGAGTTGCAGCGGACGCAAAGCGTTCTCACGCTCTGCTTGCTTCTCTTTGTATGTTTCGCCATTCGGCCGATGGGTCTTAGCTACAGCAGTCGCATCTTTGGCGTCAGTCTCGGGCTCGGGCTTCTGGCAGCAACCAAGCTCATAGCGATGGTTGTGGTCTCCCACTTCAAGCAGATCTACTCTTCGCTTGATACCGCCACTGGGATTCTTAGCTGCTCCGTCTTTCTCATCTGGGCTGGGTACTTCGCGCTTCCCGAGCCTCGGCGCCGCATCATCGTCCTGCCCACAACGTCACCGTTCCTGCGCTGGAATCAAATCTCGCAGGTTCTTGGCGACGAACCCGGATTCGTTGCCATCGGCGGCATTCCGCCGGAGCTCTTCGCCCCGGCCGAACTTGAGATGATGCGGCGCGCCTCCGTCCACATTGCCGAGCAGCCGGCGGTTACCGTGAACCATTCGCAGACTGCGTAAAGCAGAAGCAGTACGCTACGCGCTATAAATGTTCGCAGCCAGGAACTCATTGCGGAATCTTCCCTTTGGATCAAACTGCGCAAGCAATCGCTTAAACTCCGCCATTTTTGCGTAACGCGCTCGCAGCGTTGCCGGCGCCATCGTGAAGAGCTTGGCCCAGTGCGGCCGCACCTGAAATGGCTGAAGCTTCTCCTCGATCAGTGGAAGGATGTTGCGGACGACCGGCCACTCGGGCTTCCACGTGAAGTGGAGCGTCATCGAGGGCTGCTCGAAGCAAGGACTCATCCAGAGATCGTCCGCAGCGATTGTACGAAACTCTGACACCAGCAGATGCGGCGTGATCTGGTCGCGCAACTCTTCAACAGCAAGAATGGCTTGGTAGCCCTTTTCGCGGGGCACGAAGTATTCCGATTGCAGCTCCGCACCGCTGCTCGGCGTGAAGTTCATCTCGAAGTGCGGCAGCCTTTCGTACCACGGACCCGGGATGCCCATCTGCTCCGTGCAGTTCTCGGCGGGGTGACCTGCGAGCGGGTGCAACTTCTGTGTGGCAAGCGTCGCGCCGTAGAACTCCGACGCCAGCTGGGGCGGTCCGCCCCGGTCGATCTGGCGTTTGATCCAGACCTGCGTCGCGCGATGGTTCTGCCAGTCCGTGAAGAGGCTCACGCTATAGCCACTCGCGAAAATAGCGTCAAGATGATGCTCCAGTCGCGCGAACGAAAGGTTTTCGTACACGACTTGCGTCATCTGAAAGGTAGGCTGCACCTTAAGCGTGATCCGTGTGATCACGCCTAGCGCTCCCAGTCCGACCACAATGCCGGAAAACCGCTCGCCAATTTTTTCGCGCGAGAGCACAACCACCTCGCCCTCGGCAGTTACCATTTCGACGGCCCGGACAGCCGTCGCGAGATTGCCGTTCTTGCTCCCCGAGCCGTGCGTCGCCGTAGCGCACGCGCCAACTACCGAGATATGTGGCAGTGAGGCAAGGTTATGGACAGCAAAGCCGCGGCTGTCAATGTAAGGCGCCAGCTGTCCGTAGGTAACGCCCGCACCCACGGTAACCGTGCGTGACTGAGCATCCAGCGCAATCTGGTCAAAGTGTTTCAGCGAAATCTGATCTTCAGCGCTATCAGCGATGTTGTTGAATGAGTGGCGGGCGCCGAGAGCTTTCAGATGCGGGTGACTCGCGATCGTTCGCTGCACATCACTGACGCTCTCAGGAAGATCTAGCTGATCGGTGCTGTAGGTCAGGTTGCCGGCCCAATTCGTACGGCGAACACCTGTAGGAGGTTGTCCTAAGGCAAGCCCCGGGAGGAAGCTGCTGGCTATAAACGCTCCAGACGTTTTGAGGAAGTCCCGCTTATCCATCGCCGTGCCCTTCTATGTCGTTACTGAAAAAGTTCTCAGACCATCATAAAGGTTTCGGCAAATGAGGGCACTTGCAGAGTGCGTGTGAACGAGGCCAGCCTAATCACTTACTACCGGCAACGTAGTTATAACGACGACGAGACGGCCGCTACGAAGAAGACGGTCGATTCCGCAGTCTCATTTTGCGGCAACTAACGTACCATCGACCGTGACAGCGCATCAACGCCCGCAGCAGTCACTCCCAACTTGGGGGAAGCATCCATTGACTCGAAGACTGCGCTTTCGTCTTTCGCGATCCGGCGGAATGTTGTGAGCGCTTGCGCCACCACCTGGTCCATATTGAGGTAGCGATAGTTCGCGAGACGACCGCAGAAGTACACATTGCTATCTTTTTCGGCTAACTCACGGTACTTCGCGTACAACAACGCATTTTCCGGACGTGGGATCGGGTAATAAGGATCGCCTTGGGCCTGTGGATATTCGTAGACGATGCTGGTCTTGCTGCTCTTTTGCCCGGTCAGATACTTAAATTCAGTAACTCGCGTATAAGCATGCTCGTTAGGATAGTTAATTACCGGCGCGGATTGATAGATTTCCTTGTCATGCGTCTCATGTTTGAACTCGAGCGATCTGTATGGTAGCCGGCCAAACTGGAATCCATAATATTCATCAACAGGTCCGGTAAAAACAACCTTTGCATCCGGGCAGATACGCTTCGCTTCTTCGTAGCTGACACCCATACGAATTGTAATCCTCGGATGGTCCAGCATACCCTCGAACATCTTCGTGTAACCATCGAGCGGCATCGCTTGGAAACTGTCCGTGAAATACCGATCATCACGATCCAGCCGAACGGGTATCCGGCCAGCGACACTCGCATCGAGCTGCGACGGATCAAGCCCCCACTGTTTGCGAGTGTAGTTGCGAAAGAACTTCTCGTAGAGTTCGCGGCCGACACGGCTGATGACAATCTGCTCTGAGGTCTTGATTGTAGCAGGGGTTACCGTACGCGCATTAAGGAATGACTGCATTCCAGCAGCATCCAGGTTCAACTCGTACAACTTGTTAATGGTGTCGAGATTGATAGGTACTGGTACCAATTGATTATCTACGCTCGCAAGAACACGATGTTCGTAGGGTCGCCATGCCGTGAAGCGTGAAAGATGAGCGACCACAACATCACTATTGGTATGGAAGATGTGCGGCCCATATTGATGGATCAGGATGCCGGCAGCGTCGTAAAAGTCGTATGCGTTTCCGGCAATGTGCTCACGCTTGTCGACAATCAACACACGCTTTCCAAGCTGACTCGCAATACGCTCTGCAAGCACACTTCCTGCAAAGCCAGCACCGACAACAAGATAATCAAACTGTTCCGTACGGCGGCGACGGGGGCCGGCAAGTGTATGAGCCAGGCCGTCGGAACGGAATGGTACACCTACCGGGACTGACCTGATGGCTGCACCCTGCTCGCTCATGTTCAGTTGACCCGTTGTAAGTTGTTTCGGCAGGTTCAGATTTCTTCTATGCAATCGCGCGAGGTCAATCTGGTGTTGCATGGCTGCCCACGTCGACTCCCATGACGTATGCGAGAGTCTCGCCGCAACTCGACCACGCCATGACTCTGGCTGTGGAGCAAGTGCATTATCGAGTGCCACAGCAAAGGTCTGGGGCGTATCCGCGATCGCAACCAGCCCAGCGTCCCCGTAACTTCGGACTACGTCGCGGATTGGCGTGCACACAACGGTCTTTCCGGCGGCAAGATACTCCGGTGTTTTCGTTGGAGAGATAAATCGCGTCGCATCATTCAGGGCAAACGGCATGATTGCTGTGTCCCAACCGCCGAGGTAAGCCGGCAGTTCGGCATAGGTCTTCGCGCCGAGATAGTGGATGTTTTCCCGCTGAGGGAGATGTGAAGGATCGATCTTCACGACAGGTCCAAGCACAACGAAGTGGATCTTCGGACGAAGAGCGGCAACTTCAGCAAGGAGTGCTGTGTCAAAACGTTCATCAACTACGCCATAGAAACCCGCTCGCGGATGTGGCACAACGGCCTGATCCGCAGGCTCCTGAGGAAATCCATTAGCCTTTGCAAAATGTGCCACGTCAATCGAACTGGGGAAAGGATGAACGTTCGCGTGCTGCTTCTTTTTGGCTTCAAACAAACTGATACCGCCCGTGAAGACCACATCAGCCAGATCGAACAGTTGCTGCTCGCGCAGACGGAGATCGGATGGCGCATTAAGGAAGCCGGCAAGCTCGTCCATGCAGTCATAGACAATTATCTCGGGCCTTAGATGAGTCGAGAATCCGAGTGCCATGGGCGTGTAGTACCAGCAAATGTAACGGGCAACTCGCTTGTTTGCGATCAATTTATCGAGCAGGAGTCGCTGGCCTGCCTGAAAGTCGATCCCCCATGTCAGATGCGGTCGAAGAACCCATATTGACGCTCCCTCCTTGGTAATCTCGAGGTGCATTCCAAGGCTGCCATCGGCTTGCGGCGGAAGTTCGCCCAGCGCATGCCAGACAGGTTCTTCCCAATAGAAGACACGCCGGTCGAGAGCGGCGAGCGAGAGCAGATGCTGTGGTCGTTGCGTGACGAAGTGCCAGCGAAGATGGCTGAAGCAAATTACATCAGGCTGAACTACCACCGCCACGTTACGGGATGCTGTTGCAGGGCCTTCGAACGACATAGGAGAGCTTTCCAAGGAGAACCTCTAGTTGAGAATGGGCGTTCCGCATGTCTGGGGAATGGAGTTGGTTCGCTTCCCAGAGTCGTGAGACGGGAACCACGCCCTTAGAGTTGGATAGCTTCTTTATTGCTGCTGTCGGCGATGGCTGTTTTTTGAAACAAAATTCGCCTTTCCGTGACCGCATAAAACGCTCAACCAACTGAATCATCGGTTGATACATCGATATAACAACAGGTTGGATTCAGCAGAAAGGCCAAGCCGGTGAAGGTAGCTGTAGTATCGCCGCATCGAGATGACGTGGCCTTCTCACTTGCGCTCGGTGTGGACGTCTGGATCACAAGTGGTCACTCGGTCGAGGTGATCAACTGCTTCACGCGAAGCGAGTTTGCTCCGTTCTCCGACGTGAGTTCTATTCATCCAAATGATCGCGCGTCGTATGTGACCGCCCTGCGTACTCGCGAGGATGATTTATGGCGTCGAGTCTATGGTCAACGATTGACCTTCTCTGACCTGCACCTGGAAGACGCTCCGCTACGCCTGTTCTGCTCGCCCGATGCGGTCTGCGATCGAGAGATTGCTTCAAATGACAAGGCGCTGCTGAAAATCGAGCGTGTGCTCGATAGCATCGATCATGACGTGCTGGTGGCTCCACTCGCACTCGGCAGGCACATAGATCACGTGAGCGCGCAGACGGCCGCAGTTATCGTGGCCGGGCGAACCTCGCAGCGACCATGTGCGTTTTATGAAGATCTGCCATACGCCGCGCGACCAGGAGTAGCCGGGCAGATTGAAGCGGCCGCACACAGCCTTCGCCTTGACCTTCAGCCCGTACTGATTGGCAACACCGCGGGCATCAGGGAGGCCGCGGTACGTAAGCGAGGGTCGGCGCTCTGCTACGATTCGCAGATTGATGATGATGTTGTTGAAGATATTGCTGCTTTCTGCGCCCGCTACAACGGCCGCGAGCGTCTCTGGGCCAATGCTGCCTGGCGTACTACGCCGGGGTTGCTCGGCGGCGTTCCCAATGAGGCGCGAGTCCATTGAGCTTACGGCAGCAATTTCAACCCGAAGATCCGTTGGTTGAAGGCACCATCGACACAAGTTGTCGAGCTGCCGTCATTATCCCGGCGCGCAACGAAGAGGCGACACTGCCGGCTTCACTCGACGCACTCGCGCACCAGGTCGATATTGCCGGCGCTCCTCTTCCGCTCCGAGCGTACGAGATCCTGCTGCTGCTGAACAACTGCACCGATCGCACGGCAGTCGTCGCCCGCAGGTGGCAAGGCGCGCACCCGCACGTTGCCCTGCATATCATGGAGCGAACCCTGGACGCTGCCTCAGCCCATGTAGGCACGGCGCGGCGGCTCCTTATGGATACGGCATGGCATCGCCTCGGTGCCCGTTCGCGAGCCGTTAGAGCCATTCTCTCGACTGACTCCGACACCCAGGTCGCGCCAGACTGGATTGCGCAGAACCTGCGCGCTCTCGAGCGAGGGGCGGATGCAGTCGGCGGCGTGATCCGCCTGAAGTTGTCCGACCTGGAGGCGCTGCCCCCCGGAGCGCGCAAGGCCTACCTGCGGGACCGGCAGTACCAGCAGCTCGTAGCTGAATTTGAATCTCTGCTCGACCCGCAGGCGGGTGATCCATGGCCCCGACACCTTGAGCACTTCGGCGCATCACTCGCCTGCACCCCAGAGGCATACGCCCGGGCCGGCGGTATGCCGCCCGAACGCTCCCTCGAAGATGTAGCGTTTGTCGATGCACTGCGGCGCATCGATGCGCGGTTACGCCACGACCCGGCCGTCGTCGTGTACACGTCATCGCGTCTCGAGGGACGCGTCGACGTGGGCCTCTCGTGGCAGCTGCGTCTATGGCAAAAGATGAGCGAGGCCAGTGAGGAGCATCTTGTTCCGTCCGCGACCTGGCTGACGCATCGCTTCGGCATGCTGTGGCGACTGCGCAGGCTGTGTGAGCAGGACCAAATCCTCGACCTCGCCGAGTATCCCCTTGCATGGCGCAAGCGCATCATTGATGCGCACCGGCGGTGCATGCCGGTTGCCCAGTTCCTAGCCGACATCGACTGCGACCGCCTCATCGATCAGACCTTTCGCGGTCATCGCGAGGGCGCAATTGATATGGTCAGCCGCAGCCTTGTCTCCGCCATCGAGCGGCGCAAGCTCACGATCAGGCGCACCTCGACCTATCAGACAACCGAAGCCCAAGCGCTGTCGCTCGGCAACATGCTCCAGGGTTAGCGATGCCGTACAGGCTTAACCTCGGCGCTCCAACACATCGAGCCGGTAGCCATCGCCCCGCTCCTGGTGGACACCGCACCACTCCGGTCGCGCCAGCCACGCCTCGTGCACCTGGTCGCCCGTAAGTGGGTAATCCGGCACGACCGCCGTGAAGTGAACCAGGACCAGATGTCCGCCTGGAAGATGGCGCTCGGCTAGCAGCGTTGCCGCCCGCTCCAAGTCCTCGCGATGCCAGTAATACGCGACCTCCGAGATGATCATCAGGTCAAAGGGACCGTCCGGCATCTCGCGTGGAATTTGCATGCAGGTAAAACGCACCTGGGGCAGACCGGCGCAGCGTTCTCGCGCCCGGGCGAGTGCCCGCTCCGAAACATCGAGGCTCAACAATCGATCGCAGCAGGGCGCCAGCTTCTGCGTTAGCACGCCTATCGAACACCCCACCTCGAGCCCGCTTGCATAGCGCGTTTGCGGCAGGCTGGCCAGGGTGGCGGCATACTTTCCCGCTTCGTACTCGCTCGTCTCGAAGTTCCACGGGTCGACATTCCGCTCGTAGATCTCGCGAAAATAAGCAGCCGGCAGCGAGCCTTCCGTCGCCGGTCCGCGCCACATGCCGTTCACGGCGCCATCCGCCCGCAGGTTGGTCTTGCGCAGTGCGGCGCGGCCCACATCAGCCAGAGTCTGGTCGGGCGCAGGCTGGCGCAGGTACATCGTCAGGTCGCGAATCGTCCGTTCAAACCGATGCGGCTGCAGCAGACCATGCGCGCCCACGCCGGCGACCACCCGCTGCATCACCGCCGTTGCGATGCGTTCAATCGCAAGCCGCGTCATATTCGCGCACTCGACCATCCGCTCCGACGTCAGCTTGTCCGGCTCGAGCGAGAGTCCCTCCTCGGCCACCGCCGCCGCGCGTTCGATCCACAGTACCGCCTCCTGCGCTCCCAGCGACACCTCGCCAAGCCGGGCCACCTGGTACGGATCGCCACCCCGCCCGCCCCGCTCCAGCCACTCCGCAAGCATCCTGTGCAGCCGTAGCACGCTGCCCGCATGCACCGCCGCGAAACGGATGGCTCCCCCGCGAAAGAGCGGCTCCCGGTAAAAATCGCCTGGCGCGCCGATAAGATCATCCTTCGTGATCCCCGCGCCTGTAAAGTCGATGCCATAGCTCTCCGATGCTGCCATGCCGAGCGGGTGCCAGAACTGCGTATCGAGCACCACATGCTCCGCCATCTCGGGCGACTCCATGCGTGGCAGCGTCATCTGCCAGCCTGCGCCCTCAAGCTCCGCCATGACGATCGGACGCTTTACAAACGCCGCCCCAGAAGCAAACTGCTTTACGCCGCGAAAGACATATTCGCCCGGCCCGCCGTCCAGCCGAAGCACCTCCTTGGCCCCGGTATTCCAGACGCCGAAGAGCAGTCCGTCGCGCGCATCCTGGGCCGCCTTCGTCACCTGCTTCGGCGTCCCATAGGTGCTCACCAGGAGAAGGCCGTTGACGTGGCCTTCATATAGCCGTCCCAACACCAGATCACCGCCGCCGATCGCTGCCAGCAGCCGAAGCAGGATCAGGTAGCCGCCCCTCTCCGTTCCCAACCCCAGGCCACCATGTGCCGTCGTCAGCGGTGCCGTCAACAGGCCGAGTGCGCCCATCCGCTCGAGGTCGGCAAGTGGCGCGGCGATGTCACCGGTATTCGGCCGCGCCGCCACCTCATCCGCAAACTGCTGGGTCGCCGCTAGCAAATTGATCGCCTTCTGCTGCGACCGCCCGGCAGGATTCGCTGCTTGATCATTCGCCTCAGCGTGGCCACTTGCTTCGGCCGGACGCATGCGCACCCCCGCAGGCTGCGCTTCAGGCAGTGGAAAGCCGCCCTGCAATACGGCCGGCCCGCTCTGCTCGTGCTGCAACTCCGACATGCGAGCTCCTGACAAACGTACCGTGACACCGAGACTTATCGGCCTGCGCTTCTGCTTCAATGGGCTGGGTCCTGCATGAATGCAGAAGCAGCCTGACCGGAAACTGCCGTCAGCTGCCGGGAAACGATCCGTCGAAGCCGGCTTTACTCTGTTGCTGTGCGCGAAATCTGCTACTTCGTTGAGGCTACTGCTGAAACTGTTGTTGTGCTTGAATCATCTGCTGCGCTCGAAGCTCCTCGCAGAGACCCCTGCGCAGACTCCGCGTCTCCCAGTCCGCCGCAAGCTCAATCAGCCCGCAGTGGCAGTGCCGCTCATCGTCCCATCCCGGATAGTCCATCACCGGGTACAGGCACATCCCTATAACCGGCGTACCCAGCCGCTGCGCCTGGCGAACCTCCGCGGCCACATACCCCAGCCAGCCAATATCCGGTCCAGCCTCAGCCCCGGTCTCGGTAATCAGAATCGGCCGTCGGTACCGCACCCACAGCTCGCCGAGCATCAAGTGCAGTGGCCGATGCAGCGAGTGTCCGGGAGGCGTGCGATCGCCCTCGTGAATCCACTGATTATTCCAATAGTAGTTCACGCCGATGATGTCGAGCGTCTCGCTTCTTCCGCCAAGCTCCGGATCACGCATCCCCGCCAGCATGTCCCACGCCTCAAACTGCGACGCTGTATGCTTCGCCGCACCGGCAATCGCCGTGGGCTCTGCGCTGTCTTCAGAGATCTGGATGATCGGCTCAGCCTGCACAAAGCGCGCTGTCGGGTCGGCAGCTCTCACGGCACGTATCCCCGCGATCGACGCCCGCACAAGCTGTCGCTTCAATTCCGGCCCGCGATCCTCGCCATATGGATGGAAGTGCTCGATATCGCCCCCCACCCACGACCAGAACGAAATCTCGTTGATCGCGCAGTAGACCTGCGGTACAGCAATGCCCGCACGTGCATTCTCGTCTCGCACCAGCGCTGCCGCCGCACCGGCAAAGGCAGCAAAGCGCCGCGGAAACTCCGCCGAGAAGGGATCAAGATCCTCGGGTACTCCCCAGTGACACAGGTCCCAGATCACCTGCGTGCCCGTTGCTTGCGCCGCATGCAGCATCGGCAGGAAACTCGCCCAATCGTACTGATACGGCATCCGCTCGACCTTATGCCACCGCAGCCCATCGCGAACCGTCTGCACGCCGGCCTTGGCAAGCAGCGTGTAGTCCTCGGCGCAGTGCCTGTCATGAGCCGTAGTGGCCACCACGTCAAGCCGTGTCCGATCCCGGCGACGGTGCGTGGCACACTCGAAGCCACCCATGAAGAAACTCTGAAAGAGGGTTGAAGCAGAAAAATCAGAAAAAGCCGTCACATGCTCAAGACTATCGCAGGCAGCTGAACTTGCACAAAGAACAGTCAATACGCCCGAATCGGCAATCGCCTTAGATCCGTCTTGCTCGCCCTGATCCGTCCTGAGCCCTTTCCGACCTACGGTGTAGCGGCAATCTCTGGAGGCAGTGCCAGAATAGCCCCCCAGTTCAGCCCCACGCCGAACGCCGCAAGCACCAGCGGCTCGCGAATCGTGCCGGCCTTCTCCTGCCACCACTCCGCCGCCGCAATCAGCATCGATGCGGAAGAAGTATTGCCATACCGCTGAATATTTGCGAAGAATCGCTCAGCCGGAGCTTCAAGTGACTTTGCAATCCGTGTAATCAGGTTCAGGTTCGCCTGATGGAGCAGGAACGTTCCCACGCCCTGGGCCGTAATCCGGTTCCGTTCGAGGACCGTCGCAATCGCCTGGGGGAGCTTGCGCGAGACATGCCGGATAACCGCCGCGCCATCCATGTGGATCAGGTTGTTGTCGATCGACAGCGCCTCGGCCATCGTGCCATCGGTAAAGATGCACGAGTCGACGATGCTTGCGAATCCCGCGTCCGGACTGACAATGCAGGCACCCGCGCCGTCCCCGAAGAGGATCGCGGTATCCTTTCCCTCCGGCGTATGCGCCACCCGGCGCGACATGATCTCCGAACCCACAACAAGGATATGGCCCGTCGACGGCGCCAGTCGAGCCGCCATTGCCAGTGCCACCAGCGACCCCGCGCTCGCCATCGGTAGATCGAGCGCCGGCGTCATCGTCAACCCGAGACTCATCGCGATCAGGCTCGCCGGCCCGGGGCAGAAGCGCTCCGCTGATCCGCTCGAGACCAGGATCATGCCCAGGTCCGCAGCCTTCAGCCCGCACCGCTCTAGACAATCAAGCGCAGCCCGCGTGCCAATGCTCGCCACCGTATCGCTGGCCGCCGCATACCGCCGCTCCTTGATGCCCGACACGTTCAGAATCCACTCGGGCTCCGTGCCAAGCTGTGGCGCCAGCTCCGCGTTGGTCACGATCCTGGTCGGCAGACACGATCCGAAGCCGCGCAGAAAGGCCATCAGACGCCCTTCGCTGCCAGGTACTCTTCCACCTTCTGAATGGTGTCGAACTTGCGCGCTGTCATATCGCTATCGGGAATCTTCACCGAGAACTCTTTCTCCAGCCCCACCACGAAATCCGTCAGGGCAAAGGAGTCGAGCAGCCCCGACGTGAAGAGCGATTCATCGTCCTTGGGCGTCAGCTGCTTCTCCGACACCGCGTGCAGCACTTTAAGGATTCCGGGGCGCTTCTCCATAATTGCTCTCTCCTGGTCACTGCTGCTACTGATTGCTGCCCTGCTCGCCTACGGCCGGGACCAGCATCTCCGGGTGCTGCTGATAGAGGTTATACGCGTGAATCAGGTCCGCATAAAGCGCATCTGCCAGCGCGTGATAGCCCGTGCCCGTCAGGTGCGTCCGATCTGGCTGTCCCCACCCCGCCGCAACCCACTGCTGCATGGAGCCGAAGCCGCCCATCCGCCGCTGCGTATCCCAGAACGTGCAGCCGTGCGTTCGGCACGCCTCCTTCTGGATCGCAATAATGCGTTCCGTCCCCGCAAAAGGGTGCCATCCCCGCCGCGAGACGCCGGCAGATCTCGCCATCGACCGATCCGCCGGCCCCAGCACCAGCACCGACGCCCCCGGAACCAGCCGATGCAGGTTGTCGAGAATTTGGTCAAACTCTTCCGGATACCCCTCCAGGTGCTCCGCCGAGATTCCCGCCTCATTCGTGCCATACGCCAGCACGATCAGCTGTGGATCGCGCTGCCGCATATAATATGCGAAAAGTGTCTGGTTCCACCGAAGCATCAGCGGCGCCACCGCACCATTGATGCCGACACACTCATACGTCACCCCTGCCTGCTCCGACACAATCCCCAGCAGCTTCACCGGCGCTTCATCGAGCGTCGTGAATGCAAACGCATGCACCCCTGCTGTGCACGCGTAAGAGAATGTCCCCGCGCGGCTGGTATCGCCCGTATCTGCGTCGCCTCCAGTTTCAATCGTTGAGATCACGGCGTCGTCATCCGAGAACTGCAGCCGTCCCCCACCCAGCTGTTGAAGATAATGCAGCTGCAGGGTCGTGCACGTCGTCTCAAGCGTTACTGTTTGCCCCGGCTCAGACGTGCGAATGCTGATCCCGCCCAGACCCAGGTCGCCATCTCCCAGCGCGGTAAATCGGTTGCCCTCGGTGAACCAGCCCGGGGATTGCGACCGCAGCGAGCCCGCAAGGTGGTATCCCGCAAACGGATGGCCCGGGAACTGGAAGCCCAGCCCGCCATCACCGAATTGCTGCTGCAGGTGCGCCCGCATCGCCCCGGTAAAGATATCCGCAGCCGTATGCGAGTCACCAAACTGCATGATTCGCACCGTTGTCGAAGCCCTCTCGCCGCCCCCACTCGCCCGCTCCGCCTGCTCTGCATCGAGCGCCTTGAAGAAAGGCCGGAGCGCATTGGGATACAGAAATGGCGAGCTCGCCGACGCTGTCAGATCTTCCTCCACTCGATCAACCGCGTTCTCCCTCACTTCCGGGCTCACCGGGATCGTCCGCAGCGTTCGCGGGATGCGCACTGGCTTTCCGCCAGCGGTCTTTACCGCAACCGCGCCCGCCTTGTGCTTCGCCGGGCTCGTCGTCGCCGCCTTGTGCGATCCAGCCGCGCTTTTGCCCGTGTGCACCGGCACCGGCGTTACCTTCTTGCCATGCTTCGTCGGCTTGCTGGTCGTTGTCGTAGAAGCAGCCGCAAGGACAGGCAGCAGGAAGCAGACAAGAAGCCGTACCGCAGGGGTCAAGCGCCCAGTCCGTCCCGTCATGGTTTAATGGCCTGCGCCGACCCAGGCCCGGCCTGTGAAGCCCTAGCCTGTGAAGCAACACCTCGCCGCGTCCTGTAGCCGTCGTATCCAAGCATGAGGTTCTTCACAAAAATCTGCGCGATGATGGAGGCTCCTTGTGGAGTCGGGTGAATAAGGTCTCCGGCCACCAGCCGAGGTTTGCCGGTGTACCAGCGCGACATCGTCCCATCGCCACCCATTGCATTAAAGGTATCGAAAAACGCGCACCGTGTATCGGCGGCAACCCGTTTCTGAATCGCCACGATCCGCGGAATCGTCTCCATCGTGCTGATCGCATCAATTCCCGAGCGCGCGCCGCGGTCCATCGGGCTCATGACAAGAATAGAGACGTTCGGCAGCGCGTTCCGTATGCGACTGATCGCTATGCGCAGCTCGGCTTCATACTGCCGGTCCACAAACGATCCGAAGCTGCTCTCATTCGTCCCGTAGTTGATGATCACCAGCGCCGGCGCCGTGTGCTGTAGCTCCGCCGTCCAAATCTCGGGATCGAATCCCCGTGACAGCACCGTAGTCGACGCCCCGTTCAGCCCCAGACTGTCATACAGAATCCCGCGCTGCGCCCGCTCGAACGTCTCCTCAAACAGCTCCACTGGCCCCACCCCGGCCTTAATATCGACCGCCTTCGTCCCCTCCGGCAGGACGATTGTTTGCCACGCCAGCCCCCGGATCGCTGCCGCCGTAGCGACCGTCGCGATCGGCTGCCCCGTTTCCGCTGCATCATCGGCCGTCACCGTCACTGTGCCACCACCGGGCTCGGCCAGATACGCCAGCTCCATGCTTGACTGGCCTGCGTTCTTCAGCGTGATATGGCTCCCCGCCCCAGCCGATCCTTCAAAGCTCGCTCCCGCCAGGCCGTAGGTATCCGGCCGCATCTTGCCCACCGCCGTCGCAATCGTCCAGCCGTGAGCGGAAATATCGGTATCCCGATGCCCGTACCACGCCCACGGCTTGGCGATCAGCAGCGCCCCATGCCCGCCGTCGCCAAACCGCTGCTGGAGCAGCGCCCGCACATCGCCCGTAATCAGGTCAGCCGTCGTCGGCGAGTCCCCATAATGCAGGATCGCCACCTGATCTGGCTTCGCGACCATCGGCCCCCCACCAGACGGCGATTCAAGCCGCGCCAGCGCCGCGAAGAACGGATCGAGCGTCCCACTTTCATCAAATAAAAAATCCGAAAGCGCCGGCCGTCCTGGAGCCCTAGCCGAGGCTGCATTCGACTCATTCCGCGCCATCTCGGTAGACTGCAGCGTTTGCCCCTGCTGCGGCAGCGGCACCACAGGGGCCGGATGCGTCCGGAGAGGATGGAGCTTCCATGCCTCGGCAAAGATCGCCGGCGCGATCCCCTTGTCGTGATCCTGCCAGTGCCGCCACGCGACCAGCGTCAGCACGCAGGTCGCAAACGCCAGCGCCGTCTTAAGAGGGAATTGCATGGTCAGAAGTTTCCATATACGAACGGTGCTGCGCCCCGGCCGGAGATCGTCTGGATGATCAGCACCAGCGCCGCCAGCGCCGCCCCCTGTAGCCAAAAGGGCGCCCGCCCCAGCAGCGCGGCCGAGTCGTCCAGCCACCGTAACGGCAGGCAGTGCGCCACTGCCGCCAGCATCATCACCAGCACGATTGGCCACGTCAGGTTATCGACCGACCACGTATTCGACCCGATCCGCTGCAGAATCGCCACTGCATTGGCCACCGACGATGCGTTGAAGAAAATCCATGTAAAGCACACAAAATTGAACGTCAGCAGCACCGACACCACTCGGCCCCAAGCCGGCGGCTTCGATCCCTTGCGCGCCTGCTTCCACAGCCGCACCGTCGCCAGCGCTCCCCCGTGCAGCGCACCCCAGATCAGAAAGGTCCAGCTCAGTCCATGCCAAAGCCCGCCCAGCATCATCGTCACCATGACGCTGTAGCAGTAGGAGAGCAGCGGAAACTGCCGCCGCTGCTGCGGCAATGACTCCATCAGGTAATCCCGCAGCCACTCCGAAAACGTGATGTGCCACCGCCGCCAGAACTCCATCATGTTTACCGACAGATACGGCTGGCGAAAGTTCTCCGGTAGCTTCAGCCCCAGCAGCAGCCCCACCCCGATCGCAATATCGGTGTACCCCGAGAAGTCGAAAAACAGCTGCAGCGCATACCCATACACCCCCGCCAGCACCTCCGCCCCGCTATAGAGCGCCGGGGTATCGAACACGCGCCCAACCAGATTTTGCCCCAGGAAGTCGGCGATCAACAGCTTTTTCACCAGGCCGATCCCGATCAGCAGCAGCGCCCGCCCGGCCTGCTCGTTGCTCAGCGAAGGCGGCGCGAGCATCTGCTTCAGGAAGTTGTGCAGCCGCAGGATCGGCCCCGCCACCAGCACCGGGAAGAAGACCGCCGACGAAAGATACGCCGCCACGCTGCGCGTCGCCAGCGCGTCCTCATCCCGCCGGTACAGGTCGATCGTGTACGTCAGCGACTGGAAGCAGTAAAACGAAAGACTCAGCGTCAGCAGCCACGCGTACCGGTCGCCCGTCTTAAGCGCCAGCACCTTCGGCGTAATCAGCAGGCCAAGATTCACCAGCAGCGACACCCCGAGCAGCAGCCGCCGCACCGCATTCGATCCACCGCGCGCCAACCCCAGCCCGACCAGGAAATCAATCGTCGCCGCCACCGGCAGCGCCATGTAGAGCAGCCCGAACTTCGCCAGGAAGAAACCGTTCGCCGCGAGCAGCACCGCGAAGCGAGCGGCACGGAACTGCGCCGCCGCCCAGTAGAGCAGCCACACGGTCAGGAAGAAGACAAAGAAGGAGGGCGTGCTGAGCTGCATCGACAGACCTGCGCGATGGCCTCAGGAAAGGCTCGCTTTCTGAGAGTAGCCGGTCAGACTCGGCGCGCAAGTGAGAGTTTCGATACCCCCTCGAACTCCCTTATGTCAAGTCGCAAGTGACTCATTCAGCACCACATCCCGGTCTCGTTAATTTGGCGATCCGCTTCTGGAAGCGTAAACTTTATGAGAGCCGGATCACGCAGCGGCGCAGGAGACTATTTGCTTCTTACCAACGAAATTCGCGTAGCAGGTTGTTCCGTTGTTGCTCTTTTCATGATGTCCATTCCCGGCCTGGCAACTCACCCCTTCGGCATCACCCAGCCAACGATGGTCGAGAGTCCCACGTTCGCGCCCGTCGCCGCCCCTCGCCCGCCCGTTCCCCGCAAACGCTTTGCTTTCCTCAAGCGCCCTACCATGAGCGGCATCGCCTCTTGGTACGGCGCCGTCCTAAACGGTCATAAGACCGCCAGCGGCGAGACCTTCGACATGAATGACATGACCGCTTGCCATCGCACCCTCCCTTTCGGCACCATGGTCCGCGTCGTCGATACCCACAGCGGCAAGTCCGTCATCGTTCGCATCAACGATCGCGGCGTTCTCTTCGCCGACCGCGTCATTGATCTTTCCCGCGGTGCCGCCGAGCGACTCGGCATCCGCTCCGTGGGCACCGCCAGCGTTCGCCTCGAAGTCCTCAGCAAGAAGAAGGCCGCCAGCGAAGTAGCTGCCGCCAAACTCCCGGAACCCCTGGCCTCAGCCTCACCAGATCCTGCACCCCAGCCTGCGCGCTAACCGCCAACAGCTGTCCTTCTGAGTGTCGCTTCTCGCAGCCCCGCCGCGAGAAGCGACACTCAAGGACCTACATTGCTCTAGGCGCGCATCATGACCCGCCAACTCGCGAATCTGATCCCCCCACTACTCCGCCAACACCACCTCCACACCCTTCCCCTCATCCGGCACCACCACCCGCACCATCCCATCCCCCGCCGCGCCAACCGGCCGCGCCGTCCCATTCACTAACACCGAGCCCACCCTCAGCCCCCCGTATACCTCGATCGCCAGGTCCTGCCACCACGGCTGGAAGCTCCCCTGGTGCGCCCCTACATGGATCGTCAGCCTGCCCGCCGTCTGCTCGCACGTCGACTCCATCCGCAGATACGCTCCCGTCCGGTACGCGAACGAGATGCCGTCATCCTGGTAGAGCGAGCCCCGGCAGTTAGCGCCCGGATACACCCGTAGTGTTAGCGGCCCCACCGGCTTCTCCTCTGTGCTTTGGACCAGCGGCTGCACTGGCAGAATCGTCCCGCCCCGCACATACACCGGCAGCACCCCCAGCGTCGGCTTCACCATCAGCCGCGGCACCGTTGCCGCCCGCTGCTCCGCGTCTCGTCGCGCTAGGTCGACGGCATGGTCGACCCGCGCACCCGTCCAATAGTCGAACCACCCGCCCGGCGGCAGGTGCACCTCGTACGCGTCGAGTTCATCCGGATACGGCGGTGCCGCCACCAGGATGTCTGGCCCAAACATGAATTGCCCCGCCGCATCCAGATCGATCGGGTGACCATCCGGCGCTGCGTTCGGGAACTCCAGAAACAGCGGCCGCACGATCGGCAGCCCGGTCCGCGACATCTCCTCCGCTACCGTATACAGATACGGCAGCAACCTATACCGCTCTTCGATATATTGCCGGCGGATATTCTCCTGCGCCGCCCCATGCACCCATACCTCCTGGTCGCCCGTGCCGTCGGCCGTATGGTCGCGGTCAATCGGTTGGAACGCTGCCAACTCTACCCACTTCGTCAGCAAGTCCGGCTGCGGCGTCCCCGCAAAGCCCCCCACGTCCGCCCCACTCATCCCAAAGCCGCTCAGCCCGAGATTCAACAGCATCGGCGTCGTCAACCGCAGGTGGTTCCACGTCGAGCTGTTATCGCCTGTCCATGTAGCCGAGTAGCGCTGGCCGCCCGCATAGCTTGCCCGCGTCAGCACAAACGGTCGCTTGTCCGGGTCCAGCTTAAGCAGCCCCTCATATGTCCCCCGCGTGTTCTCCATCCCGAAGACGTTATGGATCTCCAGGTGATTCGCCGTCCGCGGCCGGAACCCCGGCTCGTCGATCCGGTGCTGCGCGTCGTCCGGCATCGTCTTCGTAGCCACGCCAAACAGCGCCGGCTCATTCATATCGTTCCAGAAGCCCGCTACGCCCAGCTTGTCGAACTCCTTGTAGAGCGTTCCCCACCATTCGCGGCTCTGGTGCTGCGTGAAATCGGGAAACACCGAGTCCCCCGGCCATACCTTTCCCACCAGCGTCGAGCCGTCGGCATTCTTCACAAAGTGATCGCCCGCCGTGCCGCTATCATATGGCGCGTAGCCTACCCCCGGCTGCTTCGCAATGTGTAGGTCCGTGATCAACACTACGTGGAACTGCTTCGCCGTCAGATCCTTAATCATCGCCTGAAAGGTAGGGAAACGCTCCGCGTCGACCGTGAACGGCCAGTACTTATGCTGATAATCGATGTCCAGGTAGATCGCGTCCGCGGGGATCTTATCCGCCCGCAGCCGGTTCGCCACCTCCGTCACCCGCGCCTCCGGGTAGTAGCTGTAGCGCGACTGCTGGAACCCCAGCGACCACAGCGGCGGCAGTGGGCTCGGCCCCGTGAGCCACGCATACGCCTCCACTACCTGGCGCGGCGTCGGCCCATACAGCAGGTAGTAGTCGATCGGCCCGTTCGGCGCGCCAAACGAATACGCGTCCGGCAGCTCCTTGCCAAAATCAAAGCTGCTCCGCCACGTGTTATCCACCAGCACCCCGACCGCACGCCCCTCATTTATCGAGATGAAGAACGGGATCGACTTGTAGATCGGGTCGGTCGACTCCTGGAACCCGAATGTATCCGAGTTCCACATCGTAAACGCCATCCCCCGCCGATCGAGCGGACCGATCTTGTCGCCCAACCCGAAGAAATGCTCGTCCGGCTGCATCGTCTTGTACAGCCGGAAACCCGTGCCGTGAAACTCCACCGGTCGCACGTCCTGCTGTAAGAGTTGCCCAGCCAGGTCCGTCACCCGAAGCGTCGCGCTCGCCCGATCCAGCGACACGCGCAGCGCCGACGTGTGAAACCCGACCGCCGTCGCCGAAGTGTCCTGCTCGACCGTCGTCCGCGCCGTCCGCGCCGTCGCCAGCACCGCCCACGAAGCATCCTCAGGCAGCCCACTTCTCCGCGCCACCCGCACCCGCAACGCATCCGGTCGCAGCGCCGTAATCTGCATCACGCCCCCATCCGCCGTAACGGATATTCCGTTCGGCAAGGGAGTCACCGCACCCACCCGCGTAATCGCAACCGGCGCCTCAACCGCCAGCGGGATCTGTGCGGCCGCAACGATCGAAGCAATGAGAAGCAGGGCAGTACAAGACAGGGCAGGGAACCGCATGATCAAGCGCAAGGGCAAACCTCAGGGCGTTCGGCTGATTCTAGCAACCCCCACCCTTAATACGTCTGCCGTCCACCCTTGTTTCTCTTTCTGTCATTCCGAAGAACCTACATTTAGCCTTCTCTACGGCTGCGCCACGGAGCCGGAGGCAGCCTCAACACGCCCCTTACCCTCAGTCAACCCGACCACCCGGTCAACCCCCGGCCCAGGAAACAGCTCCGTCATCCCGCTCGGCCACCGCACCGTAATCCCCGTCAGCTTCGTCTCCGCACCCAGCCCAAAGTGCAGCCGCAGATCATTCGAAGAATTGTAACTGGAACCGCTACGTACCTCGTCCACCCACACCCGCTCCGCGCTCGTCAGCGTCACCCGCGCTCCGATCGCATCCCGGTTCGACACCGCCCCCACCAGCCGCAACCCCAGCCAGTGGTTCTGGTTCTTCGCCAGGTTCACCAGCAGCATCGGCTTGTCGCTCAGGTTGTTCACGACCGCCTCCATCCGCCCGTCATTGAACAGATCCCCCACGGCCAGCCCCCGGCTTGACCGCGGCTCCGTAAGCCCTGGTCCCGATGTCTTACTCACGTCTTTAAACTTGACCGGGGCCGCACTCCGCGTAGCGCCGAGGTTGTAATACAACAGTCGCGGCTCCCGATATAGCGCCCCCAGCTTCGCCGAATCGACCTCCGGGTACACGTGCCCGTTCGCCACCAGCAGGTCCGGCCAGCCGTCATTGTCTACATCGGCGAACATCGCCCCCCATCCGAGCGCGTCCGTGTTGATCCCTAGCCCGGCCGGAAACGTCACGTCGTTATACGTTCCATCCCCGTTGTTCCGATAGAGCGTCGACGTATCGTCCGAGAAGTTCGTCTTGAACAGGTCGATCTTTCCATCCCCGTCGTAGTCCGCGGCCGTCGACCCCATCCCCGCCTGCTCCCGCCCCTCCTCGTTGAACGCTACGCCCGCATCCGCCCCCACATCCGTAAACGTTCCATCATGGTTGTTCCGATACAGGATCGCCGGCGTTGAGTCGCACGCCACATACAGATCCGGCCAGCCGTCCTCGTTATAGTCAATCGTCGTCACCGAGAAGCAATAATGGGCCAGCGTCCGCTCCATCCCGCTCGCCTTGCTAACGTCCGCGAATTTGCCGCCGCCCAAGTTATGGAAAAGCAGGTTCGGCGCGCTCGGAAGCCCGCGCGGCCCGCACATCACCGGCACTCCCTTCCACATGCACCCCGCACCCTCACCCGGCGCCGGCGTATGCGCAAGGTCGAAGTGCACATAATTTGCCACCGCGATGTCGAGCTTTCCATCCCGGTCATAATCGACAAACGCGCAGCCTGTGCCCCACTCCTTGCCGCTCCCCGCCACCCCGGCCTGCTCCGCCACCTCCTTAAACGTCCCGTTTCCCTCATTGTGGAAGAGTCGGCTTTTCCCATATCCGGTCACGAAGATGTCGTCGTTGCCATCGTTGTCATAGTCCCCTACACACGCGCCCTGCCCCCACCCCGTCGACACGAGCCCCGCCTTTACCGTCACATCCGCGAACGTTCCATCATGATTGTTGCGAAACAGATGGCTGGTCGGCTTCTCCCCTACCGCCGGCCCGATGGTCGCCCCGTTCACCAGGAAGATATCCGGCCACCCATCGCGGTCATAGTCGAGAATTGCCACGCCCGAGCCCGTCGCTTCAATGATGTACCGCTTCGCCTCTACGCTGCCATTCACGTTCCGGACCGCAACCCCGGCCTTCTCCGCCACATCCACAAACCACGCCGGACCTACATGCTCCGCAGAAGCCGGATACACCGCCTGCGCCTTAGCCACCATCGCCGCCATCGCAACCAGGACTAGCAACACCCCCGTCGTCGCGCCTGCCGTTGCCTGCCGCCGCCAGCCCTCGACAAAGCTCACTTGCCAGCCACCCCCATGGGCATTGTCTTCAGAATCTTTCCACCCTCTTGCACAACATAAAGATGATTTGCTTCGAGATCCCTCAGCCGATCCACCGTTCCCGAAGGCCACCGAATCTCCACCAGGTCCGCCTTTACCGCCCGGTCCAGCCCGAAGTGGATCCGCAGGTCATTCTGCGAATAGTAACTGCCACCGCTCCGTACCTCCTCCACCTGCACGAACGGCTTCCCGCCCACCGTGGTCGTCACGCTGATCCGCGCCCCGATCCCCGACCGGTTCGCCTTCACCCCCACAGTTCGCACCTTGATCCAGTTTCTTGCTGGTGCCGCGCCCACCACCGCATCGCACCGCAGAAGCTGCGGCAGGCTGTTCACGCAGTTCACCACTACGTCGAGATCGCCATCATTGTCATAGTCCCCAAACGCACATCCGCGCGCTGTCGCTGCATCGTTGATCCCTGGCCCACCCTGTGCCGTTACCTCCTCGAACTGCCCGTTCCGCAGGTTGCGATAGAGGTACTTGTGCTGCGCATACGGCGCGTCAATATGCGTTCCGTCTACCTCGGGATACACATGCCCATTCGAGATCAGGATATCCAGCCAGCCATCGTTATCCATGTCGAAGAAGCCCACGCCCCAGCCCAGGTACCGTGTATTGACCCCAAGCCCCGACAGGTACGTATGGTCCTCGAACGTCCCATCCCCCAGGTTCAGATACAGCGAGTCCGTATCTCCGGCGAAGTTCGTCTTCACAATATCGAGCAGCCCGTCACGATCGAAGTCGCCAATCGATACACCCATCCCGGCCTGGGGCTTGCCGTCGGGCGAGTACGCGATCCCTGCCTCGATCGCCATGTCCTTGAATGTCCCATCCTTTTGATTCTGATAAAACGTAGCCGCCGTCGAATCGTTCGCGACATAGATATCCGGCCAGCCATCATTGTCTATATCGGAGACTGACACGCTCAGCGCATACGTCCCCACCGTCTCCCACATCCCCGCCTTCCGCGAAACATCCGTAAACGTCCCGTTCCCATTGTTGTGATACAGAATGTTCTTCCCGCCCTCGAGGCCCGGCGGACCGCACGCTACCTGGATTCCCTTGTACGCGCATCCTGCCGCCTCAGGCAGCGGAGCGGTTTTTATGTCGAAGTCAATATAGTTCGCCACAAACAGATCAAGATGGCCGTCACGGTCATAGTCCAGAAACGCGCAGCCGGAGTTCCACCGCGTTTTCGGCCCAGGCTGGACCAGCCCGGCCTTCGCTGTTACATCCGTAAACGTCCCATTGCCATGGTTTTGATACAGCACGTTCTGGCCGTAGTAGCTGACGAACAGATCGTCCCACCCATCATTGTCGTAATCTCCGACGCAGCACCCCTGCCCCCACCCGCTCCGCCCTAGCCCGGCCTTCAGCGTCACGTCAGTAAACGTCCCATCGCGATTGTTCTTAAAGAGCCGCGAGATCGGCTCCTGCCCTTTGGCAAACCCCTCCAGCCGCGACCCGTTCACCAGGAAGATATCAAGCCAGTCATCATGGTCGTAGTCATAGAACGCGACCCCGCACCCGGTCGTCTCGAGCAGGTACTTGTTCCGGTGCTCCCCCCCATAGATCGTCTTTGCGTTTAGCCCCGCCTGTCGCGCCACATCGAGAAACGTCACTCCTAAAGGCGTCCCCGTCACTGGCGAGGGCGCACCCTTCGGCGCAGCTCGTGGCTTCGTCTCATACGTTGGCCGCGAGCCGATTTGCGCCCCAGGTTCGCCCGCCGGCGTAGCCGTCTGACCTGGCAAGGCAAGGGCCAGCACATCCTCGAGCGTAAGCACTAGCGCGGTTGCCGACAGCGAGCGAAGGAAGGTGCGACGATCCAGACTCAACAGCGAATCTCCCCAAATTCCGTTCCAAATCTGCCAGCTACACCGCGTCGGCGTAGGCCGAAATACACCCGCACCCCGAACGCAGACGAACGAACAGGGCTTGAGTATAGAGAAAGAACACCGGACTAGCCACAGTTGCCAGTTCCAGGACAAAGCGCACATCAGGCTGCGCAGCCTCTACGTTCATCTCGTACAAAACGCGTATACATAAGCCACTCAAAAACTAAAGTTTGCATATGCAAATCAGGAGGAAGCCCTATGGTTTTCCGGAGAAAGTCGTCCACTAGCTAAAAGCATTTAGCTGTTCAACAATAATTATTATCAGTAAGTTAGAGCTAACAGCCGACGCGCTACCAGTCTGCTTTTCCGGGCCGCATTGCCGGCCTGATACCCCGCCGAAGCTGTCAAGGCCGATTGCCAGGGTATCGTGCTGGATGCGCCGAATAAAGAGCATTGACACGCAGCCACCCATCCGCGTATTTTCCGAGTTGCTTCAGAAAGCCCAAAATATAAGTTCCAGTTTCTGCACGTTCACAAACTATGTGCTCGCTGGCTACACCGCCACCTCAAGGTGTCACCGTAGCCAACGCGACACGCAGGACAGTAAAGCAGCAAGCAGCATTCGTCCGCACCAAGGACTTCAAGGGGAGAACAGGATGCAAAGCAAACTGGTTCGAGCAGCAATGTTTTTCGGAGTGTGCACCCTCCTTCTATCTGCCTCCAGCTTCGGCCAGGCCGTCTACGGATCGATCTTCGGCTCAATCACCGACACCACGGGCGCCGTCGTACCCAACGCGACCGTTACCGTAACCGACACCGCCAAGGGAACTGCCGTTACCGTTCAGTCGAACGCCAGCGGCGAGTTCACTGTCGAGCACCTCATTCCCGACGTCTATGACGTCAAGGTCGTGGCGCAGGGCTTCAAGGGCTTCCAACAGACCGGCCTCCAGCTCTTCGCCGATACCTCCACCAAGATCCAGGCGTCCCTCCAGGTTGGTGATGCCAATGGCGAAACCATCACCGTCAACTCCGACGCCGTCCCGCAACTGAAGACCGACCGCGCCGACGTCTCGATGGTCCTGAGCGGTAGTGAGATCCAGGATCTCCCGATCGGCGACCGCAACTTCACCAACCTCCAGCTGCTTCTTCCCGGGGCGCAGCTGCTCGGCTGGAGCCACGCCCCCGACGAGAACCCCCAAGGCAGCCGTCAGATCCAGGTCGACGGTCAGGCCTTCGGTGGAACCGCCTTCGAGCTCGACGGCACCGACAATCAGGACCCCATCCTCGGCATCATCGTCATCAATCCCAACATCGATTCGCTCGCCGAGTCGAAGATCACCACGCAGAACTTTGACGCTGAGTTCGGCAAGGCTGTCTCCGCCGTCGTCACCGCGCAAACCAAGTCCGGCTCGAACAGCTTCCACGGTTCGGCCTTCGACTTCCGCACCAGTACGGCGAACCTCGCCAAAGATCCCTACACGCAGTTTCCCGGCAGCCCTATCGCTCCCGGTCTCAAGAATCAGTTCGGTGGATCGGTTGGCGGCCCCATCTTAAAGGACAAGCTCTTCTTCTTCGGTGACTACCAAGGCGCCCGCCAACGCGTCGGCACCAGCTCCGCCAGCATTGTCCCGACCGCTCTCGCCACCTCGTCCTGCCTCAGCGGAAATGGTTGTAATCTGAGTGACTACCTCAACCCGGCCTATGGAGCCAACGCTGGCATCGTTTACCAAAAAGACGGCACGCCGTACCCGGGCAACATCATTCCCAACGCCCAGCTCTCCGCCCCGGCACTCAACTACCTGAAGCTGATCGCACCCTTCGTGCCCAATAAGGCCTCCACCTCCGGTGGTCCTCTCGATACCTATACCCAGGGCGGAACCGGTATCTTCAATAGCAACCAGTGGGACGCGCGGATTGACTATCAGTTCTCCCAAAGAGTCCATGCCTTTGGCCGATTCAGCCGTTTCACGGATACGCTGACCGGTACAACGCTCTTCGGAGCTGCGGGCGGTCCTGGCTTCGGCCTCGGCAACTATGGCGGTAACTCTACCGGCGCGAACGACAGCGCCGCGGCCGGTACTGATATTGCCGTGAATGCAAAGCTCGTCACCGACGTTCGCCTCGGGTACTACCGGTACAACATCATCGATCAGAAATACAACCAAGGCGTTCCCTTCGCCACAAACCTAGGCTTCGGCGGTCTGAACATCGCCGGCAACAACTTCACTAGTGGCGCCCCCGGCTTCCAAATCCACCAGCCTGGTGGGACCGGCGAATGGGGCGCGGGCCTCGCCATCAACCGTTGCAACTGCCCGCTTGAAGAGCGCGAGGACCAGTATCAACTCGTCAACAACTGGACGAAGGCGCTCGGCAATCACTCTATCAAAGTCGGCGTCGACCTCCGGTATGCGCGCAACCTGCGTGTCCCGAGCGATACGGACCGCACCGGCCTCTTCGATTTCTACCAGCAGTCCACCAGCTTGAACGGTGTCGGCGGCCTGGGTCTTGCTTCCTACGTGCTAGGCGACGTCAGCCAGTTTGGCAGGTACGTCAGCACTTCAACCAACGCTAAGGAGTTCCAAAAACGTGACTTCTTCTACGCTCAGGACACCTGGCGCGCGACCCAAAAGCTGACGGTCAACTATGGCCTCCGCTATGAGCTTTATTTCCCGGAGACCGTCAACGGGCCCGGCAATGGCGCCCTTATGGACCTTACGACCGGCTACCTCAGCGTGGCTGGCGTAGGCGGCGTTCCCAGCGACATGGGCTGGAAAGCGGCCTCGAACGCCTACAACCCCCGCATCGGCGTCGCTTATCAGGTAACAGATCGAACCGTGGTCCGCGCTGGCTACGGCCGCAGCTTCGACCTTGGCGTCTTCGGCTCGATATTTGGTCACGTCGTCACGCAGAATCTTCCCGTCCTCGCCAACCAGGAGATCAACACCAATAGCGAGGATGCCGTCCACTATACGAAGCCCTTCGATCTCACCACCGGCCCCCCGATGAACGCGGCGACCGTCGTTCCTGCAAACGGTATGCTGCCGAATCCTGGCTACCAAGTCAGTTCCAAGGCACGTCCCAACGGTCTTCGTCTCCCGACGCTCGACGCCTGGAACCTGAGCGTGCAGCAGGCCATGACCCCGACCCTAGCACTCACCATCGCTTACGTCGGCAACAAGGGCACTCATACGCTCAGTGCGGGCGATGGGAACAACACCAACCCGAATGAGGCCGGAATTAACCTGCCGGCACAGTACAGCGTTGTCGGACAGCCGCTCCACTACGATGGTTCGGTCCCGTCGAGCGCCCTTTACTCGCCAGCCTATACGCAGTTCCCGGGTATCTCCCCATCGGGAGGCACAGCACAGCTGCAATATCTGGAGCGCTACTTCGGCGGTTCCTTACCCGCTTGCAAAGATCCAGCCTATGTCCGTCCAACCACCGTCGGTCCAGGCTCCTGCGGCTGGAATCAGGGTGTCACCTTCTACGGGGACGACCAAGACACCCACTACAACGCCCTGCAGGTCACCCTCGCCAAGCAGATGTCCCATGGCCTTTCACTTACCGGCAACTTCGCATGGCAGCGGGCCTTCAACTTCAATTCGCAGTATGCCACCTGGTCGAAGCAGGCCGGCAAGGGACGCGACGATTCTACGCGCGAAGAGCAGCTGGTCGTCTACGGAGGGTATCAGCTTCCGTTCGGCCATAATCAGCCTTTCCTCTCGAAATCGAACACACTTATCAACGAGGTCGTCGGTGGCTGGGAGCTGACCCCGGTCCTTACCCTCGCGAGCGGATTGCCTTTCTCGCTCAGCTACAACGAGTGCGGTCTGTCGATTCCGAGCTCCGCCCCCTGCTACCCGGTTGGGAACCCGCGAAGTCTGCAGACGCATCTCAGCAAGTTCGACGCCGTCAACCACAACCGCACCTTCTATCAGGCCGTTTCCACCAACATCGTCACCAATCCGGCAGACGGTTTCAGCGCTGCACCGCTTGACACAATCGGCACGACCGGTCGCAATAGCAACTTTGGTCCTGGTTTCTTCAACACGGATCTCGCCCTGCTAAAAAACTTTCCGATCAAGGAGAGCATCTACGCTCAGTTCCGTGTCGATGCCTTTAATGCTTTCAATCACATCAACGCAGGCCTTCCCGGTGGCAATATCGAGAGCGTCGGAACAATCACTGCCGGTACGGGCGGAGTGGGTGTCTCGAACCCACGGCAACTCGCCTTTACAGCTCGTGTGAATTTCTAACTGCATCAAATTTGACTAGGAGGGGAGCTCCGGCTCCCCTCCCTCTTTTGCTCGGCACCATAGAGCCGCTCACGGAGCATCTCTCGCACGCTCTGTAGAAGTTCTGCAAGGATATCCCGGGCCGCCGCACCTCGCCATCTATCTCTCCAAAAATCCAGCCCATGAATTCTTTCGTCTCACAACTTGGAGCAGTGGCCCCGCCGTCGCTCGATCCACGTTCTGAGTGCTAGCCGATACGAGCCTCAAGATCGCAGCGCTTCCGCACTTGGCCTAACCTGCTCTCGCTGAGGGCAGAGTGATTTCGCTTGTGATGACCCCAGCAATGGGGTATCAACGAGCATGGTCCTCTCGCTGCTACGCTGCATCGCATATTTGCTCGGATATGTCGCGTGTGCGGCGAGCCTGGCGTGTGGCACGCAGCAGCCCAGGGCAAAGCTAAGCGTCCGACATGCCTACCTGTTCACCATGGCGACGGACCAGAAGGAGCCGTTCCGCGGTTGTCTGCTGGTCGACCACGCAGGGAGGATTACTGCAGTCCTGCATGGTGATCCCGCCGCCTGTACCCACGCGGATACAGTGATCGACACCGCAGGAGAGTGGGTGGTACCCGGTTTTGTGTCCGCACATAGTCACCTCTGGCAGAGCGCCTACCGGGGCCTGGCTGCCAATCAGACGCTGCTCGGATGGATCGATGCGCTGTATGGAAAAGCGGTCACCAGGGCAACAGCTGAAGACCTATATTGGTTCACCCTGGAGGGTGGCCTCGATCATCTGCGGCACGGCATTACGTCGACCTACAACTTCAACTATGGCGGCCACACGCCCGCCGATAACGAGGCCTTCAGCGAGGCCGAGCTGCGGGCCGAGATGGATGCTGGTCTTCGTTTTGTACATGGATGGGAGCCTGGGAAGGCGGGACCGGCGAACACTATCCCCGTAGCCGAAGCGCGTCTCAAAACCTTCCTCGACTATGCCCACGCCGCCGCAAAGAGCAAAGCCGAAAAGGCACGCTTGCTCTCTTTGATGATCAACGGCGGCACCGCCTTCGACGGCACCGAGCAGCAGGCCGTGCTGGAGGCCGCGCTCATGAAGCGCTTCGATCTCGGCAACCAGAGCCACTATCTCGAGCAGCCGGAGACGCAGGTGGCTGACCGTGAGCAGACCTGGCCGTGGTTTATGAACTGCGGCCTGGTGACGGACCGGATGTTCTTCGGGCACTTCATCCATACCAGCCCGAAGATCCTCGCCGACACCGCCAAAGCAGGATCAGGGATGAGCTGGAATCCGCTCTCAAACGGGCGCCTCGCCTCGGGAACAGCAGACATTCCGCTGTACCTTAAAATGGGCGTCCGTGTAGGCATGGGCGTCGATGGCGAGGCAAGTGCCGACCTCGCCGACCCCTTCGAGAACCTGCGAACAGGACTCTACGCGATTCGCGCCAAATACGAGAATGCCGCCGTGATGAGCCCCTACGACGTCCTGCGGCTGCACACCATGGGCAGCGCGGATGTGCTTGGTGTAAAGGACCGCATCGGCTCGCTCGAGCCCGGCAAGATGGGCGACTTTCTGCTGATCGATCCCGAAGCTTATGGCGTAGTCTTTGATCCCTACGCGTCCTTGGTCTTTGTGACCAGCGAGGAGCAGGTGCAGCGGGTCTACGTCGGGGGCGACCTCACGGTGGAACGCGGGCGGCTCCTGAAGCAGGATCTCGGGAAGGTCGAACGTGAAGTCGATACACGGGTGCGAGCCCGGGTGGTCCGGTAGCTCCTTCGCCCGATCTGCCCTCACTTCGCTTTAGAGCCCTCATCCATCGCCTGTTGCAAAGCATTCAAATCATCGAGATAGTCGCGAGTTGGCATGCTGTCGAGTAGCTGGCGCAATTCCTCTACAGCCTCTGGGCTTGCTGAGCTTTCTCGCTCGAAATGATGCTTCAAGGTGCACAGTTCCTGCTCGTGCTGTTGGATCGAACGCATGGTATGGAGAAGTGCCCCATCCTGTGAATCAGTGCAGCCTTACGACTCTGTGCTTGCTTTGCCTTCGATATAGCTTTGCCCATTGCTGCCTTCTTTACCGTCACTCTGCGTCTCCAGCCTTGGTGACAACCTGCTTCGATGTCAGGACAATCGAGCTTCTCTATGATGCGGCGAACCACCTCGTCCGAATCGCATCAGTATCTGGCGAGATTCTGAGACTTGCTGTCTCAGCGGGCGCTGCTGGCACCTCGTCTGGCCAGTTCCACCCGCCCCATCAGGGTACGAAAGTTTACAGGTCCTCACTCCAACAGCTCCATCACTCGCGACCTTCGTCGATGAATCCATCAAGCGCAGAACTCTCGCGCGGTTCAATCCTCAGGAGCTCCAGGAGTTTCATGAACAAGCCAAATTCTCTCCGGTACATTGCTGCGACGACTTTAGCGGCGATTCTTTCCCCCACATTCATGCTGTCGCAGCAGCCGCTTAGCTTTCAAGCATCAACGCAGAAGATTGCAGCGGCAATCCCGAAGAAGACCGCCCCTTCGAAGATCTCGAAGGACGCCCTTGAGGCCGACCTCGAAAAGACGTGGCCGGTGATCGTGCAGTTCAAGCCAACCACCCTGGCCGATCGGGAGCAGGCCGTCGCCTCGGCGAGCGGCACCGTGAAGAAGCACTTCCAGGCGACGCAGGCGGTTTCGACTGACCTCTCCGGGAGCGCGCTGCAGCAGCTTGCCAGCGACCCCAGGGTCGCCTATGTCTCGCTCGACCGGCCTCTCGGCGCCCGCGCCCAGGTGCAGCCGATCAGCAAGACAGCCGACTACACGACGGAGCCCATCAACGCTCCCGCAGCCTGGTCGCAGGGCTACGACGGCTCCGGCATCACCGTAGCCGTAATCGACAGTGGCATTCAAAACCTGCCAGACCTTACCTCGAAGAAAACCAATGCATCGCGGATTCTCTACAGTGCCAGCTTTCCTTCAAGCCTCTCCGGCGGTACCAACGACCAGTACGGCCACGGCACCCATGTCGCCGGCTTGATCGCCGGCGACGGCAACAAATCCACAGGAAACAATCAGTTCACCCGGACCTTCTCAGGCGCCGCGCCGAATGCAAACCTGATCAACTTCCGCGTGCTCGACCAGAACGGCCAGGGCAGCGACTCGGCGGTGATCGATGCCATCGAGCAGGCGATCGCCATGAAGAATACCTACAACATCCGCGTCATCAATCTCTCGATCGGGCGGCCGATCTGGGAGAGCTACACGCTCGACCCCCTATGCCAGGCAGTCGAAGCAGCCTGGAAGGCCGGCATAGTCGTCGTCGTCGCGGCCGGAAACGAAGGCCGCAACGAGGCCTTGAATCCCGAGGGGTACGGCACCATCGAGGCGCCAGGTAACGATCCGTATGTCATTACCGTCGGAGCAATGAACACCGTAGGCACGGCCTCCATTGGGGACGACGTCATGGCCAGCTACAGCTCCAAGGGTCCGTCGTTTGTCGATCACATTGCCAAGCCGGACATCGTTGCTCCCGGCAACCTGGTCAGCAGCCTGCTGATTGGGGGGTCCACGCTCGCAAAGTCGAATCCCTCCTTCTACACGGTTCGCTCCACCTACATGACGAACGGCAACAGCACCGCGTCAGCTGACTACATGCCGCTCAGTGGCACCAGCATGGCGACCGGCGTAGCTAGTGGCGCGGTCGCCGTCCTGCTGCAGGCCCACCCCCAGCTCACACCCGATAACGTCAAAGCGTTACTCATGCACAGTGCGCAGCGATCGTTCTTCCCCAGCATCAGCACAGCGGTCGATCCCGTCAGCGGCGCACGGTTTGTCTCGCACTACGACGCGCTCACCGTCGGCGCAGGCTATCTCGACATCGAGGCAGCGCTGGCCAATGCTGCCAGCATGGCGTCGTCGCTGCCTAGCGGCACCGCCATGTCGCCAACCGTCGTCTACAACGCCGCGTCCGGCAACTCGACCCTCGTTGTCGATCAAACGGCCCTCTGGGGAGCAACCGCGCTCTGGGGAGCTTCAAACGTCTACGGCACCAACGCCTTTGTCGGCGGAACCAGCAGCCAGACCGCCCTCTGGGGAGCGACCGCGCTCTGGGGCGCCAGCGATCCCGAAGGCTTCACCGCCCTCTGGGGAGCGACCGCCCTTTGGGGCGCTTCAACACCCGCCGCGGCGACCGCTCTCTGGGGAGCCTCCACCGTCTCCGGCTCGACTGCCCTCTGGGGAGCACAGACCACCGACACGCAATAAACCAACCTGACGCGTACGCGAGCGGTACACATCGGCTCATCCTTTAACGGGGCATGAGCCGATGCTGCGCCTGTTATACGAAGCTCAGTACTTTGCTGCCGATTGTTCGCCGTTTTAGGCGAAGGTCTCGCCGACCATCGCCTCGCTCTTCTTCCAGAGTGCCTTCGCGTTCTGGGAATCCAGCGCGTAGCCGCGCACACCCTTGTTGATTGCACTTACTTGTTGATCTGCGGGAATGAGCTCGCCAACCTGACAGTCTTCACAATACTTTCCTCCAACTTCATCGGCTTCCGCGACCACGCCAGCCCAGACCGACGTCGCCGCACCTTGTGGAATTGACTTGAACTCAAAAGGCGGCTCACCTGCGGCGGCGCGCTGTTCCTGTACCTGTTGAACAAAGGCCTCAATGGCACTCGCGGGCATGTGCCGACCTAATTCGGTCGCGATACCTCCTGGATGCACAGCCGTAGCGCGCACGCCGCGGTCACGATGACGCCGATCAAACTCAACTGCGAAGAGGATGTTTGCAGTTTTTGAACGCCCGTAGGCGATGAAGGGTTCGTACGGCGTGGTCTCGAAATCGGGGTCGGTTAGATTGACGTCGCTGAAACGGTGCCCAGACGAGGAGAGATTGACCAGGCGTCCACCGTCTTGGATCAGCTTCGCAATGCGGTTTACAAAGGCGAAGTGGCCGAGATGATTCGTGCCGAACTGCGTTTCGAAACCATCCTCCGTCTTCCCGAATGGCGTCGCCATGACCCCAGCATTCGCGATGACAACATCGAACAAACAGCCATTGGCGATCAGCTTGTCGGCAGCGGCGCGCACGCTTTTTAGACTCGCGAGATCGAGCTCGATCAACTCCAGACTCGAGCCAGCCTTTGCTGCGGCATTGCGGACTTCCGACGTTGCACGTTTTGCTTTTTCGATGTCACGTGCCGCACCCACGACATCGGCGCCGTGTGCAACCAGCGCACGGGCTGTCTCGACACCCAACCCGGCCGAGACACCCGTTACTAAGATCCGTTTACCTTTTAGACCCGCGCCTGCGAGTACTTCTTCCGTGGTCGATTTTGCACCAAACTGTCCTGCCATGTTGCACTCTCCTGTGGGATACCTTTGACACGGGCCGCCTCCCGGGGTAAAACGGAGGCGATCTCCGTTATGCAGATAGGATTAGCGGAGACTATCTCCGGTTTCAGAAAATACAGGATGAAAAAGTCAGACGTACAAAGTACGACTCGAAAGCCACGCGTCGACGCTCAGCGCAACCGTGAGCGCATCCTTACTGTGGCTAAGCAAGTCTTCACGCGCCTCGGTGCCGAAGCCAGCATGGACGAAATTGCCAGGCGAGCCGGGATTGGCCCGGGTACGCTCTATCGTCACTTTCCTACGCGCGATGAGCTTCTGGCCGCTGTCTACATAACCGAAGTCGAGAAGCTGGCTGAAGCCCAAAGAACATTCTCCGCCGAATTGCCACCGATCGAAGCGCTACGAGAGTGGATGTTGGTCTTCATCGACTACATTGCTGCAAAGAAAATTATTGCTCCCGCGCTCAATGCAATGGCCGGCGGACCATCTCGTATGTATCAGCAGACGAACCGCATAATGGAAGAAGCTGCGAATGTGCTGGCGAGCCGCGCCATCGCCAGTGGTGACCTTCGCCCGGATGTTGATCCTATGGACATGCTGCGTGCCATCTATGGAGTCTCGGGAGCAGGCACCGTAGATGAATGGTCGACAAAAGCACGGGTGTTCGTGGACATCCTCATTAGGGGCTCCCGGCCTTCACGATTAGTTCCGCTAGTTGCGTCGTGACGGAGATTCCAGGCTGAGCTTTCGAAGACCTTCCAAGCTGACCGGTAGATTAGTAACCAAATTGCGACTCGGGGACCGATCAGACTCTGATACGTGCATCGCCGATTCGAAGCGAGGCGCCGACTGCTTCGGTTTCGCCAGGATCCTACGGTATTGCCGAAGGCTGTTTTGGGGTGCCAGGTCACAATCGGCATGAGCGTCTAGGTGGTGCCCGGGTAGATGATCATCTTCCTGTGACGCTCGCATCCACCAGTTAGAATGTTGAGGAAGTATAAAGTTCATTTGGAAGACTGGCTTGGCGAGGCGACGCTTGCCTGGAGGGATGTCTCCCCTGTCTTGACATTCAAGCTCCAGGGTCGAGGAGGCGGCAGGAGTAGCGAATCATTCCCCGTCTCAAGTGGCATCCAGAGATACCGCGAGTCCGATAGTTCGTGCGGTCGCCAGATGTCGCCCATGAAAATGATGGCGGTTGTCTTTGAACCCGCGACCTTCAACAGCATCGTTGACTGGGAGTCGTAGTTGTTCGCTTCCGCTGGCGCCAGGTTCGAGAAGGACGTCCATGGCCCGGCGAGCGCGGGTGCTGTTGCGTACACATTGGGGTTAGGTCGCCAGCCGGTCATGTGGGAACCCATCACATAGTAGAGTCCGCCAAAGTGCACCAGGGCGCCGCCCTCCAGAGGAGCGGGAATGAAGGCGGTCTTCTCCACGCTCATCATATCGCCGGTCAGCCTGGCGATGAAGAAGCCTTTGGTTGGACGAGACTCGAAGATCAGGTATGCCGCGCCATCCTTGTCGACAAACTGCCCAATGTCGCGGCTCTCTTCGTTTAACGGCCTGAAGCTCTTCACATACTTATATTGGCCATCGATCCGCTTACTGACCGCAACCATCACTCGAGCTAATTTGTAGCGCGCGTCGTCCAGGTGAGCATACATAACGAACTTGGTCCCATCCGGTCCTGCGAATACCTTGGGTCTTTCAAGCACCCAGTGCAGCCCCAGATGCTCCGGGTCGGCAAGAGCCAGCACCTGTCCGCGAAATCTCCAGTGGACAAGATCGCGTGAGGAGTAGCAGGCCACGTAGCGCTTATCGGGATCGTTGGTCGGTGTGCGGTCTTCGCCGTACCAGTAGTAGATGCCCCTCCACGAAGTTACTCCGCCTCCGTGCGCCTCAATGCGATGGCCGCGGTTATCGAGCCATGGTTCACCGGGACGCACGACATCTTGTGCAGCGCACAACGAGGACCCCGCCAGAGTAAGCATCATCACTGCCAGCCACCGCACTATCTCCTGTTTCATTTTGCTCCTTCCGCAATGATCGGACCGTGTATGTCTCTCCCGAGCAGCCTCTTTAGGTTCTCATCGCTTTTATTTGGGCTTGCCTCTTAGTGGCATGTAAGGCTACCTTCTCGCTGTTAGCTTACCGGCGAGCGGTCCTCCGCGACGAATTCCAACAGCTGATTCCGGCGTTCGACTCTTTGATTGCAGGCTTGACGACAGTCTATGGAACCCATGTTCTAATTTCGTTACAACGCATTCGAATTCGGTCATGATCTTCGAAATGGTAAGCAATAGCCTTCCTCGACGCGTGCGATCGACTTAGCCTCCTTGTCCTCGATGAGCCGTTCGACAGATAGTGCCTCATACCAAGGCGACCGTCGCAGGCTCTTTGAAGGCCGTGCACTCGGGGTGGTGCGTACCTTGAAGCAGAGCGGACCGATCACCATCAACGCCCAGGCTCCGGGATTAGGCAACGTGTCAGTGAAAATTGAAGCGAAGGCCGTCGCACCGCGGCCAGAACTGCCCTGAGCAGAAGGCTGGCAAAGCAGGTCCTGCCGGTTCCTCCGGCCGGGATAGATCCGGAGGTTTCACACCAGGCGGGCTAGTCGCACGTTCAGTGATGATGGCTCTGACGATAAGAGCTTAGAAGAGTGTCTGCGGCCTGAACTTCGCGAGCAGGTATAAGCAAGGCAAATTCGCTCAGGCGGGCTGACCGGGAAGTCTTGTAGGCACAGCCAAGCTATTCCTTGTACGTAAATAGGCAAGAGCCAACGTAAGAGGCAGGATCATCACGATCCCTACCAAAGCAAAAGTAAGATAATTGGTCACTCGCTCCGTGAAACACCACAGAAGGGCAAGGGTAAGGATGATCGTTTCGAGAAGACATGTCGCAGGTTGGCTCGGTGCGACTACCCTGCGCGGGATCATGGGCCGCCGAGCCTTTGCAGCCCTACCAGGAGCGCCATCTTTGGGGTTGAACACGTGGAGTTTGCGAGCGCTGAAGCACGACCGGGCGATCCATGTAATTCTTAACGCGATGAAAGAGACAGGGCTCCGGCACTGTCAGCTTCTGTTCAGCCACGCGGCGCCTGAAGAGTTCGATCCTGATTTCTCTGCCATCGGAAGCGCTGCCGCGAGACCGCCAACGCCGCAGGAGCAAGACGAGCAGAGATGCAAGTCCGAAGCGCGCACCGCTTGGCACTTATCTGTGCCGATGGCGTACTTCGAAGCGCTGCGCGCAAAATTTACGCAGCAAGGCCTCATGATTCGCGCCTACTCAACGCCACTCGGCAGATCTGCGGAGGAGATTGATCGTGTGTTTTTGATGGCAAAAATCATGGGTGCATCTGTGATCACCACCCGGCTTTCCGAGGCGCAGACTGATCTTGCAGCTTCTGCAGCTCAGCGGCACGGCTTGCTCGTGGGCATCCAGGTATCGAACCAACGGCTTCTCGCCCAGCAACTACGTGTTTCACCGCGATTGCGTGCCGATCCAGACATCGGCGATCTGACCAAGCAAGGCGTATCTGCGCTTGACTTCGTCAAGGAACACATTCGCAGCATCTCCTCAATTGACTTGAAAGATGCCGTCGCTGGCGGAGACAGTGTTCCGTTCGGCACCGGCGATGCGCAGATGCAGCGGGTGCTCAAGTTTCTCGTCGGCGCTCACAGCCGCGCAGAGCTGTACATCGACTGTGACTACCCAGGTACCGGGAGTTCAACGGATGAGGTGAAAAGATGTCTCCGCTACGTACGCGGAGAGATGAATGAGTAGGATAGCGTAAGCCGTACAGTTCCTTGGAGATTTATGAGCTCGCTTAGCCGACGAAGTTTCTTAGCCCGCAGCGGTGCAATCGCCGCATGCGCAACCATGCCGGCCCTGCTCCAAGCCCAGGCCTCCGAAATCTACCTGTTTTCTGCAGGCATCCAGCTCTACGCAGTGCGTGAACCACTCGCATCCGACGCTCCGGGTACCCTCAAAGCGCTGCACAGCATTGGATACCGTGAGATAGAAACCGCCGGCTTCGGGAAGTACACCGCTCGCCAATTTAGACAGATGTGCGACGACGCGGGTCTGCGGATTCCGAGTGCTCATCTGCCCTTCCAGAACGCGCCGGACGTCCCTGCGCTTCTCGCCCAGGCGAGCGAGCTTGGTGCGCGTTTTGCCGTCAGCTCCTTTCTTTATGACCTCTTCGGGCCGGGCAATGCGCCGCCAACAAAGCCGATCGATCAATTGCCCCCGATGCCACAGATCGGGATAGATGGTTTCAAGAAAATGGCCGCTCACATGAACGACCTTGGCACACAGGCGAAAGCCGCTGGCCTGCAATATGCATACCATAACCACAACTTCGAATTCGAGCGCTTGCCAGATGGACGTTTCGGCTACGATGTATTGCTCGCTGAAACCGATTCTGCGCTGGTCAAGTTTGAGATGGATTGCGGCTGGTTGATCATTGGCGGTGCAGATCCGATCCAGTACTTCACGCGACACCCGGATCGGGTGCGCATGGTGCATGTGAAAGACTTCAAGGCACGGATGCTTTCTACCAATCTGTTCGGACCCAATCGCCCAGAAGGCGTGGAGCTGGGCCGCGGCTTCATTAACTACAAGCCAATCCTCGCTGCCGCAAAGAAAGCCGGGATTGTTCACGCGTTCGCGGAGCAGGAAGCGCCGTACACCCGATCGCAGCTTGAGTCCGCTAAAGTCAGTTTTGATTACCTGCGCCTGATCGAGCGAACCGGCTGAGATCAAGGTCGGTATCATCGCAGGCCTCGTCGGGATCTGCGGCTCGAATGACAGAGATGACGTTATAAGTCGAAGCGTCGTTGCTTCTGCAACAGTCATTCCAAGATCCGCCGTTAAGTACACTCTCTCGGGATCGTTCCCGACAAGCATGGATGGCGTGACTCGATTATTATTCTCTCGAAATGCGGAGCTTGCCCATGCTTGATGTCTCCTTCAGAATCGCGCTCTCCTTCGCCTTCTTCCTTGCTGCGCCTGCATTGCTGCTTGCTCAAAGCGGCGGTGGAGCAGTTGGCGTCTTCGATGGCCACACTGATGTTGGAACAGTGCTGCACCCGGGGAACGCGACCTATGACGTGGCGAAGCAGGTCTACACGATCAGTGGCAGCGGCGATAATATGTGGTTTGGTGAGGATGACTTTCACTTTGTCTGGAAAAAGATGAGCGGTGACGTTGCACTTTCGGCGGACATCAGGTTCCTGGGTGCTACCGGCAACAACCATCGCAAGGCCGTGCTGATGTTCCGGCAGAGCTTAGCCGGGGATGCGAAGGCGGTCGATGTGGCGTGGCATGGTGATGGGCTGACCTCCCTGCAATACAGGGATGAGAGGGGCAATAACACGCACGAGGTCGAGTTCGCTGTGTCGGCACCGGCGCGAGTACGCCTCGAGCGGCGCGGCGACAATGTGTACGCCTTTGTTGCGGATGCGACTGGCAAGATGCAGCCGGCAGGTGCGTCGACGAAGCTGAAGCTGGATGGTGAATTTTATGTGGGGCTTGGGGTATCCGCGCATGACAAGAATGTGACCGAGACGGCAATCTTCGCCCGCGTTAAGCTTGAAAGGCTTTCGCCGGTGGTAAAAAATTCGGTACTCTACAGCACGCTTGAGACAGTTACGGTGAGTTCGACAGACCGACGGGTTGCTTATGTTGCGCCAAAGCAAATCGAGTCGCCGAACTGGTCGAAGGATGGGACGTATCTGCTGTTCAACCAGGAAGGGTTGCTGCAGAAATTTGTCTTAGCTGGCACGAGCGAGCCGACGACCGTTCCGACGGGAGCGCGTACGAAGATCCTGGGCGATCACGGGATTTCGCCTGACGGGACGATGCTGCAGATCAGCGATATTACAGGCGATGGGATGTCGCGGATATACGTCCTGCCAGTCGAAGGTGGCGAGCCACGACTGGTAACCAGAAATGGACCTTCGTACACGCATGGTTGGTCACCGGATGGAGCAACGCTGGCGTTTGAGGGCATGCGGAATGGGTCTCTGCAGGTGTACACCATCCCGGTTGCAGGCGGACCCGAAACCCAGCTTACTTCGGGGAAGGCGTTGAACGATGGGTCGGAGTACGGGGCTGACGGACGCACGATCTACTTCGCTTCGGATCGGACAGGATCAATGCAGCTGTGGAGGATGCTTGCGGATGGAAGCAGGCAAGAGCAGGTGGTCATCGATGACAGTAACGACTGGTTTCCGCATGTCTCCCCAGACGGCAGTATGATCGCGTTTTTAGCATATGCGAAGGGTGTTGTGGGGCACCCAGCCAATACGGATGTAGAACTGCGGGTGATGACCATCGCCGATAAGAAGGTAAGGGTGCTTGCAAAGCTGCTTGGCGGACGAGGAACGATCAATGGACCGTCCTGGTCATCGGACAGCAAGAAGCTAGCCTTTGTGAGTTACTCGCTTATTCCCCGAGAGGACCTCTCCCCTTAGAGTGCGGGGTATAAGCGTGTCTCGAAACCGTAACCGCGCATGCTGAAAGCAACAGAAAGCACTTCTCAAGAGTTTTTCGTAAAGGAGCCGAGATCTTCTCTGAACCGGCGACGGCCCAGGACAAGAGCTAAGGGCCCAACCCGGGCACTTAAGCCCGCTTTATAGCAAGGCGCTTTGTCATCCTTGGCATCTTCTGCACGGCCAGCGCTTCCGACGAGACATGATCCCGCAGCACCCGCGCCCGCTCCTGCTCGCCCCCGAGAGCGAGCAGCTCATTCGCATCCGTCAGGTGAGCAGTCATCAGCCTTGCCGCCAACGCCGCATCGCGATGTTCGATCGCCACCAGAATAGGCTTGTGAAACGCCAGTGTATGCTCCAGGTCGACAAGCTGCGACGTCACCATGATCATGTTCAGCATGGCTCGATGAATTGTATGAAAAAGCCGTCCCGTCAATCGGTTCCCCGAAGCTTGGAAGATTGCACGGTGAAATAAAAGGTCTGAGGCTACCAGCTTCACCCGGTCGCGCCCGCTGTTCTCGAGGTCCGTAATTGATTGCCGGAGCAGCGCGATATCATCCGCGTTTGCACGCTCCGCCGCCTTCGCCGCCAGCGCTGGCTCCATCAGGAAACGCAACTCCGTGAGTTCCTGTACTGAGGTATCGTCCAGCAGAAACAGGAACTCCATTGGCACCGCAAGCACCGACGACGCATCTCGGTTCAGGTAGCTTCCATCACCGACCTTCTGCGTGATCACACCCATGATCTCGAGTACTTTCAGCGCCTGGCGCAACGACGACCGCGCCACCTTGAAGTGCGTCGCCAACTCACGCTCAGAAGGCAGTTTGGTTCCCGGCGTCAACACGCCGTCACTCAGCATCTGCTGAAACCGCAGGATCAACAAGTGCGTGATGTCCTCCTTGTTGCTTAACACCTGCTCGGAGATACCTACCCGTACAACCCGACGACGGCTCATGGCTAATGGTGCGGTGTTGGTCCGGCAATGTCAAAGCAAATTACTGTGCGGCTACCCTTCTAAAGGTACTTCCTATAAAGCACTAATTGCCCGCCGCGCAGTGGCGTTTCTGTCCAGATATCCTCGCAAATCAACAACACTTGGACTCTTCTGAAAAGAGGACTGAGTAATAGGTTGACAGAGCCGCCCTAGAGGTACTACCTTTGGCGCGTTTCAGAAAGCAGCCTGCGTGTTCGCGCACGACAAGGAGAGCAATGAAGAACAAACGTTTTATCCGAGCGCTGGAAGTGTGCGCCCTTGTCATCCTGACGATCCTATCCACATCTGCGAGGACGCAGGTCGAACAGGGACGCTTTGTTGGCCGCATCACCGACCCACAGGACGCCAATATCCCTGGTGCGATTGTAAAGGTCACCAATGTCGGCACCAACATTGTGCAGGCTGCGGTCACGGACGGCAGCGGCAGCTATGTGATCACTCCAATCGCCGCCGGCCTCTACACAATCACGATCAGCGCTCCCGGTTTCCAGAACTCCACCACCTCGCAGATTGAGGTGCAGGTCGGTCAGATCGTTCGTGAGGATTTGAAGCTCGCCGTTGGGTCTGCCACCGAAACGGTGCAGGTCACAACCGCAACTCCTCTGCTCACCACGGATTCCGCCACCGTGGGCGAGGTGATCACCAACCAGCAGCTCACGGGCCTTCCGCTCAACGGCCGCGGCTTCTACAGGCTCGCTGAGTTGACCCCCGGCGCTTCACTGCAGGCAGCTACGGGCAACTCGCTCGCAATCCGGCCGGAGATTGTGAACGGTAACGTGATCAGCGGCATTCGCGGTAGTGCAACCTCCTTCCTGCTGGATGGCGTTGATGTGACCGAGCAGCACCAAGGAGGCACCTTCATCCAGGTCTCGATCGATGCGCTCCAGGAGTTTTCCGTACAGCAGAGCCCTTACTCTTCGGAATACAATCGTGGTGGAGCCTTCTTCAACGCGACCACCAAGAGTGGAACCAACCGGTACCACGGCGGCATCTTTGAGTTCATCCGCAACGACGCGCTTGACGCTCGCAACTACTTCGCGCTGACGCGGCAGATTTTGAAGCGCAACCAGTTCGGTGGCGCGCTCGGGGGACCCCTCACCATTCCCCACCTCTATAGCGGCCGGGATCGGAGCTTCTTCTTTCTTGACTACGAGGGCCAAAGGCTACGGCAGGGTGAGATCTTCAACGACATTGTCGCCAGCAACGCTAAGCGAACTGGGGATTTCACGGGTGCGAATCCCATCTACGATCCGCTGACGACGCGCACGGTGAACGGGCAGGTCGTCCGCGACCAGTTCCCCAACAACGTGATTCCCGCCTCACGCATTGCTCCGCAGACGGTGGCCATCCAGGCGTTTATTCCCACCCCCAACAACGCCACCGGTACGGCAAGCTTTGTGCCCTCACAGGCAATCGATTGGGATCAGTTCACCGTACGAATCGATCACCAGATCAACCCATCCAACCGCCTCTTTGCCCGTTGGATCTACATCACCAATCGCGAAGTCGACCCGAACGCGGCACCAGCTCTTGGCACCGCAAATCTCAGCTCTATTGGTCAGGACATAGCGGTGGGAGTGATCACCAACATCGGCGCGAACAAGGTTAACGAGGCGCGCGTCCACTATCTGCCCAGCCACGTCAGACTATCCGCCTTCCTGCAGGGGCCGGACTGGAACGGCCAGTTCGGCGTGGCTGGTCTGTCCGCGCAGCTTCGTCCCGGCGTCGGTGGCGCCTTTCCGGACTACGCGCTGAGCGGCTATACCTCCATCCAGGGCTCGGCGTTCGATCAGCGGCCCAAGTCACAGGACCGCAAAGCAGTGGAAGGGACTGAAAACTTCACTTTCCTCAAGGGAAAACAATCGATCAAGTTCGGCACCCTCATCCGCTACTATCAATGGCTTGGCTACGATAGCGAGCAGTTCGCCGGCTCGTTCAGCTTCAACGGGAACTCCACCAAAAGCCCCACCACTATCACAAACGCGAATGGCAAAGCGGTGTCGACAGGTGACGCCTACGCCGACTTTCTCCTTGGGTTTCCTGCTTCCGTGCAGCGCGCGTATCCCGCCGAGAACTTCGGCGGACAGCAGACCTACGAGCAGTTCTTCTTCCAGGATGACATTCGCTTCAGCGACAAACTCACCGTCAACGCCGGCATTCGCTATGAGTACTCACCCTGGTTGAATGGTTACGAGGGCCAGATCGGCACCTTCGATCCGACTCAGGCGAAGCCTATCATCGTCGGTGGCACGGGTACGATTCCGGACCTCAGCTCGCAGGAGGCAGCACCGCCCGCTTACCAGTTCTTTGGCCAATACATTCAGACGGCAGCAACGGCGAACCTGCCGCAGAATCTCACCTATACCGACAAGCGGCAGTGGGGCCCACGCTTAGGCGTCTCCTATGCTGCTTCACCCAAGACCGTCATCCGCGGCGGCTTCGGCATGTTCTACGAGCCCGAGACTTCGGGCGGGCGCGTCAACCTCAACATGCTGCCCTTTCGCCTGAACGAGCTTGTCAATCAGACCCAGAATGTCGTCCCAACCCGTACGCTGGCCAACTACTTCCTTGGTACTGCCCTTGGCTCTGCCTTGGCCAACCCGACCCTTGTTCCCACCAAGCTGCACCTCAACGTCGGCTATAACGAGCACTACAGCCTGGGCATCCAGCAGCAAATCTCCTCACACGATCTCCTTGAAGTCGCCTATGTCGGTAACCATGGCGTCGACCTGAACGGTACCAACGACTTCAACGATCCCACGGCGGGCCCCGGAGCCATTCAGGCCCGCAGACCTTACCAGCCCTGGGGCACCATCACCTTCAACACGCAGGATGTCTCCACCAACTACAATTCGTTGCAGGCCAAGCTGGAACATCGCGAAAGTCATGGATTGCAGCTCCTGGTCGCCTATACCTACTCGAAATTTATGCAGTTCAACCAGGCCCCCCCTCTAGGTGGCAATACCGGGTATGAGTACGCCGTGTCGCCCTATGACATTCCGCAAAACCTGGCAATGAGCGGGAGCTACAAACTCCCAGTCGGCAGGGACCGCCTCTTTCTCAATCACGCCAACTCACTCGTCAATAGCGTTCTCGGTGGATGGCAGATCCAATCCATCGTGGTGCTGCGCAGCGGCGTTCCTTACACGCCGATCATCTCTGGCGATCAGGCCAACACTGGCGTTGGCAGCCAGCGTCCGAACCTGAACCCGAACGGCGGAAGCCCAAACTTCGTTCGCTCAGTCAAGACCTGGTTCGACCAGAGCCGCTATGTGGAGCCCGCTGTCTACACCTACGGCACTGTGAAGGCGAACTCCCTGCGCTCCGATATGTACCGGCAATACGATGCCTCTATCTTCAAGGATTTCAGCATGCAGCACGAGAGCGTGCTGTCGTTCCGTGCAGAGTTTTTCAATATCTCCAACACCACCAGTTTCCTGCCTCCCGGCGCCAGCCCGACCAGCTCGGCATCTACCGCAACCGTCGATACCACTACCGGGGCCCAGGTCGTGAACACCTCCGTTCCCTCACGTGATATACAGTTCGCGCTCAAATATAACTTCTAACCGCAGGAAAGGAAGCACACATGATCCAGGTCTTCGGTCGGCTGTCAGGCGCCCTTCTTCCCGCGGCTGTTGGGCTGTTTCTTCTTAGTCCAGGGGCGGCGTCGGCGCAGAGCACTGTGCCCGAACTGCCGCCCATATCAACACAGCTCCCGGTTGCCATTCAGGTTGATCTTGGCAAGGTAGTAGGCCCCTATAAACCGATCTACAGCTGGTTCGGCTATGACGAGGCCAACTACACCACCATGCGCCACGGCACCGAACTGCTGAAGGAGCTGCACGATCTCAGCCCGGTGCCGGTCTACATCCGCGCACACCACCTGCTCACCTCGGGCGACGGCAAGGCCGAGCTGAAGTTCAGCTCCACCAACGTCTACACCGAAGATGCGAATGGGAATCCCGTTTACGACTTCAAGATCTTCGACGGCATCTTCGACGCCTACAAAGCCGCCGGCGTCCGGCCCATGGTCGAGCTGGGCTTTATGCCCGAAGCCCTCGCCGCGGACCTGCCCAACCGACACGAGCCCTACCAGGTTCACTATCCGCATTCCACCATCTCGGGAAAGTCCAACAACCCGCCGAAGGACTACGCAAAGTGGGGCGAACTGGCGCGCGTCGTCGTTGCGCATCTCGTCGAACGCTATGGCAAGGAGCAGGTCTTGCAATGGTACTTCGAGGTCTGGAACGAACCGGACATCGACTACTGGCACACAACTCCGGAAGAGTACTGGAAGCTCTATGACTACGCTGTCGCGGGCGTAAGAGCTGCGTTACCTGGCGCGAAGGTCGGAGGTCCCGCTTCTACCAGCCCCGGCAACCCAAAGGCAAACCTCTTCCTTAAGAACTTCCTTGACCACGTCAATACCGGGAAGAGCGCCGCCAATGGCAAGCCCATCCCCATGGACTTCGTCTCCTTCCACGCAAAGGGCTTCCCCGTCATCAACGAGGGCAAGGTGACGATGGGTATTCGCCGCGAACTGACTGACGCCGACAAAGGCTTCGAGCTGATCGCAACCTACCCACGCTTCAAGAACCTGCCCATCATCATCAGCGAGGCCGATCCGGAAGGCTGTGCCGCCTGCTCCTCAAAGGTTAATCCGGCGAACAACTATCGCAACGGGACCCTCTACCCCGCCTACACCGCCGCCGCCTTCAAAGGTCTCTTCGAGCTGCAGGATCGCCACGCCGTCAACCTGCTCTCCATGCTCAGCTGGTCCTTTGAGTTCGAAGACAAGGATTACTTCGAAGGCTTCCGCTCGCTCGCCACCAACGGCATCGACAAACCCGTCCTCAACATCTTCCGCATGTTCGCTCTCATGTCTGGCAATCGTGTCAGCACCAGCAGCACTGGCCAGGTTCCGCTCGATACACTGCTCAGCAACGGTGTTCGCGAGGCGCCCGATGTCGACGCACTAGCGACACGTGGCGATCGCGAAGCTGCCGTGCTGGTCTGGAACTACCACGACGTTGATGGGGCCGCCGAATCCGCATCGACGAGGATAACCATTAGCGGGATCCCTGCGAATGTGCATCGCGTCCTGCTGGAGCACTATCGACTCGACGACACTCACAGCAACGCCTACACCGTGTGGAAGGCGATGGGTTCCCCGCAGCATCCTACCGCGCAGCAATACACCGCGCTTCAAGCTGCAGGCCAATTGCAGATGCTCACCTCACCAGAGTGGCTTGATGTCAGCAACGGCCAGGTCAAGGTAGCTACCGATATGCCCCGCCAGGGCACCTCACTATTGCACCTGAAGTGGTAAACAACTCACAGGATACCGAGGGTCGAAATGAAAACTGGAGCAACTGCGACAGATACGAGCAACATGCGATGGTACGTGGTCGCGCTCGTTACGGCGGCGATCGCGATCAGCTACTTCGACCGCCAGACCCTGCCAGTCGCGATCTCGGCCATCCAGCGCAACATCCCCATCTCGAACCAGCAGTTCTCCTACCTACAAACCGCCTTCCTGCTCTCCTATGCTGCGCTCTATGCCATCGGCGGCCGACTGCTCGACCGCCTTGGCACACGTCGCGGCTTCCTGATCATCATGCTGTGGTGGTCGGTCGCATGCGCTCTGCACGGCCTTGCGTCTGGTTTTACGCTCCTGCTCTGTGCCCGCTTCCTTCTGGGGATGGGTGAGGGTGGCGCCTTCCCCGCTGCCGTGCGCGTTGTCGCCGAATGGGTCCCGCCGGCGGAGCGTTCTACGGCTGTCGGCTTCATCAACGCCGGCACCGCTCTCGGCTCCGTCCTGGCACCGCCGCTTATCGGCTTCGTCCTGCTGCATAGCGGCTGGCATGCAGTCTTCTTCTCCGCAGGCGCAGTCGGGCTTCTCTGGGTGCTCTGGTGGATGGGGACCTATCGCAGCAACACACTCATTCTCTCGAACGACACCATCGACGCCCGTCTCCTGGCCCAGCAGCTCAGCTTTCGCGAGATCGTCAGTCTACGTAGCGTGCAAACCTTGGTCTTCGCTAAATTCATGAGCGACTCCGCCTGGTATTTCCTGCTCTTCTGGCTGCCCAAGTATCTCTACGATGCACGCGGTTTCGATATCAAGCACGTCAGTTATTATGCCTGGATCCCATACGCAGCATCCGGCGTAGGCAGCTTCCTCGGCGGCTACTTCTCGAGCAGGCTCCTGCGTCGCGGTCGCTCTCTCGACTACGCCCGTAAGATCGCGCTCGGCCTGAGCGCCGTATGTATGCCGGTCGTCATGCTGGTGCCGCTTGTCCCGGTGCAGCTTGCCATTCTGCTATTCAGCATCGCCTTCTTCTGTCAGCAGTCCTGGTCCGGGCTGATTATGACCATCCCGGCTGACATCTTTCCTCTCTCAGCCGTCGGCACTGTCTCCGGGCTGGTCGGCTTTGGCGGCGCCATCGGCGGGGCCATCTTTGGCGTAATCGCGGGCTACCTGCTCGGCCACGGCTTCGGCTACGGAACGCTCTTCGTTCTCATCGGCACATTTCATCTCATCGGCTTCCTGGCCATCCTCCTTTTTGGCGGCAGGATTCAACCTCTTCGTTCAAAACACCTCATGGAGATTGAAAATATCGTATGAAGATCAGCGAAGTTCGCACGCGTGTCGTCCAGTGGGAAGGCGAAACTGTTCCGCTTCCACCGCACTTCTGCACCAATCCAATGGATCTCGTCAGCTTCCGCGAAGCCTCCATGGGCAACTTCGCCTTCCACGGCTGGGTGGTTGTTGAGATCTTCACCGACGCAGGTCTTGTCGGAATTGGGAACGCCGCGCTCTCGCCCATCGTCACCAAGACCCTCATTGACACCTATCTCAAGCCCGTTCTGATTGGCAGCGACCCGTGGGACACCGAGTACCTCTGGCAGCAGATGTATCGCCGCACTATGGCCTTCGGTCGTAAAGGCGTAGCGATGACCGCCATCTCCGCGGTCGACATCGCAATCTGGGACATCCTGGGCAAAGACGCAAAGCAGCCCGTCTATCGCCTGCTCGGCGGCCGCACCAAGGACCGAATTCCCGTGTACGCAAGCCGCCTCTACGCTATGCCGCTCGACGAGCTCCGCGTCGAAGCTCAGAAGTATAAAAACGAAGGCTATACCGCCATGAAGCTTCGCTTTGGCTGGGGTCCCATAGACGGTGCACAAGGCATGCAGAAGAACCTTGATCTCGTCCGCACGGTCCGCGAGGTTATTGGCGACGGCATCGACCTGATGACCGACGCCTACATGGGCTGGTCGCTCGACTACGCCAAGCGCATGCTGCCCCTGCTTGAGCCCTTCCACCTCCGCTGGCTTGAAGAGCCGGTCATTCCAGATGACACCCGCGGCTATAAAACACTTAAAAGCTATGGCAGCGTTCCCATCGCCGGAGGCGAACACGAGTTCACCATCTTCGGTTTTCGCGAGCTGCTCGAGGCCGACGCGCTCGACTACATCCAATTCGACACCAACCGCGTCGGCGGCATCAGCCAAGCCCGCAAGATCTCCGCTCTGGCTGAATCCTTCCAGATTCCCGTTGTTCCTCACGCCGGACAGATGCACAACTACCACGTCGTCATGGCTAACCTAAATTCACCGATCGCGGAGTTCTTTCCGCAGGTCGACGTCGAGGTTGGCAACGAACTCTTCTGGTACATCTTCGACGGCGAACCCGTGCCTACGAACGGCTACATCGACCTTGATGACAGCCTTCCCGGCCTCGGCCTCACCATCAACGAGAATTCTCTCAAGCGCTTCACCGTCATCGGATAACTACTGATATGCCCACCCATCTCGTTCAGATCGCCGGCAGCACTTCGCGCCGCGTCGCGCTCGTGGCAGAGCCACACCTGCGCTGCCTTACCGATGTCTCCTCCATCTACGAACTCGCCCAGCACTGTCTCCAGAACTCGCTCGGCATGGCAAAGTATGCACGCTCGCTGGCTACCGGGGAAACACTCCTTTACAACGACGTCTACAACGGAAAGTCGGCCTGGCAGCTCCTTTCACCGATCGACGTTCCATTCTTCCCCTCGAAGGTCCTCGTCGCTGGCACTGGGCTTACACACCTCGGCAGTGCCCGCCAGCGCCAGGCCATGCATCTCGCCGATGAAAACCAACAAAATAAAACAGAGCCGGCAGGAGCCATCACCGACAGCATGCGTATGTTTCAATGGGGCGTGGAGGGCGGTCGCCCAGCCGCAGGCAAAGTCGGCATTGCGCCCGAATGGTTCTACAAAGGCGACGCCTCTGTCCTTCGCGCCCCGTCGCAGCCGCTTGAGATTCCATCGCATGCCGAAGATGGCGGTGAGGAAGCCGAGCTTGCCGGCATCTACATCATCGCCGTCGACGGTACTCCCTGCCTGATCGGTATGACCCAAGGCAATGAGTTCTCCGATCACAAGTTCGAAAAGCGCAACTACCTTAACCTCGCCGGCTCCAAGCTGCGCGCTTGCAGTCTTGGTCCAGAGCTGGTTCTCGACGCAAACTTCAGCAACGTCCCCGGCAGAGTCATGATCACTCGAGACGACGTCATCCTCTGGCAACAGCACATCGCAAGCGGTGAAGATAATATGTGCCATAGCCTCGCCAACCTCGAGCACCACCACTTCAAGTTTGCCGGCCATCGCCAGCCGGGCAACGTGCATGTCCACTTCTTCGGCGCCGACGCGCTCTCCTTCGGTGCGGGCATTGGCCTCAAGCACGGAGATATCACGGAGATAAGCTTTGAAGGTTACGGCCGTCCTCTCCGCAACTCCATCGCAGAAGAACCCAGATCCTCGAACCCGGTCCGCGTACGCTCGCTGACATAGCGGCCTCACCGATTCATCCACGGACTAACCCGGAGAAGCAAATGGCACAGCTCCACGTAGCACTCCTCGGCCTCGGCACCATGGGCAGCGGCATGGCGACCAACCTGCTCAAGGCAGGGTTTCCCCTCGCTGTCTATAACCGCACTGCAGCCAAAGCTGAACCCTTCGCCCAGCAGGGTGCCCGCATCGCCGCCACGCCGGCCGACGCAGCCAAGGGCGCGCAGGTCATCATCGCCATGCTTGCGGATGACGAAGCCTCCTGCAACGCATGGACCGGCACCGACGGCGCACTCGCCGCGGCCGAGGCTGGTTCCGTCCTGGTCGAAGCCAGCACCCTCAGTCCCCATTGGATTGCAGAGCTGTCCGCGCTCGCAGGCACGCGAGGCCTTGATCTGCTCGACGCACCCGTCACCGGCAGCCGCAGTCAGGCTGAGGCCGGCCAACTCTCCTTCCTGGCGGGAGGTTCAGAGGATGCACTCGCCAGGGCCACACCCGTTCTTGCAGCCATGAGCAAGGAGATCGTGCACCTTGGACCCTCCGGCTCAGGAGCAGTCATGAAGCTTGTCAACAACTTTCTCTGTGGCGTCCAGGTCGCTTCGCTCGCGGAGGCGATCGCCTGGCTCGAGCACAGCAGCCTCGACCGGGACAAGGCTCTCACTATCCTTAAGAATGGCGCGCCCGGCAGCCCGCTGCTCTCCGCCATCTCCACTCGCATGACGACTCGCAACTATGGCGTCAACTTCCTGCTGAAGCTGATGGCAAAGGACCTCGACTATGCCTACGCGGCAGCCGCCGCAACCGGCATCGATCTCACAACTGCAGCGCAGGCGCGCGAGCTCTTCGAACGTGCCATCGCCGAAGGCCACTCTGAACAGGACATGGCTTCTGTCATCGAGCCGTTACGCAATTAGGAACCCTATCTTCTCGAGGACCGCCTCATGAAACGCCTGCTCCTTTCGCTCCTATGTATCGTCTGCTGCGGCATGTCCCTTGCCCAGAGCACCTCTGTTCCAAACAACGCTGCGCAGCTTTACCTCGATCCCACGAAGCCCATCGAACAACGGATTACCGATCTCATCGGCCGGCTCACCCTCGAGGAGAAAGCAGCACAGCTTAATCACCTGAACACCGGCATTCCGCGCCTCAACATTCCCATGTGGGGCGGTTGGAACCAGACCCTTCACGGCGTTTGGTCCAAAGAGCCCACCACCCTCTTCCCCGCCGCCATCGCCATGGGCGCAACCTGGGATCCAGAGTTGGTCCATACCATTACCAACGCGATGTCTGACGAAGCTCGAGCCCTCTACAACAGCCACGCTGCCGGCCCACGCTCGAAGCACGGCTTGGTCTACCGCTCCCCGGTTATCAACATCAGCCGCGACCCACGCTGGGGACGCATCCAGGAAGTCTTCAGCGAAGATCCCTTCCTCACTGGCAGGATGGCGGTGGCCTATATTCGCGGACTTCAGGGTGACGACATTAACCATCTCAAGCTCGCCGCAACCGTCAAACATTTCGCTGTCAACAACGTCGAGACGGGTCGCCAGCACCTGTCCGCCACCGTCGACGAGCGTAACCTCATGGAGTTCTGGCTCCCTCATTGGAGGGCCGCAATCACTGAAGCTCATGCCCAGTCCGTTATGTCCTCCTACAACGCCATCAACGGTACGCCCGACGCTGCCAATCACTACCTGCTTACGGACATCCTGCGCAAGCAATGGGGCTTCGACGGTTTTGTCACCGACGACCTCGGCGCCGTTGCCCTACTCACCGGCAGCCGCAAAGGCTCCACTGAAGTCGGCCAGCGTCTCACGGAAGACCCCATCGAAGCAACCGCGCTCGCGATTGAGGCCGGCAACGACTCCGACGATACCGAGTTCGAAACCAACATTCCCCTCGCCGTTCAGCGCGGTCTGCTCACCACACAAGATGTCGACCAGGCGCTTACCCACGTTCTTCGAGTAGGATTTCGCCTCGGCGCCTTCGATCCGCCAGATAGGAACCCCTACAGCAGTATCCCGATGAGCGTCGTGCGCTCGCCTGAACACGTCGCTCTCTCCCTCAAGACTGCCGAAGAGTCCATTACCCTGCTCAGCAATCGCAACAACTTCCTTCCGCTCAAACAGGGTGCGATTCATTCGCTTGCTGTAATCGGTCCAGCCGGAGACAACGATTACGAGACCGGCAATTATTACGGCACACCCGCTCGCAAAGTAGGCCCGCTCGCCGGCCTGCGCGAACTGCTCGGCTCTAATGTCAAAGTGCAGTACGAAAAGGGCGCAAGCTTCACTGAAGTCACCGACATGTCCGCCATCGCACGCGCTGCCGATCTCGCCCGAGCCTCCGACGTAGCAATCCTCTGCCTTGGCACAAACCTCAAAGTCGAAGCCGAGGGCCACGACCGCCGCGACCTCAACCTGCCCGGCGCACAGCAGCAGCTCCTGGAAGCAGTCTTCGCCGCCAATCCCCGCACCGTGCTTGTGTTGATGAACGCCGGCCCGCTTGCCGTCACCTGGGCGCAGGACCACCTTCCCGCCATCCTCGAAGCCTGGTACCCCGGCGAATCAGGTGGCACTGCCATCGCCCAGGCGCTCTTTGGCGACGTCAACCCCAGTGGTCACCTCCCCTACACCGTCTACGCCAGCCTCGACGGCGTCCCCCCGCAGAACGAGTATGACGTCTCCAAGGGCTACACCTACCTCTACTTCAAAGGCCTGCCTCTTTATCCCTTCGGACATGGCCTTAGCTATACCACCTTCGAATACAGCCACGTGAAGCTGTCGGCCCCCAGCATAGGTTCAACCGGCGATGTCACGGTATCCTTCGATCTTAGAAACAGTGGCGACCGCGCGGGCTCAGAGGTGCCTCAGCTGTACACCCATCAGCAGCACAGCGCCGTCGTGCAGCCCATCAAGAGCCTCCGTGCTTTCGAGCGGACCACGCTAAAACCCGGTGAAAGTAAGCGAGTCGAATTCACGCTCCACGCGCACGACCTCGCGTTTTACGACGTTCAGACTCATGCCTTCACAGTGGAGCCTGGTACGTTCGACATACTCCTCGGCTCCTCGTCAGAAGATATCCGCCTTCGTTCTCACCTTACGGTCACAGGCGATCTGAAGTAAGCCAGCTTGGAACTAAAAGAACGTATCAGGTGGCTTATGTCGCAGTCCCTCTAGCATTGGCCGTTTCTCAAGAGGGTGCCAGCTTCTGCCGTGCCGGTCCGAGCTTCGCCTGTCGGCAGATCCATTCTCCACCAGATGAAGGACTTGGAGACAGAGGCCGATCCTCAAGTAATAAGAAACCTATTGCCATAAACCTCCAATTGGAACAGTATTGATTCCGCCCTACGAACGGGAATGTCGCCCGTATAAGAAAGCTTCTGTTCCTCAACCGATCTGTTTTGTATTCGATCCAATCGGGGCGGGCGCGCTAATGCACAATGAACTGGCAGGTAAGAACATCTTCGGAGAATCATCAGTGAACTTTGCGGTGAAGTTGGTTAGTCATGCCATGCGGTTTTTAGCTGCCCTCCTGTTTCTGTGCGGCCTCATCCTCCCTGCATTGGGCCAGGCTCCAGCCGGCGACGTTCGGATTCACTACAACCGGCCAGATGGCAACTACACCGGTTGGGCCGTCTATACGTGGAATGCATCAACCTCGACCAACACATGGTGCTCGGGAGAAGTCCAGAGCGGCGGGACCGACAGCTTCGGTGCCTACTTTGACGTTCCTGTGAGCGCGACGCAAGGCACGCCTGCAGGGGTGCTGAATTTTATTATCAACAACTGCAACGCAGGTCAGATCAAGGATCCCGGCGCCAACCAGTCGCTGCTGGTCACGGAGTACAGCCAGGGCTGGGTCGTCTCGGGGAACGCTACTGTGTTCTCAACTCAGCCGCTGATCGGCGATGGCCCAATTGCGTCAGGCAACGTGCGACTCCACTACTACCGTCCTGACGGTACCTATACCGGGTGGGGACTCTACACGTGGAATGCCTCTACCGAAAACAACTCCTGGTGCAGCAGTGAGGTCCCGATCACCGGCATCGATAGCTGGGGCGTCTACTACGACGTCTCCGTGAACCCAACACAGGGTTCGCCTGCGGGAGAACTCGACTTCATCATCAACAATTGCGATGCCGGTCAGATCAAAGATCCGGGAGCGAACCAGGCTTTGCAGGTCACGCAATATAGCCAGGGATGGGTCATCTCGGGTGACGCCACGGTCTACACCACCCAGCCTACGATCGTCGGCAGTCCGACGGAGACAGCTCGCATTCACTACTATCGGCCGGACGGCAACTACAGCGGTTGGGCTGTCTACACCTGGAATGCCTCAACCTCGACCAACACCTGGTGCACCGGTGAGGTCCAGAGCAGCGGCACGGACAGCTACGGCATTTACTTCGACGTTCCTGTAAACCCCGCGCAGGGCACACCGGCGGGGCAACTCGGGTTCATCATCAACGACTGCAACGCCGGCGGAACCAAGGACCCCGGGCCGAACCAGTACCTCCAGGTCACCCAGTACTTGCAGGCCTGGGTGATCTCGGGCAATCCAAACGTCTTTACCGTGCTGCCGACGCCGGCTCAGATTGCCAGTGCAGGGCTCTACACCCTTGGCGCGTTCTGGATTGACCGGAACACGGTCGCGATTCCTGCGACGGCGGCCGCACAATCCAGCTGGACCTATTCGCTGCTCTACTCGGTCAGCGCCGGTCTATCGGTTACGAGCACCGGATCGGTGGCTGGCGGAACTCCAATTCCGTTGACGCAGGGAGGCAGCTTCACCTCCGCCGAGGCAAGCCAGTATCCCCAGCTTTCCGGCTACACAGTCTTGCATCTGCCCAAGTCGGTTCCGGTCAACACGCTGAAGCAAGCGCTGTCGGGGCAGATCGTGGTGCAGGCAACGGACGCCAGTGGGAACCTCGCGTACATCAGTGGCATTCAGGATGCAGGCGTCCTCGATGATCTTTTCTACTACCCAGGACAGCTCGGGGCTGTTTTCTCGAAAAGTAGCCTGTCGCTCAATGTATGGGCGCCGACAGCCCAGTCGGTGAAGCTGCTGCTTTACGCCAACGCGAACGATACAACGCCGGCTGAGACGGTACCGATGACCCAGGCGAATGGTGTCTGGACAGCACCAGGAAAGAGTTCCTGGAAGGGTGAATACTATCTCTACGATATCGTGGTCTACGTACCGGCCCAGCAGCAGATCCTCGAAAATCTGGTCACCGATCCATACTCCGTGGATCTTGCCCTGAACGGCGCCAAGACCCGGATAACGGACCTCGATGACAAGTCAACCAAGCCTGCGCGATGGGATGGGAGCTTCTCGCCATATCTTGAATCGAAAAATGATCTATCGCTCTATGAGCTGCATGTTCGTGAGTTCAGCACAGCGGATACGAGCGTTCCCGCTTCATATCGCGGCACGTATCTCGCCTTCACCAATCCAGAGACCATCGGTATGAATCATCTGGCGCACCTTGCCCAGGCTGGTCTGAAGGCGGTCCACCTGATGCCGACCTTCCACATCGGCAGCGTCAACGAAGATAAAACCACGTGGCAGTCGCCGGGCGACCTTACTCCCTACCCGCCCGACGGCACGCAGCAACAGGCGGCCGTGACTGCGGTTCAAAATACCGACGACTACAACTTTGGCTACGACCCGGTGCACTACTTCGCTCCGAACGGAGGCTATGCGTTCAATCCGGACAATCGGGTGAAGGAATATCGGAAGATGGTCCTCGGACTTCACCGGATCGGCCTGCGCGTCGTCCAGGACGTGGTCTTCAATCACACCTTTGCCGCCGGCGAAAATAACTTCTCCGTGCTGGACGAGATTGTGCCCAACTACTACTACCGGCTGAACGCAACCGGAAACATTGATACGGCGAGCTGCTGTTCGGATACCGCTAGCGAGCACCGCATGTTCGAGAAGCTCATGATCGACAACGTCGTCCAGAATGCCATCAAGTACAAGATCGACGGCTTCCGCTTCGATGACATGAGCCTGCACTTCGTCGGTAACCTGCAGCACATTCAGGAGGCCCTGAATGGACTTACCCTGGAGCGAGATGGGGTCGATGGCCCGAAGATCTATCTCTATGGCGAGGGCTTCCAGAACTCCGAGACCGCCGCGCTGGGCGTCAACGCTACCCAGGAAAACCTCTACGGCCTCGGGATTGGCACCTTCAACGACAGGATCCGCGACGGCATACGCGGCGGCAGCTCCTTCGACAATACAACCGAACAGACGCAGGGTTTCGCGACCGGACTGTTCACCGATCCGAGCGCATACACCACGACAACACTTGGACAGAGTCTGGCCGACCAGAAGACGACCGTCAACCTCGAAGCCGACTGGATCCGCGTGGGTCTTGCGGGCGGTCTTCGTGACTTCACGTTTGAGGACAGCGCGGGGGCGACGGTGAAAAGCAGCCAGATCCTCTACAGCGGACAGCCGGCAGGCTACGCGGCGAGTCCGATCGAAGCGGTTAACTATTGCTCGGTTCACGATAACCAGACCCTCTTCGACGCGATTCAGCTCAAGTCTGCGTTACCTGACGGGACGGGTGGTGGCGACTCAATCGCCATGCGCGCACGGCGGCAGGTGGTATCGATGAGCCTCATTGCGCTTGGGCAGGGTGTCCCATACTTTTTCGGGGGCGACGATCTGCTTCGCTCGAAGGACATGGATTACAACTCCTACAACTCCGGCGACTGGTTCACAAAGGTGAATTGGGCGTACGAGCGGGACCAGCCCGGACAAGGCCTCTTCAGCGAGGAGAGTAACAACTGGGGCATTGGACTTCCACTTGCCAACGTGAACCAGGCGCAGTGGCCAATCATGCAACCGTTGCTGGCGAATCCTGCGCTGGCAGCAAAACCGGCTAACATATCGATGGCTGCCGAAGCGTTCCAAACGTTTCTCAGGATTCGGCGCAGCTCGGAGTTGTTCCACATGACCTCGCTCGAGCAGGTGCAAAATCAGCTTCACTTCCTGAACACTGGGCCGTCACAGGTTCCCGGCCTGATTGTGATGAAGCTCGACGCCGATGGTCGCGGCGATCGCTGCGATCGCTTCGGTCATATCGTCGTCGTCTTCAATGCAACCACTAAAGCCATTCACTTCCAGGCGGATCAGCTCAAGCATCTCGAGCTGGCTCTTCATCCGTTACAGATGGCTTCAGATGATCCGGACACTCGTGCCTCGTCTGTCGATAACAAAACCGGCATGGTGGCAGTCAACGCTTTGACGACAGCCGTTTTCGTGACTGAATCGGAGGGGAGGAGCTCCCGCGGATGTGGCCCTGATTGGAACTAACGAAAACCAGTCTGGACTGTGATTATCCCTTAAAACAACCACAGCGTCAGAGCAGTCATAAGCCTCGTTCGCACATACCGCCGCTTACCAGGGACACCGGAGTCCTAGTGATTACTGCGTAGCGTAGCTTGATGGCCGGTTCTCGCCAACACTGTCCGTGACGTGACACACTGCTTGCAGATTGCCGTCTGGACTCGTCCCACGATCGGTAATCGTGGCGGGCTGCGTAAAAGAACTGCCCTTGAAAGCGTCGCCAAGACAATCGGCTCCACCAACGTACCGAAGCTTCTAACTATTTGACAGCCTCTATTTTGTCGCTCTTAGTGCTCATCCCAAGCGTATCGAAAAGAGCTTGTGCGGGTATCACGGCTGGCTCTTCTGCGGCTACTGAGATGCCCATGATGCGGATGCTGGCATTATCGGGAAGCGTGATGGTCCTGGCATTAGCGGGTAGATCCATTGCATAGACGAAGAGGTAGCTGTACTGGTAAGGCTCATTCAGGCCCTCTGCGGTGTGGTGATGAGAGACGTACCAGGCCAGGGTTGCAGGCTTGATGTAGCCGGGACGAAGGCCGATGTAGTCCTCTGGATATTTGGGAGACCAGTCGGGTGAGCCGGAGTTCTTAAGATCCCAGGTCTGGTGATTGGCGGAGACCGCATAGTTTTTGCGGAGGGGGACCTGATGCTCTGGTGTTCCGCTGCGTGCGCCGCCTTGGGTGACGAAATCCGGCTTGGGCTTCCAGAGACGGGTGTCCCACTGGCCGATGAAGCCGCCCCAGTCTTCGACGGTAACGCTGACCGGGGTCGTACCTGCTTTGAAGGTGGCGCGCTGGTCTCCTTGTGCCGAGGCAGCGAGAACATAGACCTTGTTGAATTTTCCTTCAGGCAATTCAATGGACTGGCCTTTGGCTACGACAGCATCGGGCTTGCCGGTTGCGGAAGGGCCAAGGATGAAGTCAACTCCGTCGATCTTGAGCCGGGAGGGAAGCATCTCTGCGGGCAACGCGTCGCCCTGATTGTCGAACCCGCCGACGGATTTCGTGTCGTCATTGCTGGCGGCGGCGAGGTCGTACTTGAGGGCGACCGGCTGCGAGATGATGCCTGCCTCGTGCAAGGCGGGTACGCCGAGCTTGAGCGCGAAGGTGCGCGGCTGATAGGGCTTGAAGGATGTCTCGAGCGAACCGTCGACAACACTGGCGGAGCCGATAGGAAGTTCCTGGCCATTGACTTCACGAGCTGATTCAAGAGGGCCGGCGAACTTGACCCTGACCCTGTCAGCCGCTTTGCCGTCGAGCTCGACCAGGCGGACGATCACTTCATCGCTAAGCTCGGATTTCTTCAGGGCAAGGACGCGGATGTTGGGGTTGTCGACAGTGAGAAGCGAGAAGTTGTGGCCGAGGGTTCCGGCATGCTTCTCCGTGTTAAAGGCGATCATCGGGGTGCTGAGGCGATAGGCCTGCCAGTCAGTGCGACCCCGGCGCCAGTCGCCGGCATGACCCGCGAGGCCGAAGAGGATCTCGTGATGGCCCCAGTCCTGATTCAGCTCGTCAGTGTAGGCGTCCTTCATTTGGGAGGCGCCGCCGGGCGAGCGAAGCAGCGTGAGGCGAATGATGTTGTCGTCGCGCTTATCGGAACCGTTCTTGACGTCGGTGAGGATGGTGGCTCCATAGGCGCCAGACTCATCGGTCTGATCGATCCAGTGATGGGACGCTACCTCAAACTGGCGGTCGAAGGCTGCGGGACGTTGGATGGTGCCGACCTCCCAGTTGTAGGTAGCCAATTTGTTCGCAGACGCCAGTGGAAAGACGGCCTTGACGTTGGCGGAGAGCGAGCGCCAGTCGATCGATTCGCCGAATTCAACGCGATTGCCGGCATCACCGGCGGAGAGGCGAACGGTCTGGACAAATCTCGAACCTTCGCCTTCGCGGGTCACTTCAACGGCAATGCGAGCGGGGCCATTCTCGACGATTCGGGCTTTGGCTGTGCCACCGATGTACGCGCGGGGAGCGGCCTGCTCCTGGTCGAAGTCCATATTCCACGCCGGCCATTGTTTAGGCGCGTCGTTGTTGATGGCGAGGCGCATGGGGGCGGCAAGGAGTTCTTTATTGATGGATTTGTCGAAGATGCTACTGACGTCTCCGGCTGCGTTGAGGGTGACCTTGTAGCGAGCGTTCTCGAGGGTGGATTCAGTAACCCTCAGTTCTTTGGAGGTCTCTGACCTCTTGCTTTCGCGAACGTCGTAGACGGCGTAGCCGACAGAGGGGACTTTCGCAACAAAAAGAACCCTGCCATTCTCCATCTGCGCTGGAACCTGGATGCCATCGGGACCGAAGACTTCAACTCCTTTGGAGCTGTTTCCGGGAACTGTTGCTTCGACGATGTCTTCGCGCCCAATATTGAGTGGGTTGTAGACCAGAATCGGCGTTCCCTTTACCTGGGTGTCGAGAGAAGAGGCGATTGCCTGGGTTGCGCTGGTGAGGACATCGGCGAACTGGTTCGACGCGATGATGTCGTCATTCTGAGCGAACTCATAGGCGCGCGGAGTTGCGGTGCCGGCGCCGGTGTCATGGAACTGGCCGCCCATGACGAGCGTCCATGCATTGTTCATCTGCTGCTGAGGATAAGGGCGTCCGCCCATCCAGGCGGCAGCGACTGAGGCCTTCTCGGCGGCGTCGGCGAGGATTTCGTTCTTGCGGTTCCATCGCTTGTGATAGGCCTGCGAGGTGAGTGAGCCTGCGGAGTGATTGATGAGTTCAAGATCACCCTGGTACGTGGGCATCTTCGACTGCATATCGGGCTTGATATCGAGGAACATCTGGTCGGCGGTTGCGGAGACGACCTTGACTGGACCGTTGCCCATGCGGACAGGCGCGCCGGTGGTGACGATCTCTCCGGCGGCTCCGGCGGGAGTGTACATGAAGGTGGTCGGGAGAACCGCTTCGCCGCCAGTTACGGTGGCTTCGAGCAGCTTAACCGACTCTTCGTTGGTCGCACCGCCGATGTCTCCGGTGCCGATGTAGTGGTAGTCGGCAAATACGCCCGTGGCCTTGCCGTCGATGTCGATGCGCGATGGCCAGTCGGTCTCAGGCGTACGGCGTCTGCGCTGAGGTGAGCCGGCGGAATCGGCAGGAACCGGGGACGGCGTCTTGCTGAGATCGGAGCTGATCTCGCTCCCGTAGCCACCGGGGTTGAGGGCGGCAAGAACGGTCTCGCCGTCGGGGCCGGTCCAGATACCAACGTTGAAGGGGATGCCTTCGGGGGTCTGTTCAGGCGAGTCGGGGCCGCCGATCTTCGGAGCCGGTTGCCAGGCCGCGCTCAGCTTTTGCGTAGAGAATCCTTTGACTCCGGATGCGGCAAGGATCGTCGGCAGCGATGCGGGGAAGCCGAAACAATCGGGCAGCATGTACTCGGCGCTCGCCTTGCCGAACTCCTGGCGGTAGAACGTGTTGCCGTAGAGGACCTGGCGAAAGATCGACTCGGCGCTCGGTAGATTGACATCACCTTCTTCGACAGAAGAGCCGGCAGGGAACCACTGCCCCTTGGCGACGTAGCCTTTGAGGCGTTCATAGTCTGCGGGGTAGTACTCCTTCATCATGCGGTAGCGATTGGAACCGGACCAATTGAAGACATAGTGCGGATACTTGTCCATGTAGTCGAAGTTGACGCGCATGGTCTTGAGGAGATATTCGCTGATGACCTGGGGAAACTCCCAGCGCCACTGGGTATCCAGATGGGCGTATGGGACTACGTAAAGAGTGGGCTGCTTGGTGATGTCAGGAGCGGTCATGGTCTGCGCCGGAGCGGCATGCACGACAAAGGCAAGAGCGGCGATGGGCGCAAAGAGAAAGCTCTTCTGGAAACGAGACACAAGTACCTCACGTGGAGACAACTTCAGGCTTAGGTAGGCTGCTGACAGCAGAAAGAGGTACTGATCTTCGCAACGAGCGATGAACACAGCGGGCCAGGTGGTATCGTTTCCAGAGCGCTGACAGTTGCATACTAGAAACCGTTGTCATCCACTGTCAAGGCCAACGCTGCGAATGGAAAGATGGCAGGAATGCGAACGATCAAGAGCCTACTGTTGCTGACTCTCCTTGCAGCGCCCGGTCTCAGCCAGCAGGTTCAACAAGATGGATCCGAAGCAGCCCAGCACAGCCGGGCTGCCGCGTCGGCTTTACTCGGCCTCTACAATCCTGAGACGGGACTCTTCAATACAACGGGATGGTGGAACTCGGCCAACGCGGTCACCGCACTTGCCGACGAGTCAAAGGCCACCGGCGATCCAAGGCCACTGGTACTCTTTCCGCAGGTCCTTGCAACCGCACCGAAGAAGTTTCCAAACTTCCTGAATGACTTTTATGACGACGAGGGCTGGTGGGCGCTCGCGTGGATCGACGTCTATGAACTCGCACCTAGGGCAAGCGGTGCAGCTCTCTATTTGCAGACCGCTCAGGCTATCTTCAACGACATGACCGGCGGCTGGGACGATACCTGCGGTGGCGGCATCTGGTGGAGCAAGGAGCGCAAGTATAAAAATGCCATAGCTAATGAACTATTCCTGTCGGTAGCCGTAAAGCTGAGCATGCACAGTAAAGGCAAGCAGAAAAGAGAGCTGCTCGCCTGGGCCAACCGCGAGTGGCACTGGTTTGCACAGAGCGGCATGATCAATGCCGACGGACTGATCAACGATGGCCTCGACAGCGCTTGCAGGAATAATGGAAAGACGACCTGGAGCTACAACCAGGGTGTCGTGCTGGGCGGTCTCGCCGCGTTGAGCCGGAGTGAACAGCAGGCGAACGTGCTGCCTGCGGCGCAGCGCATCGCCACTGCTGCAGTGACTCGGCTCACCGACCCGCAAGGTATTCTCCATGATCCATGCGAGCCGGACTGCGGCGAGGACGGAGTATCGTTTAAGGGTATCTTCACCCGCAACCTTGCTCAACTCCAGGCAGTGTCTGGAGATCCGGCGTATGTTCATTTCCTCGACGTCAAGGCACGAACGCTGTGGCAAAGTGCTCGTACTCCCGAGAACCGTTTTGGTACCGTGTGGTCAGGGCCGCCTGCGCCAGGCAACGCCGGTGCACAAGCCTCTGCGCTTGATGCTCTGAATGCGGCGATCACGAGCTCTCGGTAAGCGGCGCTCTACCGGGAAGATGGTAAGGTGACCCTGCGCCGCCGAACCACCAGCCCAAGACCCACGAGGATAGCAACAGCGAGATTACCAGCAGCATCCATCGCGGGTATGCCATGAGGTCCAAAGAGCCCGTACCCCCAGCCTTCAATCTTTGTCATGTACACAATGGGCAGATTGCCCAGGGAGACGAGCAACGTAAATCGCGTGCTGGCGCTTCTGTGTCCGTCCGCCATGGTTACCATCACAACCCCGAGGAAAAAGGCGAAGCACATGCCGACTGTGAAGAGGTAGGCGCCGACCCCAACAAAGTAGACCCAGGGAACCATCGGCGCAACCGTAAGGAAGATACCGGCTACCGAACAAGCCACCCCGGCCACCACGTAGGTCAACCGTCGATCCCACGCTGTAGGCACCATGGTCGCCGCAAGGGCTCCCAGCATCATCAGCACGCCGCCTAGCAGGCCGTTCAGCAGCATGACACCGTTCTCTCTGACCCTGTACTCCGATGCCATCGCGGCGAAGAGACCTTGCGCTGCGCCGGATCCAACAGGTGACATAAGCAGCAGTATGCCCGGTAACGACTTCCATGAAAGCAGCGTCTCCCTGACCTCATGCGCCATCGCTGCGAGAGTATGCAGGAACTCGCCCTTCATCGGCCGTGGTGCTGGTGCCTCATCTACCGTAAGTGCTATCAGCGCGGGAGCGATCACGAGCAGAGCGGCGAGCAAGCAGGTGATTCTGACAGGAAAGTGTTTTGAAAAGTAGAGAAGCGCGGCCCCTCCAAGCGCTGTGGCGGCAAGGCCTCCCGCCTGCATGCATGCCGCAGCCCTTGGCTTGTTCTCCCCTTTCTGTGTCAGCGCGAGCATGCCGCCTGCAGCAGAATTCGCCATGAGATTAACTGCGTATCCTCCAAATAGGAACCAGATGGCGACCATCGTGTGCTGCGCAAGCAACGGGATCGCCACCATCAGAAGAACGGCGCTGAACGACGCCAGCGCAACGATCCATGTCTTGCGACAAAACCAGAAATCAACGATTGGGCTCCAGATAAAGTAAAGCGTCATCGGCAGCAGAACGAGCGCGACAAGCGATCCGATCCGATCGACACGGTAGCCCATCTGACTGAGCAAGTAGGGCAGTGTCGTAAGAAGGTAAGCCTGAAAGATACCGGTGGGTAGAGCAAGGAGCATGAAAGCCCATGGTGCTGGCCAGACTCGGAGGAACTCGACGTAGGTCTCGCTATCGATCGCGTCAGAAACTTCAACTGGCTCGATCACTCCGTACCTCCCGTTGCATGATCCCCTATGATGCATCGGAAGAGGGACGTTCCGGCCGCTTAGTACCCTTGGCTTATCGCCTCAATAGGGAACCAGCATAGTGTTCGGTATAAGTCGTTTCGACTGCTAGTCTACTGAGAGATTTTGAAGCATACGGGGATGACACTTGAGACAAAAGATGATCGTGGGACGAGCGGCGCTCATCGTGATCGATATTCAGAAGGGCGCAGGAGACCCGGACCATCCCCCGATCCCGATCATGAAATCAGATGATGACACGATTGGCAATGCGCGTATGCTCATTGCCGCCGCCCGCAAGGCAGACATCCCGGTGGTCTTTATCCAGGAGGTGCATCGTCCAAACCTGGTCGATTTCGGTCGTGAGCTTGACGGGGTGGAGCTGGTACATTGCCTTGAGGACAATCCGCTGACCGCGATCTCCGACAAGATTGGCTTCCGACCCGAATCGGATTACTGGATCAGGAAGCGCCGCTACTCGGCATTCTTTGGTACAGAACTCGCCATTCTGTTGAAGGGCCTAAAGGTCGAAACGCTGATCCTCATTGGAGGCCTTACCGACGTGTGCGTCCACTACACCTTCGTCGATGCCCATCAAAGCGACTTCTACACCCGGGTCGTTGAAGACTCTGTCGTAGGGTCTTCTCAGGCAGCGCACGATGCTTCACTCCGGTCAATGGAATACCTGCAAACCGGAGCACGCCGGACCGTGAAAGAAGTTGTCGATGCCTTCCTTGCGATGACGCCAGCGTTGCTTACCTCCCGCTGAGTTACTCAGGCGGGTGTGCGGAGTGACAGCGCAACTTCGGGCGAACAGACCCGATGAGGCCAGCTGTTACACGGACATTTTCCCCATTAGCGGGGAGCTTCTTCCTGAAGTCTGTAGCGATCCGTCACCTGCTGGTTCTGCGCGTTCTGAGTACGAGCGGTCTTCAGTCTCGCCGTAAGACTCTGAATGCTCTCTGTGTCGCCAGATCGTCTACGGGCCATCAACTCCTGAAAGAGGGCTGCTTCATCGTTTGGATCCTGGGCTAGGGCGAGTTCTGCCTCTCTAATCGCAAGCTGCGGCCGACTGGCTCGCACGTAAAGGGTAGCGAGGAGATCGTGCGCCGGTTGGTACAACGGATCGAGCTTCGTCGCTCGCTCAGCCGCTGCGATGGCTGCTTGAAGATTGGCCTCGCCCCTCTCGCCCGCGCTTTGTGAGAGCTGTTCCGCCAAGAGGTATTGAAGCAGCGGATCGTCGGGATGCACCCTGGCTTCGGTCTGGAAGAGCGCGAGGGCTGCCGAGTCCTGATGCTCTTGGCTTTGCATGATCCCCATTGCGTCTACGGCGAAGGAGAGCTTCGGATCGATCCGATGCGCTTCCGCAAAGTCCCTGACAGCCGCATCGTTCTTAGTAAGCTGCACTTCAAGCACGCCGCGAGCGAGATACAGGGGGGCTGAGCCGGGTGAACGCTGAAGGCCTACATCGAGCATGTCGATGCCAACCTGAAACGACTTATGATTGAAGGCGATCTTAGCAAAATCAAGATAGTTGTTGATGTCATCGGGCTGAAGCTGGATCGCGGTGCGAAGAAGTTGCACAGCCTTCGGCGTGTCCGCCCGCTCTTCAGCAATGCGTGCGCCAAGCGCGAGGGCGGGCTCGTAGCGAGCCTCGAGCAGCAGCGGCTCGAGCGTGGCGACTGCATCTGCAGCAGCGTTGGTCTTCCATTGCAGCAGGGCTACGTCATAGCGGATCGTATCGCTTGGCTGCGATGACAGCAGAGTAAGATACTGGACGATCGCAGCTTTGAAGTCGCCCGCGTGCGCGAGACACGAACCGTAGCCAAGCTGAAGATCTGGTCGACTCGGAAAGAGAGTTCTGGCAGCTTCGTAATGCGCGGTTGCCTCGTTGCACTTGTCCCCAGCCCGCAGAGTCGAGGCAAGCATGGCTTGCGCAATGACGTTGTCCGGTTGCACCGCAACGAGACGGTTCAGCGTGGCGACGGTCTCCGCACTTCTCTGCGCGTACTCGATCTGCGCAGCACCCTCAAGCGCAGGAAGATAGGTTGGACACTTTGCCAAAGCCTGCTTGAACGATCGCAACGCATCCTCGGGACGACTCAGCCCGGTGAGCGCAACACCCTTAAGAGATAGTAGCTTGCAATCGCCCGGTTGCGAGGTGAGCGCCTGGTCGGCGATCAGGAGAGCCTGTTGATTATCTCCCTGGCGTAGCTCATTGACCACAGTATTGATGGCGGAGACTGGCTGCTGCTGCGCAAAAAGCGGAACACCAGAGTTCCAGATGAACAGGATCGCTCCAAGGGCCATCAACCCACCGTGCCCACTGGGGGCAGGGAAGCCGTTCCAGCATCGCCCGCACAGCCGTCTAGGAAGATGGTGAGACAAGGTGTGAATCAGCCTCCAGAAGATCGCAACAATTAAGCTAGCGCAAAGCGACGTGTGCGATCGCTTTGCGCTCATGATAGACGAGCCAGCCTGAACGTGGAACAGGCTAGAAGTTGAGCCGGCCGCCGATCAGCATATTGCGTGGAGGGTTTGTACCCGTACTCTGGGCAAAATTGCCATCCTGGAGGTTCGTGTCTAGTCCCCCGCCCGTAGTTGATGTGGAGGCAGTGTAATTAACGCGATTGAAGATGTTGAAGGTGTCGAGGCGCAATTCGAAGTTCGCTCGTTCCGTGATCTGGATGATCTTCTTGACCGTAAAGTCAACGTCCTGGTAGCCCGGATTACGGAACTGGTTCGGTACCTCGTTGCCTTCGGTTCCAATGGCCGGAAGCGTAAAGTTCCCGCACGGCACCACACCACTCGGGCATGTTGCAAGCACTCCGCGGCCGCTGTGATAGTCGGCGCGGTTATGGCTCTGTGCATATGAGGTGACGCTTGGGTAATCATTATTGTCTCCATCAGCATTGAAGTCACCGCTGCCTGGTGCAAAGGCCAGGTTAGTTGCAGAGGCTGGTAAAGCGGGATTAATCAATCTAGCCTGGAAAGCCGCACCCGTATATGCAGTAAACGGTGTCCCGGTCTGCAGGATAGCCACGCCGGCCAGCGTCCATCCACCGAGTACTCTTCGCTCAATCGCGTTGCTTACATTTGCCCCTGGAAGTTCATAGGAGACGCCAAGCGACAACCGGCTCCGAACATCATAAGGCGAGTTTGCATAGAACTGATTGAACGGATAAGCAACTGGGTAATTTTGCCAGTCGTCGAGAGCGTGACCTAGTGTGTAGGACGCGGTAAGGAAACCTCGCCGTGTAAAGCGGCCCCGCGCCGATGCAATCATTCCGTCATAGTTCGCGACGGACGTGTTAAAGGCGTAGTTGATGTTTCCGAAGCTGGTGTTGAGGCGAGTCTGTGTTCCCGAGCAGGCATTCGTCGTTGCCGTCTCGGTGCAGTTGATGTGCTGTATCAGATCACCGGCATAGGCATTCACATCGTTTCCGTAAGAGGTGTTTCCCGTATTGCCGGCCGCGGCGATCAGGCTTCCTGAATGCGATCCCACGTAGCCAAGACTCACGACAAAGTTCGGTGTGAGCTGCCGATCGACACCCAGCGAAAAGTTAATGGTAAAGGGACTTCGCAAGCTGCTATCGACACCGCCGATGCCGATCTGCGAACCAACGATCCCTCCTTTTGCATTCAGTGGCTGACCCTGGAACGCGGGATAGACATAACCAAATGGGTAGCTGTTCTGTGTGCCATAGCCAAAAACAGGAGCAGCAGTCGAACCATTGTTATAGAAGGTAGGCCTCACGAATCCAGGCGGATTCGCGCTGAGTCCGTTCTCCGAGTTGCCAAGCGTAAAATAATCGTGGTATAGGCCAATTCCGCCGTGAATAAGCCATTTGTTGTCATCCGCTGGTGAGAAGGCAAAACCACCACGTGGGCTGAAGACCCAGTTCATGTCGTTGTTGTAGACGTGGGATTGAGGCGTCACAATGCCGTTGGCAACCTGCTGCTGAAAGGTCGTTCCCGAACCCAGGTGAAAGTTGGAAAGGCCGGTTCCTGCAAGCGACGGGTAGGCATTGCCAAAGTTGTCGTACCGGATACCATAGTTCACCGTCAGACTGCGAGAGATCTTCCACGTGTCCTGGGCGAAGCCGCCGCCGGTAGTCTGGGAGTAGCCATAATTATTCGCCTTGGGCTGACCGCTCACAGGATCGTACGACAGCCCTCCCTCGGTGTACGGGTTGTTATTGATCAGGTCGATCAGGCTGTTGAATTGGAAGGTAGGCTGCGCATAGGCCGCAGCGAACAGTGCCGTGTCATCGCCGTGCCAGCCTTCGTAACCGAAACGAAAATCGTGCGAGCCGCGGATATGGCTTAGGACGTCCCGCCAGTGATAGCTGTGTTGAATGTAATCGCCCAGCGCGAAGCCAGCGCCGAAACCCACGCCGAGCCCGCTTACATTGACGACCGGCACTGTGAAGTTACCACTTGAAGGAGCGAAGCCTTCGATCCGGTTATAGCCGACAAAGGCCTCGTTTAGTGTATTCGGTGAGAAGGTGTGTGTCTCGTTGCCCTGGATGGAGAAGGTGTAGTAATTATCGGTAACCGCGAACGCAGGCCGAATCGCTGGGCCACCCGTGCTGATAGTGTCTCGATAGAAGAGGCCGTAGACGCGATCCTTCTTAAAGTATTTATCAAGACGAACGTTATACTGCTTCGAATTGTTGTAGCTTGCAGAATTAAAGTTACCCTGGTCGAATACAGGCGTGCTGCAGGGAATATTATCGGTCGACGGCGTGCCGCAACCAGTGTTGGCCGCAATGTTCTGCACGCCGAAGGCCTGCTGCGCGGTCTGCTGCACATTGCTGAAGGTGATATTCGTCGGCTTGTAATTGTTGAGGAGCGCTACCTCGGGGCTCTTTGGCTGCACCTGATTGGCAAAGGCGACGAACGCCGGATCTTCGTACGTCTGCAGCGATGCGCCGTTCGAAGTGAGCGACAGGTAGGGTTCGTAGCCTACAAAAAAGAAGAATGAGTGATGCGGGATTACCGGCCCTCCGACACCAAAAGAGAGATTGTTGGTATGAAAGGGCGCAACCCGCTCCGGCTTGGGAATCCCGTACTCGCCACGCGCGTAGAGGCCTTGGTAGGTGTAGTACTCGCTCGCGAAGCCATGATAGGCGTTCGTACCGGAGCGCGTCGTCATCACTGTCTGGATCGAACTCGCCCTGCCATAATCGACCGTGTAGGTATTGGTCTGGACGGTCGCTTCTTGTATGGAATCGGCGTTTGGAGTCAGGTTCACGACTCCCGGCCGGATGCTACTGGTCACGTCGAGACCGTCAACAATATATAGATTGGCGTTCGCGCCCCGACCATTGGCGCTCGCGTCCACCGAGTTCTCAGGATTAAAGTTAGTCGCAGTGCCCGAACCAAGACCGCTGACTCCTGGTGCGAGAGTAATCAGCGCCAGTGGATTCCGGGCGGCGAGTGGAAGATTGTCAATAGCCTGTGAGTCCAGCGTCAGCTGGTTGCGACTGTCCGATGTATCCAGAAGCGGCTGTTCTGAGGTCACCTGGACTGAGGCAGAGACTTCCCCGACAGCAAGCACCACGGGTACATTACGCGTCTCGTTGGTGGTCAGCGTGAACGCCGTCTTCGTCGGGCTGAACCCCGACATGGTGACGGCTACTTGGTAGTTGCCGGGAGCAAGACTGGAGAAGCGGTATACTCCCGCGGCATCGGACTTCGTACTTACATTGACCTTGTTATCAACATTGGTCAACGTGACCGTCGCGCCCCCGATTTGCGCTCCCGAACTATCCTGAACCGCTCCCTGCAGGCTGCTGCTGAACTGGCCCCAGCACGCCGACGAAAGCATGAGCAGGCAGAGCAGAAGAGCGCCAGCAAATCTCCGGGCGACGTTCTTCAAGATCAGCACCACATCCGGTACCCCTGGGGCATGCAAGGAGGTTCTTTGCCAAAGCTCCATGCCAGCGATCGCCGCGGTCGCTTCACCAGTCATCGGTGTGTTCAGAAATCCCTGTTTCACGCTGCCTCCAAAGTACTCAGACTACAGTTGCTGATCCGGGGGCGACCTGCTAACCACTCCCGGTAAACCGTTTACATCGCTGACCGACCGAATCAGATAAGAACAGGCGCAACCGGCAGCCTTGCACTCTTTCGATCGACGCAGCAACACTACTGATCAAGGTTGAGGTTGACATGAGAAGGATTGACCACGCGCCCGTAGTCCATATGAACTACGGGCCTGCTCCTTGCTGCTCAACCAGACGGCAAGCTACACTCAGACCCGCAGAAGACAACGAGCTTCATGAGAAACAATGGCCCTTTAAGGATCTACTACTCGGCTCTACTAGCACTGCTCACCACTGCGCTTGTCATGCTGCCTGGGTGTCACACCCGCAGCAGCCAGACCATTGCGGTCATTCCACGAACGTCGGGAACCATGCTCTGGGAACCGGAGCACGGAGGAGCGCAAGCCGCCGCGCGGAAGGCAGGTCTCCGGATCTACTGGAATGCGCCCACCCGCGAAGATGACGTCAGCGCACAGATTGCACTCGTCGAGCACGTCGCCGAAGGAGATTACCAGGGCCTGATTCTGGCCCCCGATCAGGCGCTCAGCCTGATGACGCCCGTTCGCAGGGCGGTCGCTCATGGGCTCTTCACAGTTATTGTCGGTTCGCCCCTGTCGATCCCCGCCGGTGGGCGCCTGGCGTACGTCCTCAACGATGATGAGGAGGGAGGACGCGTTGCTGCACGGCGTGTAGCCTACCTGTTGCACGGAAGGGGGGCTGTGGCCATGATCGGTATCAATCCGAATATCACCGGCATCATGATCCGGGCTCGAAGCTTCGAAGAGTTTCTCGCGCACAACTACCCCAAAATTCACATCGCCGAGAAGCGCCTGGGATCATTCAACGTCCCCCACGAGCAGCAGGTGGCGGAAGAGTTGCTCAACACGGACGCCAGGCTCGATGCAATCGTTGGGCTCACGTGGCCTTCGGTTCGCGGAGCCATGTCGACCATCGATAGTGACCCGGCGAAACGTTCGATCAAAGTTATTGGCTTCGATCCCGATGGACTTCCATTCGAATCTCCTAGCCTGGACTCAGTAATCGTACAGAATACGCGCGAGATGGGGTACCTCGCCGTCGAGCTTATTAGTGCTGGCCTCGGCGGTGCCGCCATGTCACCGCTCACCAGGCTGGAGCCGCTCCTGGTCACCCGCGAGAACGCCGCCTCCGAGCAGGTGCGCAATCTCACCTCGATGGATCTGGGCAATCCATTGTTGCTCTCTGGTCACGGCGCGGCGACCTCGCCATGATCCGTTCAGTCTGGCGCCGGGTCATCCTCTGCGCAGCGACCCTCGTTCTCCTTGCATGGCTAGCCGGTCACTCCTGGGCCCATCTCCATAGCGCATCGCGGGGCCTGCCCTACCAGGATTCCTTTTCCGGTGGCACCTCGGCCGAGTGGAAGGCGTTTGGTGGCACATGGGAACTCGAAAACGGAGCGATGCGGAATGACTCCGACGAGCGGGGAGCCAAGCTCATGACAGGCTCGCGCTACTGGACCAACTACTCGGTCGAGGCGGATGTCCGGTTGCTTGGAACTGACGGCGACGTCGGCCTTATGATTCGATCGAGCGATGAAGAGCAGGGGGTCGACTCCTATACAGGCTATTATGCCGGCATTCGGAGTCTCGACAACTCGCTCGTGATCGGACGGGCGGAACATGGCTGGATGGAGAACGCGCTGGCGCTCAAACCCTTCAGCACCCAGGGAGCGCCCTGGTATCACCTGAAGGTTCTCGCCTACGGATGCCAGATCGTGGCGTCAGCGCTTCAGACCACGCAGAACACATCGGCAACCGTGTCCGTTACAGATCAACATTGCCTCCGCTCCGGACGGGCAGGTCTCCGCTCGTATGCCTCGGGCGGAGTCTGGCGCAACGTGGTGATTAAGCCTGCGACCCAGCAGGATCTCTCGGCCATGCTCGACTACGGAAGGCAGAGCGGTCTGGCTGCAGAACAGGATTTGTTCCAGAACAGGGAAGTCCACGGATTCGGCGCGCCGCTGCCCCAGAATGAGCTCTACACCTTTCATTCCAGTCTCAACACGCAGCCAATCTCCAGTCTGCGGCTCGTCTCCTCCGCGGAGCAGGGTGCGGCTACGATCCGTGGAACCGTCGTGCTTACCTCACCGCTGCTGTTTGTCCAGGACGCCACAGGAGGAGTCTCTGTACCTTCGCCAGCAGTTGCACCTTCGCTCAAGCTCGGGGAACAGGTCGAAGTCACGGGTTCGGTGAAGGCCGGAGACTTCAGCTCCGCCCTCGAGTACGCAACGGTACGATCGCTCTGGGAAGGTACGCCGATGCCTCCAGTCAACATCACCGTCTCCCAGGCCGCGACAGGAGCCTTCGATGCAACCTTCATCGAAGTGGAAGGGCGGCTCCTCGACAAGCAGTACAGCCCGGACAACACGCTCGTATTGACCTTTGATGTAGGGTCCCAGTCCTTTCGGGCGATCATGAACCGGGGCCGGGGCGACGACCTCTTTCGCAAACTAATGGCAGGAAGCCTGCTGCGCCTTCGTGGTGTCTGTGTCGTTGATGCCGCCTTCACACATAACCTCACGCCGTTCATCCTGCTGCTTCGTTCAACCGATGATGTGGATGTGCTCGCCGGCCCGCCCTGGTGGAGTACGGGGCATCTGGTAGCACTTGGATTCGGTTTTCTCCTGCTGGCGCTTGTAGGAAACTTCATCTACCACCGTGTCGAGCACTGGCGGCTCCATGCCGTACTCGAGGAACGCGAACGCCTGGCGCACGAGATGCACGACACCCTGGCGCAGAGCTTTGCCGGCATAGGCTTTCAGCTCGAAGCGATTCGCTGCGGTATTCCCGAGAGCTACCCGGTCACCCACCAGCAGCTTAATCTCGCCAGTGAGCTCGTGCGCCACAGTCACGAAGAAGCGCGACGGAGCATCGCGACGCTTCGCCCGGAACGGGATGGACCGTCCGACCTGCTGGCCGCACTCGACCTCTGCGCGCGTCACATGGTTGAAGGAGGCACGGTGCAAGTAAGCTCGAGCACCCATGGCGATCCGGTGTCGATCCCCTTACGCATTACCGATACCCTCTACCGTATTGGTCAGGAGGCCATCGCCAATGCAGTCCGCCATGCCCATCCCACACAGCTCACGATCTCGCTCGGATATACCGCAGAACGGGTCTGTCTGGCTGTGGTCGACAACGGCGTCGGCTTCGTCCAGAGTGGCGATCTACGCGGCTTCGGGGTACGCGGCATGCGGAAACGAGCAGCTGGCATTGCGGCTACATTCCAGATTTTGAGCACTCCCAGGCAAGGAACGCTGGTCCAGGCAACTGCTCCGCTTCCTGCACGAAGTACCTTGACTACCTGGCCCAGGTTCCTTTGGATCTACCTGAGAAAGCTCGCACCGCATGTCGAATCTGCTCACTGATCCCATCCGCATTCTCATCGTCGACGACCATCCCGTCGTTCGCGCCGGCTTGGCAAGCATGCTGGGGACCCAGCCCCAGCTTCAGGTCATCGGGTCAGCTTCGAGTGGTGAGGAGGCGATCAACATGCCGCTCAGTAACGAGGCCGATGTCGTTCTCCTTGATTTGCGCATGCCCGGCATGAACGGCGTCGACACGCTGCTGGCTTTTAAGAGTCACGCCATTCACGCCCGAACGATCATCCTCACCAGCTACGAGACCGACGAGGATATCTATCGTGCGATCCAGGCTGGAGCGCAGGGCTACCTGCTCAAAGACACGCCGTTGCGCGAGATGGTCGAAGCAATTATCGCTGTTCATTCCGGAAGACGTTACATCCCTCGCCACATCGCTGCGCGGCTGGCAGAACGGATGATGCGGTCCAACCTCACCGCACGAGAGCTTGAAATCCTCAAGCTGCTGGCCAGGGGACCGACGAACAAGCAGATCGGCCACGCGCTCGGGATCAGCGAGCACACGGTACGCAATCACGTAAACAGCATCATCGAAAAATTGGATGTCTCAGACCGCACCGCTGCCGCGACCACTGCTATTCAGCGAGGAATCATCTCGGCAGACGCTTAGCTTTGAACTTGTACGGCGTTTCGCTGGCCTTTCGGTAGTACAAGGAGGCGACCGCCGAACCAGTTGCATCCAGTGAAATGCTCCAGGACTCAGAGGTCGCACGCATGCCATGACGAGCGCAATGCGTCGAGGCATCACTGAACTTGATGTTGAGTAGAGAGGGCGCACATACTTTCTGCTTGCGTCATAACGCTTCGTCGCGGACACTAAGCTTGCCACCTTAAACCAACTTCATGCAGCACGGGAGCCCATGACCATGAGCCTCACCCGACGTGTTTTTCTTCAGCGACTTGCCCAAATGGGCGGCTACTCCGCTGCGTTTTCAGCCATGCATGCGCTCGGGCTCACGCCAAGCCCGGGCATTTCGATGTTGCCGCAGATGGCATCAGACTTCGGCCGCGGAAAGAAAGTAGTCATTCTCGGAGCAGGTATCGCGGGGCTTGTCTCGGCCTACGAGCTCTGCAAATCAGGCTTCGAATGCACGATCCTCGAAGCGCGCGAGCGGCCAGGCGGTCGTTCCTGGTCGGTGCGCGATGGTTCAGTGGTCGAGTTCACTGACGGCACCAGGCAGCAGTGCACCTGGTCTGACGGCGGCTACCTGAACGCCGGGCCTGCGCGCATTCCGTCCATCCATACTCACCTGCTCGACTACTGTTCGCAGCTCGGAGTGCCGCTCGAAGTGGAGGTGAACGCCTCCCGCTCCGCGCTGATGCAGGCGCCGGGGATGAATGGCGGCAAGCCCGTACCGCAGCGGCAGGTCATTCATGACACCCGTGGCTATATTGCGGAGCTCCTCTCGAAAGCGGTGAACAAGCACGCTCTCGATGAGGACCTCACCGCGGAGCAGCAGGCAGAGATGCTTGAGTTTCTCAGCGGCTTCGGCGACCTGGGAACGGATCGTAAGTACACCGGGACGATGCGCTCGGGCTTTGTGACGGCGCGCGGGGCCGGTCCGGCGATGCACGTACTCAACAAGCCGCTGACGCTGAAAGAGCTGCTTGCGGCGGACTTCGCGAAGGGGGAGTTTTACGAGGAGCAGATTGACTGGCAGGCTACGATGTTCCAGCCGGTTGGCGGCATGGACCGCATCCCCTATGGTTTTGCGCGCGCTCTGCCGAAAGAGATCATCCAGTACAACTCGCCAGTCAAGGAGATTACGACCTCCGCGAACGGCGTCACCGTGGCTTATACCTGTGACGGAACGACGCGGACGACGACGGCTGACTTCTGTATCTGCACCATGCCGATCTCGGTGCTGGCCAGGACGAAGAGCAACTTCTCACCTGATACCCAGCAGGCCTTTTCCGGGATGCCGGTCACGGCGCTTTATAAGATCGCGTGGGAGTCGCCGCGCTTCTGGGAGACGGAGAACCGCATCTACGGCGGCATCTCCTTCCTGAAGGAGCCGGTCGACCTGGTCTGGTATCCCACGGCGAAGATGTTCTCGCCAACGGGCATCCTGGTGGCGGGGTTCAACTCGGAGCGCGAGGATGTGGGCGGGCTGGGAATGGGAGGCACGTCGAACATGAAGGCGAACGCCTTCGGATCGCTGCCGACCGTGGAGGCCAAGCTGAAGGCGTCGCGTTCAGCGGTGGAGACACTGCATCCGGGTCGCTCGCACCTGCTCACCAAACCCATCTACGTCCAGTGGAGCAGCATTCCCTACTCACTTGGCTGCTTTGCCAACAATCATCTGGCATCGAGTGGGCCGGCCTACGCGCAGCTTGAGAAGCCGCAGGGCCGGACCTATTTTGCCGGCGATTATCTATCGCATCTGGTGGGCTGGCAGGAGGGCGCGATCCTCTCGGCCCATCATACAATTGAGCGGATGGCGGCGCAGATGAAGGCTTGAACCAACTCGGGCCCACCGGAGCGACACAAGGCGGCGATATGGCTTGGCAAGCAGGTTCAGCTGTCTTGCCGAAGATCCAGCGGCTACGTCACGCCCTCTATCGTGCTCCAGGTCGATGAGAAACCGAAAGTTCGCTCCAAACGACTTCGGCATCTACCCCATGACAGGAAACGTGTGGGAATGGTGCGCGGAGTGGTTTGGAATTAGCTCTTCACCGCAGCCGGTGGTGAGCGATTCTGGTGGTCCGGAGATCGGAGATACCAGGGTGATGAAGGGCGGATCGTTTCTCTGTCACAGTTCTTCCTGCAACCGTGACCGAGTTGCGGCCCGTACCTCAAACACCCCGGATAGCTCTGCAAGCAATGTCGGCTTTCGCTGCGCGCGGTAGGAGACGCAGCCGCTCCCCTAAGCACTAACCGGAGAAGTCGCGGTCATCGACGGGGTATCCGCAGCCCTATCCGGCGCAACCATCGTCAGTGCCGCAAGCCTGGTCAGCGCGGCTCCGGTATCCGTCTCGCGAACAATATCGATGCTGGCCTGCATCATGCCACGCTTCAGGTCCAACCGGAAGAGGACTGTCTCACCAGCAGTAATCGCGAATTGGGTATCACCCTTGTTGGCCTGCGCGATCTGGCCAAAGGATTTCTTCGGGCCAGCCTTCAGCGTGTGGCTCCCCGGTGTGACCACCAGCCGTGTAAAGCGTGCGGCCTTCAACTGCGCTACCGTCAGGTTGTCAAGATCCACATCGAACCCGATCGCATGACCGCCAACCTTCATCGGGCGATGCACATAGACCAGCCCATAGCCAGCCGGGGGCGCCTGGGCCAGCAGCAGGTCACGGTCCGCAGCGGAAACATTGGTGACCGCACGGTTGTTCTCGAGATAGATCCAGAGAATCGTGACGACCAGACCGGCCACTGCGGTCGTGGCAGTCGAGGGCGCGCCCACGAAGCTGAACACCATACCGATAAAAAATGCCGCACCAAGACACAACACACCATTTCGTAACTTCTTCACAACGCACCTCAGTCAAGGGAAGTCGCCGGCCTATGCAGCGCAACGCTATGGATTCTCTCCGGCAGGAAAGCACCTCGCATCAGTAGTGCTGCTTCGTCGAAATTCGTTTCAGCTCTTCTGGACATTTCCGACACGAACTCGTCACGAATTATCTCCCGCTTGAAACGAAATTCTTCCGTCCGCGCACCATTGAATTATTCAAGCCATAACGGCTTCATCGATCGAACAGGAGACACACACCATGGCATTTTCCAACCTTCGCACCGTCCTGCTTCTCGGCGGCGCAATCTTTCTCTGCTCCTTCCTCTACGGCCTCGTGACCAGCCTGCATAAGCCCGCAGATCCTGCACACATTCGCAGCATCATGAGCACCAGTGCACAATCCGGCTGCGCAAGAGGCCTGCGCAAGAATCCCCGTGTCAGCAACCTGAAAGAATCCACAATCGGCAGTTACTGCTCCTGCGCTACAAACAAGGCGCTCGCGCAGTACACCGATGCCGAACTCATCGAGCGTGATAAGCAGGGCCCCAAACTCACTCCGGAAGATACAGCGCGCTTCTCAGAGGCCTCCAAACAGTGCTTCGACCTGCTCGCCCAGAAGTAGAACGCAATCTCCGGCTCGCAAAACGATGACCACTGCACCTGAACGCAGGGAGCGCACCACGGCAGTTCAAGATGTGTCCCGCAAAGCGAGCGACGAAGGTCGACCTCAAAGAAAGGCTTCGCTGGCGTCCGGGTTCGTGCAACGTCTTCCGCAACCTTAGCGTCCCATCGATGTCCTGAGAGGAAAGCACCGGCTTCCCCATTCGTCGGCATGTAGCAGGCCCGGCTACGAGGTAAGTCGACCCTAAGAAGGCTGCCCTGCAAGAAGTTGGCTGCGAAAGTTCAAACGATCATAAACAGTCGCTCCATCCTCCTCCTCAAGGGCAGAGCCATGCGTCCCTAGGACATAGGCGCTTCGGCAGAGATGCCCCGGAGTCTGGTCTTCTCACCCAAACACTCGTATGAAAGCACGCCTGCAATCTAGGCACTTACAAGGAGCACATGCCAACTGATCTCATCACCCTGCAGGACCCGCGTTCGCAGTACCCCGGTCCACCTTCCAGCATTGAACTGCAGTCCGCCCCCGCTACCCAGCAGACAATGAGCGAAAAGCCCGACTGCGGCGAGCTCTCCTACAAGGGATCCGGTCGCCTAGCCGGCCGCAAAGCGCTGCTCACCGGCGCGGACTCCGGCATTGGCCGCGCCGCAGCGATCGCCTTTGCGCGTGAAGGGGCCGACGTCGCGATTGGCTACCTGCCCGAGGAGCAGGAAGATGCCGAGGAGGTAGCAAAGTACATCCGCGATGCTGGCCGCAAAGCCGTGCTCCTGCCCGGCGACGTCTCGCACGAGGGCTTTTGCCAGCGCCTGGTCGCCGACGCCATAGACCAGCTCGGCGGACTCGACATCCTGGTCAACAACGCCGGCCGGATGGGCAAGACCGAAGGCCTTCTCGAGACCTCGACCCAGCGCTTCGATACGCTGATGAAGACCAACATCTACTCCATCTTTTGGATTACCAAGGCCGCCGTGCCGCACCTCAAGCCAGGCGCATCCATCATCAACACCACCAGCGTGCAGGGTTATGATCCTTCCGCCAGCATCTTCGATTACGCGATGACCAAGGCAGCCATCGCCAACTTCACCAAGGGGTTGAGTGAGCCGCTCATGGAGAAGCATGGCATCCGCATCAATGCCGTCGCGCCCGGACCTGTCTGGACGCCCCTTCAGGAAGCTGATGGTGAGAAGGAGAAGCTGAAGAAGCTCGGGTCGACGACGCCTTATAAACGCCCCGGCCAGCCCGTTGAGCTCGCTCCCGTGTACGTGCTCCTCGCATCGCAGGAGGGCAGCTACATCACCGGTGAAATCTACGGTGTCACCGGCGGTATGGGTAGTATCGCGTAGACACCCTGGTTCGAGATGACCATGACGAACCAGTCAGGATGAGGGGACGGAGCCACGTGGCTTCGTCCCCTTTCCCGTCTTGAGTAGAAGACTTAGTGGGTCATAGCGTACACAACGTAGTTCACGCCGAGACGCAAGCCCATATCAGAAAATTTCAACGGGTACTCGGGACTATCCGACCACTCCCAGGAGTCGCCCAGGTCGGAGTTCAGGGAGATGGCCACCATGATGCGCCCCTTGTCGTCGTAAATGCCCTCCCAGCGTGGAACGCGACCGTCCTTCTTGTACCCGGTTCGGAGATGTTCGGCGCCAGGAACCTGGTAGCGCTGAGAAAGGTCAAAGATGGTGTGGAAGATGGGGTCACTATCGGGAATGTCGACTATCGGACGGTCAGGGAAGACCATCTTCATGGTGTGTTCGAAGTAAGCCTGTTCCTCAGAACCATGGAAGTCGTCAGCCATGAAGAAGCCACCGCGCAATAGATAATCACGCAGCTTCGTACATTGCTTCTCCGTCAGGCCCCACTCGCCAACCTGGACCGCATAGAGCCAGGGCCAGTTATAAATCTCGTCGCCGTCGTCGAGGCTTACCGGCTGCTCGACCGAGCGGGTGTCGACCCGGGTGAGGCGATGCACCGCCTGCGCAAGCGCCCGGTCGGCGCGAGGGTAGTCCTGCGTCCAGAGTGAGAGCCCCTGGCGCCAGTCTCCATCGAAGCGTCCGGCATAGCCGTCAAGCGGGCCGGGCGGATACATGAGCCGGGCGAAGGTCCACTCGGCGGTGCGCTGCCAGTCCGTGGGGAGCGTCATGGTCTCGGTGTAACCCTCGACGGAGGGGTACTCGCGAAAGGCACGCTGGCCGTAAATGCCTCCAACGATGGCGCCGCTGAGCGCCAGAACGGAGGCAAGTCGACTGAGCTTTGTCATAGAGACTGGGTCCTTGAGTTGTGCTGCTCAGGCATAACGGAAGAGTGCTTTGAAGCCGTAATCCATATGCTGCTGGATGTGGCAATGGAAGAGGCTGAGGCCGGGTTGGTCCGCGGTAAAATCCACAACGGCGCGGCCATAGTATGGGACGACGACAGTGTCCTTGATGATGCCGGAAGTCTTCTTGCCGTTGATCTCGGCCAGTTCCCAGAGGTGGCGGTGCAGGTGCATGGGATGGGCGTCGTCGCTGCGATTATGCATGGTGAGACGGTAGCGCGTGCCTTTGACTAAGACGAACTCGCGGTCGTGAGGGTAGGCTTTACCGTTCACGAGCCAGGAGTTGAATTTACCGGAGCCGCCAGGAATCTTTTCGAAGGTGAGATCGAGGTTCTGCTGCGGAACTGCGGATGGGGCTGCTGCGTTCCCGAAGATGGTGTAATCCCACGCGCTCCTGGGTGGCTCGATCCACTGCGGTGGGCGGTGCTGGCCGGCGTACTCGACCACCACGCCAAGACCGGACTCGCGAATCATTTTTTCGGTTGAGCCGAGGATCCAGACGCCCGGATGATTCATCTCGACGATTACATCGACACGTTCGCCCGCACCGAGAAAGACGGAGTCCAGGGTCTGCGGTGTGGGGACCGGGTTGCCGTCCAGCGCGATCACCTTCATCTTATGCCCGGCGAGTGCGATGCGGCGGTTCTCAATCGCACTGGCGTTCAGCAGGTGGAACAGAAGCCGCTGGCCTTCGCGTACGCGGATAGGCTCGCCGGATCCAAGAGCCTTGTCATTGATCGAGTAAGTGTTGGACCCGACCTCCAGGCCGTCGGGGTCGGTGTTGAGCGTAGCGGGCTTCTCGAGCAGCGGGCCGTCATGGGAGTCGTCATCGTCATCATCCATCGTACCGGTGAAAAACGGCTCCCAGTCGCGGAGGGCGAGAAAGTGCTCGGCGTCGTAGCGGCCGGGATCGTGGCCGTCGTCGACATAAACGAAGCCGAACTGGCCGGTGTAGGCGCCCTTATGGAGGTCGTCCATGGCCATGGCGTGCGAGTGGTACCACCGCGTGCCGGCGGGGCCGGGCGTCAGCTCGAAGCGCGATCGGCCATGGGGCGGGACGCAAGGGGAGCCCTCTTCTTCGGTGCCATCAACATCGGCAGGGATCAGCAGCCCGTGCCAGTGGACGAACTCCGGGGTGTCGGTATCGTTGATCACCTCGACTGTCACGGGCCTGCCTTCGCGAAGACGAAGGACGGGGCCGGGTGCAGAGCCGTTGTAGCCGGTGGTTGAGAGAATGTGTGCGCGATCAAGCTCAACTGTGACCGGAGCGATGCGAAGGCTGACGTCAGCCTTGGCCTCAGCGTTGGAGCCGGGCTGTGAGATGCCCATTGCGGGCGGAGCCACCTGGCCGAGGAGCGGGAGACGCGCCGCACCCGCACGGGCGAGAGCCAGGCCGCCGAGCTTGAGGAGGTCGCGCCGCTTCACAGCCATAAATTCACCTGCTGCGTGCATGGTCTCACGGTGAAATCAAGCGCGACAAGCGTGCCCGGCTCGATCACGCGGGCTGGCCAAGCTGGAATGTTCGGCCGACTGCAACGAGTGGTGGCCTTGCTTCGTCTATCAGGAAGCAAAGGCCTTCATTCTGGTAATCTCAGCGCAAGGCGCTTCCGCGGAGGTCCCCATCAGACGCTCACAGGTCGCACTAGCGGTGTTCGCGGCGGTCACCTGCTGTTTGAGTCTGCGAGCCCTCCAGCGCGTCGCGGAGTTCGGGTTCGGCGGCGACGACACGCCAGGCAACGTGAAAGCGGAGTTCTACTGGTCCCGCCTGGCCTATAACCCCACGATGGAAGGTTACGGCGGCATCGGGCATGGCTACTGGGGACACGCCTGGTCGCGAGACTACCCAAAGGCCGACCGGCAGTTTCTGACCGCAATGCACCGCCTCACGCGGATTGACGGACGTCCGACGGAGCAGGTCGTCACGCTCGATTCAGACGAAATCTTCAACTACCCGTGGATCTACGCGGTGCAGGTGCAGCGCTGGAGCTTCACCGACGTCGAGGCAAAGCGACTGCGCGAGTACCTGCTCAAAGGCGGCTTCCTGATGGTGGACGACTTCCACGGAACCGAAGACTGGGAGAACTTCATGAACGGCATGCGGCAGGTTCTGCCGGACCGGCCGGTCGAAGATCTGCAGAGCGGCGATGAGATCTTTCACACCCTCTATGACGTGGACAACAAGATGCAGATTCCCGGAGAGCAGTGGATTCGCACCGGGCGCACCTACGAGAAAGACGGATATCAGCCGAAGTGGCGCGCTATCCGCGATGACAAGGGGCGCGTCGTCGTGGCGATCTGCCACAACATGCACCTGGGAGATGCCTGGGAATGGGCCGATGATCCGAACTACCCGGAGACGTTCGCGTCGATGGCGTTCCGCGTAGGGCTTGATTACATCCTTTACGGTATGACGCACTAAGCAGCACAGATGCGGCCGCGATCGGCGACGAGCGAGTGTGCTCTCTGCCGCAGACAAGATGCACGACTACGAATTGATCTGACTACGAAAAAGATCTAAGGGCTCTCCGCGGCATGTTTCAGTTTTTCTTTCGCTATCCAGGTCCGGTCTTTACCAAGGGGCATTATGTCTTGCTCGGACGGTGGCCTGCGTGGCTCTTACCGTTGCTGTTTGTGCTTTTTGCCGTCGGATCAGCGCTGCTCATCCGGTCCCGGATGGAAGAGACGCGACCGGAGTTGCAAGGCTGGCGAGTGTGGGCGTTATGGGGATTGCGATCGTTCTTTGTGGCACTCGTGCTGCTGCTACTGTGGCAGCCGGCAATTACGCTGGCGGAGTTGAACTCCGAGCAGAACATCATCGCCGTGGTCGTGGACGACTCGCGCAGTATGGCGATTGCGGACAGCCGGGGCAAAACACGGGAGACCGATGCGCTTGGATTACTCGAGAGTGGCCTGCTGGATGGGCTGCGCAAGCGGTTCCAGGTACGGGTGTATCGGCTGGGCGGCATGGCGCGTGTCTCTGGGCTGAATGAAATCGCAGCCACCGCGTCGTCGACGCACCTGGCGGAGGGTTTGAAGCGCTTGGCGACGGAGACAGCGGACCTGCCGGTGGGAGCGATCCTGCTCTTGACGGACGGCGGGGAGAACACGGTGGGTCTGGGCGGATCGGGGATCGCGCCGGATGCGCTTGAGGCACTCCGGAACCGGCGACTTCCGGTCCACACCGTCGGCTTTGGAGCAGAGCAGGAGAGCAAGGATGTCGAGCTCGAGGATGTAAGTGTCGCCGCAAGTGCGGTCGCGAACTCGCGCATGTCGGCAAGTGTAAGCTTCGTGCAGCATGGCTACCCGGGGCAGGCAGCGACGCTTACGGTGCGCGATGGAGATCGGACGCTCGCAGCCCGACCCGTCACGCTTGCGGCGAACGGGGTGCTCCAGACCGAGCCGCTCTTCTTTTCCGCGGGGGCCGCCGGGGCCAAAAGCTTGCGCTTCGGCATCGAGCCGCTGCCCGGTGAAGATAACGTATCGAACGACGCCGTAGCCCGGCCGGTCCTGGTGAGCGATGCGAAGCGCCGCATCCTTTACGTGGAGGGTGAACCGCGGTGGGAGTTCAAGTTCATACGCCGCGCCGAAGACGACGACCCCACGATCAACCTGGTGTCTATGCTGCGGACAAGCGAAAACAAGGTCTACCGCCAAGGAATCAATGGGCCGGAGGAGCTGGCGGACGGCTTCCCAGTACGCCCGGAAGATCTCTTCGGCTACGCGGGGATCATCATCGGGTCAGTGGATGCCGACTACTTCACTCCCTTGCAGCAGGAGCTCTTGCGCCAGTATGTAGACCGGCGCGGCGGCGGTGTCTTGTTTCTCGGCGGTCGCTCGGCGCTAAGCGATGGCGGTTGGGGAGCCTCGCGTATGAGTGATCTCATGCCAACCTCTCTGCCCGCCGGGCGAGACAGCTTCCATCGCAACGCGGCAACGGTGGCGCTCACGTCGGCAGGAATCGAATCGTCGGTGACACGGCTGCTCGATGACCCGACAAAAAATGCCGAGCGCTGGAAGAAGCTGACGTACCTGGCCGACTACGAAGACCCCGGAACCCCGAAGCCGGGAGCAACGGTGCTGGCGGAGATGAACGCCGGCCACCGCAAGCTGCCTCTGCTGGTCACTGAAAACTACGGCCGCGGACGGACGGCGGTGCTCGCCACCGGCGGAACCTGGCGCTGGCAGATGAGTGAGGCGCTCGGAGATCCATCGCACGATCTCTTCTGGCAGCAGCTGCTGCGCTGGCTCGTAGCGGATTCGACAGGTCCGGTAGTCGCCGCGATGCCGCAGCGTCTGCTGATGGATGAGGGCCACGTGCAGCTGACCGCGCAGGTACGCGACCGGGAGTTCCAGCCTGCGGAGAACGCGCATGTGACGGCGCACCTCATCGGGCCCTCAGGAGCGAGCGCGGCGGTCGATCTCGAGCCGTCGCAGGAGACGGCGGGCACCTATGGAGCGGAGTGGACAGCGGAGAAGCCAGGCGAGTACCTTGCCGAGATCAGTGCTGATTCCGGCGGCGGCAAAGAGGCAAAGGAGCTGGGGCGAGACGTGGTCACCTTCAGCCGCGAGGACGGGGTTGCCGAGAACTTCCACACGGCGCAGAACCGGCCGCTGCTGGAGCAGCTCGCGGCACAGACCGGCGGGCGCTACTGGACGAGCTCGCAGCTGAAGGATCTGCCGCGGGACATCGCCTACTCAGAGGCAGGCATCTCCGTGCGGAGTACCAAGCCATTGTGGAATCTGCCTATCGTCTTTCTACTGTTGCTGGGACTGCCGATTGCGGAGTGGCTGCTGCGACGAAAGTGGGGCGCGGTATGAGGCGGGCGATCCTGCTTATCGCAATCTGCTCCACGGCGTTGCGAGCCCACGCGACGACCTACTACGTGTCGGTCGCAGGACTTGGCGGCGAGCCCGATTACGAGCAGCGCTTCACGGCCGAGGCGAAGGATCTCGACCGCATCTTCAAGGCCTCCGACACCACGGCGCAGGTGTATACGCTCACCGGCTCGCAGGCTACGGCCGCCGTGCTACGGACGACGCTGGGCGAGGTGGCGCGGCAAGCCAGGCCGGAGGATGACTTTGTGCTGACGCTGATCGGGCATGGCTCGTTCGACGGGACCGAGTACAAGTTCAACCTCGTCGGGCCGGATCTAACGGCCGAGGAGATTGCCGGGATGTGCGATCGGATTGCATCACGCCGGCAGTTGGTGGTGGATACGACAAGCGCAAGCGGCGGCTCGGTAACATCGCTCGAGCGTGCCGGGCGGGCAGTGGTGGCCGCGACCAAGTCGGGTACAGAGAAGAATGCGACCGTCTTCGCGCGGTACTGGGTAGAAGCGCTGCAGGATCCCGCAGCGGATACCGACAAGAGCGATTCGGTCAGTGCCCTCGAGGCGTATACCTATGCGACGAAGAAGACGGCAGCCTTCTACGACTCGCAGAAGCGGCTGGCAACCGAGCATGCGGTGTTCGACGATACTGGCCGCGGTGAGCCGGTGCGCGAGGTGAGCAAGGGACAGGGATCACTGCTTGCGAGCTTTATGGTGTTGCGGTTGGGCAAGGACGCAAGTGCGGCGGCTGACCCGGCGAAGATGCAGCTGCTAAAGCACAAGGAGCAGCTGGAGCAGCAGATCGATGCGTTGAAGTACGGCAAGGCGGCGATGGATCCGGCCGAGTACCGCAGGCAGCTCACGGATGCGCTGCTCGAACTGGCGAAGGTGCAGGAGGTGCTGGACAAATGAGGCGTCTTCTCCCCTTGCTGTTAATCTGGCTGGCTTGCGCAACAGGGATGCGAGCAGCCGTGGCTCCGGCGGACTGCTGGTCGCTCCGCAAGCACGGCCATGGCGAGCAGGCGCACGCGTGTTTCGAACAGCTGACGCGCAGCGGCGATCCCTATCCGCGGGCGGAGGGCTTCTGGGGACTCGAGCAGTGGGACCCGGCAAACGAACAGTTTCGCCTGGCAACCCAGCCCCTCACAAGCGACGCCCTGTACAAGGTTCGGTGGGGGCGGCTGCTGCACGAGCGCTTCAACAATGTCGAGGCGGCGCAGCTCTTTCAGGAGGCGCTCGCGAAAGATCCGCGTAGCGCGCAGGCGTACGTGGGTCTGGCCATCGTCTCGGCCGACGGCTTTGACGGTCATGCGACGACGTACGCAGCCAAGGCAGCAGAGCTCGACCCGAAATTGGCCGAAACTCACGAGGTGCTGGCCCACCTGGCCCTTGAGAACGACGACCGCATCGCTGCCGCCGCCGAAGCTGACAAGGCGCTCGCGCTCGATCCGGATGCACTCAACGCGATGGCTGTGCACGCAGCGCTGGAGCTGATCGCGGATCGCCCGCCGGACGCCTGGTTCGCAAGGATGCGCGCCGTGAACCCGGGGTATGGCGAAGGCTACGCCCGCGTGGCGCGTGACCTCGAGCACCACTACCGCTATACGGATGCGGCGACATACTACCGCAAGGCGGTGGCCACCGACCCCAGGCTCTGGTCGGCACACTCCGCACTCGGTATCGAGCTGATGCGCCTGGGCCAGCAAGACGAACCCATGCGCGAGCTCGAGCTGAGCTACAACAACGGCTACCGCGATGCCGCGACAGTAAACAGCTTACGGCTGCTGGACAGCTACAAGAACTTCACGACCACCCGCGACGCGACGACCATCCTGAAGTTGAACACCAGGGAGAACGCGCTGCTCGCGCCGTACCTGCAGGCAGAGTTGCACACCATTCTGGCGACCTATCGGGCGAAGTACAAGATGACGCTGCCGGACCCGGTGCAGGTGGAAGTGTACCCGGACCACGAGGATTTCGCGGTGCGCACACTGGGCATGCCGGGGTTGGGAGCGCTCGGCGTGACCTTTGGTGAGGTGGTCGCAATGGACAGCCCATCGGCCCGCAAACCAGGCGACTTCAACTGGGGAGCGACGCTCTGGCACGAGATGAGCCACGTCTACATCATCACAGCAACTCACGGGCGCGTTCCCCGCTGGTTCACCGAGGGCCTGGCCGTCCATGAAGAGGGCGAGCGGTCGCCGGAGTGGAGCAACCGCCTGACACCGGAGGTGTTGCTAGCAATCAGGGACAAGAAGCTGCTGCCGGTGACGAAGCTGGATCGCGGGTTTGTCTTTCAGGAATATCCCTCGCAGGTGGTGGTCTCGTACTTCCAGGCAGGAAGCATCTGTGACTTCGTCAAGGCGAAGTGGAGCGAGGCGAAGCTCCTCGACATGGTGCACTCCTATGCGGAGCTGAAGCCAACCGAGCAGGTGGTGCGCGATGATCTCGGGCTGGCTCCCGAGGAGTTCGACAAGCAGTATCTCGCGTGGATCGATCACAAGTATGGAAGCGAAGCGGCGCACTTTGATGACTGGCGCCAGAAGCTGAAACAGGTAGCAACCGCGGCCGGCGCAAAGCAGTACGCCGCGGTGCTCGCGCAAGGACCGGCGCTGGTAGCGATGTACCCGGAGTATGTGGGCGAAGCAAATGCGTATGAGCTCCTGGCCGACGCTCATCGCACTGCAGGCGACTCGAAGAACGAGGCAGCGGCGCTGCTCGGCTATGAGCATGAGGGCGGGCAGGATCCGGTACTGCTGAAGCGGCTGGCGGCACTACAGTCCGACGCAGGCCAGAAGGCCGAGGCGGCCGGAACACTCGAGCGCGTCAACTATATCTATCCCGTGAAAGATGCCGAGCTGCATGAGCATCTGGGTGACCTGCTCCTCGCGGAGAAACAGTACGATGGGGCCATCCGGGAGTACAACGCCGTTGTGGCTTCGGGCCCGATCGACAGGGCTGGCGCGGAGTTTCATTTGGCGCAGGCGTACTTCGCGGCCGGCCAGAAAGACAGGGCCGAGGAGAGTGTGCTGGCGGCACTCGAAGTGGCGCCGGGGTATCGGCCGGCACAGAAATTATTACTCCAACTAAAGGAACCACCGACGAAGACGAACTGAACGCGAGAGGAGAACGATGGCATCGTTTGCTGGATTGGATCAGGACGTATCGCGGCTGCAAGAGCGGATCGGGCGGTTTCGTGCCGTGCGTGAGGGCCTCGTAAAGCAGGTACGCGAGGTGATCGTGGGGCAGGATGAAGTCCTCGAACAGGTGCTGATTGCGTTGTTCGTGGGCGGTCACTGCCTGATGACCGGTCTGCCCGGCACGGCGAAGACGCTGCTGGTGCGGACGATCGCCGAGGCGCTCGGCCTCGAGTTCAGCCGCATCCAGTTCACGCCGGACCTGATGCCATCGGACATCACCGGCACCGACATCATCGAAGAAGACCTGACGACTGGCCATCGCACATGGACGTTTGTGCAGGGGCCGATCTTCGGCAACATCGTGCTCGCGGATGAGATCAACCGTACGCCCCCCAAGACGCAGGCCGCGCTCCTCGAGGCCATGCAGGAGCGATCCTGCACGGTACGTGGCCACATCTACGCGCTCCCGGCGCCATTCTTTGTACTGGCGACACAGAACCCGATCGAGTTAGAGGGAACCTACCCCTTACCCGAAGCGCAGCTGGACCGCTTCCTCTTCAACGTCACGCTCGACTATCTAAGTGCCGAGGACGAGCTGAAGGTGCTCGACATGACGACCACCACGCGCACGGCGAAGGTGGTGCCCGTCACAACGGCTGCCGAGCTGCTGGACTTCCAGCAGTTGGTGCGCATGGTGCCGATCGCGGAGTCGCTCGCCCGCTATGTCGTCAACCTGGTGCGCGCGACGCGTGCGAAGAACGACGGTGCACCGGACTTCGTCAAGAAGTATGTGAACTATGGAGGCAGCATCCGGGCCGCGCAGTTTATCGTGCTCGCAGCCAAGGCGCGCGCGCTCACCCGCGAGCGCTACCACGTCACGTACGAGGACGTCACCGCCGTCACAACGGCCGTTCTGCGGCACCGCATCCTCCTGAACTTCCATGCCGAATCGGAGCGGATCGATACCGATGAAATCATCAAACGGCTGCTCTCCTTTGTGCCGCGACCAAAGGAGAGCTGATGCCGCGCTTTCTCGATCCGGCGGTGCTGGCCGGCATCTCGTCTTTGGACCTGGTGGCCCGGACGGTAGTCGATGGCTTCGTCGCCGGTCTCCACCGGTCACCGGACTTCGGCTTCAGCCAGGAGTTCGCGGAGTACCGCACCTACGCACCGGGCGATGATCTACGCCATGTCGACTGGAACCTGTACGCCCGGACCGAACGAATGTACCTGAAGCGCTATCGCGGCGAAACGAACAGTCAGCTAACCGTGCTGCTGGATGCAAGCAAGTCGATGGACTACACCTCAGGGCCGCCGAAGAAGATGGACTACGCCCGCTTCATTGCGGCCTCGCTGCTGTACCTCGCAGTCCACAATCAACGTGACGCCGCAGGCCTGATCGTCTTTGACGACGAGGTGCGGGAGTATGTACGGCCGTCAACGCGGCAGGGCCAGCTAGCCCGGCTCTTTGCAGCCCTCGAAGCGGCCGAGCCGCGCGCGCGCACCGACTTCGGCAAGCCACTCACCCATTTCCAGCAGCTGCTGAACCGGCGAGGGATCGCGATTCTCATCTCGGACTTCTATGAGGATCCCGAGGTGATCGTGCGGACAGTCGAGCCGCTGCGCTTCCACGGCAACGAGGTGATGCTGCTCCACATCCTGGACCCGCAGGAGATCAACCCGATGCTGCGCGGACCTTCGCTGCTGGTCGATCTTGAAACGGATCAGACCATCGAGGTGGTGCCCGAGTACACAAAGACGGTCTATCGGGAGAAGATCGCGGCGCATATCGAGCAGCTTCGTTCGCGGGCGCGAGGGGTTGGTATGGACTACCAGCTGTTGGTGACCGACCAGCCGCTCGATGCGGCCCTGCGCGAGTACCTGACGGTACGGCAGGCAGGGAACTAGTGGGACTGCTCGCGCCATGGTTCCTGGGCGGATTGCTGGCGCTTGGCGTGCCCGTGTTTGTGCACCTGCTGCGGCGTCACGTGACCACCCCCCGTCCGGTAGGATCGCTGATGTTCTTTGAACGGGGTACGCAGAGCTCGACACGGCATCGCCGGCTCCGCTACCTGCTTCTGTTCGCGCTGCGGTTTGCGCTGCTGCTGCTGGTGGTGCTGGCCTTCGCAAATCCCTTTATGCGGCGTCCGGCGGCCGACCCGAACGGGCGCCTGCTCGTAGTCGTGCTGGACCGTTCCTTCAGCATGCGGGCAAGCGGAAGATTTGCCGAGGCCAAACGGCAGGCGCTGGCCCTGGTGGCGGCCAAGCCCTCGCAACAGCGGGCACAGATGATCGCGCTGGGCGGCCAGCTGCAACTCCTCACGCAGCCGACAACCGATGCGGCGCAGCTTAGGTCGGCGCTCGAAGCGGTAGAGCCCGGCGATGAGCACGCAAGCTTTGGCGACCTCGGCCACGGGATGCGCGGCATCGCAGAGACCGAGCACGGACTCATTGATGTGCACCTCTTCAGCGATATGCAGCGAACGGCGATGCCGGCCGTCTTTGCGGACCTGGTAATGCCGGCGAACGCAACACTGGCGCTGCACTCCGTCAATAGCACCAGCGCACAGCCAAACTGGACAGTCGCCAGCGTCGACGCGCCGGCAGAGCTCGCCGACCCGAAGGACCCCAAACGGTCGCACGTCAAAGCGGTCATCGAGGGGCTCGGAACACCCCAGGCGACGCGTACCGTCTCGCTCGTCGTCAACGGCAAGGTCGCTGCAACGCGCCAAGTGGATGTCCCAGCCGCAGGGCGCGCAACGGTCGAGTTCGCACCGCTCGAAGTCGGATACGGAATCAATCGTTGTGCGGTCCGGATAGAAGGCGGCGACGTCTTTCCTGCCGATGACGCCAGTCTCTTCACAGTCCGGCGATCGGACCCCGAACGTGTGCTCTTCGTCCACGCGGCGGATGACGCTCGGTCCCCGCTCTACTTCGGCGCAGCCCTCCAAGCTGCGGCGCAGACTGCCTTCGTGCTGCAGTCCGTAACGACTTCACAGGCAACCGATCTCGATCCATCCAAGTACGCATTTGTCGTGCTCTCGGATGCAGTCAAGCTGCCACAGGCGTTTGAACGGGCGCTCACGCAGTATGTGAATAAAGGTGGCAGCGTGCTCGTCGCGCTGGGCACGCGGGCCGGGCGCGGCGACGCCATTCCGCTGTGGCCGGGTAAGGTGCAGGACGTACATGAGTATCTGCATGAAGGAGGCGCAGCAACCGTAGCGCAGGTGGACTTTACATCTCCGGCACTGCTCCAGCAGGCACCCGGTCGAGGCAATGGCGGATGGGCGGAGACCAGGATCTTCTACGCAGCCGCCGTCGATCCAGGCAAAGCGCGGGTCGCGGCGCGGCTCAGCGATGGAACGCCGCTGGTGATGGATGAGTCCCAGGGGCAGGGCCACGTGCTGCTGTTTGCCTCGGGGCTCGACAACCTCACCAACGATCTACCGCTGCACCCCGTGTTTGTGGCGTTTGTCGATCAGGCGGCGCGCTATCTCTCCGGCGTCGGGCAGCTGAGTGGAGCGCGTGTCGTGGATGATGTCCTCTCGCTGCGCGCTGCTGGTGAACCAGTAGGCGAGATGACAGGGATAGAAGTCATCGATCCCACGGGTCGCCGACCGCTCTCGCTCAGCGAGGCCCGGACCGCCCAGAGCTTCCGGCTATCCCAGGCTGGCTTCTACCAGGTCCACACGGTGAGCGGTAAGGATGCGGTGATCGGCGTGAATCCGGACCGGCGCGAGTCGGATCTCGAGCCAATCCCCGAGGATGTGCAGCGCCTCTGGAGCGGCAGTGCAACTCCAGCCCAGCAGGCAACCGACAGCGCTGCCCAGCAGCCCGCCACGCCGGCCGGCCAACCCGTCTCGCTGTGGTGGTACGTTATACTTCTCGCGTTGCTCACGGCCGTGGCGGAGACAGTCGTCGCCAGCGGTTATCTGGGCACGCAGCGGGAGCAGGCATGAGCAGTCGTCACGAGCTCAACTCCTACATCGCGCGACTGCAGCGCAGGCTACAGCTGCGAGCGTCGCTGCGGGGCGCGGCAATCCTGCTGGGCACGGCGCTGCTGGTTACCGTCTCCCTGGTCCTCCTTCTCAATCACTATGCTTTCCCGGCGCGGGGCGTCTCGGGCGCGCGCCTGGCGATGCTGCTGGTGCTCGCGGTGGTCGCCGGCATCGGCCTGCTCTTCCCCCTGCTGCGCCTCACGCAGGCTCGCACCGTACGTGCCGCCGAGACGGCCCACCCTGAGCTCGAGCAACGATTAACGACCTTCCACCAACGGTGGGCCTTGAAGCAGCAAGCCGCTGCTTCCGACGCCGAAGCGACGCACGATCCCTTTATGGAGCTGCTGGCAGCCGACACGCTGGCACGCACGCAGACTGCCCCGCCCTCGTCAATCGTGCCAGGACGATGGCTCTTCGCGTTAGGTGGCGCAGGCCTCGCCTGTCTCGGGGCCCTGGTCTGGATGATCGCGGCGGGACCCGGTGTTCTAGGGTACGGGGCCTCCCTGCTTTGGACCGGCCCGAAGCCGCATGAGGCTGCACTCTACTGCATCGCCGTTCTACCGGGAGACGTGGCCGTCCGGCGGAACGCCGATCAGCTGGTCACGGCGCAGGTGACAGGACTCCGGCCGGCAAATGTACAGCTCTTCGCGCGGTACGGAGACGCAGGGGCCTGGGAGCCGGTAGCCATGCAGCCGGAGCCCGGCGCAGGCCGCCAGGCCACGTATCACTTCCTGTTCGCGGGCCTGCCGCAAAGCGTGGAGTACTACGTCGCGGCTGGACCTCTACTTTCGCCGCACTACCAGGTGCGCGTGGTCGATCTGCCATCGGTCACCGGGATCCGCGTCACCTACCACTACCCGAAGTGGACGGGGCTGAAGCCCGTGCTCGAGGAGCACTCAGGCGATCTGCGCGCGATCGAAGGCACGGACGCCGCAATCGAGGTGCAGACCGATCGCCCTCTGAAAGATGGCCAGCTGGCGCTTGATGGGGAACATTCCGTCCGGCTCGCAGGCGGCGAGGGAAACCGCTACCAGGCATCCATCCACATGGATAAGGATGGTGCCTACCACCTGGCCGCGACCGATGGCGGCCAGCAGGTGCGCCTCTCCGAGGATTACTTCATTGCAACCGACAAGGCCACGCCGCCCGAGGTCGCCATCGATCGGCCGGGGCGTGACTACCGCGCGAGCCCGATCGAAGAGGTGAAGGTCGGCATAAAAGCGACGGGCGAATTTGGGCTGCACGCCATGCAGCTTCACTACGCGGTCAACGGTGGTCAGGATCGTGAGATCAGCCTGCTGAAGTCCCCAGGCTCGAAGACCGCGGATGGTTCCTACACGCTGCATCTGGAAGACTTCAAGCTGGTCCCAGGCGACCTCGTCAGCGTCTACGCAACAGCAAAGGACGGGCACGCCGAGACGCGATCCGACATCTCGTTTATCCAGGCCGACCCGTTCGAGCGCGAGTTCTCGCAATCGCAGCAGCAAGGCGGCGGCGGTGGCGGAGGTGCCGGTGGGCAGGATCAAACAGAGATGTCGAAGCGCGAGAAGGAGCTGATCGCGCAGACCTGGAAGCAGACGAACAACGCCGCGCTCAGCAGCAAGGATGCCGCGGTCGCGGGCCAGTTCCTCGCGGATGCGCAGTCGAAGCTGCGTGACCAGGTGATGGCGCTCTCGGCCCGCATGCAGAGCCGCGACCTCCCCGAGGCCACAGAGGAGTTCAGCGGCTTCGAGAAGGATCTGCAAGCTGCGGCGGCGGCCATGTTGCCCTCGACCGACAAGCTCAAGAGCATGCAGTGGAAGGATGCTCTTCCGCCCGAGCAGAAGGCGCTCCAGGCGCTGCTGCGGGCCGAAGCGACATTCCGTCAGATCCAGGTGGCATTCGGCCAGCAGCAGGGAGGTGGCGGCGCAGGCGGCAATAGCGCCGGTCGCGACCTGGCCAGCCTGTTCGATCTGGAGCTCGATACCGAAAAGAACCAATACGAGACAGCCCAGACCGCCTCGCCGGCCGAGCAGCATGAGAAGGCAGTTGCCGACGCACTCGAGAAGCTGGACGCGCTGGCAAAGCGTCAGGACGATCTGGCAAAACAGCAGCAGAATCCGCAGACAGCCTTCGAACAGCGCTGGCAGCAGGAAATGCTGCGCCGCGAGGCCGAGCAGTTGCAGCGGCAGATGGAAGACCTGGCGCGCAAAGGACAGCAGAGCGATCAGGGCGGCTCCGGCGCACAAGCATCCGGCAAGCCTGGCTCCCCGACATCCGCTCCAAAGTCTGGATCACCATCCGGCGGCGCTGGATCGCAGCAGGCCAGCTCCTCACCTTCTGGCAACGGGTCGCAGGAAGGCGATACAAGCCAATCTGCCTCCACACGCCAGGGAGCAGGCGGAAGCACCCTACAATCAGCCAGGGATGCAGGACGGTCCGGCGATCAGCGGATCGAGCAGGCGTTGAGCCGGCTGCGGCAGGCCGGCGAGATGATGAAGCGGAGTGGCGGGGCATCGCAGGACGGAACGGACGCGGCGCGCAAAGCTGCAGCGGACCGGCTCCGCGAGGCGACCGACCTGATGGGCGGCACGCAGCAGTCACTCGCCTCGACCAGGCTGGATACGCTCTCCCGCGAGGCGGACCGGCTGAGCCAGGAAGAGCGTGCGCAGGCTGATCGCATCAACCAGGTTGCCTCCGGTCAGTCCGCCACCGGGGGCAGTCGTGACGCCATGATGGCGCGGGCACGCGACCGCAATCGACTCGCCGAAGACCGGCAGCAGCTCTCGAGCAGCCTCTCCGGACTGCAGAAGGATCTGCGCAGCGCCGCCCGTGAGATGGCGCCAAACCAGCCCGCGGCGGCGCAGAAGCTGCGTGACGCGCTATCGGAGATGGACCAGAGCGACCTTGATAATCATGTTCAGCGAACGGCGGACTGGCTGCGCCGCGGCATCAATCCCAATTCGAACGGCACCGAGTCCGAGATCGCGCAGGGGCTCGACAAGCTGGGCCAGCAGCTGCGCCAGGCCCAGGCTGCCATGGGCAAGGGAAAGCCAGCCGCCCCGGCCTCGGGAGCGGGCGATCAGACAGCGGCGCTGGGGCAGGTCGAGCGGCTGCGAAGCCAATTGGAGGCGATGACCCGCAACTCCCAAGCGCCAAACGGCTCATCCCCTGGCAAGCCAAGCGGTGCGCAGCCCGGGAAGAACGGGAATCCAAGCTCGGGCAGCCAGGGGAGTGATCAGGCGGGTCAGAGGCCGGGACAGGTTGGAGTCGGAGCCCAACAATCATCAGGCAAGGGTCAGCAGGCAAGCGCAAGCCAAGGGTCGAACGCCAGTGGAGCGGCAAGCCGCGGGAGCGGGCGCGGTGGTAGCCAGGATAATCGTCCCGGTCAGCCCGGCGGTAGCAGCAGCAGTGAAGCCGGCAGTACCGGCGAGGTGCGCACCGGCGGCGGCGCCACTCCCGGTGGCACCGCGTGGAACAACATCAATACCGGCAACAATCGCTATGATCAGGCTGGCGCGCCACCGGTCCCGGGCGACCCGTCCAGCAACCCGGCCGACACCGAACGGAGCTATCAGCAGGGAATGCGCGAACTGAAGGCCCTGCGCCAGATGGTGGGAGCTGATCCCCAGGCAGCCAAAGAGGTGCAGGAGCTCGCGCGCCAGATGGAACGGCTCGATCCAAGCCGATTCCCAGGCAATCCCGCCATGGTGGAGCAGATGCACCGCGACCTGCTAAGCTCCGTCGACCGGCTGGAGCTGCAACTGCAGCGAGACAGCGCGGCCACCGATGCGCGCACAGGACGTCCCTACGTGGTTCCCGCAGGCTATCAGGATTCCGTCGCGGAATATTACCGCCGGCTCAGCAACAAGCCTTAGCGCTGGCCACCAGCTCCGCGTTCGTCCTCTGAGGAAACGTCCTGCTGTGAGAACAAGCAGGCCCGGCTTGTGACCTCAACCGTCCAACCCCGTTCAGACCCCGCCCGGCAAGCTCACCGCTCAGCCCCGCGCACAGCCTCAGTACTCGTCATCCTCACCGATCGGCATGCCAGGTGGCGCCTGGGTCGCCTTCGCCGGAGCAAACTTCTCTGGCGCCCGCTCAAACTCCTCCATCCGGCTCACCAAAGCCGCCCGATGCATCGCCTCAGCCCCATCCTTCAGCGGCGCTCCCGCAATCATTGTGCGATGCAGTTCCGCAAGATGGGATCGCGCGATTGCTCGCGCCTGGCTCGACGCCGCCGGATTCACCGCCAACGCCAGCATCGCCTCCAGGCCCCGGAACTCCACCGCCCGCGCCACCTCAGACGACATGCTGTCGCTACCCTCAGGACGCTCCGCCGTCGCCCTCGAGACAGCCTCAAGCACCTCAAGCAGCGACGGCGCCTCGGCCACGCGCACGTGGTACTGCACCAGTCGCGAGGCCCGTGCCGGATCCAGCAATCCCGCCAGCGTCAGGTCGGCCGCCACCTCCGCCGCAGCGATCGGATCAAACGTCAACCCCGTCTCCGCCGGCAGCGACTCACGCGTGCGAGGCAACGCTGGCGGCCGCGGCGGCAGCATTACCAGCAAAGACTCCGGCAGCGTCAGCGTCTCCGGCGAAAGTGTCTTCAACACGGCCGCAAGCGCCTTCCGCTGATCCACCGCCGCCACGATCTCCGGACTCGCCAGCCTGTCCCCGCGCAGGCCATACCGATAATCCAGCCCGCCAATCTCCTTCACCGCAGCCTCACCCTGGTACCGATGCAGCAGGTACAGCGGAACCAGTGTGTCCTCAAGCTGTGCCATCGCCGTACCCGGCCTGATCGCGTTCTCCCCGAACCGTGCCAGCGCTACCTGCCGGATCTTCAGGATGCGAGTCAGCTCATCCGCCGCGTCCGGGCCGTTGTCCCACAGGTGAGCATGCGGCTGAGCCCCGCCTAGCGGCCGCGCGTCCTCGTCCGTAATGTAAAGCAGACCCCGCGCCTGGCTCGCCTCAAGAATCCCGTCCAGCCCGGCCATGTCCTCTACGGGACGTCCCGCTCGATCGAACTCGCGATAGCCATAATCGATCGCCACCTTATCCCATTCGCCGATATTCACCGCATAGGCATGCGTCAGATCCGGAGCCCCACCCTTCCCCAGCGTGATCCACGGATGCGGATAGTCCATCACCGAGACCGACTGCTCCGGAGTATGCGGAAAGGAGCTGGCCGCGAAGTTATGCGATAGCCCCAGCGTATGCCCCGTCTCATGCGCAGCCAACTGCCGCAGCCGCTCAAGCACCATCGCCAACATCGGGTCTGTCTCCGGAGTAATCGATTGCTTCCCCTGCACATACGGGCTGAGCAGCGCCTCCGCGATCAGGTAATCCTGCCTGCCCCGCAGGCTGCCTAGCGTCACGTTCCCCTTCATGATCTCGCCCGTCCGCGGATCCGCAATCACTTCACCGTAGCTCCAGCCCCGTGTATAGCGATGAACCCACTGGATGATGTTGTAGCGGACATCCATCGGGTCCGCTCCTTCAGGCAGAAGCTCCACCCGGAAGGTGCCCTTCGCCCAGCCCGCCGCCTGGAACGCCTGGTCCCACCAGCGCGCCCCCTCGAGCAGCGCCGTACGCACCGGCTCCGGCGCCCCCCGGTCGATGTAGTACTGGATCGGCGTCACGGCCACGCACTCCTTTGTGCATGTCGGGTCCTTCTTCAACAGCCTGTGCCGAACGATGAAATTTTGATCCAGCTCCGCCCCCAGTGGCGCCGAATAGTCGCGATACGACGTCGGAAAATAGCCTGCCCGTGGATCGAAGCGCCGCGGCGTAAAGCCACCCGATGGCAGCTCCAGGAACGACTGGTGCTCCCGCACGGTAAGCGCATGCGGATCGGGTGCTACGTCCGCCACAAAGCTCGCCGGAAGTGCCGCATCCGACGTAAACGTGAGAACGGCCTCCACCTCGCTGTTCTTCGGAAATGCTTTCGTCCCGTCCAGCGCGATCGCCGACCGCGCTGGATCGAGCTTGTAGCTTCCCTGCTTCAAACGCGTCAGCGTCTCGACAACGCCATGGGCATCGCGCATCACGAAATCCGTCGCATCGACCAGGACCGCACCGTCCGCGTTCTCCGCCGCTACCGTGAAGCCGGCCAGCACCGACTCCGGAAACGACTGCCGCACCGAGAGCTGCTCGGCCGAGTCCGTAGCGGACGAACGAAATGCCTGGTTGGTCTCGATCAGCAGCACCTTCGGTCCGGTCCGCTCGAACCGGACAATGACCCCCTCCGATGTCTGTCCACGATCCAGCCCCAGATCGTTTGAACCCGTCCCATAGGGCAGCGAATGCGTATAAAGAAGATCCTGGTGGAACCTCGGAATCTCCAGGTAGAGCTTTCCTGCCTTCGCATCCCAGTCAAGCGCCAGCAGTCCAGGCATGTGGGTCATCCCGGCCGTCTTGGCTGACACGGTAGGAAGCTCAATCGGCGTTTGGGCCGAGAGCGAAGCAGCGACGAGAAGAAGCAGGAGGACCAGGCGCATGATCTCTTCTACCACGCGATCTACCGGGCCCTGGCGGTCGTCCGGGATGGCGAGACCGAACTCCGGCCCTTCAGACTGCAGGGGCGAAACGTTGACGGGCTGCCATGAGGGCTGAGGCCGGCATCATCTCACCACCTCGACCAGGCGAAGTCCACTGCTTAGGAACCGGACGACAAACTCATCGTACGTCGATCCGCTTTGCTTCTTCTACCGTCAGCTGAACGTGGGCATCTGTGCGTGCTCTAGAATGAGCATTGCTACCTACCCGTGCAGCGCTCAAAGCAGGAAGGGCTGGACAACCCAGGCCGGGGTGATCCATATAAGTGGATTGCTCACGGACGCCCGATCACACCGTCACACCCGCAGATCGGAGATATGCTTGTGCGGAATTTAGTAGTCGGCCTACTGCTTTGCGCCTCAGCCGCCGCGCAACAAACGAAGTTGACTCAGGTCAAAGAAGCTTCTTTCGAGCAGCCCTCCGGCAATCCGCAAGCGCCGGCCAGGCCTGCGAGGGCACCTTTCAATGCAACAAACTTTCTAAGCTCCGACGCTCCATTCGCCTGCGTCGAAGCCTACCTCTCCGCCGATGCGGCCCATCATGGAACCGACTACGGCGCCGCAATCTCTGCCGCAGTCCAGGCTGCCTCACTCACGTCCACAACGCAGGTCAACGTCTGTGCGCCAGGCGATCACCCCGTCTATACGACAGCTGTCTTTGATCGCCCGATCGCGTTTCACATGGACGGCAAGGCGCGCCTCATTCCCCAGGCTTCCTTATCGTCTGCGCCTGTCGCCATCAACGGCGCCACAGCAACGGCGGGCAGTACGACGCTTCTGGTTCCAGCGAATCCTGGTCTGGAAGTCGGCATGGCTGTAGGCGGTGTGGGCCTCCCCCCAGGCGCTTACGTCACAGCCCTCAACGGGAGATCGGTGTCGATCTCGCTACCGGCCACGCTCGAGTTTTACGCCATCGCGAAGAGCGCCAGCCCGACGATAACGGGTGTTAGCTCCATGTCCGGACTCACCGTGGGTCAGACATTGAATGGCGTCAATACCTGGCCATTCGTGACCGGCAGAACCACCATCACCGCCATCGACCACCTGCGGAATACCCTTACTGCGTCCAGCTCAGCAATTACCAGCTCCTCTGCTCCCACAACGTTTGGCATCGGTGGCAGCTGGACAACGAACCTGACCTTTGTGAAGACGCAGCCGGTGCTGAACTTCATCTACAACGCAGCCGCCCTCCACAACAACTTCGGCCAGATGTACGGTTCCTCCATGCATCAGGTCTGGATCGACGATACGTCGGGCCTCTCCCCCCGGGGACCAGGCAATACCGACCTCCCAGGCTACTCCGGGCTCCAAGGGGTGCAGATCGCCGGCTACGATGGATTCGCCTCGTACGATCTCCGTGTCGAGAATATCCAGGGCACAGCGCTGCTGATCGGCGGTATGGCGCCTGAAACATACTCCGGCGGCTACTACGGTCCCACCCGCGAATCCGTCTTCTATGGCGATCAGATCCGCAACTCCGGGGACGCGCACTCGGGCCAGGCGGCGGTCGCCATCATGACCCCGCGCGAAGGCAAGCAGGCTGCCGCAGATGAGAGCAATGAGCTCAACTTCGTCGGTACCCGCATCGTCTACTCGAACGGCCCGGCGCTGAACATCGGCACCTACAACACAAGTCACACAGGCAACTTCGGGCCGGGCGGTATCCACTTTACCGGAGGATTTCAAATCGAAGGCTGGGCGAAGAATGCCGACACACCCGCGCCTTCTGATGTCATCGTGATTCAGAGGGCGGGCGACGTTCACTTCACCGACGGGAATATTCTCGTAGCCGGGCAGGGCAAGGCCCTTATCAACGTGAGCACGGTCTATCGCCTCACCCTGAACGACGTAGTCGCGTTGAACGTCGGCGTGGCTGCAACCTATCAGGTCACCATGACGCATGGCTCGGCAACCGTTGCATACATCGGCGGTGGTGGCCGCCAGGCTGGGTTCAACACCACGCAGACGTGGGACGGGATAGGCGTCACCATTGGCGGGGCGAACACGTGGCTCGCGCCCTTGTCGCCAGTAGCGAGCGATGGGCGCACGCTCACACTGGCCGCTCCCTGGACGGGCGCAACCGGCAAAGCGACCATGGCCGCCGGGTTCGGCGGAATCATGGTAGAGGCGTCCCACAGCATAGGGCACATGAACTTTGGTCAGATCCAATACCCGGTCCTGGACGCCGGGTCACTTTCGCTCCTCGGTAACCCGCTGTATACGCAATTGTTTGAGGTCGGCGCTGCATTCTCCTCAGGGTCAACCTTCACGGAAGACCACTTCAATCGGTCCGTGTTTAGCCAGGGGCCAACCCAGTTTGGGAGCTATGGGCCTGTGCCGGATACCTCGCGGCAGGGTTCATTCCAGACCTGGAACCAGGCAAATCATGCAGGGGCCGCCGCCTCAATCACCGGAGAGACGGACTTCGTAAACATCGCTGGCGAGGGCAGGGGAGGTCACTGCTTTTATAACGTCATGGTCAACGGGACGCTGGCCAATGCACTTGCCTGCTTCACCCCGGCGGGCGGTCTCCGTCTCTCAGGCCCAATCGAAGCCAGACCATCCGCCGATTCCGCCGCAGCGGTCATAACCCCCTACAGTGATACGTCAACACAGCCCGACATCGTCGGAACCAACGCCGCCAGATCTGCGGCCAATTGGAGCATCGGTAAGAGTGGCTACAGCTTCGGTGGCAGCGCGGGCTTCACGGGTGTCAAAACGGCTGGCCCCTGCACATTCACCATCAAGGGCGGCATCATCACAAGCGTAACCGGCTGCTGATCCGTTGGCCGCAAACTGCCTTCAACATCCGCGGAAACGACAAGCCACTCAAAAACATTGATAATAAGCTTTTACTGCATGCAATTGGATCGGCTGCGCAACCGCGCGTAAAGAACGGACAGAGTTGTATGAACAGTAATCAACCGTGGCAGTTGGGCCTTCCGCTCCGCTTCGCTCACCACTTGCGATAACTCTCATGAGCCTGCGAATCGAACGTCCGCTGATCCTGAATCACGTTGTTTCGCCGTACGGCATCTCGCTTCTTTCCACCTTCATCTTCCTTGTAGCCTGGTTTTTCCCGAGCGGCCTCTACGCTGAACTCATGGGGGAGCCGAACCTTTTATTTCTCGACCCGGAGACCCTCGTCTTCTTCCTGCTTTGCATACTGGGCTTCTGGGTCGGCTTGCTCGTTGTCGATTTCGCCTTTCCAGGTGATTCGCTCCTTACCTCAACCCCGTCCAGGGCTACATCGGGATACTTCTGGCTCCTGCTGCCGCTCATGATCACCACGGTGATGACCGCGGCCGTCGCCGTCCAGATCTACAGGGCCTACCCGGATCTGGTGGTCTTACTCCTATCGCAGCAAGGCACCACTCTTAAGAACGAACAAGCGGCAAACGCAGTCTTAGGGCCACTGGGTTGGGCCTCCGTAGTGCACACGGTGGTTCTTTGGTGGACTTACTGGAAGATCATCGATATCAAATCAAGGAAACTCGTTTCCCTCCATCGCTTCGGCTTTCTGCCATGGCTGGTATTCGCCATCGGCATCATAGTCCAACTGGTGCTCTCCACATTGAAGGTCTCGAGAAGTGACCTCATGCCGCTCTTTGGCGGACTTGCAGTTCTCTCGCTCATGTCCAAAATACGCAGCGGAAAGCTCAAGGTCGCGGCCATCATGCGTTACCTTTTCTTTGGGCCCGTCATGATACTGCTCTTGTTTTCGCTATTTGGCCTGTTGCGTGGAACAAGTGATCTTTCTGTCGGGTTGCAGAGCTTTGTCGGTTACACCCTTGCCTCGTACAACCGGCTGACCGCGATTATCCATGGAACCATGCATTATCCGTTCGGTGGTCGCGGGCTCTATCTTTCGGTTGCCCTGGGTTACAACCATAGCCTGAACACGCTGATTCCGTTGCAGGAGATGCTGGGTTGGCCAAAGGACTACATGGAGTTCTGGAACTCCGATTTCCAGGCCCCCGAGGCCTCCGGCCTGCGCTATGACCTCACCTGGTCCGGTGCGTTCGGGTATCTCTTTTCAGACTTTGGCTGGATAACGCCGCTGGTCCTCTCCGGCTATGGCATCCTGTACGGCATCTTCTGGAAGCAGGCAAAGGCTGGAACGACCCTCGGCATCGTCATTTATCCGTGGCTTGCATTTTGTGCCTTGTGCTGGTTCAGCGGCAACATCGTCTTCGACTTCAGATTTCCACTCTTCGTGGCCGCAGCCCTGCTCCTCATGTCGTATGAAAAGGTACTGACCTTGACGCTCTAAGCCCACTCCCGGTGAGTGCATTCGAGCCGCCTGTGGTCAGGAACCAACGTTCCTCTCTCGAAGAAGGGGTTTGAAGCAGAACTCCTACCGCAATCTACCCCCGCACAAACAGAGCCGTATAGGCCGATCCGGAGCCTTCCGTCATCTGCTTTCTGTAAGCGCTCCAGTACGCCATCTCGCCAATCACCCCGCGTACATAGCGCACCGGCATCCACGATCGCGCCCAGCTCCGCCACGCGTGTCGGCTCTGAATGGAGCTGAATCTGTCCGAGGTCGTCAACCGCAACGGCTCCAGGCCGTGCTTCTTACAAATGCGGACCAACGCGCCCAGCGAGTAGAAGTAAAGATGACGCGGCGCATCCAGGTGCATCCACCTGCTCTTCATCACGGCAAATTCGTAGCTCTCCGGGTTCGGCATCGCCAGCTGCAGCACGCCGCCGGGAGCAAGTAAAAGCGCAGCCTGTTCGATCACACGCCACGGGTCAGGCAAGTGTTCGAGCGAATGCCATGCCGTGATCACGTCGAAGCCTGGCTCCAGGTGCTTCATCGCCTCCGCAGGGTCAGACGACTGGATCGCCTCGATCCCTACCGTTTCACGCAGGAAGCGCACGCACTCTTCGTTCATCTCGATCGCGGTAACATCAAAGCCCGCTTCCTTCATATTCGCGCAGATCACCCCGCGCCAGGGCCCGATTTCAAGAAACCTGCCCTTGCTCTTGTACTCGAAGACCGACTCCGTTCTATATCTCTCGTCTGCCGCGATGGTCTTCAGTTCCTCATAGTTCGGTGGAATTACGTCATAACCACCTTCGTAATAAGGGCTCATATCTGCGGGAGGCGCATCCATGAAAATCAAGTCGCATTGCGAGCAGCGATAATAGTCGAACCGGGCGTTCGTCGTATGCCGGTTGTGATCCGTTGAGGACAACAGGTGAAGAGCGCTGCCCCCGCAATAGGGGCAGGGCGTCTGTGCTCTAACAGCCTCTTGTTGCCCGCTTGGAGCGTCTACCTTCAAAGCCGACCTCGTAGTTCGTGCAGTGATGGTGTTAAGCATATCGCAGCCTTCCCCCCACGAAACAGCACCCTCCTCGCTGGTCGAGGAAGGGCTACGTGAAGGTTTAGAATCGCTGACCGCATGCATCCCGTCGTCGTCATCTCCCGCGGGGCGCCTTGCGGTTCTTGAGGTCGCCTTCGGGGCGGGCCGTGCGCCGTTCAGACCCGCGCACCTGTGCCACCATGACATCGCGAGCGTACAATTTCGGACAAGCTCGCCTCGTTAGAGACGTTGGTACCTCATGCACGGATTTGTGGGAACGATGCCAAAGGAACAGGAACCCGCACGGCTATTCAGCTACAAATGGTTCTTCGTATTATTCGCAATCGCCTTCATTCTCTGGCTCTGGAGAACGCTCACGCCGTACGGCCAATGGACTTGGTAAGGAAGAGAAGTGCATACAAGTAAGACCCAGGCATCCGTATCTCCCGCACTCGCGGTCTCCCCCTGATTCATCGTAGTACCGCAGATCCGGCACAGACACTAGAATGATCCTTCAGTGAACAAGCTCTCCCGCCTCCGCGCCCCACTCCTCGCTTTCAGCCTGCTCGCCACCGCCGGCACCGGCCAGCCCGCCCCCGCTCCCTGGCAGATCGGCCCCTTCTCGCGCCCCGTCACCGCACCCGTCATCCTCCCGAACAAAGCCTCCGTCTTCGCCAACCCCATCGACCGCACTCCGGTTCACTGGGAGGCCCTGCACACCTTCAATCCCGCCGCCGTCGTCCGCAACGGTAAAGTCTTCGTCCTTTACCGCGCCGAAGATGACACCGGCCCCATGCAGATCGGCCTTCACACCTCCCGCCTCGGTCTCGCCCAGAGTGACGACGGCCTCCACTTCACCCGCCTCCCCGAACCCGTCTTCTACCCCGCCAGCGACGCCCAGCAGAGTCGCGAGTGGCCCGGCGGCGTCGAAGATCCCCGCATCGTCGAGGCTGAAGACGGCACCTACGTCATCACCTACACGCAATGGAATCGCGTCACCTACTCGATTGGCATCGCCACCTCGCGCGACCTGCTCCACTGGACCAAGTACGGCCCCGCCTTCCTCGGCGCTCACGGCGGCAAATACGATCACCTCCAGTACAAGTCCGGCGGCATCGTCACCCACCTCGTCGGCGACCGTCTCCTCGCCGTAAAGATCAACGGCAGCTACTGGATGTACTGGGGCGAGGGCGCGCTCCATCTCGCCACCTCGCCCGACCTCATCCACTGGACCCCCGTCGAAGCGCCCTCTGGCGAGCCCCTCGAAGTCCTCACCAAACGCCCCGGCCACTTCGACAGCGGCTTCCCCGAAGTAGGCCCGCCGCCCGTTCTCACCAGCGCCGGCATCGTCATGATCTACAACGGCAAGAACGATCCGGCCGCCGGCGACCCTGCACTCGGGCCCAACGCCTATGCCGCCGGCGAAGCGCTCTTTAAGGCCGACGACCCACGAACCCTCCTCGCCCGCCAGGACCAGCCCACCCTCAAGCCCGAAATGCCCTACGAAAAAACCGGCCAGTACGTCGCCGGAACCACCTTCGCCGAAGGTCTCGTCCGCTTCCACAACCACTGGCTCCTCTATTACGGCTGCGCCGACTCAGCCGTAGGCATAGTCACCACCCAACCCCCAAACTAACCCGCCCCCACAAATTGAACCCGCGCGTGCCGCTAAGAATTGTCATCCTGAGCGAAGCTTCTCGCGAGCCCCACCAGCGAGAAGCGCAGTCGAAGCACCTGCGTTTGCCTTCGCACCCAACCAGCACTCGCCCTGAAAGCCCTCTCATCCGCCCTGATCCGCGTTAAGCCCCACGCCTCAAGGCCGCTCCAGCGCATCCGCCTTCTGCCGCTCGATCGCCGCCTCCCCCGCATCGCCCTTGCGCGCCAGCGCCTCCGCCAGCCCCCGATGCGCCGCAGCATACCCCGGATCAGCCGCCACCGCACTGTCCAGCTGCACAATCGCCTCCGCAACCTTGTCCTGCTTCAGCAGCGCCGTCCCGCTGTTCAGCGCAAAATCTGCCCGCTGCCGGCTCACGGCCACCCGGCTCAGCTCCGCTCCCTTCTTCCGCTCCGCCGTCGCACCCTCCCGATCCCCCTGTTGCGCCAGGATCGCCGCCAGCGAAATATGCGGACTCGGCTGTGCCGGCAGCAGCTCAATCGCCCGCCGCAATGCCGCCACCGCCTTCGCCGGCTGCTCCAGCTCCTTGTAGATATTCCCCAGGATCGACCACCCCTCACCGTTCTCCGGCTGCAAACTCAGCGCCCGCTCCATCTGCGCCGCCGCCTCGTCAAACTTCCCCGTCTGCATGTACAGCACGCCCAGCGTATACGGCGGATCAGGCAGCGCCGGATCAGCCTTCGCTGCCGCCACAAACTCTCGAATCGCCTCCGGCAGCTGGTCCTTCAGCTTCAGCCCCAGCCCCAGGTCATAGTGCAGCGACGCAGTTAGCGGCGCGCCCTGGTTCGGCAGCGCCAACCCCGCCCGAAACTCCTCCAGCGCATGGTCGAGATCGCTTTGCTGCAGATACGCCACCCCCAGGTCCTCCCGCAGCGCAGGGCTCGCCGGTTCAAGCGCCAGCGCCCGCGCATACAGCCCGATCGCCCGCTTCGCATCGCCCGTCTGCACCAGCGCCAGCGCATAGTTCGTCAGGACGCCCCCATCCTCGCTCCGCGCCTCGGCGGCCTTCGCAAACAACGGCAGCGCCTCCTTGGTCCGTCCCGCATTCTGCAATGCCAGCGCCAGCGCATACGCCGCGTCAGCCGACCCCGAATCAACCCCGTACGCCCGCTTCAGCGTCGTCACCGCCGCCTCATCCTGGCGCGCCGCCATCTCCGCCCGGCCCAGCTGCAGCAGCGTCGGCAGGTCATTCGGAGTCAGCCTCGCCGCCTCGCTCAGCTCCGTCACCGCCTCCCCCGCACGCCGCTCCACCAGGTCAAGCGAGCCCAGGTGCAGATGCGCCAAGGCCAGCCCCCCGTCAAGCGCCACCGCCCGCTCCAGCTCTCCCCGCGCTTCCTCATAATGCTGCTGCTTGGCCAGCACCGCGCCCAGTCCGTCATGCAGCGCCGCACTCTCAGGAGCAGGCGCCGCCCCGTCCTTCAAACGCTCCGCCGCTCCAGCCGCCAACCCCGCACGCAACTCGTCCGCCGCCCCCGCCACATCCCCTGTCGCGTCGAGCGCCGTCGCATACGCCAGCCACGCCTCGGGCGTCAGGTTCGCCCCCGTACCCAGCCCGCGAAACATCGCCACCGACTCCGGATACCGGCGCTGCTCGCTGTACGCCGTAGCCAGATTCTGGGTCGCCGTCTCATCCTTCGCGTCCAGCCGATGCGCCTCTTCCAGCTCCGGCAGCGCCGCCCGCGCATCCCCTCGCGCCAGCAGCACCGCGCCGTATGCGCTATGCGCGGCCGCGATCGCCGGCGTCAGCCGCACTGCCTCGCCAAACTCCGCCTGTGCCTGCGCCAGATCCCCCGCCGCCATCGCCGCATACCCTGCACGAAACGCCGTATCCGCCGACTGGACCTGCTGCGCCGTCTGCAGAAACAGCCCAGGATAAAGAAGATAAACAAGAAAATGCATGCCGAATCAGTCTACGTGTCCCACCCAGGGCACTCGCCACCAAATCCCCGTGTGCCCACGGGCCAGACACATCGCCACCACAGCCCCTACTCCACCAACCGAAACATCACATAGCTCCGCCCCGCATACAGCCGATATCCATCCCCCGCAGCCACCACCTGCAACGGCGTAGGCCGCTTCAACCCAGCATCCCGAACCGACGTCACCATAAACAGATCATGCGCCCCGACATCCTGCACCAGGAACACCTCGCCCCCCAGAAACCCGCACCCGTACGCCCCTGGAGCCAGCCGCCGCCCGCCAATCTCGATCGCCCGTTCCGTAATCAGGTACGCCTGGTACTTTTCCTTTACCTGCGTCGAATACCCCGCCGTATCCACCAGCGACACCAGCATCATCCGCCCGTCCGCAAATCGCACTCCGCCCGCGTTCCGCGCCTGTACCGGTGCGCTCAGCCCGCGAAAGAACACCGTAGCCGGCAGAATCGTCCCCGCCTCCTCCGCCCCGATCAGCCCCGGCCGCACCGCCACCGCAGCCGGCGTTCCCCCAGGGCCCGCAACCCCCGCACCCTCCTGCCCCCGCACCATCCCAACCATCACCACGCTCACCACCAGCACCGGTAACCACCGCAATCCCATCTCAGCCTCCCCAATCAACCAACATCATACCGCGTTAGACTGGGACCCTTGATCGGGCCACACCTGATCGCGGAGGCAGACGCATGCGGCACTACTTCACAGGCATAGCCACGGTCCTTTGGGCCTTCAGCTTCGTCGTTGCAGCCGGCAGCTTGCCCGCCCAGACTCCGCCCGCCTTCGCCTCCACCGACCCCTTCCCGCTCACCCGCACCGGCCTCGCCATCCACCGCCCCACAGAAGCCGGCAAGCCCTTTACCGTAGCCGGCGAGCGCGGCGTCATTCTCGGCCAGCAGGAGGGCACCTTCGAGGCCTGGATCCTCCCTGTCAAACTCCTCAGCCACTTCGCCATCACCGCCAGCGTGCAAGGCTACCCCGTCCCCATCGATCTTAACGCCGCCGCCGCCGGCGAGATCGAAGTCTTCCCCGACCACACCACCATCACCTACACCCACATCGCCTTCACCCTCCGCCAGATCATCTTCGCCCCCGACACCACCCCCGACGGCACCGGCGCCATCGTCCTCTTCCAGGTCGACTCCACACGCCCCCTCGACCTCACCTTCAGCTTCACCCCCGAGCTGCGCTGGATGTGGCCCAGACCCAACCAGGGCGTCCCCTCCGCCGAGTGGGCCGGAGCCGGACCTGGCGCTACTGGAGGAGCGGGCGCAGGCGGCTTCTACGTCCTCCACACCGACTTCCCCAACCTCGCCGGCGCCATCGCCATGCCCGGAGCCCAGCCCGGCATCATGGCTCCCTACCAGGAGAAACCCCAGGTCCATCCCCTCGAGCTCAAGCTGCACTACGACCCCCAGCGCGATCAAGCCCGCTACATCCCCCTCCTGCTCGCCACCGGCACCACGGCCGAAACCGCCACCAACGCCGCCCTGGGCGCCAGGCTCCAGCAGCTCAACGCCACCCTCCCCGCCTCGTACGCCGCTCACGCCGCCCGCTACGCCCACCTCCAGGCCGACCTCACCACCATCGACACCCCCGACCCCGGCCTGAACGACGACTTCCGCTGGGCCGAGCTCTCCATCGAACAGCTCAAGGCCCGTGCCCCCAGTGGCGAAATAGGCCTCGTCGCCGGCTACTACTCGTCGGGCGACTCCGCCCGTCCCGGCTTCGGCTGGTTCTTCGGCCGCGACTCCCTCTACACCCTCTACGCCGTCAACGGCTTCGGCGACTTCGCCCTCACCCGTGCCGAGCTCGACTTCCTCATCAAGCGCCAGCGCGCCGACGGCAAGATCATGCACGAGTACTCCCAGACCGCCGCCGAGCTCGCCGCCCCCAACGACTGGAAGTCCTTCCCCTACTGGTACGCCGCCGCCGACGCCACCCCGCTCTTCCTCACCCAGATGCTCGATTACGTCCGCGCCTCAGGCGACATCGACTTCCTCCGCCAGAATCGCGAAGCCGTCCAGAAAGCCTGGGCCTTCGAGACCGCCCCCACCTCCGACACCGACGGCGACGGCATCTACGACAACTCCCAGGGCACCGGCTGGGTCGAATCCTGGCCCACCGGCATGCCCCACCAGGAGATCTACCTCGCCCTCCTCGACCAGCAAGCCTCCGCCGCCATGGCCGAGCTCGCGAAGATCATCGGCCCACCCATTACAGCCGCCGCGGCAGCGGCTCGCGCTGCCGGCCTGAATTCGAAGATCGAACGCGAATACTATAACCCCGCCACCCAGCTCTACGCCTTCAGCCGCAACCCCGACGGCACCCTCGACCGCACCACCACTATCTACCCCGCCATCGCCTACTGGAACTCGGGCACCCCCGGCCTCCTCCATCCCGAAGCCAGCCTCCGCCGCTGGGCCTCGCACGACCTCTCCACCGACTGGGGTCTCCGCGACCTCGCCGAGACCGACCCCTTCTACGACCCCATCAGCTACCACCAGGGCTCCGTCTGGCCCCTCTTCACCGGCTGGGCCGCCGTCGCCGAGTACCGAACTAACCACCCGCTCGCCGGCTACACCCACCTCATGCAGACCGCCAACCTCACCACCGCGCAGGATCTCGGCGCCGTCACCGAACTTCTCTCCGGCGCCTTCTTCGACCCCTTCGGTCGCAGCACCTCGCACCAGCTCTGGTCCTCCGCCATGGTCGTCATCCCCGCCCTCCGCGGCCTCTTCGGCATCGACATCGACGCTCCCCACAACACCATCCACCTCTCCCCCAGCCTCCCCGCCGACTGGGATCAAGCCACCGTCCGCCACCTCCACGCCGGCAGCTCCGTCCTCGACCTCACCTTCCAGCGCACCGGGCAGACCCTCTCCGTCCACAGCACCACCCTCACCGGCCCACCCCTCAAACTAGCCAGCGAACGCCCCAACATAATGAACGAACGCCCGAACGCCCACCTCTCCGCCGACGCCACCACCCTCACCTTCCCCCTCCCACCAGTAGAAATAGCCGTCCCCCACGAACTCCCTCTGCCCGGCGCCCGCACCACCCAGCTCAAGATCCTCAACGAAACCTACACCCCCCACACCCTCACCCTCGAGCTCGAAGCCCAGGCCGCCACCACCCAAACCCTCACCCTCCGCCGCAACCAACCCAACCTCCACCTCACCCCCGAAGGAGCCACCCTCGAAGACACCACCCTAACCATCACCTTCCCCCCAGGCACCAGCTACCAACCCAAAACCATCACTCTCCACTGGTAGCCCTCCTTACTCCTTCCCGAAGCCCCGCTTATCGTTCTGTGTCCGCCTTTTTTTGCCCTTCCCGAAGGGAACCTGCGTTTGCACTCCTCCCAGTCATTCATAAGTAGAAACCTATTTCCCCACCAGCCCCGCCATCATCAGATAAACCCCGTTCGTCCACCCAAACCCCACCACATTGCTTTTATACCCCGCTGCCACCTTCACATTCGCCGACCCGCTCACCACGTTGTACTTCTCCCGAATCGTCCCATCCAACAAAAAATTCTGCCGCACCGTCGTCATGAACTTCGTAGCCACCCGCGAAGCATCCGCCGAGAACCCATACCGCGACAGCCCGCTCACCGCTAGCCAGTTCGTCGGCGCCCACCCGAACGGCAGGTCCCACTGCGTCCCCGACGCATCATCGCTCATCGCCAGCCCGCCCTCATGCTCGAAAAGCGAGAGATGCCCCGCCACCGCCTTCGCCTGCACCGCACTCGCCATCCCCGACCACAGCGGATAAAACATCGTCACGTAGTGATACGACGACTGCCGCCCGGCCACAAAGTCGTAGTCCTCATACAAGCCCGCGCCCGCGTTCCAAAGGTACTTGTCGACGGCCTTCTTCCGCGCCGCCGCCCGTCCCTCCCACATCGTCACGTCGCCGGTCTTCCCCAGCAGCCCGGCAAAATGCGCCATGTCCGTCTCGTACTTATAAAGCAGGCTGTTCAGACACACCGGTGCAAAGTTCTCCGTGGATCCCGAGAACGGCCCGAAGCGGAAGCTCGTATCGAATCCCGACTCCCGCATCGCCCGGTCGCCGCGAAAGAAGTCCGCAGTCAGCCGATGCCCCTCCACATGCGCCCGCGCGCACACCTTCGAAGCCGCAACATCGCAGCTCGTCTTCACCAGCTCGGCCGCCTGCGCAGCGTCCGGCGCATCCGGCGCGTCCATTAGGTAGCCCTTTCCCTGGTCCGGATGCGCCATCAGCCACCGGATCACATCCGGGTAATACCCGCTGTCATCCGCCATCTCCGGCACCGGCCCCGCGCCAAGATCGTAGTACCGCGCCAGCCCCGTATCCCCCGCCCTGTGCACCGGCGAAACCCACAGCGCATAGTCCCGCTCCGCATACCCGTACGCCGTCGCCAGCCACTCCTTCGAGACGGGCCCGTCCGCTCCAGCCGGAGCCTCGTACACCGCCCGGATCATCGACGTCAGCAGCGGCGGATGCGACCGCGTGAAGTAGTACGTCCGGTTCGCATTCAGAATCGCGCCATAGTTCTCAATCTCGAAGAAGAAGTTCTCGACCATCCCCTTCGCCAGCGCCGTCCGCTGGTCCGCCACCAGCCCCAGCAGCACAAAGTAGCTGTCCCACCCATACATCTCGTTGAAGCGTCCGCCCGGCACCACGTACGGCTGCGGCAGGTACAGCAGCCCTTCCTTCGGGATCTCCGCCACCCGCACATCGCCCATGTGCTCGATCTTTCGCGGCAGATGCTCCACCTGCACCTTGCACTGCTGCTGCATCGCCGCCACCGAGGCCGGCGTCGCCATCCCCGCCGGCAGGTACAGAATCGGCGCCGTTGTCACCTTCGCATCCACCACCGACTTGCACTCCGCCATTGACCGCGACAGCGTGTCCCACCCACCCCGGATATACGCCTCGATCTTCTGTTCGTCCGCCGCATTCGCAGCCGCAACCTGCGCCGCTGCATGGAACCCAACGGCTGTGACAAGAAGAAGGAGCAGGGAACTACGGCGTACATGATCATTCATGAAGCATCCTCAAATATCCCAAACACCAAGCGAGATGATTGTAGCCCGCCCCAACCGCTCCCCACCTTTACCCCAAAACTGTCATCCTGAGCGAGGGCACTCACAGCCCCACTGTGAGCGCCGAGTCGAAGGACCTGCATTTCGCCTTTGCCTCTGCCGTTGTTTCGCACCTCCACACCCACCACAAACCCTCCGTCATCCCGACCGAAGGTGCTCTCTCTGCGCCGCAGTGGAGGGCCCCCGCATTTCGCCCTTGCCTTTGCCTGTTCTCGTCCCACCATCCAGAGCTGTCATCCTGAGCGAAGGCACTCACAGCCCCACCGTGAGTGCCGAGTCGAAGGACCTGCGTGTCGCCCTGCCGCCGCAAGTGGAACCATTAAGCTCCCACCCGCGTATCTGCCGCTAGATCCACGCGGCCTGAGATAGCGAAAGGAGTGCATCAGCGATGCCCGCCAACCGGACCGCCCCCGCCCTCGACGATATCAGGATCCACGTACGCTTCAAGCTCGCAGCTCTCTGGTCGTCCCTCATCTTCTGCTATCTCTACGGCGACTACTTCGAGCTATACCGGCCCGGAAAACTACAAGGCATGCTCGCCGGCAAAATGTTCTCCGGCGACGTCACCCAGGCCATACTCCTGGCGATGGCCGCCCTTATGGCCGTCCCCAGCCTCATGGTCTTTCTCTCGCTCGCCCTGCCGCCCCGCCCCACCCGATGGCTCAACATCCTCTGCGGTGCCCTCTATACCCTCATCATGGTCGCGGCCATCCGCACCGCCTGGCACTTCTACATCGTTCTCGGCCTGGTCGAGATCACCCTTACCACCCTCATCACTTGGTACGCCTGGACCTGGCCAAAACAGAATCCAACCCCCGTACCGCGGTAGTCAGCCGTCACACCACTACCAACTCCCAACCTACCGAACCTCCCCCACCCAGCTCCCATACGCCGGCAGCACCACCTTCTGCAGCTTCACCCCCGTCTGCAAAGCCGGCACATCCGTAGCCAGCGTCGTCACCGCCCCCGGCAGATCGAACGACACCGTCTGCTCGGTCCCCGTACAATTCACCGCCGTCACCACCGACACCGCCCCCTCCTTCCGCACAAACGACAGCACCGACGCATTGCTCTCGTCCACCATTCTCATCGATCCATCCCGCAGCGCCGCGTTCGTCCGCCGCAGGTCGATCAGCTTCTTATGCCAGTTCAGCAGGGAATCAGGCGCACCCTCCTCCACCTGCACATTCACCGTCTTGTAGTCCGCCGCCACCGGCAGCCACATCTTCGTCGCCGTCGAGAAGCCCGCATCCAGCCCCGGCGTCCACTGCATCGGCGTCCGCTCCCCATCGCGCCCCTTCTCCTTCGGCCAGCCCGTTACGCCGATCGGGTCCTTCACATCTTCTTTCCGCGTCGGGGTAGACGTCACCATCCCCAGCTCCTCGCCGTAGTACAGCAGCGCCGTCGACCGCGACGTCAGCAGGATCGTCGCCAGCACCCGTGCAATTGCCTCATTGTGGACCCCATCGCCATACCGGTCCCAGCTCCGCTGATTGTCATGGTTGTCGAACACAAACAGCGGGTGGTTCTTCCCGATCTGCGTCTCCGCATCGTCGATCCGCTTGCGCAGCAGCGGCGCATCCAGCTTGTTCGAGAAGCCCACCTGCATATCCATCGGCAGCTGCAGCTCGTCCTGCTTCTCCCCGCCATACCATTTGTTCAGCTCGGCGATATTCGGCAGGTACGTCTCGCCGATCAGCACCCGGTTGCCCGGGTAGCTCTCCACCATCGTCCGCATCCGCCGGATCACGTCATGCACCTCCGGCAGGTTGGTCGTATACAGATCACCCAGGTTCGGATCGCCCTGCGCATTCAGCCCCGCCGCCGTCACCGGGTTGTCGCGCATCTGCGGATCTTCAAACAGCGTCGGGATCGCGTCCAGCCGGAAGCCCGCCACGCCGCGGTCCAGCCAGAACCGCATCGCGTCAAATGCCGCCTTCTCGACCACCGGGTTGCGCCAGTTCAAGTCCGGCTGCTGCTTGTAGAACTCGTGATAGTAAAACTGCTTCCGCGCCGGCACCCACTCCCACGCCGAACCGCCAAACACACTGATCCAGTTGTTCGGCGGAATCGGCTTGCCCTTCGCGTCAAACCCCTTCGCATCCTTCCACACATACCAGTCCGCCTTCGGATTCGTGCGCGAGCTGGCCGACTCCACAAACCACGCATGCTTGTCCGACGTGTGGTTCAGCACCATGTCCAGCACCACCCGGATCTTGTGCTCCTTGCCCGCCGCCACCAGCTTGTCAAAGTCCGCCAGCGTCCCGTACTGCGGGTCCACATTCACGTAGTCCGAGATGTCATACCCAAAGTCCACCTGCGGCGACGGATACATCGGCGAGATCCAGATCGCATCCACCCCCAGCGACTGCAGATACCCCAGCCGCTGGGTAATCCCGTTCAGATCCCCCACCCCGTCCCCATTCGAATCCTGAAAGCTCCGCGGATAGATCTCATAGATCACCGCATGCTTCCACCACACATTGCCGGCAACCGGCGCGCCGTTCCCCGCAGCGTTCGCAGCCGGAGGAATCGTCGGCATCGCCACCTGCGGCACCGTCTGCGCCCCCCCAACAAACCCACCCGCCAACCCCGCAGCCAGCCCGATCGACAACAACCACCCGCGCCCACCTACCCCATAAACGCCCAAAGACCACCCCCGAAACATCGCACCACGATACCACCTCAAAGACCCCACGGAACGCAACTCTCCACCCAACGGATGACCCCGGAACCACGCCCCACCAGCTATCATGTTCCGCAGACAAAGAACCCGGAAAGCAGCAGGCCCCCATGCTCCGCAGCAACATTCCCCGCAGCAAAAAGCTCCGCACCAAAGCCGCCCTCACCTTCGCCGCCTGTCTCGCCCTCACACTCGCCGCCCGCGCCCAGAACCCGCTCGAGTCTCAGGACCGCAAGCAGCAGGAAGGCGCCCAGTCCCCCGCCCAGGGTGGCTCCTCGACCGGCGGCGCCCACCCCGCCATCCTCGACGCCGAAAAACGCCCCATCACCGCCGGAGGCTTCGTCAAAACCGGCCCCATCGTCTTCGAGGACATTGCCGCCAAAGCCGGCCTCGCCACCTGGCACCACACCATGGGCGCGCCCGACAAAAACTTCATCCTTGATACGGTAGGCTCAGGCGTCGGCCTCATCGACTACGACAACGACGGCTGGCTCGACATCTACCTCGTCAACGGCTCCACCGACGAAGCCCTCGCCGGCACCGCACCCCCACCCCACGCCGCCCTCTTCCACAACAACCACGACGGCACCTTTACCAACGTCGCCGCCAAGGCTGGGGTCGAGAACAACCGCTGGGGCTTCGGCGTAGCCGTAGGCGACTACGACAACGACGGCTGGCCCGACCTCTACGTCTCGAACTTCGGCAAGAACCGCCTCTTCCATAACAACCACGACGGCACCTTCACCGACGTTGCCGAGAAAGCAGGCGTCACCCTCGGCAACTGGTCGACCGGCGTCACCTGGGGCGACTACGACGGCGACGGCAAGCTCGACCTCTTCGTCGCCGGCTACGTCCACTACACCATCGCCGACCAGCCCCAGTCCGGCTCCAAGGCCTACAGCTTCTGCGAGTTCCGCGGCGAAAAGGTCATGTGCGGCCCCCGCGGCCTCAAAGGGGAGTCCGATCACCTCTTCCACAACAACGGCGACGGCACCTTTACCGATGTCAGCGAAAAAGCCGGCGTCGCCGACAAGGCCGGCTACTACGGCCTCGCCGCCGCCTTCGTCGATATCAACAACGACGGCAAGCCCGACCTCCTCGTCGCCAACGACTCCACCCCCAACTACCTCTACCTCAACAAGGGCGACGGTACCTTCGAGGACATCTCCTACGCCTCCGGCTACGCCCTCAACAAAGACGGCCGCGAAACCGCCTCCATGGGCATCGCCATCGGCGACTACCGCAACAACGGCCTACTCGACCTCTACCACACCACCTTCTCCGACGACTACAAGCCCCTCTACCGCAACGACGGCGACGCTAACTTCACCGACATCTCCTACGAAGCCAACATCGCCGAAGTCTCCATCCCCTTCCTCGGCTGGGGCACCGCCTTTTTCGACTACGACAACGATGGCTGGAAGGACCTCTTCACCGTCAACGGCCACGTCTATCGCGGCGCCGACAAGGCCTCCTGGGGAACCTCCTGGGCCCAGCGCCCGCTCCTCTTCCACAACATCAAGGGCACCAAGTTTGAAGTCGTTCCCGCCGTCGAAGGCACCGGCCTCGCCGAGGTCATGAGCTCCCGCGGCATGGCCTTCGGCGACCTCTTCAACAACGGCAGGATCGACGCCGTCATCAACAACATGGACGCCACCCCCGCCCTCATGCGCAACGTAGCCGGCTCAAAACCCGGCCAGCCAAATCACTGGATCGGCTTCCACCTTATCGGCGCCGGCAAGAGCCCCCGCGACGCCACCGGAGCCTCGATCGCTCTCACCGCCAACGGCATGAAGCAGCGCGAAGACATCTTCTCCGGCGGCAGCTTCGCCAGCACCTCCGACCCCCGCCCCCACTTCGGCCTCGGCCCCGCCACCTCCATCGACAAGGTAGAGATCCGCTGGCCCGACAACACCCGCGAAGAAGTCACCATCCCACCCAACGCCGTCGACCGCTTCTACACCATCCAGCAGGGTAAAGGCCTCCAACCCGCTAAGTAGCCCTGATCCTCGTTATGTCATGCATCTTACATAGCTGGAAAGCTTGCCCAATCTCACCGGCGTCGTCAGACGCCCTCTCGCGCACTACTGGCCCTGCCCGGCTCTTGGGCCAGGCCTGAAGGCACTCACCTCACCGCCTGAGTGCCTCCCGCGCGCACCCGTTGCACGACCCTACTCGTGCGTCACCTCAACCTTGTGCTCGTCGTCGAACGCCTTGGCCTTTTCCGTCTTCCCCTCGGCATCCGCCTTCGCCACCCGCGCCTGGTCCACCAGGTTATCCCCCGCATCCTTCACGTGCCCCCACGCTTCGCGCGCCGAACCCTTCAGCTGATCTTCCTGCCCCGCAACCTTCAGCCCCTGGTCCCCAACCAGCGTCCCGGCCGCCTCTTCAATCCGCCCACCGACCTTCTGCAGCACGCCCTTGACATCGTCCTGGTTCATAGAATCCTCCTACGCATAGGATCAACCCTAAACCGCTAGGGTTGGCCGCACCCACCCGTCGATCATCCCGCGCGAAGCATCCCGCAAGCCTGTCCAAATCGCACTCAAACGTACTCAGTTCCACTGGTCACAGCGCCAACCTTCCGACAAGGTGACTTGGCGTTACGAATCAATGAACTACGCCGGTGCGCAACGTAGAAAAGGCAACAGGATAAGGCAGGGACGATCTACGATCGCGCCGCATTCATTATGGCTGCACAGATCTCGTCGGGTGCATTCTCCTGAATGAAGTGCTTCGCATCCGGCAGAAGTCGGACCTCATGCCTGACGAAGTAGCTCGAAAGGCGTAAACGTTCCGACTCTCGGAAGGCGCCGTCCTGCTCCCCCCAAACAATCAGGGTCGGCTTCTCTCGTAGTTTCGACAATCCAGCCTCGACCTCCGCCAGGTACTCACGGCTTGCAATGATCTGGTGAGCAAAGATCCAGGTCGGAATTCGTGAAACCGGCGTGGAGAAAGGTCCCATGTATGCGGCAAGTTCGGGTGCACTCAGCTTGCGATTGACCCCAGCAGGAATCAGCCACTTGGCAAGCGTGTTGTAACGGCGGATCAGGATGCGGGCCAATGAGTTCCCAACGACTCTCGAGAAGGCAGCCATGCCCTTATTCGCCGGCCAGGCAAAGGTGTTTCCAAGGATGAGTCGCTGGACCAGTTCGGGACGTCGGCCGGCAAAACCCAATCCAATCGGGCCTCCCCAGTCCTGCACCATGATCGAAAGATCCTTGAGGTCAAGCTGATCGACAAAGCTCTCCACCACATCCGAATGCTCGCGCGGCAGGAACCCGTACCCCGCTCTTGCGGTACTCAGTCCGAATCCTGGATAGTCGAGGGCAATGCATCGGAACTGGGGGGACAGCTTACGAACGATGTGCCGGTAGAGGAAAGACCAGGTTGGATTTCCGTGAAGCAGCAAAAGCGTGGGACCGCTGCCCTCGTCGATGTAGTGGATGGCGTTGCCATCGACCTCGACAAACCTGCTGGTGAAAGGAAACAAACTACGATCCAGCCAGTCTGGATCTTCTTCTCTCGTAATGTTGTCTGTCCTCATCGCATTCTCGGTGCATTTGTAGATGCAAACGGGATCAAGGTCGACAGTAAGTCCTCAGAGACGCGCTTGTGTTCCATGACCCTGGCGCCGACAGCAGGTCCAGCGCCGACTGACGGTCCTGACATCGATGCAACAGCCAGGTACGGGTGTCCCACCCTTCGCAGCACCATCGCGAAGGATAGGATAGAACCGCGCCACACCCGTCGATCACCCCGCGCCAAGCATCCTGCAAGCCTGTCCGAATCGCACTCAACAACGTACCCAGCTCAACCGGTCACAAGCGCAAACTGCCGACAATGCGACTTCGCAGGACTAATCGTCTGTCGCTTACCCCGACTTAGGTCTTAGTGTGCCTCTTGGTCTAGGGCCCGATTCAACATGAGGACATTGACTCGAGCTTCGCCCAGAATGGCAAACTGCCGTGGCGAGACATGCTTTGTTACGATCCCGCGCACCCTGTCTTCGCTCATATGTCGCGCTTCCGCAACCCTGGAAACCTGAAAGAACGCCGCCGCTGGTGTGATGTCGGGATCGAGTCCAGAGGCTGAGGTCGTCACCAGGTCCACGGGAACCTGCGCCTGTTTTTCTGCATTGGCACTCTGCTGAACGCGGTCTGAGAGCGCTTTGCTGGTTGGCCCGAAGTTGGAGCCCGAGGAGGAAGAAGCGTCATAACCGGTCCCTGCGGCGGAAGGGCGACTATGAAAATACTTATCGCCTGTGAAGGGCTGGCCGATGAGTGCGGAGCCAACAAGTTCGCCCCGTGGGTTGTAGAGAAGCTCCCCGTTGGCTTTAGCGGGAAAGGCGATATGGGCCACAGCAGTGATGGCGAGCGGATAGGCTAGGCCTAGAAGTACGGCAGTGATGGCGGTATAGAGCAACGAAGTGAGGATGTGCTTTTTCATAAAACCTCGGAGTGCTTAAGCGAGGTGGATCGCGGTGATGAGGATGTCGATGGCCTTGATGCCCACG
>CAXTLS010000003.1:0-91677 GCA_964245235.1 uncultured Acidobacteriaceae bacterium
GTCCGCAGGGTGGACTACTGGGGTCAAGCGGTAGCTGCCGGGCACCTTCACGACAAAGCTGCCGCCAAATCCGCGCTCTCACTGTATGAGGCCACCTTCAGCAAAGCTGAGTTGGCCGACGAGGAATCTCATTCGTCGGCTCAGCTTGCTGAAATCAGAGCGTGGGCTGCTTTCGCGTCTGGCGATTCGAAGAAAGCTGTCGATTTACTTCGACCGGCCGCAGAGCATCAGGACGAGGTGGGTAAAGGGGAGGTCGAGCTGCCCGCACGGGAGATGCTTGCCGACATACTTCGCTTGTCAGGCGACTCGAGGGCGGCCTTCACGGAATATAAGATGTCTCTGACAACAGATCCCGGTCGTCTCTCATGTCTGTTACACGCTGAAGAAACAGCCTACACACTAAACCGAGATCGCGAGGGAGCAGCCCTTACTTTAGAAGTTGCGCACAATACGGCAATGGCGGACCGAGCAGTCAAAGCTAAGCTCAATCGACTCAGGAAGTCACCTCAGCAAGCAGCTTTGCTGAATTAGTACCGCTAATTCGCATTGTGGGACGTTGCCGATAGGGTGAGAGAAGAGGCGGACCAGGTCCTTCGAGAGGAAAAGAATTTCGAGTTCTCCGCCAAGGGCAGCGGCTTACGTTTGGTGACATCAAGGCCAGTAACAAACCCCAGTTGGCAAGCATTATAGCGATAGGCCCTGTAGGGATGCATCTGCATCCAATGCCGAGTTATGCAAACTACTGGCACTATTCCCCTGAAGCGTTTTGGCAAGACGGATGTTCAGCTCTCTGCGTTGGGCCTGGGCGGGCATCATCTGGGTGCGGTGAACGATGAGAAGACCGCCGTTGAGATGATGCACCGCGCGATCGATGGCGGGATCACCTTCTTCGATAACTGCTGGGAGTACAACCGGGGCAAATCCGAGAATTGGATGGGCAAGGGGCTGAAGGGCCGACGGGACAAGGCCTTTGTGATGACCAAAGTCTGCACCCATGGCCGGGATGCCGCGCTGGCAATGCAGATGCTCGAAGAAAGCCTACGGCGCCTGCAGACGGACCACCTGGATCTCTGGCAGATCCATGCGTGCACGTACAACAATGATCCAGAGCTTTTCATCCGCGCAAACGGGGCGGCGGAGGCGTTGACGAAGGCCAAGAAGCAGGGGAAGGTCCGCTTTGTGGGGTTTACCGGGCACAAGGACCCGGAGTTCCATCTGAAGATGATTGCGACCGGATTCCCGTTCGACGCGGTGCAGATGCCGATCAATCCATTCGACGCGAACTTCCGAAGCTTCGAGAAGGAGGTGCTGCCGGTATTGATCCAGAAGGGGATGGCGTGCATGGCGATGAAGCCATCGGGCGGCCATGGCGACCCGGTCCAGAAGGGTATCTTTACGATCGCGGAGCTGCTTCGGTATTCGATGTCGGTGCCGGGGGTGGCGACGACAATCTCGGGCATGGAAAAGATGGAGTACCTGGAAGAGAACCTCAAGATCGGCCAGGGCTTTACGCCGATGAGCGCGACGGAGATGCAGGCGCTGCGCGATCGGGCGCAGCAGTATGCGGGTGATGGCCAGTTCGAGCTGTACAAGACCTCCATCCGGTTTGACAATCCGGAGACGCGGTACGCTCATGATTTTCCGCAGGATATGCAGTCGGTGGAGATGCGCCAGATTGCCAAGGACGCGGACAATACGGGCAAGCCGTTTCCTGAGGTGAAAGATCCGGCGAAGTCGCCGTGGCCGCAGACGATGAATTTTTAAGCGCGTGATGACGCGGCGGCTAGGTACGACATTAAACAACAGAGTGAATGAGGAACATCATGGCGGATAAGAAGAGGCCCGAGAGTGCGGCCGAGGTATCACGGCGTCGTTTTCTGCAGGGTGCGGCGCTAACCGGGGCGGCCACGGTGCTGGCCGGGGCGACGACGTCTGCGGAGGCGCAGAGCAACAAGGCGGCGGTCGATGAGCGGGGCGATGCCGCGGTTGATGGGGTACTTGGAACGAACCCGGTGATTCCCAACTATCCGGGCGAGTATGGCGGGTCGGGTGCAAGCTTTCAGTGTCCGAAGCGGCCGATGGGGAGCACCGGGCTGCAGGTCTCGATCCTGGGGATGGGCGGGTACCATCTGGGAACGGCGGAGACGCAGGAAGAGGTAAACAACATGGTCGCAAAGGCGATGGACCATGGGATCAACTTCTTCGATAACGCGTGGGAGTACCACAAGGGGCTGAGCGAAGAGCGAGTGGGCGCGGCGCTGAAGGGCAAGCGCGACCAGGCGATCGTGATGACGAAGGTTTGCACGCACGGGCGAAAGAAAGATGTCGCCATGAAGATGCTGGAGAACTCGCTGACACGGCTGCAGACCGACCATCTGGACGTATGGCAGGTGCACGAGGTGATCTATTACAACGATCCCGAGAAGGCTTATGAGACGGATGGGGTGCTTCAGGCGCTGACGGCCGCGAAGCAGCAGGGTAAGGTGCGCTTTGTAGGATTTACGGGGCACAAGAATCCGTCAATCCACCTGGACATGCTGAATCGCGGGTTCAAGTTCGACACGGTACAGATGCCGATCAATGTCTTTGATCCGAGCTGGCGGTCGTTTGAAAAGAATGTGCTGCCCGTGGCGAAGGCGAAGGGGATGGCCGTCTTCTCGATGAAAAGTATGAGCGGATCGGGTGAGTCGATTACGCATGGGGCGCTGACGCCGACCGAGGCGCTGAGCTATGCAATGAGTGTTCCCGGGGTGTCGACGACGATCTCGGGGATGGAATCAATGGCGGTTCTGGATCAGAACCTGGCGATCTTGAGCCAATTCAAGCCGCTATCGGACCAGGCGATGAATGATCTGCGGGCGCATGGGCAGCGGTTCAACGATGGGCGGTATGAGCTGTTCAAGAGCACGGTGAAGTACGACGGGGCGATTGGGCGGGACCAGCATAGCTATCCTACGGTGGATGAGCTTCCGGCTTAGGGCGTCACTCTCTTACTGCCGTGACGAGGGCGGCCAGGGGGTCGAGGAAGGTAAAGCGGATGATGGCGGAGGGCTTTCTGGCGTCGGCGATGGCGGCGAGGCTGGCGACTTTCCAGCCTGCCGGGGCTTTCTGGTTGGAACTGATGTAGGTAAGGGCTTCGAGACCGGCTTTGGCGAGAATCGGGAGTTGCTGGGCACGCTTGCGGGCGTCGGCGAGGCGGGGTGAGGCGGCCATCTGGCGCTCGACTTCGGGGGTGCAGTCGATCATGGATTGGAACCAGGTGGTGAGGGCTTGCTGTGCGCCAGTTCCCTGCTGCGGGGCGGCGAGGAAGGTGCGGGTGAGCTGGTCGATGGCGTGCTTCGAGGGTGGGTCGGGGCGGAGGGCGTCCACGACGCGGTCAAGGACGGTGAGCTGCGAGGTGTGCTGTTCGTCGTAACGATCCGAGAAGCTGACGGGCTCGAGGACGGCAGCGAAGGTGCGGAGGGCGTCTATGTGTTGGGTGCCGGCGAGGTTGCGGAGTTGGGCCTCTTCCTGGTCGAGATGATGGAGGCCGGGGAGCTCGAGATCGACGGAGACCTTGTCAAGGCGGCGGTACATGTCATCGACGTTGGTGATCGATTCGGGGGACCAGAAGCGTTCGGCGATAGCGGCGGTACGGGGCCAGATGCGGGAGTCGATGGTGTGCTGGTCGAGCTGCTCGGCCCACATGGCGACCTCGCCGCCGAGGATGAGCTTGCGTTGTCCGGGAGTGAGTGGAGCGCTGGCGGGGTCGGGATCGACGAGGTAATGCTTGCCGGCGGGCTGCATGCCGTCAAGATAATAGCCAGCGGAGAGGATGCCTTGGTAACCCTGCTGGGCTCCGTTGTCGAGCGAGGCCTGACCGCGCCAGGACTGGACGATGACATCCTTCGGGAGGGCGGGGTTGAGGATCTCGTCCCAGCCGACCATGTGGCGGTGAAGGCGGGTGAGTATGGCGAGGACGCGCCGGTTGAAGTAGGCCTGGAGGGCGTCGGGATCTTTGAGCTGATGGGCCTTCATGAAGGCGAGAATGCGCGGGTCGGATTTCCATTCGGGCGACACAGTCTCATCGCCGCCGATGTGGAGGTAGGGATCGGGGAAGAGGGTGACCATCTCGGTGAGGAAGCGGTCGATGAAGGCGTAGGTCTCTTCTCGCGTGGGGTCGAGGGCGTAGTCGGAGATGCCGAACTCGCGGCGGATGGCGCTGGGTGCGCGGGCGCTGGCGAGCTCAGGGTAGGCGACGAGCCAAGCGGTGGAGTGGCCGGGCATCTCGAACTCGGGGACGACGCGGATGCCGCGGGCACGGGCGTAGGCGACGAGGTCGATTGCCTCCTGCTGGGTGTAGAAGAGGCCGTCGGAGCCGAGGGCGGTGAGCTTCGGGTAGACCTTACTCTCGATGCGGAAGCCCTGGTCCTCGGTAAGGTGCCAGTGGAAGACGTTGAGCTTAACGGCGGCCATGGCGTCGAGGTTGCGCTTGAGGACGGGGATGGGTTCGAAGTGACGGCCGCAGTCGATCATTAGGCCGCGCCAGGGAAAGCGGGGGGCGTCGGCGATGGTGACAGCGGGCAGGACGTAGCTGCTGCCGGAGGACTGGACGAGCTGAAGGAGCGTCTGCAGACCGTGGATGGCGCCGACGACGGTGGGGGCTTTCAGGTCGGCGTGGGTGGCGGAGATGGTGAGGGTGTAGGACTCGTCTTCGTCTACGGACTGGATGGGCTGGCCGGCGCCCTGGACAGCTATGGAGAGGGTTGGGTCGCCGGCGGCGGTGACGCTGGGTTTGATCTCGAGCGCTGTCTTTTGCCGGAGCTGCATGAGGGTGCGGGTGATGGCGGACTGAAGGCGCGCGTCGGTGAAGGCAGTGGTGGCGACCGAAAAAGTTGGGGTGAGGGCGAGCCGGCCGGCGGCAGCGGTGAGCTGCGCGGGCTGCGGCATGAGGTTGTTGGCCACGGGTTCCTGGGCGAAGAGTGTGCCGGTGATGAGCAGCAGTGCGTAGGCGAGCTTCTTCATGCGACCTCTTCTATGGAGTTTGCCATGAATGACGGGTGAGGGCGAGACGCGGGTGCTTTGCAGCCGGCTAAATGCAGGTCCTTCGGCTGCGACACTCACGGTGGTGCTGTGAGTGCCTTTGCTCAGGATCACAGTTTTGTGGGGTGATGGAAGACGAGCAACGTTGCTAGCTCTCGGGGGTAAGGTTTAGGTCGATTTCGGCGGGAAGAAAGAGGGTGAAGACGGTGCCGCCGCGGCGGGCTTCGGTGGCGAAACGGCTGCGGGCGCGGAGGGTTCCCTGATGTTTTTCGACGATCTCGCTCGAGACCCAGAGGCCGAGACCGGCGCCGGTGATGCCCTTGGTGGAGAAGAAGGGTTCGAAGAGGTGCGAGTGGATCTCGGCGTCCATGCCGATGCCGTCGTCGGCAACGGTGATGCGGATGCCTTTGCGGCCGGTGCGCCAGCCGTGGACGGAGGCGGTGCGGACGATGATGGTGCCGCCGCCAGGCAGGGCATCGATGGCGTTGCCGATGAGGTTGACGATGACCTGACGGATTTCGCCTTCGTGGGCGAGGATGATGGGATCGGCGCCGAACTCGCGGAGGATGGTGACCTGGAGCGCGACCATGCGGGATTCGAAGAGGCCGGCGACGGTTTCGATGAGGTCATGGATGTCGGTCTGGGACGGCCGGGTGGAGCGGCGGTAGAAGCGGAGGGTCTGTACAGTAATCTGGGTGACGCGGTCGAGTTCCTTCTGGGCGAGCTGCAGATAGGTGCGGGAATCGGGCGGCAGCTCGGCGGTCGACAGCAGGTAGAGACAGTTGGTAATGGCTTCGAGCGGATTGTTGATCTCGTGGGCGATGGAGGCGGCGAGCCGGCCGGCGACGGCAAGCTTCTCGGTCCGGCGCAGGATCTCTTCACTCTTCTTCTGGTGGGAGAGGTCGGCGATGAAGGCTGCGAACTGCTGGTCGTCGGGGTCGGCCTCGGGGTTGAGCAGGGCGACGCCGATGAGGACCTCCACGGCCTGGCCGGCGGTGGTGGTACAGAAGGTCTCGAAGGGTTCGAGCGCGGCGGCGTGGCCGGTGAGGCTGCCATGGGTCTCACCGAGGACGGGGCAGATGGAATCGAGGGTGACGACGCCGGTGGAGAGGTCGCCGGGCGCATAACCGAGGAGTCGCTCGGCGGCGCCATTGGCGTAGAAGATGCGGCCAGAGGCGGCGCTGATGAGGAGCGAGAGCGGCATGGCTTCAACGAGTCGATGGAAACGAGCTTCGCTGGCGCGGAGGGCGAGCTCAGCGGCGAGGCGGCGACGGCGGGCGGATGCCTCCTTGAGCTCGCGTTCCAGGGCGGGGATGAGGCGCGTGAGGTTCTGCTTGCTGACGTAATCCTGGGCGCCGGCGCGCATGGATTCGACGGCGGTCTCCTCGGAGACGGCGCCCGACATCATGATGAAAGGGATGTCGATACCGCTGGTCTTGAGTAGCTGCAAGGCGGCGGGGCCACTGAACTTCGGGAGGTTGTAGTCGGCCAGGACGACGTCGGGGGCGACAACCTGCTGCAGGACTTCGAGCATCTCGGCGGTGGTCTCAACCCTGGTGACCTCGGGGGCGAAGCCGCTGCGTCGAAGATGCCGCTCGAGCAAGAAGGCGTCGTCGGGATTGTCCTCGACGAGGAGCACCCGCAGCGCCCTCTGCTCAAGCCCTGTCTTCTGCTCTAACTGAGTGGCGGGCATTCGTTGAGAACCAGCCAGTACATGCCGAGTTGCCGGGTGGCTTCGGCGAAATCGTTGAAGTTGACGGGCTTGCGGATGTAGCTGTTGACGCCGATCTGGTAGCTGCGGACGAGGTCGCGCTCTTCGTCGGAAGAGGTGAGGACGACGACGGGCAACATGCGGGTGCGGTCGCTCTCGCGGATGCGGCGGAGGACTTCGAGGCCGTCGACCTTGGGAAGCTTGAGATCGAGCAGGATGACCTGGGGCTGAATCGGCTGTTCGCCGAAGAGGAGTTCGAGTGCCTCAGCCCCGTCGCGGGCGACACGGACGTCATTGGCGATGTTTGACTTCTTGAGGGCGCGGATGGTGAGGAGTTCGTGGTCAGGGTCGTCTTCGACCAGCAGAATGAGTCTCAAGCCTTCAGCCATGCGAGTTATCCTAACGTAAACCAGAAGGTAGCGCCATGATCGACGACGCTATCGGCCCAGATGGTTCCGTGGTGGCGGCGAATGACGCGGGCAACGGTGGCGAGGCCGATTCCAGAGCCTTTGAAGTCCTTGTCGCCATGCAGACGGTTGAAGGCGTTGAAGAGTTTCTCGGCATAGTGCATGTCGAAGCCGGCGCCGTTATCGCGAATGAACCAGGCATTGTGCTCGGCGTCCCAGCCGAAGTCGATAATGGCGTGGGGGACGCGGGCGGAGAACTTTACGGCGTTGCCGAGCAGGTTTTCGAGGGCGACACGGAGGAGCTTCGGGTCGGCGTCTGCCCCTAGGCTGGGCTGGACGGTGAAGGTAATGTTGCGGGCTGGATTCTGTTCCGCCAGCTCGGTGGTGACGGCGGTGGCGAGCTCGCTGAGGTCAAAGCGCTCGCGCACGATGGCGGCGCGGGTGATGCGGGAGAGTTGCAGGAGCGCGTCGATGAGCTCGCCCATTCGTTGGACGCCGCTGCGAACGCGCTTGATGTAGTCCTTGCCGACGGCGTCGACGGCGTCGGCGTAGTCCTCTTCGAGGGCGAGCGAGAAGCCATCGATGGTGCGGAGCGGAGAGCGGAGATCGTGGGAGACGGAGTAGCTGAAGGCTTCGAGCTCGCGATTGGTGGTTTCGAGTTCCACGGTGCGGAGCCGAACGCGCTCTTCGAGCGATTTGTTGAGCTCGAGCACCTCGGCGGCGTTGGCCTCGGCCTCGGCGCGGGCTACGGCGAGCCGCTGGGCGGCCTCCTCCGAGGCGACGCGGAGGAAGCGCTCGCGGGCGAAGTAGCGGAACATTAGGATAATCAGGAGAAAGTCAATGAAGCTGGCGATGCCGAGGGTGACGCGGGCGCGACGGCTGCTGGCCCTGGTTCGTTCGACCCGGATGACGAGCAGCCGTTGTTCTTCCCGGTCCAGCTCGTCGGCGATGTCGCGAAGATGGTCCATCTGCATCTTGCCGGTGCCGCTGAGAACGAGGGCATGTATGCTGTCGACGCGCCCGCTGCGGCGGAGATTGATGCCCTGCTGGAGCAGGGAGAGGCGTTCTTCGAGCACGGCGCGCAGGGAGACGATGCGGGCCTGCTGGCTCTGGTTATCGCGGGTCAGCCACTGGAGACGATCGATCTCGGGCGGTAACTCCTGGAGCGCGGAATTATACGGGGCGAGATAGGAATCGTCACCGGTAATGAGAAAGCCGCGGTTCCCGGTCTCGGCATCCTTTGCGGAGCTCATAACGCGCTCGACCTGCACCATGACCTCCCACGTGTGCTGGACCCAGCCTTCGCCATCGAGCAGGACGGCGATCGCGCGCAGGGCGAACCAGGCGTTGAGGGCGACGATGACGATCGCGGCGAAGAGCAGGGCGGGAACGACGATGCGGTTGATGCGAGGCTTCATGATCTCCATTGAGACGATGATTCTAATGGTGGGATCGGGATAGGGACACTCGGACGTAGGATCGTGGTTGTGGTGCGGACTGAGTTATTTCTGGCCAGCGAGGATTTCGTTCATCGGCGGATCAGTAGTATCGGTGGTATCGGCCCGGCAGAGGTGATCCTGCGACATGTCACAGGTGATTCTTTTCGTGCTGCCGTCGGTGCCTTTGAAGACGACCGTGTAGGAGCCCTCAGGCACGTTGTCCACGCGAAGGGGGGTTGTGTGGTCGCCCGGTGGCAGTGGAACGAGCTGGCCTTTGCTGCCGGTGATGCTGACGACCTCGGCGAAGGGGGAGGCGTTGAGTTGCAGAAAGCTGGCGGGTGCAGCGCCGGCGGGGGCGTGATTACCGCGAAGCGTAATGAAGAGCAGGGCCGCGACGACGAGCAGCATAGCCGCGATACCGGCGATGAGGACCATGCCGGGTCCCTTGCGCTGGACGAGGATGGGGAAGGAACCGGTAGTATCGAGCTTGGCGCCGGTGATCTTTGAAGCCTCCTGGGCGAGGCGCTTCCAGTCGGCCTGCTGACCCTCGTCCGCAAACTCGAGCACGCCGCCGGACTTACGCAGCTCGTTGAGGGCGTCGGTGCCGTTTTTGGCGAGGATGGCCTGACGGGCGCTTGTGATCGATTCGCTCACCATCTGGCAGGCGATGGGGCCGCGACGCTCGCTGCATGAAGCGATGGCGGCGGCCAGCTCGGGCGAGTCGCCGTAGGCCTGCCGAACCGCCTCGAGCGCTTCCATCGAGCCGCGGAGGTCCCGCTGCTTGAGTAGCTCGTTCGACCGCTCGATGGCCTCGCGGGTGACGCGCTGCTGCTCGGCACGGATGTCGAGCTTGACGCGGATGGCCTTCAGCTTTGAATGCTGCTGGACGGCCGCGGGCTGGCTTAGGATGAGCTGCAGGGCCTGCGCAGGGTCTTCGTCGCTGAGCTTCTGCACGCGGGCGAGCAGGGCCTCAAGCCGGCGGGTGATCTCATCAAGCCGCTCCTGGGTCTGACGCAGAAGCTGTTCTACAGCGGCGCTGCCGGTCTGCTGCACGGCTGGCCGCAGCAGGGCAACGGCGCCTTCGAGGTCTTCGGCGGCGATGCGGGTGTGCGCTTCGGCGATAACCTCGGCCGCGGCCTGGTTGCGGGCCCGGGTCTGCTTCTCGGTGCGGGCGTACTCCATCAGGTAGGCGATTTCAGGCGTTTCACCGCCGTCGAGAGCGGCGGTCTCGAGGATGGAGATGGCCTGATCGTACTGAGCGGCATCGATCGAGGTCTGGGCGTGCTTGAGGTACTGGGCGCGAAGTCCCTCGAGATTCGCCTTTTTCAGCTGCTCGACGACACGCTCCTGCAGGGCAAGCAGCCGTTCGTCGCCGGGAATCTGGTCGAGCGCTCGCTGGACGTGCGCCATGGCCTCCTGGGGATCAGAGAAGAAAATCTCCTGGACCTGCAGCGATGTCTCTTCGACGAGGCGGCGCGCGGCTTCCTGGCGAAGCTTCTTTTCCGTCTCGGCCTTGAGGCGGAGGAGCACGGCCTCTGCGGGCAGGCGTTCGAGGGCGCGGTTGACGAGCTCAAGGCCACGGTCGAGCTCGCCGCGGTAGATGGAGTCCTGGATCTCGACGACAATCTGGTCGATGACCTTGCGGCGGCGCTCTTCTTCCTGCTTGGCGCTCGCCTCCTGAAACATCTGCTGGGCTTCGCCGTCAGTTGGATCGATCTGCAGGGCTTCGCGGAGATTATGAATGGCCTCAGTGAAGGCGCGGCCGGAGAGCTTGTCGCGGCCCGCTTCCTTGAGCCGGCGGCGGAGACCCTCCTTGGCGGCCCGCTCACTCTCCTGCACGATGCGCGCCCGTTCGTTGCGGAGATCGGTATTACGTTCGTCGAGCTGAAGCGCCTGTTCGATGAACTGCGAGGCCGCGCTGTAGTCGTTGCGGTGACGGGCCTCGCGAGCCTGCTGCTGGAGCAGCGCGATCCGGTCCGCGCGGTCTTTCAGGCTGCGAACGTGCTCGACTTTCTCGGTGAGTCCGGGAGCGCCGGGGTCGACCTTGGCGACCTGCTTGTAGAGATCGAGTGCCTCCACATAGCGTTGGCCGAGGACGGCCTCTTCGGCCAGGTTCAACGTCTGCCGGATCTGCTCTGACCGCTGCTGGCGCGAGATGCGCTCCTGCACGTCGCGCAGGAGACGCTTGACCTCAGTGTTCTGCGGGTCAAGACGCTGGAGGTCGAGCAGGACCGGCCGGGCGGTGCTGAGCTGCTCCTTGTCGAGCAGACCCTTTACGTGGCCGAGCATCTCGCCAACACGGGCGCGCTTGAGTACCTCGTTGACCGACTCGACGTCGGCGGCCATCTCTTCCGCCGTGGCGTAGCGATCATCCGGATTCTTGGCGAGCGCTCGCTCGAGCACCTGGTCGAGGGCGCGCGGGTAGTCGGGGAGAAAATTGCCGAGTGGCGGGAATGGCTCGTTGACGACCTTGTGGAGGGCGGAGATATCCTCGCCGGCGAAGGGCAGCGCGCCGGTCAGCATCTGGTAGAGCACGATGCCGATGGCCCAGATGTCGGCCCGGCCATCGGACGCTTCGCCCTTGAGGCGCTCGGGGGAGATGTAGTGGAAGGTGCCGATGACGGCGCCGGTCTGGGTGTGGCCGGAGGTGCTCTCGAGGCGGGCGATGCCGAAGTCGACGATCTTCACTTGGCCGCTGGGAAGCAGCATAATGTTACCGGGCTTGATGTCGCGGTGAACGACGCCCTTCTGGTGGGCATAGCCCAGACCCTCGCAGACCTGGCGGACGATGTCGAGCTTTTCGAGCAGGGCAAGCGTCCGGTCGCCGCGAAGCAACTTCTCAAGCGATTCGCCGTGGAGGTACTCCATGACGATGTACGGATTACCGTCCTGCTCGCCGAAGTCGTAGACGGTAACGATATTCTGGTGATTTAGCACGCCTGAGCGCGCCTCGACCAGGAAACGCTGCCGCAGCTCCGGGGTGGCCTCGGTGAGGGTCTTGATGGCGACCTCGCGGCCGATGTTCTTATCTTCAGCGCGGTAGACGACGCCCATGCCGCCGCGCCCGAGCTCCGCGATGATCTCGTACTTACCGATATGGGTCAGGGAGAGTGGTGTGTCCATGGATCTTGCTCGATGCCGGCGAATCTGAATCTAGTGTAATGCCGTCTTTTGTCCTGCGGAAGAAGCCGCGATGCTCATAACTGGCGAGTTGACGGCTATGTTGGTACGTTTTGCTCTGGTGCGGGGATGATGCGGAGACCTTTTACGAATGCCTCGTAGGCAGGCCTGACCGTCTGAAGCTGTGCCTCGAGGGTAGTGAGCGTGACAATTCCTACCCAGGTGCCTGTTCGCACATATTGCTGGACGTGGATCATGTTGCCGACGCCTTCCGGGGTGTGACGGACGAAGAGCAGATAGGCCTCGTCGGCGCCAGCGAAGGTGATCATCTGCGGACCGGCGATTCTTGGCTGCAGCAGGTGGCTTTGAATGAGCCTGCCCTGGGCGGCGATGTAGGCCGGGAGAACGTCGGGCGCGGAGAGTGTGTCCTCTCCGATGGTGACGTTGGCGGGAATGAGCAGCGGGTCGGCCAGCATCTGCTTAATCCCGAATTTGGCGACGAAGATCCAGCCGCCAGGGAGCGCGGTGACGCGCCATCGCCCGACGGAGGGGAAGCTCATCGCTGCATTCGATTTGTCCGGCGATTCGGTCACGTTACACCGCGTCTGGTCACGATTGGCTTATTACAAGGCTGGCGCTCTACTTCCGGTTGGAGGGCGATGTACCTGCATCGTTACATCTTGCCACCCTTGGTGCCGTCGTCGGCCTCATCGGGAGCGGTCGGCGGACCGGGATCGGTAAGCGTGGCCGCGGTGCCAGAGACGGGCGCGCCGCCGCTATTGATAAGGACCATGGTGCCGGTGATTGAGACGCCTGTGGCATCGATGGTGATGGAGCCACCTGCTCCCTTGAGGGTGAGGGCAAGGCCGCTTTCGATGACGACGGTCATACCGCCCTTGATGTACGCCTCCATGCCGGCGTCGAGGGCGTAGTTCATGCCGACCTTCTCGCCGTGGTTCTGGCCCACCTTGAGCGAGTAGTTCTGACCGATTTTATGGTTCATGTCGGTGCCGATGTCGAGGTCGGCTTTGGCGGCTATCTTCTCGACCAGGTTCGCCTTCATGTTGCTGTGGCGGTCGCCGGTGATCTCGTCGTATTGGACACCTTTGACAATCAGCGAGTCCTTGCCGCCGACGTAACGGCGATGATCGTTTTCGGTGCGGTGGTCCATATCAAACTCGGCGTTGATGAAGATCTGCTCGCTTCCCTTCTTATCTTCGAAGCGAAGTTCGTTCGCGTTGACCGCGGCGCCATCCTTGCTGCTGCGGGTAAGGATGCCGGAGCGCGTACTCATATCGGGCAGGGCGTACTTAGGCATGTTGACGCCGTTGTAGACGGAGCCAACGACGATGGGATTGTCTGGGTCGCCATTGATGAATTGAACGATGACCTCATCGTTGACGCGGGGCCAGAAGTAGGTGCCCCAGCCGCTGCCTGCCCAGGACTGCGCGACGCGGAGCCAGGTATTGTCTACGGTGTTGGCGGCGCGGAGGCGATCCCAGAAGAACTGCACGCAAACACGGCCAAGCTTATCAAGGTGGATGTCCTCGCCCGAGGCGGTGACGACCATGGCGGTCTGCGGCCCATGGATGATGGGCTTCGGGGTGACGGCGCGGGGGCGGAAGACGATGTCGCTGGAGATGGCGGAGAAACGATTGCTGTAGTCGGCACGCTCGTTGCCGCCGCCGTAGCTGCGGTAGGACGGTACCTGGTCGACGTGGTGAATGACCTGGGTGAGGAGGTACTTGCGGTTCCAGGCGTCGCGCGGATGATCGGTCATGGTAAAGGTGTAGCCGCTGACGAAGGTGCGCGCGCTGGAGCTGCCATGGAAAACTTCGGCGGTGGCATCGCTGGCGTCGGTCTGCGATCCGATGAAGCCGGTGCCGTGGTTAGGCGAGGCCAGGGCCTTGCTGACGTCCTTGACGTAGCCCTCTTCGCCGGCCGGGTAGGTGTAGCGCTCAAAGACATTGTTGGCAAACGGGCTCGCGGTCGTCTTCGAATCTATTTTGTGCTGCTGGTAGGAGCGGTAATCATAGTCGAGCGTGCTGTGTTTGCCGGTGACCATGGTGGCGGTCGAGGTGAACTCTTCGAGCGACGAGACGTAGCGATCCTGGGCGGTGTCGGAGTTGGGCGCGAAGGTGATGGTGTCAACCTCGGGACAGTCCTGGTATGCGGTGCGGGCGTCGCTGAAGTTGACCTTGTTGTCGCTGTCGGAGTGCTCGAACCAGTAAAAGATGCCGTGCTGCTCGGCGAGGCGCGAGATGAAGTTGAAGTCGGTCTCGAAGTATTGCGTGCAGTAGTCGAGCGGCTTAAGCGCAGCCTCAGTCTGATCGGCCATGCTGATGCCGTAGGTCTGCACGACCTCCTTGATGATGTCCATGACGGTCTTGCCCTGGAAGACGCGGCAGTTGGAGCTGAGGGTCAGCTGCCAGAGGGAAGGCACGATGTGGACCCGGTAAGCGTCGAAGTCGGTGTCACCTGCGGTCTGCTCGAAGGCGGCGATGATGCCGTTGATGTAGCGATCTCCCTGGACGTCGAGCAGCGAGAGGTCGACGGTGACCTTCTTGCCGATGAGAGCCTTGGGGTCGATTGCGGTGCCGCTGTCGGCGAGCAGCTCAGCCTGGAAGTCGAAGAGGCGCGAGATTCCCTCGACGCCTTCAAGTGATTCAATGACGAGAACGTCCGGTCCGAGTGGACTGGTGAACTTCATCAACCGTTCGGTTTGTGACTGCGGCATACCTCACCTGCTCCAGATCGCTTCTGTTACTTTCACACTGCGGCCAACTGTTTCAGGCTGCCTGCAAGACTTCCTGCCAGTCGTAGGTCATCTTGCCATCTTTGACGGAAATGTCGATCTTTTCAATCGGCACGCCGTCTGCGAGCCGTCCGAGGATCTGTTTCGAGATCTCGGGCAGCATGGTGTTCGAGAGGATGTTGTCGACGTTCCGGGCGCCGCTCTCGACCTCGGTGCAGCGCGATGCTACCTCGTTCAGGAGCAGGTCGTCATACTTCATTACGACTTTGTGCGTTTCAAGCAGGCGGCGCTGAATCTTGCCAAGCTTGAGGCGGATGATCTGCTTGAGGGCCTCGTCGCGGACCGGGAAGTACGGGACGATGAGCATGCGGCCGAGGAAGGCGGGCTTGAAGATCTTGTTCAGCTCGGGCTTCATGGCGGCGAGCAGACCGTCGTCGTTCGGCATGGTCTCAGGGTCGGCGCAAAGCTTCATCAGAGTGTCGGTGGCGGCGTTGCTGGTGAGCAGGATGATGGTGTTGCGGAAATCGATCTCACGGCCCTCGCCATCCTCCATGCGACCTTTGTCAAAGACCTGGAAGAAGAGCTCGAGGACGTCGGGATGGGCCTTCTCGCACTCATCGAGCAGGACGACGGAGTAGGGGCGGCGCCGAACGGCCTCCGTCAGCACACCACCCTCGCCGTAGCCGACGTAGCCTGGGGGCGAACCCTTGAGAGTGGAGACGGTGTGGGCTTCCTGGAACTCCGACATGTTGATGGTGATCATGTTCTTCTCGCCGCCGTAAAGCAGGTCGGCGAGTGCGATGGCGGTCTCGGTCTTGCCGACGCCGCTCGGGCCGACGAGCATGAAAACGCCGACGGGCTTGACCGGATCGTCCATGTTGGCGCGTGAGGTCATGATGCGCTGGGCGATCTTGGCAAGGGCGTGGTCCTGGCCAATGACGCGCTTCATCAAGTGCGTATCGAGCGTGAGGACGGTTGCGATCTCATCCTTCATCATCTTGCCGAGTGGGATGCCGGTCCAGGCAGAGATGACGGCGCCGCATATCTGCGCATCGACGGAGACGCTCATCAGGCCGTGTTCACCCTGCAAGGCGGCAAGTTCGGCTTCCAGTTCGGCGAGCTTCTTGAGCTCCTCCGAACCTGTCTTCTTGTCCTTTTCCATGTCGGCTTCGAGCTTGATCTGCAGCTCACGTATGGCGGCGACGAGGGTCTTTTCCTTCTCCCAGCGGTGCTGGAGTTCCTCGAGCGTTGCCTTGCCGGCAATGATCCTGTCTTCGATCTCGAGAAGCCGCTCACCATGGTCGGCACCGATGATGTTCTCGCGCTCGAGGACGCGCTTCTGGACCTCGAGGCTGTCAATCTGGCGCATGACATCTTCGAGTGCCGGTGGCATCGAGTTGTGGCCGAGCGCCAGGCGGGCACAGGCGGTGTCGAGGACGCTGACGGCTTTGTCCGGGAGCTGCCGGCCGGCGATATAACGATGTGAAAGCTTGACGGTCGCGGTGATGGCCTCGTCGAGGATGCGCAGGCCGTGATGCTTTTCGAGCGAGGCGACGATGCCGCGCAGCATGGTGCAGCACACCTCTTCACTCGGCTCTTCGACCTTGACCACCTGGAAGCGGCGGGCCAGCGCAGGGTCTTTCTCGAAGTACTTCTTATATTCAGACCATGTTGTGGCAGCGATGGTGCGCAGCTCGCCGCGAGCCAAGGCGGGCTTGAGCAGGTTGGCCGCGTCGTTCTGGCCGGCAGTGCCGCCGGCGCCGATCATGGTGTGGGCCTCGTCGATGAAGAGGATGATCTTCTCGGTCGAGGATTTGATCTCGTTAATGAGACCCTTGAGCCGATTTTCAAACTCCCCCTTAACGCTGGCGCCGGCCTGGAGCAGGGCGAGATCGAGGCTGTGGAGGCGGACGTCTTTGAGGGCGGGCGGAACTTCATTCTGCACGATGCGGTTGGCGAGACCTTCGACTACCGCCGTTTTGCCGACACCTGCCTCGCCCGTGAGAATGGGGTTGTTTTGGCGACGGCGCATCAGGATGTCGATCATCTGGCGCACTTCGGCGTCGCGCCCGAGGACCGGGTCAATCTTGCCGGCCCTAGCGTTCTCGGTCATGTTGACGGTGTAGGCGTCGAGGTTCGGGGTCTTGCCTTTAGCCGCGGACGGACCGTCGCTGGTGGTCTGATCGCCGGTACCACCGGATGGCTTGAGCGCGGCCTGCACCTCGCGCGAGTTCGCGACGACGGTGTAAAAGTCCTTGCGTAGACCTTCGGGATCAATGTGCTTCAGCTCCTTGCTGGTCTCTCTCACCAGGCGCGCCAGCTCTTCGTTCGTCAGTAGGGCAAGCAGCGTGAAGCCGGTACGGACGCTGCCGGCGTCGTACTCGATCGAGCCGATAGCCCAGGCTTCTGAGAGCATCTTGACCAGCGAGGGACTAAAGGCCGGCGGTCGCGCGTTGCCTGTCTTCAGGTTGTCGAGGCTGCGCTGCAGGTCGGCGGTAAGCCGCGATTTATCTACGCCGTAGTGCTTCAGGATAACGGCGATGTCGTTGTCGCTGCTCTCGAGCGCCTTCAGCAGGTAGTGTTCGATCTCGATGTCGTAGTGCGTCCGCGACATGCAGAGTCCGGCCGAGTTGTTCAGCGTGTCACGGGTCGTGTCGTTCAGTTTTCCAATCAGCGATTTCAGATTCAAGCTCACGGTTGTCGCCTTTCTCTCTGCTCTATCGTTTAGGAATCTCTGTTTTACGCAAGTAAATAAGTGGCCTCGCCTGCATCGAGTTTTTTTGGCCTGGTCTTCAGCCAGCTCACCAGGCCGAGCCGCGGCGACTCTTCACCCCGGCTGCCGAGCTCGCATGCGGGAACATCTTCGCGCCTGAGGATCAACTGCACCTCGGTCTCATAGGCGCCATCGGAGTAGAGCTGGACCCAGCCCGCGAGGTCACGATAGCCCGACTCACCGGGGAGGAACTTCACGTACTGCTTAAAGTCCAGAGGCCCGAGCGAGACGCGGATGCGGCCGTGATGATCCCAGACCTCTTCCCCGGTGACGACGCCGAGCCCAAGCTGCTCACTGATGCGGCCGCTGCCGGCGAGATAGGTCCGGTTTTCTATAGGCAAGGTACGCCATGTGCCAGCGAATTGATTGATCTCGACGGGAACGTCGAAGTAGTCCTCCAGGATCTGCCGCAGCGAATCGGCGGTCCGTATGTGCCGTCCGAGCAGGCCGGCGTAGTAGATGCACGTGCGGTCCGGAATGATGGCGCGGCCGCGCAGTCCGAGCGTTCCAAGTCCTAGAAAATCGAGTAGCCTCAGGCTTAACTTGTCATCTCGGCCGGCTTCCATGCCAACGAAGAAATGATGTTTTTCCCAGGCGCGGTAGAAAAACGAAAGAATACGATGATTGAAAATATCAAAGAACTCGGCCATGGCGCGATCTTTTTCGCGGATGCGCGTGAGCACCATCTCGGTGTAGATGGAAGGCAGGGCGGAGAGCGCCGCGGTGAGGCCCATGAACTGCACCGTCATCTTCAGCTGGCCGCTCGACATGCGTTCGATATCGAAGAGCTGGCTGGGCGGAAAGGTGAAGGACGGCAGGGATGAGAAGCGGACAGATTCGTCCTGCGGCTGCGAGAAGTGGCCGACCTCGCCGCGACCCTTCTCCATGCGCTGCAGCATCCGGACCGCCTGGAAGAACTCCACGCGGAAAGGCTCATCTTCGAGCAGCTTGCGGACCATCGCGAACTGCTCCTGATCGGTTGCTAGAGCAAAACCTTCGTGCCTGCTCTCGGTGACCATGTGCGCATGACCTCCTTTCTCAGGTTGGTCCGTACGGTGAGCTGCGAGAAGCTGTTCATCGACGCGTAGCTTGCCAGGAATCTGTCCATCACGGCGGCGAACAGGTAGACACCACCTCCGGCAAACTGCTGCTCGTCGAGGTCGAGTCGGACCTTGGTCCCACGGGCCGGCGCCAGGCCGTAGTCGGACTGGACGAGGGCAAAGTGCGGCGCACACTCCATCTGCTGAATGCTGCCGACGTGGTTCTCGAGGTGACTGGAGTCGGTAAAGTTGTGCAGGCGAAGGATCTCCTGCATGGCCGTGCGACCCTCCTCGCTGAGCGAAAGGTAGTTGAGCGAGAGGAGCGAGATGAGGCGCCAGACCTGCCCCCTGCCCTGCGGCGGATCAAAGCTTGGCGTGGGTCGGCGGAGGACGATGACGGTCTTGGCGGCGGCTTGGCCAATCGCTTCGAGATCACCATCGGCCGAGCCGAAGCTGAAGCGCGACGGGAGATCGAAGTTGGTGCAGGTGCAGCGGACGGTGAGGACGTCGGCCTCAGGATTCTTGATCTGGCCGTCGAGATCGACGATCGAGATGGTGAGGGTTGACGGCTCGCGCTCGCCGATCTGGTTCATGTGCCGGCTGGCGCTCCAGAAGGCGAGCTCCTTCTGATCTCTCGTCTGGTGGCGATGGGCGTTGACCGGCTCGAGTACGACCGACTGGCGCAGCTTAGGGTTGGCGGCGATGACTTCGTTAACGCTGAAGATTTCCATCATGGCCGAGTGGCGGCCGTCAGGGACGACCGTGTAGTCGTGCCTGGTCTGGCTGAGCAGGATGGGTTCCGCGGTCTGCGGGAAGATGTTGATGATAGGCGTGCAGCCGAGGCGGAAGGTGCGCGCGCTGACGCCGAGCTCCATTACCTGCTGGCGGTCGGGACGCTCGAAGCGAGAGAAGAGGAAGATGATCTCGGCCTCGTCGCCGAAGCCGGTTTCACCCAAAGCCTCTAGGCCGCCCAGGTCGAAGAAGAGGAACTTTTCGGGCAGGGCAAAGTACTCCTGCAGCAACCGGTGGCCCTCAACTGATCGTCGTTCGTGGGGTATGACGCTCTCATTTTTTTCGAAGCCCACCATCGTGATCTGCTCTGGCCCGAGCGAGAGAACGCGTGCGCGGTTCTTCGGGTCGCGGAGTTGGATCTCAATGCAGTTGGCGGAGAACATCTCGTAGAGGTTGTACACAACGCTCAAATCGCCGGAGAGATAGAAGCGCAGCCTGGAGAGCGGCAGCCCTTCGAAGACGACATCCTGAAAGCATCTGAGATGGAGGCGGGCTGCGGCGACTGCCTGCACCTCGCCGCCTGCACGGACCGGATATTGGAGCCGCTCGGGCTGGCGCCACTCCGCCTCGGCCACGCTGAATGGCCAGAGATCCACATCGTAGGCGGTCTGAAAGCGGCAGGGCATCCCGTCGACCGTCGCCTTGGTGACCATGGCCGTGCCGCGCGGCACCCGCGCACCGGCGGTCTTCTTGCCCTGCGCGGGATCGGACATGCACTCGACGACGGTCATCGCCGGGATCGGCCTGAGGTAGGCCGGGTAGATCATGTTGAGCAGGGCTTCGCTCGTTTCGGGGAAATCGTCGTCGATGCGACGGTGGACGCGAGCGGCCATGAAGGCAAAGCCTTCCAGCAGGCGCTCCACGTGGGGGTCCTCACAGGCGTCGCCATCGAGCAGCAGTCGCTGGGCGACCCTGGGATACTTACGCGCAAACTCGCCACCCATCTGTCGCAGATAGGTCAGCTCGCGCTCGTAGTATTCCAGCAACTCCTCCGACATGGCCTATCTCACCTCGTAAGCGCCGCGCGTGAGTTCCAGCACGGTATCGAACTGAATGTCCTCGATCATCGTGTCGAATTGTATGCGGCCTTCGATGTGGAAGCGCAGGCTCCGGGTCATGGTTTCGGAGCGCGCTACAAGGACGCGCAGATTCTGGATGCGTGGCTCGAAGGTTCGCAGGGTCTGGATCATGGCGCTGAGCAGGGAATTCTGATCGTTGCCGGAGTTTGAGTATGCATTGATGTCGGGCAGGCCGTAGTTGAGCACGGAGGCCGCGGCCTTCGGGTAGCCTGGCAGCTCCGGTATGGGCGGTCGGCGCGAGTTGAGGAGATTCTCGACATCGCGCTTGATCGACTCGCGATAGACACGCATAGAATGATGGCGCGTGGTTGGCCAGTCGTCCGTATCGCAGAGGCGATCGAGCAGCGACTGCGTGATAAGAACCTCTGCTTTGACCCTCGCCATTGGTGTCTCCCTCGCCTTCTATGGTCTTCAGCTAACGACGTATGCCGAGTGCGGCCTGCGGGTCCAGCCGGCAGAGGCGCTCGAACAACGCTTCCTTATCCTCGGCGGAGGTCTTGCGCTGCTCGAGACATTGCAGCAGCAGGCTGAGGGGATGAGCCAGCATCTCTCCACTCTCCCACGTCTCGAGACCGCGCCGTTCGATCTCGTGGGCGATCTCCATCAGGACCGGATAGGCGATGGGATCCTGCTTGGCGACCATGCAAAGCTGCGCGACCTGGACGCGCCGCTGGAAACGCTTTCGACCGCTTGGCTGCAGTTCCGCATCGCGAACCAGAAGCGTAATTGCCTCACCGGTCTTACCCCGCTTGAGCAGCTCCGTAGCGGTGTCATAGATCTCGGGCGCCTTTGCCTCGGTGGCATGCGCACCATTCGAACTGGTCGCTGTGGGCGCGAAGGTAGGGGGTGCTTCGACCGGCGCGGGCTCTTCGACGACGGGTGGGGGCGGCAGGATCTCCGCATCTATCCACTGCTGCGTCTCGGCGTTGGCGACCGGGGTATCGTCGTCGAGCATCCAGGTGCGGAGGCCGGGAAGATCGAGCAGAAGACCGCGCACAGTGGTAGCGACGGCAAGGGCGATGGCCTCGGCACGCAGCTCTTTGGCGGCCCGCCAGGTGTAGCGCTGGAGGTCAAGCCAGACGCGGGCGCAGGGCTCCGCAAGCGTCTTCACGCAGAGCTTCATCAACTCATCCCATTTCGCTTCGTTTACCAGCCGGCGCATCGCCTGGCGAGTTTCAGTCGTCGGGGCAACGGCAAAATCAGGGGGCGGGTCGGCGCCCTGCTTGCGCGTCTCGCCGAGCCGCAGACCTGCGCAGACGAGGTAAGGCACGGGCGATTGCGTGTCCTCGGCTCGCAGAAACTCTACACAGTTCAGGATTAGTGTGTAGGCCTGCCCTGGCGTAGTTGGATTGCTCGACAGCTGTACGACAGGCCCGACAGGCGGAGGCGGAGCGAGCACGGGCGGCGCGGCCTGGAGTGTCGATGCGGGAGCCGGGACGGCTTCGACGGGCGCTCCTGCTGTTTGAACAGGGGCGGGAGCAGTGATGATCTCAGGCTCGGCGACCGCAGGCTCGGGTGGCGGCGGTTCGACGACCTCTACGACTTCAGGGTCCGTCTTCCGCCGCTCGTTCAGGAGGACCGAGACGACCTGCTTGACCTCCTCGATCGAGGCAAGCAGCTTGCCCATGTTCGGATAATCGTCGCCGTACTTCTCCTCCTGAAACCGGCCAAGATCGTCCAGCAGCACCAGGGCTTCCTGCAGCATGACCTCGGTCGTGACGTAAAAGGCTTTGGGAGTAGCTGCGAAGCCGAGGTCGAAGTCCTCGCCCGTGACCAGGCCCTGCTTGATGGCGTCCGCGCGGGCTGCCTTCTTTTCGGGGGTCGTGGCCTCGGGCTCAAAACCGACGCGCCGCGACTCCTTGTACTGGAGCATACTCAGGCCAGAGCGCGTGATGGCTGCGTTCCGGACGAGCACGTCGAGCCGGTTCACGATTCCTTCGACACCGCTGATGCGCAGGCCAATGTCGCCATCTTCTTCAATCTCAGGGTAGAAGGTGTCCCAGTACTGCTCCTGCAGCTTTGACAACAGCTCGATTGAGGGATTGAAAAGGGCGATACCCTCCCGCTTCATGTGGGATTCGATCAGCCAGCCGGCAAGCCGGAGATCCTTGCTGCGCTTGGCGAGCGTCTCGCCTGCCAGCTTGATGACGAGAATGTGATCGGCCTTCTTGGGCGTTCGCTCCCACGCACCGGCCGGACCGGTATCGGTATCTTCGGTGCGAGCTTCCTTAATCTGGTCGAATACTTTGTCGTAGTAGAGGTTCGCGCCGGAGGGATTGTCGCCTGGAATAGGTTCGAGCAGGTCCTCACGCAGGGGCATTGGCGACATCCTCTACGGGCGCGTTCCACTCGATGCTGCGCAGCTCAAGCAGGGGGACCTCTTCGCCATCGATCCACATGAGTTTCTGGCCGAAGGGGGTTTCGACGCCTGCATCCGAGACCTCCCAGACGCTCGATCGTCCGAGTTGCACGGTCTCGTCTGTCTGCTCAAAGGTGAAGGGGGACAACACGGGAAGCAGCACCTCGCCAAGATCCTGTAGCCGGAAGGCCGCGCTGGTCTGCACACGCGCACGCGCCCAGATCAGGTCGCGCAGGGTCTGCGGCTTTTCGATCTCGATCTGCTCCATATACTTCATTGGAATCCAGGTGTAGCTACCAGCGATAAAGACCTCGAGATTCGCGCCGATCCGCGGATCAGCATCATGCAGGTGCGAGAACTCCTGGCCATTCCACTGACCTGATCTTGGTTCTGCTGTGGCGTTCGCCTCTGGGTACGCACGCTTCCGGAAGAGCTCCTGCCGGGTTCGTTCGGCGTGGAGCGCGCTACGATACATCAGGGCGCCAGCGGCCGCCTGGCTGTTAGCGTCGGCAAGAACGTCGAGTTGCTTCTCCGCCCGATCGAAGTTCCCCGTGAAACACAGAAGTTCAAACAGAAAAGTACGGCGCTTGGTGTCGAGAGGATTCGACCTCAACTCTTCACCAAGCACCTTAATTGCTTCTTTAAGTTCCCCGTTACGATACAGCTCCGACGCGGTCATGAGCAGCCTAGCTTACTTTGTTGGCCTTCAAGTCATAGCTGACGGGAGCCTTCGCGAGGAGTTTGCCGGTCCCATCCTGCTGCCAATACTGGGTCCCGATGGTGTTGTAGCTGAAAGAAACGCTCTCCATCGGGATTTCGCTCGAACCGCTGATCTGGATCGACGTGACGAAGACTTCGCCGAGCGAGATGGTGAGGAATGGGCTACCGTCGGCGCCGGACTTTACGGCCGTGAGTACACCGGTGGCGATGTGGGTGCCGAGCAGAAGCGCCTTGTACATGGGAGCGCTGGCTGCGTCGTAGTTCTTCATGATTGAGAGATCGGCGAGGGTTGCCTTACCGGCGCCCGAACCACCGGAACCTGAGACCGAAGTGGTCTGGCTGGCGCCCCAGCTGAAAGACATTACAGTGATCTCGTTGGTGTGCTTGGCATCAAGCGATTCACCATCGATACCGGCGAGCTTCAGAAAAAAATCTACGGCCATGACTTCTCCTTTTCCGTTATTACTGCGAATAGATTGAAAGACATCTTGCGCGCGACTGCTTCAGCCTGGTTATTTCGCCTGGGCAGGCAGCTCTGCAACAAGTCTCAGAGATACCGTCAACTCGTCCAACTGAAAGTGGGGTCTCATGAAGGCGACTGCGCGCAGCGCACCCGCATTTCCTGGTACCGACATCACTTCAATGCGTGCCTCCCGCAGCGGCCGCTTCGCCTTGGCTGCGGAAGACCCAGTATCGTCCGCGAGTACATATTGCGAAACCCACTGGTTGAGAAACTTCTCTGCTTCGGCGCGGCTCATGGCACTGCCGATCTTGTCCCGCATCATCGCTTTCAGGTAATGAGCGAAACGAGACATCGCCATGATGTACGGCAGCTGCGCGGAGAGTCGTGCATTCGCATTCGCCTCCGGCTTGTCGTACAGTTTCGGTTTGTTAACCGTCTGGACGCTAAAGAACGCAGCCTTATCCGTGCCCTTGCAATGCACCAGGGGAACGAACCCCTGGTCCGCGAGCTCTTTCTCGCGCCGGTCGGTAATCGTCACCTCGGTCGGGCACTTCAGCGCGATATCGCCCTCATCCGTCCGGAAGTTGTGCGCGGTGAGACCTTCCACCAGGCCACCGTTTTCGACGCCGCGTATCGAGGCACACCAGCCCGACTTCGAAAAGGAGTTAGTCATGCGCGCAGCCAGGCCGAACGCGGCGTTGCCCCACAGGTACTTCGAGTGGTCGCGACCGTCGACAGCTTCTTCGTAAGCAAACGCTTCGATCTGCTTGGTCTCCTGCCCGTACGGCTGGCGCATCAGAATATGCGGCAGCGTCAGCGCAACGTACCGGGAGTCCTCCGACTGGCGGAACGACTTCCACTTGGCGTACTCGGTGCTGTCGAAGATCTTTGACATATCGCGCGGCGCGCCAAGCTGAGTGTAGTCGCCGAGGTTGAGCAACTGGGGCGAAGCGGCGGAGAGGAACGGTGCGTGGGCCGCGGAGGCGACCTGCCCGATCTTCTCGAGCAGCTCTAGATCCTCCGGACCACGGCCGAACTCGTAATCGCCAACCATAGCAGCAAACGGAGCTCCGCCAAAGACGCCGAATTCTTCTTCGTAGACCTTCTTGAACAAGGCGCTCTGGTCGAACTCGGGAGCACGCTGCAGGTCGCGGAGGAGATCCTTCTTCGAGACGTTCAGCACCTTGATCTTGAGCATGTCATTGGTTTCGCTCTGATCCATGAGGTACTTGATCCCACGCCAGGTGGATTCGAGCTTCTGAAAGGAGGGGTGGTGCAAGACCTCGTTTAATTGAATGGAGATGAGCCGGTCAATCTGCGCCAGACGCGCGCTGATGGTTGCCTCCGCATCTTTGCTGAGGGTCATCTCGCCATCAAGAACCTGGTTGACGAACTCCTTGACGAGGTCCTTGCCACGCTCGAGGTCGCCGGCTTCCCGACTGAAACGGCCCTGCGCGACGATCTGGTCAAGAAGCGAGACCTGTCCGGTCTCGGTCTCTGTGGCGGTTGCGGTGCTTGCTAACGGGTTCGCTGTGCTACTCATGTGCAACCTCCTCAGGCTTGGCCCCAACCTCTGCGCGAAGCTTGTTACGGTCCTCGGTGCTGGACACGGCATCGAAGAGCATCTGGTCAAGCTTGTCATTACCCTGGAGTGTGCCGCGCAGATCGGAGAGGCGGGTACGCAGATCGAGCAGTTCCTTCAGGGGCTTGACCTGCTTGGCGACGTTCTCGGGCGAGAAGTCGTCCAGGCTTTCAAAGTGAAGATTGACCTTCACCTGGCCGGCATTCGGGTTATCGCTCAGCTTGTTGTCAACGGCGAAAGCAAGGTGGGGCGACATTCCCTTGAGGACGCTGTCAAAGTTGTCGGGGTTGATCTCGACAAACTTGCGATCTTTCAGAGCGACCAGCGGGGTCTCGGGCTGACCCGTCAGGTCTCCCAGAACGCCCATCACGAAGGGCAGTTCCTTCATCTCGATTGCGTTGCCTATCTCTACGTCGTACGTGATGTGAACACGCGGCGACCGGACCCGATCAAGTTTATGCTGCGTACTTTCAGCCATGGTTTTCCCCTATCCAGAAACTTGCAATGCCACTAAAGAAACACAACCTCTCGCATATGTCCAGAGGAAAACCTGCTGGAAACGCCGCTGCCGCCATACTCACAGTAGTGAGCAATAACACTGATTCGTTTCATTCCGAAGACAATTTCAAAAGTAGTTTGGTTTGCTGTGGCCCGAGCCGGGTATCAGGTAACTTCCGGCCGCTCGCCGCAACCTGCAGGTCCCCGAAGATACTGGCGTGAAAAACTTACGTTGTTCTTCGGAACGAACTCTACGCCACGAAACAAAGATCTTCAAGGCGTCGGGAGAATTCTTGTCTTTTCCCGCGGGGCCCGCTTCTGCAAAGCGCCGCGCGTTCGGAACGCGGTACTATCTCTCAAAGCCTCTGTGTATTTCGCGTTAAGGCCGCGCAGCGCTCACGAGCCGATGGAGTCTCACGATGCGACAACTCCAACCCGTTATCTGGTCGAAGGGCACCTTTCTTTCGCCGCAGCACCTGCAGGCGCAGGAGCGCTTCGTCGAGGACACAGTCCGGTTTTACCTTGATTCACTAGCCTCAAAGTCGTGGGGATTCCTGCGGCTGCAGATTGACGCGAAGGCCTTGACCGAGGGGACGCTGTCAATTGCCGTCGCTTCGGGCATCTTTCCCGACGCACTGCCGCTCGATATCCCGGCATCGGACGCGCCTCCTCCCTCGCGCGTACTGGAGGAGTGCTTCCACGATGGACGGCCGAGCTGCATGTTTTATCTCGCGATTCCGCAGTACCTGCAGGGCGGGATGAACGTCTCGCTGCAGCGTGGCCGTGTCAGTACACGGTATCTTGCGCAGTTGCAGATGACGCGCGACGAGAACAGCGGGAGCGGCGAGAAGCCGGTCCAGGTCGCCCGCAAGAACCTCCAGCTACTCGCCCAGGGTGAAAACCTCGAGGGATCGGTCCTGCTGCCGTGCGTCCGTGTGATCAAGACCGAAACCGGCATGTATCACCTTGACCCGACCTACGTTCCGTCGCTGGTCGACGTTCACGGCAGTAATGTGCTCACAAACATTGTTCGTGGCATCGTTGAGCTTCTGGTCACCCGCAGCAGTCAGCTCGCCGGGGGACGGCGCCAGAAGAATCAATCGTTGGCTGACTTTACCGCCTCCGACGTGGCGAACTTCTGGCTGCTGTACACGATTAACACGCACCTTCCGGGACTGCGGCACTACCTCGAATCGCGCAATGTGCAGCCTGAGATGCTGTTCGGTGATCTCTCTGACCTGGCCGGCGCATTGACCGCGTTTTCCGCCAAGCATGATCCGCGCGATCTGCCGCGTTACGACCATGAGCAACTAGGCCCGTGCTTTTTCGAACTGGACCGCTTGATTCGCCTGATGCTCGAGACGGTCGTGCCCAGCAACTTTATCGCGATTCCGCTCAAGCTGCTCCGCGAGACCATCTACGCCGCTTCGATCGACAAGGACTCCTACTTCGAGAACTCACGCTTCTACCTCGCGGTCTCGGCCGACATGCGCGATGCCGACCTGATCGATCGCATCCCCAAGCTGACCAAGGTCTGCTCGGCCACGCATATCGAGACGCTGGTTCGCCAGGCACTGCCGGGAATCCGGCTGACCCATGTGGAGACACCGCCGCGAGCGATCCCGGTGAAGCTGCGCCACCAGTATTTTTCGATTGAGCGCAGTGGCTCGGCATGGGAAGCCGTCCAGCGGGCGCGCAATTTTGCGGTCTATTCGCCGTCAGATCTGCTGAACCCACAGATGGAGCTCATTATCCTGCTGCCGAACGCGACTTAGCGCTTCATGAGGAAGATGACGGCAATCAGGATGGCCAGCAGCAGGAAGATAATGAGGATTAGAAGCAGCGGCAGGAATTGTTGCACCTTCCCGGTAGGGGCTGCGCCTGCCTTGAGCATTGCCGGCAGCTTCGCCTGCGGTATTTGCGGGGTGGCGGGAAGGTGCGGTGTCTGGACGCTGAGGCGCGCTGGCTGGACGCTAAGGTGCGGCGCGGGCGATGATCCTCCCGCACTGAGCTGGGCAGACGGCATCTGCATGCCCGGCATCTGGACACCGGGGAGCTGTAGATGTGGAGCGGCAAGGGGTGAAGCTGACGGTCCGGCAGCGGCCCTCGCTTCAGGTAGAGCCGCAGCATCGGCAGAGGCCGCACCTCTGCGAAGCGCGCTCTCCCGCAACATGGACGCGTTGAGGATGCGAGTGAACTCACTCGGTCCGGCGCTCACTGCGGGAGCAGGCGTATCGGCCGACCCAGGCGGGATGCGAAAAGCCTGGGTCGCGTCCCGGCTTCCAGCAGGCCCGGCCGACTGAAATGGTTGAGCGGGCGATGGCGGCGGCGCGACTTCATTGTCGAGCGTTCCGTAAGCAGCGGTAAAGGCGCCTGGCGGTTGCGGTGAGGACCGAAGCGGTTCACGAATCGGCTGTGAGCCTGATTGCGCCGGCTGGTCAAGCGCCCGCAGAAGCTGGGTAAGCCCACCGCCGGACGGCGAGACAGGCAGTGGCGGCGTGCCGACGGGGGGCGGTGAGGCATAACCGGCTTCCCGTGCAGACGAAAACAGTGGATCGGCTGCGCCATGCTGCGGCGAGAACATCGGCGCAGGCTGTCGGGAAACTTCGTCCCGATACGGCGGAGGGAAAGGCGCATTCTGCGGTTGCGCGGGTTCCACGGGCAGGGTCCCAAAGAGCTGCGTGAAGGAACCATCCTGGGCTTGCGCGTACGCAGCGCCTGCGCTCGGTGACGGATCCAACGGCGCTGGGAGCGTGCTGAACATCCGCGTAAACTCGCCCGGGCTGCCGGGTGCTGATGGCGTGCCGTGATCGCGAGGAGCGCTGACTTCAGCCGACCGGGCATCTCCGTCAATCGATCGGAAGATGCTGGTGAAGGAATCCGGGGCGGAAGGCGGCGGCGTGGCGTCGGGTCTGGACTCCATACGCGGTGCCGTGACCGCGGGCGGCGCCGCGCTGGAGAGCTGCGTAAAGGAGTTGGACTCATTTGAGGGTTCCGCAGCCTTCGCGGACAGAAGACTCTCGAACTTCGGGGTGGGGGTCGGAGTCGGAGCCTGCGCATCAAGCGCGCGAAACATCTGCGTGAAGGAGCCCGGCTTGGTTGTTCCCGACAGGTCGGCGGGAACGGCGGTCGCCCGAGGAGAGGGCGTCGGGACCGGCGACGCCGCGTGTCCTTCGGGGTCGGGTTGGACATCGAGACCGCCAAAGATCCGGGTGAAGGACTCTGCCCCTTCAACTGGCTGCTGAGCTGACCGCGGCTCAACAGAGGCCGGGCCAATTTCCGCCAAGCCTGTCTGGATCGGTACTACCGCCTGAGCAGCGGAGATCCTGAACATCTGGGTTGATGGTCCGGGACTGGATGCGGCGAAGGCGGACTCTGGGACGCGCAGGCTCTCTGCTCGCGCATCCGGTTGGATCTCCTGCGGCCGGAGCTGTTCTGCTGAGGGAGCCTTGCCTAGCGCCTCGAACATCTGCGTGAACGATCCTGCGCCGGACGGAAGCGGAACATGACCCTGCCCCGTATCGGCAGGTTGAGGTTGGGAGCTGGCCGGTGGAGAGAGCGGTTCGGCCGGAGTGGCGACGGGTTCAGCAACCGGCAAGTCCGAAGCAGATGCCGCCGGCGGTGTAGTCCTCCAAGCAGACGAAGCGTTCAGTGACTCGAACACTTGCGTGAAGGATCCGGCTGCTGGTGGCGGCGGCTCCGTTGCGGGCTCCACTGCCTTGACCTCCGGCTCTCCCAGCGCCTCGAACATCTGCGTGAACCCAGAGCTGGCCTTGGCTATGGGAGTGGGTTCTTCAACGGGGGACGGCTGCGTTTGCCTGGTAGCGATCTCACCAAAGACCTGCGTGAACGAGAGGGGCTGGACGGGCGAGGCGAGCGGGGCGGCCTCAATCATCATCGGCGGCGCGGACGGCGCGGCTTCCCACTCCTGGCGGGTGCCGGCCGCATGCGCTGTGCTGGGCGCTGACGCCAATTGCGACGTGGATGCCACCTCGGAGGTAACGATGGGTGCTCGGTCGGGTTGAGCTTCAGCTAATCCGGGCGAATTAATCGTCCGCAACAACTCGGTGAGGGACGTTACTACGGGCGGCGGTGGCACGACGGCCGGCGGTCTAGACGCGGCCTTCACAGGCTCCTCTGCGACCTTTGCCTGCTCCGGCCTGGCCTGCTCCGGTTTTACCTGCTCATAGTTCAACGCCCGCAGCAGCTGAGTAAAACCGCCACTCGATGGCGAAACAGCGAGATCTGGTTTTGACGGCTGAGGCTGGGGCGCGGCTTCGGGCGTCTTGGCTCCCGAAGGCGCTGACCGCAGCAGCTGCAGCAGCGGATCGGATGCCCCGGAGGACGACGATGCATCGGCCGCAAAGACCACCTCGTGCACGATCGGCAGAGGCGCCCTGCTCGCGGCCGGCTCAGCTTGCGGGGCTTCAGCGAACGACGGCGGAAGCGGCGGAACGAGCTTCCGGAACTGTGGTGCTGCACCAGCACCTGCTGGCACCGGAGACCACTCGGAGGCCGAAGCTGGCGCGATTTTTTCGATGAGGTCAGTCGCTCCGATAGCGAAAGATGCCGGGTCGGCACCAGCCTTGCTGTCCGGTGGAGCGCCCCTCTGCTTCGCTCTCTCGGCCTCTGTCTCGAAGATTTGATCAGGCTTCAATTCCTGCTCCATCGCATCTGTCGTGCGTTCGAGAATAATAGTCGAAAACCGGAACTGTTACTTGACACTCACCACGAAGATTCCTAGTATACCGCTACGGTCAAATAAGGATTCCTGCATAGTTTCCTCCAGCAGTTCGACAAATCCGAGATATCGGATGCCTTCGTCGAGCGCATTGCAATTATCGTAGCTGCACCTCGCATCGCTGATGCCCTACATAACTCGCTGCCGCACGGATCGCTCCCTATGAAGTTTTTGTCTCGCGTTGTCTGGTCGGAGGGGATGCATCTTGGTCCACATCACTTCCAGACACAGAGCCGATACTTTGAGGATTCGCTCTGGTTTCACAGCGCCAGTCTTCGCCGCAATCCCTGGGGTCTCATCAGTCTTTCGCTTGACACCGAGGCTATTCGCAACGGCAATGCCGTCCTTCGTTACGCTTCCGGGGTTTTTCCCGACGGTCTCATCTTCGACATTCCCGACAGCGACCCGGCGCCGCCCGCGGTCAGCCTCCGCGACCTCTTCGCCGCAACCGACAGCGAGATCATCCTCTTTCTGGCCATTCCAAAGCGCAGCAACAAGGGGTGTGACTGCGACCTCGAGGGCCTTCGCTCGACCGCACGCTACCACTCGGTCGAACGTTCGCTCAGCGATGAGACGATCGGTCAGGACGAGTACGTCGTCGCCTTCGGCAACAAGAACCTGACGCTCTGCAGCGAGGCGCAGATTCCCGGCGACACGATCGCCTTCCCGATCGCGCGCATCCGTCGGGACGGCAAGGGCGGCTTCGTGGTCGATCCGGACTTCATCCCGCCGTGCCTGCGCATCAGCGCGAACGAGAACCTTCTGCTCCTTCTGAAGCGGCTGGTCGAGTCGCTCAACGAGCGCATGAAGACGGTTACGCGCAACAAGCGGCGTGAGGGCCAATTCGAGGCTGGGACCTCCGCGCTCGATGTCTCCAACTACTGGTTCCTGCACGCCCTGTGCTCCTCGATTCCCGCACTGCAGCAACACCTCGAAGCCAAGCGTAGCCATCCGGAAGAGCTTTATCTGGACCTGGCGCGTCTGGCCGGCTCCCTTTGCACCTTCTCGCTCGAGTCAAACCCGAGCGACATCCCCGCCTATGCGCACCTCAATCTATCGAGCGTCTTCCAGGCGCTCGACGAGCACATTCGCAGGCATCTCGAGATTATTGTTCCCTCGAATACGATCACGCTTGACTTCCAAAAGGCGGGGCCCTACATTCACGTCGCGACGGTTCAGGATGAACGCTGCTTTCGCCGGTCCCGTTGGATCTTCAGCATACGGTCCAGTCTGGGCGAAGCGGAGCTGCTTCGCCTCACACCGCAGCTGGTGAAAATCTGTTCCGCCGAAGGGGTAGCAAAGCTCGTCCAGCGAGCCCTGCCCGGCCTGGAGCTGCTGCATCTCCCGATACCGCCGTCGTCGCTCTCCGCCCAGGCAGATATGCACTATTTCAGCATCAGTGCCGCAGGAGCATGCTGGCAGCACATTCTGCAGACCAGGCAGGTGGGCGTCTACCTGCCCGGTGATATCCGCGAAGCGTCGTTCGAGATTACCGTGATCCTGGAGGCAACCGCATGACCCCGGCTTCTCCTGTCAACCTGGCCCCATCTGCCGGTCAGACACTGCCCGTTTCGCGAACGAACAGCCTTGCGCTGTCCTTTCAGGATGTTGTGACTGTCATCCTGCGCATGCGCTACGGCACACAGCGCGTTGCTGATGCGGTGGGGTTTCGCGCGAGCATTCGCAAGATGATCGCCACGGCCGTGCAGGAAGTTCGCGGTCTGGGATACTCGGACGCCACCAGCCATATGGCCCTCTACGCGATCATCGGTTTTCTCGATGAGAGCGTCCTCAACTCGCAGGACCCGACCTTCGCGGACTGGGCGCGACGCCCACTGCAGGAGGAGATGTTCGGCGGCCACTTCGCAGGCGAGACTTTTTTTCGGCAGGTGTCTGACCTGCTCAATGCGCCCGAGTCCTCCGAAATTGCCGACGCGCTGGAGCTCCACGCACTCTGCCTGCTGCTTGGCTATCGCGGCAAATACGCCTTCGGGGACCACGGCGAGATCCACGGCATCCTCAACCGTATTCGCGACAAGATCCTCCGCATCCGCGGCACGCTCACCCTGGCCCGCGTGGTCGAAGCCCCCGAGATCAAGCTCGCTGCCAGGCGCGACCGGTGGACGACGGCCCTGTGGATCACGGCGGCCGCCCTGGCGCTGCTGATCATCGCCGCCTTCGCCATCTACACGATCACGCTCGGCTCCGGGTTGAGCGGGATTGAGCGGGCCGCTGTGCTGCTGGCCCTGCCGGCGATCGACCGTGAGACGATACGCCGTACGCGGAGATCCCTGTGAAACGCCTCTGGATCGTCCTGCTCGGCTTCGTCGTGTACCTTCTGCTGGTCGTGGGCGCCGGCTTCCTGCTGCATCTGCAGGGTTCGAAGCTCATTCTGTTTATTGTGATTCTTGGCGTTCTGGGAGCGATTGCCTGCGGCGTCATCCTCTGGTATCTCAAGAAGATTGCGCCGCCAGCAGATGCGGGCGCCGAGAGCAGCGCTATCGACCTTGGCAATCTCGACGCGCTGCTGCGCGATGCCGATGCCAAGCTGAAGCAGGCTGGGCGGACCGGCGCGAAATCGCTCTCAGCGATGCCGCTGATCTACGTGATCGGCGATGAGAATTCGGCCAAGACCCAGACCATCTTGCAGTCGGGCCTCGATCCCGAGGTGCTTGCCGGGCAGGTCTATCGCGACCAGGCGATTGCCCCGACCGAGATGGCCAATATCTGGCTCACCGGTTCGGCTGCCATCGTCGAGGCCGGAGGAACGCTGCTGCGGCAGCCGGCGCTGTGGCAGAAGCTCGTCAAGCTGACCGCGCCGGGAAAGATTGGCGCCGCGTTTTCCAAGTCCGCCCTCCAGCCGACGCGCGCCGTCGTCGTTTGCGTGAGTATGGAGCGAATTCTCGCGCCGAGTACCAATGAGCAGATCCGCGCACTCGCCCAGATGCTGAATGAGCGCCTGCGGCAGGTGTCGCAGACGCTCGGGATCTCGCTGCCGGTCTACGTGCTTTTTACGAAACTCGACACGGTCAGCGCCTTCGCCGAGTACGCCGCCAACCTGACAGAAGACGAAGTGAGGACGCCGCTCGGTTCCATGCTCGCCCGACCCGACACCGGCGCGGGACTCTATGCGGAGCGTGCGGCCACCGAGATCGGCACGCGCTTCGACGAAGTCACCTACCTGCTGGGAGAGTTCCGGCTGGAGCTGCTGGCACGCGGCGGCGAGGCTCCGGCGCTGGCGCGCTCCTACGAGTTTCCTCGCGACCTTCGCAAGCTGCGCGCCGGCATTGTCGACTTCCTCGTCGAGATCGCCCGACCCAGTCAGCTCGGCGTGAACCCGTTCCTCCGCGGCTTCTTCTTCTCCGGCATGCGCGCGCACATCGTTGAGGACGTGCTCTCGGTCGGCGCTGCCCAGTCCGCGCCTACACCTGTAGTGGATGCCGGCGCCACCCGCGTCTTCTCCTTTGCGGCCGTCCAACAAGCTGCGCCCTCGCCACTTCGCCGCAGTTCCTCCCGCAAGGTGGCACAATGGGCCTTCCTCCCCTACTTCTTTACGCAGCTTCTCCTCACTGATAGGACTGCTCTCGAGAGCAGCCGCGCGAGCACCAAGGTCTCCGGCGTTAAACGCGTCCTCATCGCGTGCCTCTGTGCGGCTCTCGGCCTCTACCTCATCCTGCTGACGATCTCCTTCTTCAACAACTCCGCTTTCGAAAAGCGAGCTGCAGCGGCAGCCCGACCAGTTCCGACGATCAGCGGTAAGGACGTCGCTTCGGTTGCTGACCTGCAGACGCTCGACCAGCTCCGCCAAGTCTTGATTGAACTGAACGGCTATCACAGAGATGGCGCTCCGCTCATGTATCGCTGGGGCATCTACCATGGCGAGCAGATCCGCCAGGCCACATGCCACGCGTATGGCTTGCGCTTCTACAAGCTGCTGCTCGCCCAGACCCAAGCCAACATCGTTACGAGGCTCTCGGCGCTCCCGGTCAAGGCTGCGCCCACGGACGAGTATCAGGCCAGCTACAAGCCACTGAAGGCATGGCTCATCACGACGTCCAATCCGGACAAGAGCACGATCGACTTTCTTCCGCCGGTGCTCCAGAGCGAGTGGATGGCCAGCCGTTCGATTCCGCCCGAGACCCAGGTGCTCGCCCAGAACCAATTCGACTACTACGCCGGTGCGCTCGCAGAGAAAGATGCGGGGGAGTCGCACTCCTGCATGGCCGCCCTCGGTGGTGCGAAGCCCGACTCAGCCCTGGTCGCCAATACACGTAGCTACCTAAACAGCTTTCAGGGAATCGATCACGTCTACCTGAGCATGAAGGCTGCGGCCGACAGGAAATTTCCGGCGATTGAATTTAAAAAGCTCTATCCAAATTCGGTTAGATACGTCTCCGCCCCGACGATCGTTGACGGCGCCTTCAGCAAGGATGGCTTTGCCTTCATGCAGGACGCGATTCAGCATCCCGACCAGTACCTTGCAGGCGAAGAGTGGGTGACCGGCCCGACGACCGGCAGCATGGACCGCGCCAGTCTGGCGCAGCAGCTCCCGGCACGCTATGAGGCAGACTTCCTTACGGCGTGGCGAACCTTCATCAAGACCTCGAACGTTCTTACCTTCGGCAGCATGGAAGACGGGGCAAACCGGCTTCATGAGCTCGACGGGCCGGCCTCGCCGCTGCTCCAGCTCTTCAGCGTGATCTCCCGCAACACCGCTGTTCCGGTACCCGCCTTCTCGCAGCCGTTCCAGGCGCCGCAGTCGATCGTGAAGCCAGGCGACGGGCCGGCCGTCAACCCCGGCTATACCGAAAAGCTCAGCGGCATCGAGCAGGCGATCCACCAGATGCTCTCGAGTCCCGCAACGGCGAATGATCCCTCCCAGGTAAACTCCGCCGTAGCTACCGCGTATGGAGCGGTCAGCGGGATGCGGGGCGGCTTCCAGCCACCGGACCCCCTCGGCATCGTCGACTCCAACTCCGAACGCCTGCTTCGCCAGCCCATCCACTCTATCGAAGAACTGGCTGTAAAAATCGGTACCGACAAGCCAAATAAGGATGGCGCGGCTATGTGTAAGGACGCTACCGGCGTGCTGGGGTCGTTCCCGTTCAATCCGGACAGCAAGGTGGACGTCTCGCCTGAGGCGGCTGCCGCCTTCTTCGGGCCGACTGGCCCAATCGCTCAATTCGTCGCGACTCAGTCCAAGCTGATCGCGTTCAATGGAAGTCTGTACACCCCTGCCTCGCCGGCGCCGGTCAATCCTGCCCTGCTCGCCTTCCTTAATACAACACATCAGGTTGCCGCGACGCTCTTCGCGAACGGGAGCACCCAGCCGGCAATTAGCTTTACCATCGCGCAGGAGAAGGCCGCCGACCTCACACCAGCCACGCTCGAGATCGACGGTCAGACGCTCGCAAATATCGGCGTGCCGAACCGGGTCAACTGGCAATATCGCCCCCAGGGCGCGGTCAAGCTGACCGGCTCCGGGCAGACCAAGAACAACTTCGGTCCATGGTCGATCTTCCACTTTGCATATGGGGCCAAGCACCCTACCCCTAACCGGCTTGAATACATCTTCCAGAACAATGGCATCACCGAGAAGACCCCGGGAGGTGCCGATATCATCTATCAATTTGATATTGAGGAAAGTGGCGCCCGCTTACTCAACCCTGACTTCATGAGGCGGCAGCTTCGCTGTGTTCCAACGGTGGTTAAATGATCGCTAGAACTGCACGATTTTCTTCGGAAGCTTCTACCAGCGTCTTGAGAGGACCATCCGCGTGGCTATTAAGGTAGAGTTCGCCGCTCTCAGCGATGTGGGCTGCGTCCGGACCAACAACGAAGATTCCTTCGGCTACGATCTCGCGCGCCAAGTCTACGTAGTGTGCGATGGCATGGGCGGCATGGCCTCAGGCGAGGTGGCAAGCCAGATGGCCGTGGCCACCTTCCTGAGGGTGATAGCCGCCAACGACCACTCGGTTCCAATCGAGATGGCTCTGCACCAGGCGATCACCTCGGCTAATGACGATGTCTACCGGACCGGCACGCTGCCCGAACACAAGGGCATGGGCACGACGCTGGTCGCCGCCTGCATCGAAGATACGAAGCTGTTCATTGGCAACGTTGGCGATAGCCGCGCTTACATGATCCAGAACAGCCAGTGCATGCAGCTGACCGTAGATCATTCGTATATCAATGAGCTCATTCGGACTGGCATCGTGGCGGTCGAGAACGCCGGCAACGTTGACCTGAAGGGGATGGAATCGGTGATCACGCGCGCGGTCGGCGTAACGGCGACGATCGATCCCGATTTCTTTGCCGTCGACCTGACGCCCGGCGATATCGTCATGCTGGCCTCCGACGGACTGACACGTTACCTCAATCCAACCGACATCGCCCTCTTAGTGACCAGTCTAGACCTCAACGTCTCCTGCCAGCACCTGATCGCGATCGCGAAGGAACGTGGGGGCGCCGACAACATCACCGTGCTTCTTCTTCACATGGCCGCTGCCAAAGACGCACCCACCGAAGAAGCTAAGTCGGTCTGAACCAGGCCGATCCGCAACGGAAGGAGCACGATGTCTTTGTCGCCGCTGAGCCGCCGGGCCTTCTGTAAAGTCTCAGCAGTCGCGTTCCTTAATGGAAGCGCTCGCCTCCACGCCCAGGGCACATCGCTCTATGGCTCTACCAGGCCGAACGTCGCCGTCATTGACCATGACCGCATCCTTACCGCAGCCAACATCGCTCTGACGATCAGTCCTTCGCCGCTCACCACTCTGCCTGCGACAAACTCTCCAGGTGGCCCGCATGACTTCTACTCGGAAGCGATCGGGCCGGAGCTAAGACCGGAGCCAAAACCGCAACCAGGGTCGCCCGTCTTCACAGCACACGGCGACGCTGTCTTCAGTGTCAGCCGGCAGGTTGCCGCGCTGGCCGCGGCCTATCAGCTAACGCATGAGGAGCGATATGCCCTCCACGCAATGGTGCAGCTGCGCGCGTGGTTCCTTGATCCAGCCACACGGATGACCCCGGCCCTGGCGTACGCGCGCATGACGCCCGCGACCTCGAAGGCCGACGCGAAGCCCAGCTTCGAAGGCGTGCTCGAGACCGTCTTTCTCGCAGAGTTAGCTCAGGCGATTCCCTCTTTCGCTGCGTCGGAGGCCTTCTCTGCCGGGGACCTGGCCGCTCTCAAAGCATGGTTCGCCAGTTATCTCCAGTGGCTCACCGAGTCCAGGCTCGCCGGCCTCGCCCGTGATCAGAAGGACCACCACGGGAGCTCGTGGCTCCTGCAGGCGGCAGCTTACGGCCGCCTGATCAGCGATGATGCCGTGCTTGCCGACCTGGTCCACCGCTTCAAGACGGTCACCCTCCGCGCGCAGATCGTCGCTGAAGGAACCTTTCCGCACGAACTGGCAACACCCTTTCCGTATCGGAACTCGCTTTTCAATCTTGACCTGCTGACCGCATCCTGCGAGCTGCTTTCGAGCCGCTTCGAAAGTCTCTGGGAGTTCGAGCTGCAGGACGGACCCGGCATGCACATTGTCATGGCGCACAACTTCCCCTACATCCTTAACCGCCGCGCCTGGCCGTACCGTGCCGATCTGACCCACTTCGACGATCTACCGAATCGCAATCCAAGCCTGCTCTTTGCGGCGCACGCCTATAGCCGCCCGGAGTATGCCGAGCTCTGGAAGACACTCAACCCGGACCCGGTCGTTCCCGAGCTGCAGCGTACCTATCCAATCAGCCAGCCAATCCTCTGGGTCAATCGGCCGCGTACTTGACGGCGTTCCATGCATCAGACAGCAAGAGGGATCTTAACCATGTCGTTTGATAACCATCAACGCGCCCAGGAACTGCACCTCACGGCCGCACACGCCCACACCGCCGCGGCCACTGCTCATGGCAAGGGCGATCACCTCACCGCCCATGAACTCTCTCGGCAGGCACACGAGCACTCGACGCGCGCATTTGAGTTCTCGAAGCAAGCGCAGGAGAAAGAATCCTAACTTTCCGGCCCGCGTTACCGCAGCCGTCTGCTGCTCAGGTGTCAGCCTTGTGAAACCAGCCATTGAGGACCATGCGACTCGCCAGCACGTCGCCGACCGTCGAATCAACCGGAGTGACTTCGTGAAGGCAATCTGAAGGAAAAAAGATAGCGCTATTTCTCTTCGGGGTGATTCGCGTGAAGCCCTTCCCTAGAGGAGGCTCGTCGTGGAGTAGGAGATCGCCGCCGGAGAAGCCTTTCGGCTCATCGTGAATGAACCACACTACGGTTAGGACACGCCCGTTATCGACGCTCGGAGCATTGTCGCGATGCATCGCGTATTTGCCGCCCGATGCGTAAGCGATGGCCTCTACTTCTTCCTTGGTCTCGGAGATCGGGTTCAGCCCTAGTCGCTCTACAATCGCCAGCTCACGGATCTTCGCCCAGAAGAAGTCGCGCGTCAGGTCGCGAAAGTCCTTGTCGGCACGGACGTAGACGGCTGCACGAGCGTTCACATCGACACGCTGCTGCTCGTTGTGCCCGATCGTGGCCGTGGCAAAGCGGTCGCGCCGTTCTTCGATGGCCCGCCTTATCTCGACCAGTTCCTCGTCTGGGGCAAGCTCATGCACAAGAATAAACGGTACGACACCATCGATGCTTGGCAACGCGCCGCTGCCGCATCCCAGCAGGAGGTCACTGAAGGTCTTCGCCTTCGGGGTCTCTGAAGTCTCAGGGTGTAGCTGCGCGTACTTCGCGAAGGCCTGACCCGCTGCGGGAAGATCCCCAAGTGCGCGGTCAAGCTCGGCCAACCGCCACAGGATACGTGCATCCTGCTGCGCCTCGTAGGCCGCAGCGGTCGCGTCCCGGAATTTCCTAAGGAGTCCGGGAGAGAGCAGCTTGGGAGTAGAGGAGGGTACAACTACAGTCACGGGTCCGGCCTCGGCTGGTGCAATTTGATTCACGAAGACGATACCACGCCGGCCTCTCCGACACGTGCGGCGGTAACTCCAAAAAGCTTCACCAGCGTGACCACTAGACTGGAGTCATGCTTCGCGTCTCCTTTGACGACCTATATACCGCCCTGCATCGCGCCATACTCGCGCTTGGACTCACCGGCGAGCGCGCCGCCCTCTGTGCCCGCCTTTTCGCCGAGACCACGCGCGACGGCGTCTACAGCCACGGCCTGAACCGCTTCCCGCGCTTCACAGCCATGGTCCGGAACGGTAGCGTCGATGTGCATGCCGAGCCGGCGCAGGTGGCCTCCTTTGGCGTCCTCGAGCGATGGGAGGGCCATCTTGGGCCAGGTAACCTGAACGCCTATGCTGCAATGACCCGGGCCATCGAGATCGCCCGCCAGCACGGCTTGGGCGCCGTGGCTCTCGCCCACACGACTCACTGGATGCGCGGGGGCACCTATGGCTGGCTCGCTGCGGAGGCCGGGGTCTTCGGCGTCTGCTGGACCAACGCGATGCCGAACCTGCCGGCGTGGGGCGGTACTAACGCCGCGTTGGGCAACAACCCGCTGGTGTTGGCGGTACCGCGACCGGGCGGGCCCGTGGTGCTCGATATGGCGATGTCGCAGTTCTCCTACGGGGCACTCGCGGGCTACATCAGGCGCGGCGAGCCGCTACCGGTGGCCGGCGGCTACGACGCTCACGGTGAGCTGACCCGGAACGCGGCGGCCATCGAAGTCTCGCAACGAGCCCTGCCGATCGGCTATTGGAAGGGTTCGGGACTGGCGATCATGCTCGACCTCTTCGCAGCTATGCTGGCCGGCGGTCAGCCGACGCACCAGATCTCGACCGATCCAACGCGCGAGGCAGGAGTATCGCAGTTCTTCCTCGCCATCGATCCTTCGACCTTCGGCCCACCGGAAGAGTTTGCCCGGATTGCCGACGGGATTCTTATATCGATCCATGCATCCGCGCGGGTCAATCCCGACAAGCCGGTCCGCTACCCGGGCCAACAGACGCTCCGTCTACGCGAGGAAAACATGCGGCTGGGTGTGCCGGTCGATCCGGAAGTCTGGGCCGGGCTATGCGGCTGAAAATCGTCCTCAGGCACTCCTTCAATCCGACGCATCCACTCCCGCCACTGTTGACCAGAATGTAACGTTTAAGTTCGAGACACATCTAAACAACAGAGGTTCTAAAATGCCAAGGTTGACTGCAGTTCTTATGTTCTCCCTGGCGACTCTGTTGGTTCCTGCCTTTGGGCAAGCCACCAACCCAGCCCGCCCGGGGACTCTCAATTACATCGAAGGACAGGCCTCGATCGAAGGTCACCAACTCTCCCCACGCTCGGTCGCAAAGACCGAACTCGAGCCCGGCCAGTATCTCTCCACCGCGACCGGCAAGACCGAAGTCCTGCTGACGCCGGGTGTCTTCCTCCGGCTGGACAGCAACAGTACGGTGAAGATGATCACCCCTGACCTGGCGCATACCGAGGTTCAGCTTACGCAGGGCCGCGCTAGTGTGGAGGTTGATCAGCTCTACAAGCAGAATAATCTCCTTGTGGACTTGAAGACCGGACAAGCCCAGCTGGTCAAGACCGGCCTCTATGAATTTGACGCGAACGCTGGTACGGTACGAGTCTTCGCCGGCCAGGCCGAGGTCTTTACCAGCGTGACGCCCCAGCCGAACGAGAAATCGATCAACGTGAATGGCAGCAAGCAGCTGACTCTGACCGGCGAGGCCGTAAAGCCGGTCGGCTTCAACAAGGACCAGGTTGCATCAACCGACTCGCTCTACAAATGGGGCAGTCTGCGCTCCTCCTACCTGGGCGAGCAGAATCTCAATCTCGCCTCGTCCTATGAAGGCGGACCCGGTTACGGCCCCGGCTGGGCTTGGGCAGGGTACGACTACACCTGGTTCCCGGGTAACGGTCTCTTCTGGAGTCCCTTCGGCTACGGCTTCTACTCGCCCTACTATCTCTATGGCGGCGGCTTCTTCTATGGCGGCTACCGCGGCAGTTACGGTTACCGTGGTGGCTACGGCTATCGCGGCGGCTACGGCGGGGCGGCGGTCGCAAGTGCTCATGCTGAGAGCAGCTTCCGCGGAGGCGGCTTTGGTGGAGGCGGCGGCTTTCATGGCGGCGGCGGGCATCGCTAGAGCAATCAGCAGCCAACAAATGGGCAGAGCACATTGAGCTCTGCCCATTTGCTTTCCTCGTCATGTTTGAGCACCCTAAGCTACCTTTCCCCCATCTGACCTACAATCGGGAATGATGGATCTAGACTCAAAATTCGACCTGCTGCAAAGCACGCTGCGTGAGCTTGGCTCCGTACTGGTGGCCTACTCTGGAGGCACGGATTCCGCGTTTCTGGCGCATGCGGCGCACCTGGCGCTAGGCGATCGAATGCTTGCTGTGATCGCCGACTCAGCCTCGCTGCCCCGGACGGAACTGTCAGCCGCTCTCGACTTCACCGCCGCTCACGGCATCCCGACCCACATCCTCAGCACGAACGAACTCGACAATCCCGACTACCAGCGCAATGACGGTCAACGTTGCTTTCACTGCAAGGATGAACTCTTTACGCAGATGGAGGCCTTCCGCGCGGCGCAGGGTTTCGCTCACTTGGCTTACGGGATGAATCTCGACGATCGCGGCGAGTTTCGGCCCGGTCAGCAGGCCGCGGCATTGCACCATGCGGTCGCCCCGCTGGTGACCGCCGAGTTGACAAAAGCGGAGATTCGCATGCTTGCCCAGGCGGCCGGGCTGCGCATCTGGGACAAGCCCGCTTCGGCCTGCCTCGCCTCGCGGGTTGAGTATGGCCGCACGGTCACGCGCGAGACACTGGGTCAGATTGAGCATGCCGAAGAGGCACTACATCGGCTCGGCTTCCGCCAGGTGCGCGTACGCCATCACGGCGACCTTGCCCGTATCGAAATCACCCGTGCCGAACTCCCCGCTGCGCTCACGGTCGACATGCTTGATCGCATTACCGCTGCCTTAAGGCCCGCCGGCTTCACCTATATAACGCTTGACACCCAAGGCTATCGATCAGGCTCGATGAACGATGTCCTTCCGGTGACCTCGATCTTCTCCGCGACTCGCTAATCCAGACAAAAGGATCATCCGCATTATGCGCATCGCATATCTCGACTGCTTCGCCGGAATCAGTGGCGATATGTTCCTTGGCTCCCTGCTCAACGCAGGAGTCGACCAGAAGGTCCTCGAAGACGCCACCGCAGCGCTGCAGCTAGGTGCTACGCTCCAAGTAGAGACCGTTGATCGCAGTGGTATCTCCTGCACCAAGGTCAACGTGATGGACGGTGGCCGGCTCGCAGATGCTCCAATAGCAGGCGAGCAACACACGCAAGAGCATGTCGTCGACAACGGCCACACGCATCAGCATCTTCCCCGCATTCAGCACGAGCACAAGACCGGCCATCCACATACGCACAAGGCTGAGCACACGCACGAGGCGGAGCGAAGCAGCGGAGACAATGCGAAGCACGAACACAGCCACGGGCGTTCGCTCACTGTAATCCGCGAGCTCATCCAGAACGCCGCTCTCACCGATTGCGTGAAGAAGACGGCGATTGGCGCCTTTGAGCTGCTGGGAGCCTCCGAAGCGAAGATCCACAACGTTCCCATCGATCAGATTCACTTCCACGAGGTTGGTGCCGTCGATGCAATCGTCGACATTGTGGCGGCTTCGGCCGGCATTCATGCGCTCGGAATAGAGAAATGGTATTGCAGTCCGCTGAACGTCGGCTGTGGCATGGTTGATTGCGCGCACGGCCGCTTCCCTGTCCCCGCACCCGCTACCGCTGATCTGCTGAAAGGCATTCCCACCTACTCTGCCAACATCCAGATGGAGTTGGTGACCCCGACTGGCGCTGCCCTTCTGCGGACGCTCGACTGCAGCTTCGGGCAGCAACCACCCATGCGCGTCGACAGCATCGGCTATGGCGCCGGGTCGCGTGACCCTCATGGCTTTCCAAACGTCCTGCGGCTGAATATCGGCGAGTCGGACGAAAGGAAGCAATCGCGTCACGGCCAATCGACCGATACTGTCACCGTACTCGAGACGGCGCTCGATGACCTGAGCCCGCAGGTTCTCGCCCACGTCACCGAGTCCGCGCTCGCGCTCGGAGCGTTCGACGTCATGTGTATCGCCGTCCAGATGAAGAAGGGACGGCTCGGCACACTGCTGACGGTTCTTACCGATGATGCGCATGCTCCAGCCCTTGAACGCCTGATGCTGCGCGAAACGAGCACACTCGGTATCCGCATCCATCGCGAGCACCGCGCCTGCCTCGACAGGTCCTTTGACACCGTCTCCACCCCGTACGGAGAGATCCGCATCAAGGTCGGCTCACTCAGCGGCGAGGAACTGAACGCTGCGCCCGAGTTCGAGGACTGCCGGGCAGCGGCGATCGCTCACGACGTGCCCGTAAAGCAGGTTCTCCAGGCTGCAACCGCCGCCTACATCAACGGCAAGGCACAATGAACCAGAACGCTCTATTGACACTCCTTGCAGACGTGCAGCGCGGAACGATGACACCGGAGGAAGCCTCCGCCCGGCTCTCCACGCTGCCTTTCGAAGATCTCGGCTACGCAAAGATCGATCATCATCGTAGCCTGAGGACGGGGCTGCCGGAGGTTATCTTTGCCGCCGGAAAAACACCCGAACAGACAGCCGATATCTTCGCCCACATGGCAGTAACCGGGGTCGCCGTCCTCGCCACCCGTGCTACGTCTGACGCGTTCGCCGCGGTGCAGGTGTTGGTACCCGCCGCGCACTATCATCCTATAGCCCGCACGATCACTCTTGCTTCGACGTCCGCGGCAGCGGACACCATCTACGGTGAGGTCGCTGTCGCCTGCGCCGGGACGAGCGACCTGGCCGTCGCCGAAGAGGCTGCCATCACCGCCGAACTCTTCGGCGCACGCGTCAATCGCCTCTACGACGTCGGCGTCGCGGGCATCCATCGCCTTTTTGCGCAGAAGGATGTGCTCGCCCAGGCGGCCGCGGTCATCGTCTGCGCAGGAATGGAAGGTGCACTGCCTTCCGTCGTCGGCGGCCTTGTCTCCGTCCCTGTCATCGCCGTGCCGACCAGCGTCGGTTATGGGGCCTCGTTCGGCGGGGTGGCGGCGCTACTGGGAATGCTGAACTCCTGCTCTCCAAACGTCACGGTCGTCAACATCGATAACGGCTTTGGCGCTGCCTACACTGCAACGCTCATCGCCCGCGCAGCTCACAGGTAGCGAAAACCGACCCCTTTGCATCCAAAACCGCGACACATCATTTGTGGGAGAAGATCATGGAGCGCAGGGACTTTCTGAAATCCGTCACCGTCGCAGGTGTTGCCGCAGCAGCCGCAGGTCTTTCGGCTGCACAGACTCCATCCCAAGCTTCCAGTGCAACGACCCGGCCCCAGTCGCCCGACATGGTCTATCGCGACCTCGGTACGACCGGCGAGAAAGTCTCCGCCATCGGCCTGGGCGGCTACCACGTCGGCAAGCAGACCAGCCCGGAAGAATCCCTCAAGCTGATCCATGCCGCAATCGATCGTGGTATTACCTTCATGGATAACTGCTGGGACTACAACGATGGGACGAGCGAAGTGCGCATGGGGCAGGCCATGCGGAACGGCTACCGCGAGAAGATCTTCCTCATGACCAAGATCGACGGCCGGACCAAGGCCGAGTACAACAAGCAGCTTGAGCAGTCTCTCGGCCGCCTGCAGACCGACGTCATCGATCTGGTGCAGTTCCACGAGGTCATCCGGATGGAAGATCCGGACCGTATCTTCGCCGTAGATGGCGCCATGGAAGCAGCGATTGCGGCGCGACAGGCAGGCAAGATCCGGTACATCGGCTTCACCGGCCACAAGGATCCCGCCGTTCACCTGAGAATGCTCGCGACCGCTCAGAAGCATAACTTTCACTTCGACACCATCCAGATGCCCATCAATGTGATGGACGCCCACTTCCGCTCGTTTACGAACGAGGTGATGCCCGTAGCGCTCAAGCAGGGCATCGGCGTCCTCGCGATGAAGACATTTGGTGACAACTTCATTCTCGGTAGCAATACCGTTCAGCCGATTGAGGCGCTCCATTACGGGCTTACGCTGCCCGTCTCAGTAGTGATTACCGGCATAGACCGTATGGACATCCTTGACCAGGCCATTGAGGCTGCCAGGACGTTCAAACCGATGACTCAGACCCAGGTAGCGAGCCTGCTCGATCGCACGAAGGTCGCCGCAGCGGAGGGTAAATTCGAGTTGTTCAAGACCACGTCGCACTTTGACGGAACGGCGCAGAACCCAAAATGGCTCGGTTAGTACCAACGGACCCGACTGTGGGTAGTAAACGCTTGCATGTCATTTATGAGCGGGAGTATTGTTTCCTCCGTGTAGCAGTGAGGTGTGACCATGCTCCCCTTCGACCGCAAGCCATGGGCTAAGCACGTGGCGGCCACTGTCGTAATCCTGTCCTTCGTTGGAGCGATTGGCCTGGCCATCTACTTCAGCAGCATTGATTCTTTGCACGTCTCCGAAGTCGTGGGAATCTTTTTGCTGCTACTCACCATAGTTCCCCCGAATATCGCCATTCTGCTCCGCAAGCCCGGCTCTGATCCGGCGGTTGATGCGCCGATCGGCACCAGCCGTTCGCCCGTACGCTGAGGGTACAAGGCTTACTGATTCACACCACTCGCCAGAAATCCGCCATCCACCACCAGGATCTCGCCCGTCACGAACGCTGAAGCGTCGCTCGCCAGAAAGATTGCTGCCCCGACCAACTCCTCTGTTGTGCCGAAGCGCCCCATCGGCGTTCGCATGCGCAGCTCTTTCCCCCGATCGCTCCTATCGAGTAACTCTGCATTGAGTGCGGTGCGGAAGACCCCCGGCGCAATCGCGTTCACAGTCACGCCCCGTGCGCTCCACTCCACCGCGAGCGACCTGGTCAACGCCCCTACGGCCGCTTTACTCGCAGCATACGCCGTCACCTCTTTCAACGAAACGAACGTATTCAGCGAGGCAATGTTAATAATCCGGCCATAGCCTCGCTCGAGCATGTGCCTGCCGAAGATTTGGCAGCCGCGTAGCGTCCCGGTCACGTTCGTATCCATAATGTCGTTCCAGGTCTCTTCCGGAAAATCGACCGTCGGCGCCCGCTTGATCTTGCCGGCGCAGTTGATCAGGATGTCCACCTTGCCGAATGCCTCCAGGGTGCCCGCGCACAGTGTCTGGAGCGACTCCCGATCACCAACATCGGAGGTCAGGCGCAAGGATCGAACACCCTTCGCCTCGATGGCACTGGCCGCCTCATCCACCTGCTCCACACGGCGGGAGCTTGCGACTACATCGGCACCGGCTTCTGCGAGGCCGAGTGCCATCGCTAGGCCGATCCCGGACGTTCCCCCCACGACTACGGCCGTCTTTCCTTGCAGCTCGAACAGCGGATGTCCCATTGGCTCTCCTTTCACGTGCCACTCCCCTCATTTTCACAGCTGCGCCAGGATCTCCTGTACGACCTCGTCAGGCGTCCGGTCATTCATTACCGTAAACGCATCGTCCGGCCGCTCGAGCGTGGCAAGCTGGCTATCGAGCAGGGCCGGACTCATGAACTCGTGATGCCTGCCGGCCATCCGCTGCGCGATCACCTCGCGTGAAAGCTCCAGCAGCACAAACCGCACGGCCAGCAATCCCTCACCAAGGGTAAGGCGATAATGCTCCTTCAACGCCGAACAGGCCATCACCCCACCTGTACCGGCGTCCACCCAGCCTTTGAGGATGGCATGCAGAGTCTCCAGCCACGGCTGCCGGTCCTCATCCGTGAGCGGATGCCCGGCGGCCATCTTCTGCTTATTCGCTGGCGAATGATAATCATCGGCATCGTTGAAGACGACCCCGGCCTGCTTCGCCAGAAGCGTGCCAATCGTTGTCTTGCCTGAACCACTCACCCCCATCAGCACCACAATCATCCGTGTCCCAGCCCCAGAAATACCGGTCGAATATGCCGTTCAAACAGGTTCACCGTCACGTTCCTCGCGACGATCTCCTCGTTCGCCTCCAGCGCATCCAGGTAGCGATCGCCGATCTTCGCCGCAATCTTGAAGCCAACATGGAGCAGCTGGCGGAAGTCCGGGTTGTACAACGGGTCTACTTGGTCATGGCGCAGCGCCGACGTGAACTGCTCGCTTGTCCACCCGCTCACTTCCGCCGGTTCGGGGAGCTTTGCCGGATCGATGTCAATCACCGCAGCGTAGGGCGCGCAGAGCTCTGCCGCATGGGCAAAGGCCTCCGCGTAGACCTCCTTCGCAAGGTCGAGGCCCGTACCGCCCGACTCCGCCAGCCCGATCAACTCCTCAAGCCACGTCGTACCCGCCGTTTTCAGATGAACGCCAGCCCCGAGCTCCGTGACCGCATCATAGATCGTCTTGTAGATTGAAAACTTGTCCGAACCCGAATGAACGCTCAGCTTCAGGTTCTCCGGCAGGCCGTATGTTTTGATCGCAAACGCGATGGCCGCCAGGTCCTCCCGAAACTCATTAGCAAACTTCGCGACATCACCCACATAATCGACGCCCTTGTTAAACCGGCCGTTGAACTTCGGTGCAATGGTCTGGATCGGAATACCTTCATCTGCGATCGCGGCAAGGATGATCAGCAGCTCGGCCGGCGTCTGCGGCGAGTCAGTCTCGTCCATTGAAATCTCGGCGACAAAGTTGCCCTCACCCTTCCTCTCGACAAGCAGGCGGTAGATTGCTCCCGCATGCTGCACGGCGGCAAGAAACTTGTCTGCGACGCCCGCGATGAAGTCCGCGTCAATTTGAAAAGGCTTGTTGATCCGAGGAATAGTGACGGTGCCGACCAGCTCCGAATGCCGACCAACGAAGGCGGCCACTTCCTGCGGCGTCGCGGGCTTACCAATCTGGTCGGCGACATCGAGTGTAAAGAAGTCGCACGGCTCGAGAAAACGCTCCACCGTCTTCAGGTCGATGTGGTCCGCATCCACAAAGTAGGGCTTCGTCCACCCAAGCTCGCTCACCGCCAAATTCGCCGCCACGCGTGTCTGACTCGGCTCGGAGCCGATGATGAGGTGCTCCCGATTTGATTTGTTCCAGACCGGCACCACCTCAACGCCGGCCTCACTCGCCGTGATGCATGCCTGCAGCTGCGCCCTCCCTTGGTGCGCAAAACGATCCCCAACCCCGATCGAGAACCTCGGCAATCTCAACCCGTCCTTCATTTGCTGTCTCCGCAAACTCACTGTGCCGCGCTTCACCCGACACGTGGCGTATCAAGACTACCGTACCGGACGCGCGGCCTCAGTGTGACCAGCCGGCAGATCGAAAGATGCGATCCGCAGCCACAAGACCTTCCCTCTGCGAAATCACCGCGTTAGCCGATGCCGCAACACCGCTGCAGAGCTTACCATATCGATAGCGTCTTCCTTCGAGGTCCCCCGATGTCACGCGCCATCTCCGCTCCGTCACAGTCGGCAGTTATCCCCGCTCCGGCCATCCCCGTCACGCGCCGAGACACAACGTCACGTACCGCGAGCCAGAGCGCCACACTTCCCTGGTACATTTGGCTCGGTGTGCTGGCCGTCACCTCCTCCTCGGTCGGTGGGAACTGGGATGTCGCCTGGCATCGATCGATCGGGCGCGACAGCTTCTTCACTCCGGCGCACATGGCAATTTACGCCTGTGGGGTGCTGGCCGCGGTCATCTGCGGCTACCTGATCTTCGCGACCACCTTCGGCAAATCCGAAAGCCTGCGCAGCGCGTCCGTGAACGTCTTCGGCTTCCGGGCGCCGCTCGGAGCGTTTCTGGCCGCGTGGGGCGGCATCGCCATGATGGTCTCGGCACCCTTCGATAACTGGTGGCACGCGGCCTACGGGCTTGACGTCAAGATCATCAGTCCGCCGCACACCCTGCTCATCCTGGGCATCCGCTGCGTCTCCTTTGGCATGATGCTGTTGATCCTCGCCGCCATGAACCGCGCTGCAGACCAGACCGATACGCCGCGAGATAGCACCTATCGCCTGCTACAGCAACTCTTCCTCTACCTGGGCGGCCTGATGATTGCGGGACAGATGTTCTTCCTGCTGGAGTACGTGTGGGATGTGAAGCTTCACTCCGCCTCTGCATACGAGGCCATGGGCATCGGGCTACCCGTAGTCTTCGCTATGCTGGCGCGATCCTCCCGCTACAAGTGGGCATGCACGACGACGGCCGCCATCTACACCATCATTGCGATCGCCGAGATCCTGATTTTTCCGCTCTTCCCTGCAACACCCAAGCTTGGCCCTGTCTTCTTCCCGGTGACGCACCTTGTTCCCCAGAAGTTCCCCATTCTCATACTCTTCCCTGCCTTGGCGCTCGATCTTCTCTGGCAACGTACGAAGACCTGGAAGACATGGCAGATCGCGCTCGTGTCCGGCGTCATCTTCATGGCGGGCCTGGTGGCTGTCGAGTGGCCCTTTGCGAACTTCCTGCTCTCCAGGGCAAGCGAGAACCGGTTCTTCGGCACCATCTACTTCGACTACAACTCACGGCCGGACGGCTACGACCGGCTGCGGCAGTGGTATGAGCCGGCCCGCGGCACCGCTCTCGCAACAGGCCTGTTCTTCGCCGCCGTATATGCATCGATTGGTACCTTTGTAGGCGTGCGTTTCGGCGACTGGATGAAGGGCGTACAGCGTTGATGCACCCGCTTCGGCGCGCCGCACTGGTCGCTATTCTGATCATCCTGCCGACGGGGGCCTTCGCCCACGTGGGATCGAAAGACGTCTTCGAACTGGTCGACGCCGGCCCATACCAGCTGTACGTCACAATCCGTCCGCCGACGGTAATCCCCGGCGTAGCGACGGTTGAGATTCGCACCTCCGGAGCCGCTGTCACCGCCATTGAGATCACCCCGGTCCCGCTGACCGGCGAAGCGTCGCTACACCCGCCAAGCGCCGACGTAACGGATCGATCGCCCGCAGACCCGGCCTTCTTTACCGGCAAGGTCTGGATGATGTCGACCGGTTCATGGCAGGTGCGCCTTGCCGTTGACGGAGCAGCCGGCCGCCAGATCGCCTCGGTCCCAGTCCCCGCGGTCGCCCTATCAACCCTGAAGATGCAGAAGAGCATAAGCTTTGGACTCGGCCTGCTGGCGCTCTTCCTCGTCGTGTCGATGGCCGGCCTCGCAGCGGCTGCGGTTCGCGAGGCAAGGCTCAATCCCGGCCTGCAGCCCACCCCCGCCCAGCGGCGGCGTGGCTTTGTCGCCTTGGCAACGGCGCTCGCGCTTATGGTCCTCATCCTGTATGGCGGAGCGACGTGGTGGAATGTCGAAGCGGGCACCTACGCGCAAAATGTGTACCGGCCGATGCAGACCGAGGCCCGGCTTTCCGGCAACGTTCTTGATCTACTGGTCCAGCAGGTCCCGGCCGACACGCTGCGCAGGCGGCCAGGCCGCTCGAACGCAGACTTTCTGCCGGACCATGGCCACCTGATCCATCTGTATCTCATTCGGCAGCCGCAGATGGACGCCGCCTTTCATCTGCATCCAGCCATGATCTCGCCCGGTGATTTCCGAATGACGCTGCCTGCAATGCCGGCCGGCGACTACGCCCTGTACGGCGATGTGGTGCATGCAAACGGCTTCCCGGAGACGCTGGTGGCGAAGCTCCACGTGCCGGACGGCCTCGAGCAGACCAGCCTCGCAGTGGAGGATGCCGAAGCCATGCCACAGCCGCTTACTGCTGGCCAGCTTGGAACAACCTACCGCCTCCCGGATGGATATCAGATGACCTGGGACAGGCCCGCAACCCTCGTCGCATCCACCGCGTATACCTTCCGCTTTCACCTGCTCAACCCAACGGGCCAGCCTGCCGCCGACATGCAGCCATACCTTGGCATGGCCGGCCACGCCGCTTTCGTAAAGACCGATGGAACTGTCTTCGCCCACACCCACCCCGAGGGTTCGGCGCCGATGCAATCGGTCGATCTCGCTGTAGGACCGGCAGCCATGCGGGCGATGGATGCTCAGGACGAACGCGTCGGCCCGGCAGTCGACTTCCCGTACGGCTTCCCGACACCAGGCGCTTACCGGATCTTCGTTCAGATGAAGCACAGCGAGACAGTAGAAACGGGCGTCTTCGACGCGACGGTCCTCTCCCAGTAACGCGTCGTTAGAGATTCCGCCCGTTTTTGGCGCGTGTGCCCACGTTTTGCATCCTATAGACACAATGCGCAATAAACGGGTACAGATGACGCCGGAGGAAAAGCTTCAAGCAAGGCGGGCGATACTCGTCATGAAGATCAACGCGGAACGCCAGTCGTTACTGTACGGCGGGATGAGCGTCGCGCCACCGGTCGAGCACAAGTACATTCCCGGCCAGACTCGCGAGGAGCGGGTAGCCGTGTGGGAGAGCACCCTTGCCGCACTAGACCGTGAACTCGCGGTAGCTGGCTAAGCGGTAGCTGGCTAGAAAGACGCCCTGCCTCTTCTTGCCGCAGATTCCTGGTAAATAGATAGGCTACAAGTTCGGAACCAGTAATCCTGAGCGGAGCTTTTCGCAGCCTATTCGCAGTTGTGTTTCGAAGACCTCAGTCGCCGCCGAGCGATCGAATCGCTATATCCTTGCTTCTGATAGCGAAGACTATGCTGGTATTGTGCAATCCCGTGACGGCGAACGAAACCATCAACACGCCGCTCAACGCGCTCCGATTCAATACCGTAGAGTTCCCTTTCAAGTTCTGAGTACGACAGCGGATCGCCCCCGTGGAGGAGCTGCACGCCTGCTTTGCATGGGGCGCCGGTGTACGCCAACCGCGACAACATTTTTACTTGATGGATCGCGCGTCCCGGTTTATGGTTCGTTCGATACCACACCGGCCCACTTGCACTCCATCAAGCCTGAAGGCACGCTCGTGTCCTCCGGATATCGCTCCTTTTCCCAGAGGCTGTCATGAAGCAGGAATCCGGATGGATTACCGCTGCCGTCGTGGCGATTGCGACCACTGTCGGTGTGTCCTCGTTTCAGGCCAGGCCGGTCGCGGACGCGGGGGCGGCCCTGCAGGCAAACGAAGGGGTCAGGGCCAGCGCTATGAAGGCCGGCGAAGCCTTCGCCGAAGGGCCCTGTGCGGAGATTGAATCGCGCCTGCAGACCTTCTTCATGGTGCCTTCAGAGAAGATCACCGCGCCGCGATCCTGCTATGGCGGCGCGCCTCCACCACCGGCCCACGAGCTGCAGGAGAAGAGCGCCGCGCTGCGCTTCATCATCGCCACCCTCCCCGATCCGCTCCACACGCATTTCTCGCTCATTTTTGACCGTGCCGCAGAGGCGATCCAGCAGGCCGCCCAGGACGACCGGTATGTCTACGACTCATCCTGGCTGCCTTGGGAGACGGAGTCGACCCCGTATGTGCGGCTTGATGACCAGGACCAAGCGAAGAAGCGGAAGGAAGCCATGGAAGATCAGCCCGGCATCCTGCTCTTTCGCTCGCAGCTCGGCAGCAACTCGCCATATCCGAAAGGCCTGGTCGTCTTTATCGTCGGAGAGGAACCGACCGGCGGCATCCATCGCGCCCAGTTCCAGAACGCCACCGCTTGGATCAACATTCTGCGGCCGCATGTTTCTCCCGCACGCTCCGCGGCGGCGCCACCGGCGGCAGCCTCAACGCAGCCAGAGACGCCGACCCAGATCCTCGGTCCAAGCTTCTCCGGTTCTCTGCCATCGCTCGTGGAGTTGCTGCAGCAACCTGCCGTCGCCGAAACACTCCAGCCAACCTCTGGAAAGCCGCTCCAGATCTATAGCGGCAACGTCACCAGCAAGGCTGCAGTCGACTGGCTCACCAAGAAGAGCGCCCTGGCAACGAAGGACCGCGAGCCCGCTCGTATCCAGTTCCTCAGTTTCCAGCAGAACGATGACCGCGCGATGCAGCGCTACTGCGACTACCTCGGCGACACTGGAGCTCTACTGGAACGGCTTGCCGTCATCTCTGAAGACGAGACCGCCTACGGTGCCGACTACAACGCCGGCGATCCGCGCGCAACGCCCTGTTCTCCGCCAGAAGGCCAGCATGGCCCAACGTACCTCTACTACCCACGTGATATCTCCGCGCTCCGGGCTGCGTACCAGAGCCAGTCCGTTTTTAGCCGCGCCCTCCCGCAATCTGCCAGCGACGCCGCACGCCGCACGCTGCGCACCGACCTCGCCGACCCCGGAGGTGAGCAGCACGACAGCATTCGCAACTACAGCGGCGACCAGACCGCCCTATCCCAAGAGGCGGAGCTGCAGCAAATCGTCAGCCTGCTTCGTCTGCATCGCTCGGAGTACATCCTGTTGCGCAGCAGTAATCCATTGGACCAGATCTTCCTCAGCCATTTTTTTCGCCTTGCCTATCCCGAAGGCCGCATCGTGATCCTCGGCGCCGACCTGCTTCTTCGCCGGGAGACCGGCTCCGCTGGCCTCAACGGCATCATGCTCCTCAGTACCTATCCCCTGCTCCCCTGGGGACAGGACTGGACCAAGCCGGTCCACGACCCGATGAACTTCCACTCCCACCGCGTCTTTACGCACGACGGTGCAGAGGGAATGTATATCGCCGCGCGCTTCCTGCTGCATGCGCCGCTCACTGCCGCCGACCCCTTTCTGCCGCCGAACTGCGACACGATCAAGAACCTCCGCGACTACTCCGTTCCGCTCTGGATGTACGCCAGGCGCGACGGGTGCACGCAACCACCGACCTATCTCTCCGTTTTAGGCAACGGGGGCTTCTGGCCAGTCGCGGCCATCCCGTACACCAAGCAGTATCCTCAGGATCCGGAGGTCTCCCCTAAGACAGTTGCCGAAGCCGGCGCGCAGCTCGGTCCGTCCTGGTCCGGAGTCACTAAGCCTTACCTGCCACCTGCCGGCTACGATCTGGCTCATCCGGAAAGGTATGGCACTACGGTCGCCAGCTCGGACGCGAACGCGTTACTCGCAAGCCAGGAGAAGGTCTGGCTGGGCATGCCGCTCAGCATGAAGCTCTGCCTGCTCGCGCTCCTCGTGGTGGCGATCTTCCATGCCATCTGCTGCTCACTTCCCTCTGTTACGGTTCGCCCCGGCCATCGCGCTCACTTCGTCCGCCTCAACAGCACTGCGCATCCCGCCCTCATCCTCTTTGGCAGCTTCGTCCTGGCGGTCATTCCGATGACGCTCGCCTGGGGGCTAGGAGAGATGTCGAGCCCGGGTGCCCCGCTACCCAACCCGCTTCCGTACCGGCTGCTCCTGCCCTCGATATGGCTCATCGCAGGCTTCGCCGTAACTGCCAACGTCTGGGTTGAACATCGCCTCAGGGATATACCGGCTGCTCTTCCCGGGCCGGCAATCGTGAAGCTTGAGACGAGCCCGCACAGCAGGCCTGTCGATGCCTGGCTGCGCATCTGGTGGCCACCTATCGCGTACGTCGTGGCCTCAGCCCTCTTCTATCTCTTCCTCGACCTGATGCTGGAAAAAAGCCTGACTCCCTTCAACCGCATCCCCACCTATCTGCGCTCGATCCACCTCACCACCGGTGTCTCGCCCCTCACGCCGCTCATTACCCTGACGATCGGGCTCTATGGCTGGTTTTGGTATGCGCTCGAAGGCATGGCCCTTTTCGGCAAGGACCGGCCGCGCTTACCCGTCTCAAGCGGTCTCAAGATCACGCAGCCGGACGGCACTGTGCTCGACGTCCTCGGCATGCTGAGCTGCGAGGGCATGGGAGCGCGCACCGAGCAGGTCTGCTCTCCCTCCGCGCCGCGGGTCCTGGCTGTCGGGCTCCTGTCCTTTGTGTCCATTATCGTTGTTGCCCTGCTGGTCGGCGGCGAGATGCCCCTTCGTAGCCTCGGCTCCAGCCGCTTTGCCATCGTCTTCTCATTGTGGTTGACCTTCTGCACTAGCATCCTGCTTGCCAACGCCTGGCAGCTCCACGCCATCTGGTCGCGGCTGCGACAACTGCTCCTCTTCCTCGATAAGCTACCCCTGCGCCGCACGCTCGAGGCGCTGAAAGGCTTCTCCTGGGGTTCGGTCTGGAAGATGAGCGGCAACGTCCTCGACGTCCGCTACAAACTCATTTTTCGACAGCTCGAAAACCTCAATCACCTGCGCACGTCGCTCGCCGAATGGGGCGCCGCAGGCAAGTCGCCTGGCGACTCGGCGAATGCGCGCCGGTGGGTCAAAACGATCGAAGACACCCTGCGCGCCCGGCAGGACTTCGCCGTCTGGTACTCGGACAACTGGAGTCAGTGGAAGGCGCGCGATCTCGCACGGCTCAAGCACGTACAGGATCATCTCGCCACCACCGCAGCCGTCGTTCTCACCCAGATACTGGTACCCGCATGGCACGATGAAGGTCACTCGCTGGTGCTCGACTTCAACCAGGGCGGCGACAGCCCGAAGAGTGTGCCCGGCGATCATCCCGTAGCTCGCCTGCCGCTGCACCTGCAAAACGCCGAGGAGATGGTTTCACTGGTCTTCCTTGGCTTCATCCAGAACATCCTGGGCCGCATGCGCTCGCTGGCCACTGGAATCATCTGTCTGTTCATTTCGATAGCTATTAGTGTGGCCAGCTACCCATTCGACCCTCGACCGCTGCTGAGCGGCGCGATCGTCGCCCTCTTCATCCTGCTCGGGGTCATCATCATCGTCGTTTACTCCCAGATGCACCGCGACGCGACCCTCAGTCACCTCACCAACACCCAGCCGGGAGAGCTCGGCTCAGAATTCTGGCTGAAGCTCGTCGGCTTCGGCATCGGCCCCGTTCTCGGTTTGCTGGCCAGCGTGTTCCCGGAGTTCAGCTCCTTTTTCTTCTCCTGGCTTCAGCCCGGCCTGAACTCGGTTAAGTAATCGTCACCAGGCGTTTACACAGGCTGGGCAAACTCCCGTTCACTTCTCCTGCCAAATCAGCGTAAGATGCTACAAAGCGGAGGGGTATTGAAGCGAACGTCCACCACTCGTAAGACGTTAAGCGAAATTTCGCCGGCCTTCCTCCTCAGCGCGCGCGTACTCATCATGATGACCGCCCTCCTGATCGTCATCATGCCGTGGACAGAATATTTCTGGCACTTTGATCAGTTTGTCCTCGGCGGACAGGATTTTGAACTAGGCCTGCTCGCGATAGCCACCATCCTTGGCCTCATCCTCGTTCTTCTGCAGCACAGCCGGGCGGGTGTGAGCTTCATCTTTGCCCTGCAACAAGGGCTCTACCTGGCCTTCGAGCGGCTCACTTTATCGGTCCCGAGTAGCTTTTACGGGCTGATCGCTGCGCTCCACGTTGGACCAATTCCTAGTCCAGCCTTACAGTTCTATAACCTGCCTCTTCAAGTCTGATCCATCTGTCCGGGCAAGCTACGGGGACGCACGATTGCGTACTCATCCTCGATAGATCCACAGCTCGCGGTTCAACACTGGAGATGGAATGCAAACCTCTGAAGTCCTACACGCCTGGCGCACCATTCTGGCAGGCCGTGCCCCTTCCGTTTCAATTGAAATCACCAAGGAGTGCCCGCTCCGTTGCCCGGGCTGCTACGCCTTCGATGCAGCGCACCTCGGCGGCGGCACGCAGCTGCGGGAGCTCTCGGACTTTCGCGGCGACGAGCTCGTCGCCAAGGTGCTGGCCGTCATCGACGAACTCAAGCCGCTCCACGTCTCGCTCGTCGGCGGCGACCCCATGGTCCGCTATCGCGAGCTGGAGCTACTCCTGCCCCAGATCGAGAGCCGTGGCGTCCACACCCAGGTCGTCACCAGCGCCTTCCGCGTCATTCCGGCTGCTTGGAAAGACTTCAGCAAGCTCAACGTAGTCGTATCGATCGATGGCCTGCAGCCGGAGCACGACGAGCGCCGCAAGCCCGCAACCTACGAGCGCATCCTCAAGAACATCAACGGCTCTAGGGTGACCATCCACTGCACCATCACCTCGCAGCTCGTGGACCGTCCCGGCTATCTGGACGAATTTCTTGCCTTCTGGAGTAGCCGGCCAGAGATCGCGAAGATCTGGTTCAGCATCTTCACGCCGCAAGTAGGGGCTACCGATGTCGAGATCCTCTCACCGGCGCAACGAGCCAAGGTCATTGAGGAGTTACGATATCTGCGTGTGAAATATCCCGTGCTCGACATGCCGAACGCCGTCATTGATGAGATCGCTTCTCCGCCCAAGAATCCCTCCGAGTGCATTTTTGCGAGGACGACGGAGACCATCTCGGCCGACCTCACTACCCAGATCACGCCCTGCCAGTTCGGCGGCGAGCCCGATTGTGAGCAGTGCGGCTGCATCGCCTCCATGGGCCTCGCCGCCGTCGGCCACCACAAGGTGTTAGGACCACTTACTGCGGGCCATCTCTTCATGGCCTCGGACCGCTTCGGAAAGGGCTGGCGTAAGCTCCAGAAAGCGTTCCTGCCAAAACCTATCGTTGCTTCTGGACTATCGCCGTTTAAAATCCTATGAGCCTATCAATGCAAGAGTGCACTGAAGAAGAGCGAACGCTGGTAAGCCGCCCCTGCGAGACCGAGGGCCAACTGCGGCGGGACCTCGTCCGCTTCGGCAAATGGCTCTCCCGTCTCGGGTTCACGCCCGGAACCTCGGGGAACCTCTCCGTCCGGCTCGACGACCACCGCCTGCTCGTCACCCCGACCGGTGTCAGCAAGTATCTCCTCAAGCCGGCCGACATGGTGATCGTCGACCTCAAAGGCCGGAGCCTTGCCGGTACCAAGAAGGTGACCAGCGAGATCAGCATGCATCTCGCCGTCTACCATCACCGGCCGGATGTCGTCGCGGTCATTCACTCGCATCCCCCAATCGCCACCGCGTTTGCCTGTGCGGGGCGCGCGCTCGATGAGATGCTCTGTCAGGAGGCCGTGATGACGCTTGGCATCGTGCCGCTCGCCAAATACGCGACGACAGGCACCGACGCCGTAGCAGCCAGCCTGATCCCCTACCTGCCCGGGCACGAAGCCATCCTCATGTCGAACCACGGTGCGGTCAGCTACGGCGCCAACCTGCTCGAGGCGTTTCTCAAGATGGAGACCGTGGAACATCTGGCGCACGTAGGACTGGTCGCCCATCAGCTTGGCTCGGCGCAACCGCTGCGGCGAGATCAGGTCGAAGAGCTGCATCGTGCCCGCGACCGGTATGTGCAGGACGTTCTGCCCCGGGAGTAACACGCGAGGCGGTCGGAAGGGAACCGCAGCGCCGATCATCATCAGCACCCGCGCGCGGAGAACAATGTGAGGGACGTGCCCTCACACTCGATGCCGCACCGCCCGGTGAAATTTTCTTGATCGATGCGACACCATACGAGAGCATGGTAGCGAGTCGCCCGCAGCCATCTGGCTTCAGGCCACCCCGACATGCGAACGAGGCGTGCAACCCGCGCGGAGATAGTTCATCGTGTCGACGAATCAATCAGGCGGTCTGCGTAATGCTTCAGCAGGCGGTGTGGCGGGAGACCATCCCACCGCCAACCCACAGGACTTTCTCGTCGGCCCCTCGACCGACGATCAGTTCAACACCGCTCACCTCCGCCTGATTCCGATCGCCTGCTGGCGCGTCGACGACATCCGCTTTGCCTTCGACTCATCCTTCGTCACCGCCGATTCCACCACCGCCGCCACCGACACGCCCAACGACATACGCGCGGAACTCACACATCTGACCAAACTCGTCAAAGAGCAACCCGGTTGTCCAATCTCCGTATTTGGCCACGCCGATCCGGTCGGGAGCGATGACTACAACAAGGCACTCAGCGGACGCCGGGCGACGGCGATCTACGCCCTGCTCATCTTCAATACCAGCCCCGATGAAGCCGTGCAGCACTGGCAAAAGCTAGCCGCCACCGAGAGTTGGGGAACAGCCCAGCGGGACATTATGCAGGCGACAACCGGCCTGACCAGTGACACGCCCACCAGCACTGTCATACGCGCCTACATGAAGCAGCTAGCCTCAGCCGGGCCGTCTCTCGGCAAGCACGATTTCCTCGCGCAGGGTGCCGACGCTGGCGGTAAAGGCGATTATCAGGGCTGCTCGGAGTTCAATCCGCTGCTGCTCTTCTCTCAAGAGAAGCAGGCGCAGTTCGATCAGGCCAAGCAGAATAACGACACCGCAGGCATAGCCGACCGCAATCTGCAGAACGCCCCGAACCGCCGTGTGTTGGTGCTGATGTTCCGCAAAGGAAGCCGCGTCGACCCGGCGAAATGGCCGTGCCCGCGCGCCACCGAGGGCACCGCCGGCTGCATCAAGCGCTTCTGGTCCGACGGGCAGACACGGCGCAGCACCCACTTGTCCGGCGCGGACAGGCAGTTCGAGCTAACGCAAGACACCTTCGGGTGCCGCTTTTACCAACGCATCTCGACCGATTCACCCTGCGAGAAAGTCATTCCCTTCACCCCGCCTTCGCTTGACGTCATCATCGACCACGACGATAACTTCACCGTCGACGCAGCCGAACCGGTCACTCCGTTCGTGCGCGTCGGCATTTGGGATAACGCCTTTGATCCCGCAACGGGGACCCTGATCAACACCGCCGCGGAGGCCAAGAACTTCATCGGTCACGATTCCAAGGGACCACTGGCGCGGCGCTTCTACTTCCGCGTCAGAGATCAGCATGCAGCCGGCACCGCGGAGATACGCCTCAACTGGAGAACCGAGTTCGGAGCAGGCGGCGCGGACGATGCGCCCGGCTCACAGGTGATCAGCCTGCTGCCCACAGCCGCCGAGCCCTCCGTCTTTCTCTCCCATTCCGTCTTCCTGGTGACGGACGACATCGACCAGGCGCAGGCCACGGACAGCGGGCTCGCGGCTCCACTCACCGACACTGGCTCCCGTGCAGCAGGCGATTCCAATCACCGCGTCCGCAAGATCACCGTCAACGAGACTCACCAGCTCGATTCAACGATCGTGGCTGAGTACACGTCCCCGGTTGGCGGTGCCGTGATCAAGGCAACTGTACCCGTCTTCCAGCGTTCTCCCGAGGAGCGGCTCAGGATCAGGGTGCACCTGGTGAACGTACGCGCCACCGCGGGTGGTACCCCGGTCGTCAACGCGGCCCGGAAGCAGACCGGTATCGACACCCTGCGCAGCGTCTATGCCCGTTGCGGGATCTACCTCGACATCGATGAAATCGTCATTGATCCGCCCGCGAGCTGCATCAACTGGCAGACCCGGTATCCGGCAAGCCTGAACGCCGCCAGCGTCGACCCAGCAGTAGAATCGGCCGGCTTCCCGGGGTCAAATCTAGTTCCGTCCAAGTCACAAGTGGATATCATCAACGTGATTCGTGCCGGTGGAGACTTCGACGCGCAGGACATCTATATCGTCTATGTGAACCGCATCTTCGGAAATCCCATCCCCGCTCCAAGTGCGACAGCTATCCTTCCTGATGGTCCCGGGGGGATCTCGTTTCCCGACTCCTTTTCCGCCGCAGGTTCCATCGGACGCAGTTTTGTCTTCGTGGCTCTCCTCGATGGCGTCAGCGTCCTCGCCGATCCGCACGAGATGACCCATGTCACCACGAACCTCCGCAACAGCGCCGGCGGTCACTTTCACCTGCAGGCCAACGTCGCAACGGGTCCCGGCAATATCGACGGCAGAAACCTGATGCAGCGTTTCGTCCTGATCAGCAACGGCGACACTGCAGATTCAAAGAGGCTATGGGATACCAATTTCACGAATGCCGGCCTCTCTCCATCCACGATCCCGGCCCAGATCAAGGCGATCCGCGCATCGCGGTTCATACGACCATTCTGAGGAAGACCGGCTTATGAAACAACTCTCTTTACTGAAGCTCTCATTGTTGTTAATAGCGATCGCAGGAGGCCCGGTAATGGCAAGCACCACGCAGCTGATCGATCAAATCCCCATCGAGGTGCGGGACTACCTCACCGCCGGTGATGGCTTGGGAATGGTCGCCGTACACGAACAGTACCCCCACGTAGACCAGGTCCTGCGCGCGCCCTCCACCCGCGTCGCCCTCCTAAATTATCTGGCCAGCCAGGAGCCGTGGCACGACCCGCCCGGCCTCACTATCGGTGCCCTCGTCTTGCTGAAAAATGGCGCGTCCGCAGCTGAGTCGCAGCAGCTCCTGCATCTCCTCGAGCACCCAATTGGCCTCGTGCGGCTTAGGCTATACCAATACCTCGTCCAGATCTACTACCCGTCCCGCAACATGCCGCCCATGATCGCCATCTTCCAGAAGATGCTCGCCGATCCGGACGAAGTCGTACGCGTTCAGGCGGCACGCTGGATCCAGGGCTTCAAGCTCGGCGCGCAGATGCGACCCACCCTTGAGCAATGGACCATCATCGCAGCCGAGCGGAAGTGGAACCACGGCGAGAGCTACGACATCATCCAGGGCCTACTCCGACGATAGTCCCTGGCAAGCCGCTGATCCCTCAACAAAAGCTGTCATCCTGAGCGAAGCTTCTCGCAACCCTACCGCGAGAAGCGGAGTCGAAGGACCTGCCTTTTTCCCCTCGCTCCAAGCCAATATCTCACTCACTAGGACGCAAGCTCTTTCGACCAGCAATGCTGCGTCTTCGCAGCCTTCAGCCTGTCCAGCTTCTCTGCCGCCGGCATCCGTCGCGCCAGCAGTCGCGCCGCCCAGGGCAGCCCCGGATCAACATCGAAATCCCGTCCCAGCTGCACCATCAGGTGGATGTAGCGACGAAGATCCGCACGCGAGCAGATGCCATAGCACTTAGGCCGCGTGCAGCCATACTCCACAAAATTCTTTATCCGCTCCCCGCCAGCACCTTCAAACTCCGCCGGAAACAGCTTCCGAATCTCATCCAACATCTCCTCCCGAAAAGCATCCCGATCACTCCCCTTGAGCAGATCCACCTGCTCCGCACATGGCGTAAACGTCATTGTCGCACCATACGCGGGCCGCGCCGCGTGTGAAGCCGGCGTCGAAACGCTCTCGACCAGCATCGTCTTCGCGGGAGCTGTCCCCAAGAGCGATAACTCGGTCTTCTCAAGCCCACACGGTCCCATCGTGAAGCCTACCGCAGTCTCAGGCCCGGCCTCCACCAGGTAAGAAGAGACCGGCCCAAACAGTTGTCGCTGCTGCACACAGGTGGAACTCATCAGCAGCGCACCAAGCACGCGCGGATCATAGAAGCGCAGCAGCGCCGCGCGCCCGTCCGGCAGATGCGTCGCGAGCAGCCCACGCACAAAAGCAAGCAGCTCCTCAGGTGCCGCCGTACTCGTAAGAAAGATGCCCCAGTTCTTTCCCCAGCCTGTTGTTACGAGCAATTCCAGCAGCGGAGAGTCCGACGGCAACGGGACAAGGTAGGGAACAAAGTGCGCCAGGCGAGCGGTCCCGTCGGCCCGAAACAGCCAGTGATACTCCGCCTTCGATCTCAGCAGCAGCTGGAGAATCGCGGGGTCGAGCGAGCTGTCGACCACCGCATGCAGCGGCTGCTGACTCCCACGCATCGACGCAAGCAGCCGCTCATACGTTACCTCTGAGACCGCTTCCGCCACAGCCGCGTTCTCAATGCAGACGACGAAGTCCGTCCGACCAGCCCTGATCCGGTCCCCATCCTGCAGCATGCTCTCGCTTACAGGCTGGCCATTCACACGCGTTCCATTACTGCTCTTCAGATCGCGCAGCAGGCACGAGCAGCCGTCATACCGCAATTCAAAGTGGAATCTGGACAGGTAGCTGTCTTCGGGAACCGCGCATTCAGCCGCGGTCGTCCGGCCAACACGCAGCGTTTTGCCGGCAGAGATCGCCAGCTGCCGCTTCGCCTCCGACCCGGAGTCAATCCTCAACGTAACCGTCACGCGCTCCACCTGTTACTCGAGGCGCAGGTAGCTAGCGGCGGCCTCCGACGGCAAGCTGCGCTTTAGCCCTCGATCCCGGTCTCGATTGACAGGTAGTGCGTACCGCCGCCAGAACGTTTCAGCAGCCGTGAACTTTCTTCAGCTGGGCCTGCGTCGCCGGCCCGATCACGCCATCGACCAAGAGCCCATGGTCACACTGGAACTCCTCAACGGCAGAGAGAAATGCCGGGGCGCCAGCATCGTCCGAGTTGCCGGCCCTATACCCAAGATTGTTGAGCCGCGCCTCCTGCCCCGGCAGGCTGTCTACCGGGTCCAGGTGCCCGATCTTGATCGACAAGTTATCACCCTGGAACGGCGTCTGATCGCTGTTCAGAACGAAGACGCAGTTCTGCACCCGCGGTGGAATCTCCTGGTCGATCTTCCCCTTGCCATCGGTCGTCACCTGGATCTGCTGCTCATCAAGCGTCAGTAGCCCCGGCGCATTTGCGATCGGCTTCTCATAGACATCTTCCAGAACAAGGCGCAGTCTGAGCTTCTCCCGCTTGATCGCAAACGTATGCCGCTTGCTAGTGGCGCACGCCGCGCTTCCCTGCTCCTTGTCAGGGATGGATACGACGTCTCCCGGCAGCAGAACATTCGGGTTGAGCCGCAATGCCTTCAGCTGCGCATTACTCGCGTTATTCCAGATCAGCGAGTAGTCAAAGAACCCATACTCCTCGGCAATCATCGAGAGATGCTCTCCCTGCACGACCGTATGCGACTCCGCCATAGCGACCTACTTTCTCGTCCACGAGCGCTGATCGAGGCTCGGAAACTTCACGGTGCAGTTACCCGGATCAATGCCGTCCACCCGGGCCACACCCTCTCCATCCGTACTTCCCGCCGACACCGTGCCATCCGGCAACTCGATGGTGTACGGCTCATTTGGCACCGAGCTCCCATCCTGGTCCACCAGCTTGATCTCGATCCACACCTTCTTCTGGTCAGAAGCTGCCGCAGCCCCTTGCCCGGAGGAGCTGCCGATCGCCTGCCCAAGCAGCGCGTCTGAGCCAACCGGCACCAGCCCGGCGCCCGCCTGAGATGCCTGCGCCAACGATTGCGCCGTCGTTGCCGATGCTCCACCCAGCACGGAGCCCATCGTGCCCATCGTCGCTGGCCCCGGCGTGCCCATGCCCACCTCGCCGATAATGACGGTCGGACACCCCATCACGATCGGGTTCGCCGGACCCAGCGCCAGCCCAGGAATCTCCACCACGATGTCCCCCATGCGACAGGCCATCATGTAGTTGATCAATACCGTAGGACTCCCCATCATCACCATACCGACACCGTCCGCACCTGTAATACTCACCGCCGGGCAGGCATGGGTGTCCATCAAAGCGCGCCAAGCGGGCTTATAGCCAATCAGCACATTAGGACTGCCTGTGCCGGGAGCAAGTGGTGCGCCGTGAGTTGTCGGATCAGCAAGACGAGCGGCGGGCGGCATACGCAAAAGTCCTCGAAGCGCCAGCCCCCCTTGCTATCACCGGGTCCAGCACTCTGTTTTCAAGTCAAGCGACTCGTGGCTATACCATAACTACATTCCAGCCGCGCAACACATGAAAATGTTCGCGGTCACCACAGATACTCTCGTAAGTCTGCCGTGCAACATCTACCCGTCTGTTCCGGCACATCCAGCAGCCTCACAAGGAGCGCGGTAGGAGTTTACATTTCCATGCCCCACGGCTCACTATGGGGGAGTACCTGCTCCTCGAAGAGGGTACGGCGTCGCAGCGGAAACGCAAGGAACGGAGATCCATCATGCACCCCGAAACAGGCAGCACCCTCGAAGCGACCCTTATCCGCATCATCGGATCGGACCGTACCAGTCGCCTCAGCAACGCGCTCGTACTCGATCCCGCCCTGACCGCCGACGCAGGCCTACGCCTCTCCCGCGCCACCATCGCCCAGGCGCTCAACATGCTCCTCTTCGAAGACCTCGTCGACCGCGTCCCCGCCGCAAAGCTCTATATGGACCACTGCCTCGCCCACGGCAAAAAAGTACTGCACGATCACGGTGCCGTCCGCACCATCGCCATCGCCGGCATGGGCAGCCTTCCCGCCGGGCAGGACTCCATCACCCGTCTCCTCGGCCCGCTCGGCTACTCGCTCAACGGTGTCTATCCGCTCGAACGCCTTCGCATGACCGGCCGCTCCTATGCCCAGGTCGACTTCCCCGAAACCATCGCCCAGTTCTTCATCAGCGAGCTCCACCCCGAGAAGTTCTCCGCCAACTTTCAGGCCGCCCTCAGCCGCATCACCGCGAACTCGACCGATCCCCTCACCCCCGAAGCGAAGCAACTCCTCAGGGAGCTCGACTCCTCCCAATCGCTCACCGTCGACCAGGCCGTCACCCTGCTCCCCACCCTCGTCGCCTGCTTCACCCGCCACCACGGCGACGTAGCCCTCGCCGACTACGAGACCGTCCTGGCCGAGTCGCCCGAAGCCGGCTGGATCGCCACCGAAGGCAACGTCTTCAACCACGTGACTGACCGCGTAGCCGACGTCGACCAGCTCGCCGAAGAGCAGAAAGCCCTCGGCCAGCCCATGAAAGAGAAGGTCGAGACCTCGCAATCGGGCCGAGTCCGCCAGACCGCCTTCCGCGCCGCCCTGGTCTCCCGATCCCTTCGCGCCGAGGACGGAAGCACCGTCGAAAAGCAGGTTCCCGGCTCCTTCCTCGAGTTCATCACCCGTCTTCCGCTCCCCGAAGAGACTGCCGGCAAACGCGCCCTCGACCTCAGCTTCGACAGCTCCAACGCGCAGGCGATTTTTAAAATGACCTCCGCCGCCGGGTCGTAGCCTTGGAGACTCTCGCCGCAATGTCCAGCTCGCCCTTCGCCCTCCTGCCGAGCTCCCATGCTCGCGCGCACGACCAGTTCCCCCGCGCTGCCGAGCTCGAGGCCAAGCTCCGCGAGACCGCCCGCGGCGAGGTCCGCTTCGATCCCGCCTCCAAGGCCCTCTACTCCACCGATGCCTCAAATTACCGCCACATCCCCATCGGCCTCGTCATTCCCCGCGACGAAGAGGATGTCATCGCCACCGTCGCCATCTGCCGGGAGTTCGACGCGCCCATCCTCTCCCGCGGCGCCGGCACCAGCCTCGCCGGCCAGGGCTGCAACTTCGCCGTCATTCTCGACTTCTCGAAGTACATGAACCACATGTCCGCGATCGACCCGGTCGCCCGCACCGTCCACGTGCAGCCCGGCATCGTTCTCGACCGCATCCGCGAAGCCGCAGAGTGCTTCGACCTTACCTTTGCTCCCGACCCCGCAACCCACAGCCGCTGCACCATCGGCGGCATGATCGGCAACAACTCCTGCGGCGTCCACGCCCTCATGGGCGGCAAGACGGTCGACAACATCCACTCGCTCGACCTCCTCCTCTACGATGGCACCCGCATGACCGTCGGCCCCACCACCCCCGCCGAGCTCGCCCGGCACATCGCCGGCGGCGGCCGCACCGGTACCATCTATGCCGCCCTTCAGCAACTCGGCGCCGCCTCCGCCGACCAGGTCCGCGCCCGCTTTCCCAAAATCCCCCGCCGCGTCTCCGGCTATAACCTCGACGAGCTCCTCCCCGAAGGCGACTTCAACGTAGCCCGCGCCCTCGTCGGCAGCGAAGGCACCTGCGCCGTCATTCTCGGCGCCACCCTGCGCCTCGTTGAAAGTCCACAGTTCCGCACCCTCATGGGCATCGGCTTCGAAGACATCTTCATCGCCGCCGACCACGTCCCCGCACTCCTCGAGCACCAGCCCATCGGCCTCGAAGGCATGGACGGCTTCCTGCTCGACGCCATCCGCCGCAAGCAGAAGCTGGTGGAAGATCTCAGGCTCCTGCCCGCCGGCGAGGGCTTCCTCATCGTCGAGTTCGGCGGAGCCACCCAGTTTGAAGCAGACGACCGCGCCCAGGCCCTCGCCGAAGCCCTCACCGCACTGCCCATTACCGTCACCGCCCGCATCTACACCACCGCCGAGGCCGCTCGCGTCTGGCACATCCGCGAGTCCGGCCTAGGCGCAACCGCCTTCGTCCCCGGCAAAGGCACCGGCTGGGAGGGTTGGGAGGACGCCGCCGTCGACCCCACCCAGCTCGGCTCCTACCTCCGCGCCATCTACGCGCTCATGAACGACTTCGGCTACACCAGCGCCATGTACGGCCACTTCGGCCAGGGCTGCGTTCACATGCGCCATAACTTCGACCTCCAGACCGAGGTCGGCATCCTCACCTTCCGCCGCTTTATGGACCGCGCCGTCGACATCGCCCTCGCCCACGGTGGCTCCCTCTCCGGCGAGCACGGCGACGGCCAGGCCCGCGGCGCGCTCCTCCCCAAGATGTTCGGCCCCGAGCTTATTGAGGCCTTCCGCACCTTCAAGCACATTTGGGACCCCGCCGGACGGATGAATCCCGGCAAACTCATCGACGCTCATCAGCCCCACGAAGACCTCCGCCTCGGCGCCGACTACAACCCCCGGCAGCCCCACACCCACTTCGCCTTCCTTGAGGACAACGGCTCCTTCGCCGCCGCCAACCTCCGCTGTGTCGGCGTCGGTGCCTGCCGCAAGCAGGATGCCGGCACCATGTGCCCCAGCTTCATGGCCACCGGCGAGGAGCTGCACTCAACCCGCGGCCGCGCCCATCTCCTCTGGGAGCTCATGCAGGGCGAAGTCCTCGCCGGTCAATGGAAGAACGAGCAGGTTAAAAAATCGCTCGACCTCTGCCTCGCCTGCAAAGCTTGCAAGAGCGAGTGCCCGGTCAGCGTCGACATGGCCACCTACAAGTCCGAGTTCCTCGCGCACTATTACGAGGGCACATCGCGCCCGCTCGCCCACCACGCCTTCGGCCGCATCGACGTCTGGTCCCGCCTCGCCGCCTTCGCGCCCGGCCTCGTTAACGCCCTCAACGCCGCCCCGCTCTTTAGCGGCGCCATGAAGTCCGTGCTCCACATCCACGACAAACGAACCTTCCCAAGCTTCGCCCGCCCCTTCACCAGCGAGCGCCGCCTATCGCCCTCAACCGGCACCGCCGACGTCTTCCTCTGGGCCGACACCTTCAATAACTACTTCCATCCCGCCACCATGCGCGCCGCACACAAAGTACTTACTGACGCAGGCTTCCGTGTCCTTCTGCCCGGACAACACCTCTGCTGCGGCCGCCCGCTCTACGACTTCGGTCTGCTCGACACGGCGAAGAAATACCTGCTCAAAGTCCTCGACGCCCTCGCCCCGCAGCTCGCCGCCGGCACCCCCATCGTCGTCCTCGAACCAAGCTGCGCCAGCGTCTTCCGCGACGAGCTCACCAACCTCCTCCCGCACGATCCGCGCGCCCTCAAGCTCCGCCAGCAGACCTTCCTGCTCAGCGAGTTCCTCGTCAAACAGGCCCCCGCATATCACCCGCCGCCACTGCAAGCCAGCATCATCGTCCACGGCCACTGTCACCATCGCGCCACCATGAGCATGACCGACGAGATGACTCTCCTCCGCGCCACCGGCTCCGACGTCAGACTCCTTGACTCCGGCTGCTGCGGCATGGCCGGCCCCTTCGGCTTCGAGAAGGACAAGTTCGATCTCTCGCAAAAGTTAGCCGAGCGCGTCCTCCTCCCCGCTATCCGCAACGCACCCGCCCAAACCATCATCGTCAGCGACGGCTTCAGCTGCTGCGAACAAGTCGTGCAGAACACCGGCCTCCGCCCTCTCCACCTTGCAGAAGTCCTCGCCCGCACCCCCGACCCGCTCGCAGAAGCGACCCAGCCATGACCAGCTCGAGCAGCACCATCAGCCCCACCACCGCCATCGAGCAGGAAGTCCACAGCCTCCTCACCCGCCTCGGCGTTCCCATCGCAGCCTTCGCCGCCGGCGAGCTTCCCGTACACACCCCCATCACCGGCGAGCGCATCGCCCAGCTCCGCACCACTACTCCCTCCGCCGTCACCGAAGCCATCAGCGGCGCGCACCGGGCCTTTCTCGTCTGGCGCAACATCCCCGCTCCCCGCCGCGGCGAGCTCATCCGCCTGCTTGGCGAAGAGCTCCGCGCCGCTCTCCCCGACCTCGGACGGCTCGTCACCATCGAGACCGGAAAGATCCTCTCCGAGGGCCAGGGCGAGGTGCAGGAGATGATCGACATTTGTGGCTTTGCAGCCGGCCTCTCCCGCCAGCTTGCTGGCCTCACCCTTCCGTCCGAGCGGCCCTCCCATCGCATGATGGAGACCTGGCATCCCCTCGGTGTCGTCGGCGTCATCTCCGCCTTCAACTTCCCCGTCGCCGTCTGGGCCTGGAACGCTGCACTCGCCCTTGTCTGCGGCGACGCCGTCGTCTGGAAGCCCTCCGAGAAGACGTCCCTCACCGCCCTCGCCACCCACGCCATCTTCGAGCGCGCCGCGGCCAGGTTCGGCGGCGTTCCTCCCGGCCTCGCGACCCTGCTCATCGGCGACGCCGACTGCGGAGCGCAGCTCGTCGACTCCCCGCTCATCCCGCTCGTCTCCGCCACCGGCTCAACCGCGATGGGCCGCGCCGTCGCCCCACGCCTCGCCGCCCGCTTCGCCCGCGCCATCCTCGAGCTCGGCGGCAACAATGCCGCAATCGTCGCCCTCTCGGCCGACCTCCATCTCACCCTCCGCGCGGTCGCCTTCTCCGCCTTGGGCACTGCCGGCCAGCGCTGCACGACACTCCGCCGCCTCATCGTCCACGATTCCATCTACGATTCCCTAATCCCGCAGCTCCGCCGGGTCTACACCTCGGTCGTCATCGGCGATCCACGCGATCCCGGCACCCTCGTCGGCCCACTCATCGACCAGCGCTCCTTTTACGCCATGCAGCACGCCCTCGACCAGGCTCGCACCCTCGGCGCCACCATCACCGGCGGCGATCGTCTACCCCTCCCCGGCTCACCCGACGCCTTTTACGTCCGCCCCGCGCTAGTCGAGATTTCCACCCAGGCCGACATCGTCCGCCGCGAGACCTTCGCCCCCATCCTCTACGTGCTCCGCTACAGCGACTTCGAGGCCGCGCTCGCCCTTCACAACGACGTTCCCCAGGGTCTCTCCTCGTCCATCTTCACCACGGACCTCCGCGAAGCCGAACGCTTCCTCTCCGCGGCCGGCTCCGATTGCGGCATCGCCAACGTCAACATCGGCACCTCGGGCGCCGAGATCGGCGGTGCCTTCGGTGGGGAAAAAGAGACCGGCGGCGGCCGCGAGTCAGGCTCCGACGCATGGAAACAATACATGCGCCGCGTCACCAACACCATTAACTACGGCACCGAGCTCCCCCTCGCCCAGGGCGTCACCTTCGACATCGACTAGTCCCAGATCAGATCACCACGCCCAAAACACTCGAAGTATTCGCAACTCAATTGCCACCTCCCGCACCCCGCGCTATAGAATCGCCCGTAAGAAGTCGCAGGCACGAGATGAAGAGCTCCCCCACAAACCGCACGCATCTCGAACGCCGCTTCCATCGAGGCGGCGAGCGTCTCGCGCTTCCCACCCTCAGCCGGCCCAATCTCTTCGGCGACTAGCCTCCCTCGATCCTTCGCTCGCCCGTTCCATTGCCCGCCGTCTCGCGCCCCACATGTGCCCGAGGCGATGGCTCCGCTTCAAGCAACATCCACGAGCAGACTGACGAGGACCCCATGACCGTTGCCATCCGGAATGAATTTCAGACAGTGACTGACGAAGAAATGGCCCGCTTCGGGCCAACGCTCAACACCCCGCTCCCCGGCCCCAAGGCGAAAGCCATCATCGAAGCCGACGATCGCCTCATGAGCCCTAGCTACACCCGCGGCTATCCGCTCGTCGCCAAGCGCGGCCGCGGCACCCGCATGCACGACGTCGATGGCAACGAGTTTCTCGACTTCTCCGCCGGCATCGCCGTTACCTCCACCGGCCACTGCCACCCCCACGTCGTCAAAGCGATCCAGGAGCAGGCCGCCGACCTCATCCACATGAGCGGCACCGACTTCTACTACGAAGGCATGGTCACCCTCGCCGAGCGCCTCAGTGCCGTCGCGCCCATGCAGGGGCCGCACCGCTTCTACTATGGCAACTCCGGCGCAGAGGCAGTTGAGTGCGCCCTCAAGCTCGCCCGCTACCACACCGGCCGGCCTAACGTCATCAGCTTTCTCGGCTCCTTCCACGGCCGCACCATGGGCGCACTCTCGCTCACCGCGTCGAAGCCCCAGCAGAAACGCCGCTTTGCCCCGCTCGTCCCCGGTGTCACCCACGTCCCCTACCCCTACACCTATCGCGCAGCCGCCGCCGGACAGACCGAAGACGAACTCGGCCTCCACTGCGCCCGCTACATCGAAGACAAGCTCTTTAAGACCATCCTCCCGCCCGAAGAGGTCGCCGCCATCTTCGTCGAACCCATCCAAGGCGAGGGCGGCTACATCGTCGCGCCCACCGTCTTCATGCAGGAGCTCCGCGCCATCTGCGACCGCCACGGCATCCTGCTCGTTGTCGACGAGGTCCAGTCCGGTGCCGGCCGCACTGGCAAGTGGTGGGCCGTCCAGCACACCGGCGTCGAGCCCGACATGGTCTGCATGGCCAAGGGGATCGCCAGCGGCATGCCCCTCAGCGTCTGCTTGGCCAAGGCCCACATCATGGATTGGAAGCCCGGCAGCCACGCCTCTACCTTCGGCGGCAACCCGGTCGCCATCGCCGCCGCTCTCGCCACCATGGACGTCATCAAGCGCGAAGGCCTGGGCAACGCCGCCACGCTCGGCGCAGCCATGAAGGCCCGCGCTGAGACCTGGCTGCCGAAGTACAGCATCGTCGGCGACGTCCGCGGACGCGGCCTCATGATCGGCATCGAGATCGTGAAGGACCAGCATTCAAAGGAACCCGTCGGTGCCCTCCGCGACCGCATCGTCGACCTGTCCTTCGACCGCGGGGTCCTCTTCCTCGGCTGCGGTGAAACCAGCATCCGCCTCTCCCCGCCGCTCACCCTCAAGCGCGAAGAAGCCGCCATAGCCATGGACATCCTCGAGGAGTGCATCGCCGCAAGCTGTATGTAAAAAGGGGTACTCGGTGCCACCAATGATCTGCACCGGACCCCTCCAGCAAGGAGGGGTCCGATGGGCTACGAGCTCAGCGGGGGATCATCCAGGTAAACACAAATTGCTGCAAGGCAACGAGCACGCCCATCAACCCTGTAAGGATCAGGCTATGTAGAAATGTCCGCGCGAAGACAGCTCCTTCCTGACCCTCAAGCTGCGTCACGGCTGTCCCCGTCGCAAGGTTCTGCGGTGAGACCATCTTCCCCATCACCCCACCCGAGGAGTTGGTCGCAGCCAGTAGAACCGGATTGAAGTGGAGCTGATTGGCTGCGACGACCTGGAGATTGCCAAACAGAGCGTTGCCCGATGTGTCGCTGCCAGAGAGCAACACCGCCAACCAACCTAGAAAAGGTGAGAGCAGGACAAAGAATCTGCCTGCCGATGCGGTGCCAAGGCCGATCGTATAGGTTAGCCCCGAGTAGTTCATCAGGTAGGCAAGCCCCACGATGAGAACGACCGTCACGATCGCAAGCCGGATCTGTCGCCACGTATCGAGTACACAACGAATGAAGCCAGCGGGAGGCAACTGAACCACAAAGCAGGTCACGATGGCGGCCAGGAAAATCGCCGTCCCGGTGCCCAGCGGTTGGAAGTTCCAGACCGCCGCGTAGGCAGCATCCTGGTACAACGTAATGGAGATTTTATTGTGCAGCCCGGGCCAATGAATCTGCTTTTCGCCCAGCCTGAAGATGGCCATCATCGTCCAGAGCATGACCGTCACGGAGACAATGATCCAGGGTGACCACGCCTTCCACACCGAGGTCTCAGAGGCATTCTGACGCTGGACGTGCCAATCAGCGATCACGAAGCGCTCGTCGTGAACCGGCTTCCAGACCCTCAGGAACAGGAGCGAGCTGACCAGGGAACAGAGTGAGGAGAAGACATCCGTGAGTGAATAGTCCATAAAATTCGAGCAGAAAAATTGCGCCAGGGCGAAGCTGCCGCCGGCCACAAGCAGCACCGGCCAGACGCCCCGAATTGACCGAACTCCGCCGTAGATCGCGGTGACGTAAAAGGGCAGGAGCATGGAGAAGAACGGCAGCTGGCGACCAACCATCGCCGCCAGAAGATGGGTGGGCAGGTGGGTCACGGCGCCCAGCACCGTGATCGGCACACCGAGAGCGGCGAACGCGACCGGAGCCGTGTTGAAGATCAGTGTAAAGACCACCGCATCAAGCGCCGGAAATCCGACCATGATCAGCAAGGAGCCCGTAATGGCGACCGGTGTCCCAAATCCAGCAATCCCCTCGAGGAGCGCACTGAAGCTGAAGCCGAGAACGACGAGAAGGATGCGCCGGTCACCCGGCAAAGACCGGACGAGCCAGTCCCGGAACGCATCGAAGCGACCTGACTTAACCGCAATGTTATAAAGCAGCAGCGCATGAAAGACGATCCACATTAGCGGCCACAGAGCGAAGGTCGCTCCGCTGGCAAAGGCGCTCAGCGCAAGCCTTACAGGAAGATGCCATGGTCCGATCGCCACAAGCAAACCAGCGATGAGGCCAGCCAGGGATGCCTGCCATGCTGGCCGCTTCAAGGCGCCTAGCAAAACGAGCACCACCAGGATGGGCAGTGCGGCGACCAGAAAGGACCAGAGTAGGGACCCTCCAACCGGTGTGAGCAACTGGTGGAACATACGCTCTCCCTTTCAGATAGCTAGCTTCGGTCCTACGCGCGACCGGCATGAGGCTGATCGCGCTCGTGCGCTAGAGAAGTGCGCCCCCGCCATCAACCACGATCACCGTGCCGGTCGCGTAGGTATTTTCCATTAGATATAGATAGGCCGTCGCAAGCTCAGCGGCTTCACCGACTCGCCCCAGAGGAAGACGTTGTTCTGCCTCTCGATAGAACCTTTCGAGATCTGACTCGCTCTTGCTGTTCCAGCGAGGAGTTCGCGCCAGTCCAGGCGACACGGCGTTAACTCGAATGGGAGCAAGCTCCACCGCCAGCGCACGGGTCAGGCCCTCAACCGCACTCTGGATGCTTGCCTGCAGCGTCCACCCGGAACGAGGGCGAGCCGAGGAGAAGCCGCTCGTCAGTGTGATCGAGCCCCCTGTTCGTATCGCGGAGGATCCATGTTTCACTGCTGCTAGCGCACCCCAATAGCGTATCTCGAAGCGCTCACGTGCCTGGGCAAGATCCTTGTGAACAACGGGACCTAGCGGCAGGTCTTCCCCCGCCGTAAACACCAGGTGATCGAATCGGCCTATACCTTCAAAAAACACTTTCAAGGCATCTTCACTGGCCACGTCTACTGTCTGCGCTATGATATTCGCCGTCGGAAGATAATCTTTAAGATCGGCATGAGCCTTTTCTACAGTCTCCTGCCGGCTCGAAACAATTAAGACCGAAGCACCTTCATCGAGTACACCTCGTGAGACAGCCAGCCCTATGCCAGACGTTCCCCCGATCACAACGACGTCTTTGTTTCTGAATCGCATTGATTTTCTCTCCAGATCTTGCGAGTGATGCAGTTGATCGAACTACCGCGCAGGGCGACTCACATTGCCCGGCTGTACGGCAACGCGAGCGCAAGTCCAACCCGGATCGCAGCAGCTCGACCTTCTGGACCGGCAGTAACCTAAGCCGCTGATCGTGACGGAAATGCTGGCATTTGCTCCGCGATCTCTGCCGATGAAAGGAAACGGAGCCCATGCTTCATAAAGATCTTCATCGTCTCTTCAAGGTCAGCGGTAGCGTATGTAATCGCGTCTGAAGGTATTTCCATCTTCGCGGCAGGTGCTGCCATGGGTGCAACGACCTTCATGAAGCCGCCGGGTGTGATGAGCGTCAGCATGCGGATCTCGGGCGATCGAATAAGGAACGCATGCGGCCTGCCCACAGGGAAAAACACACATTCTCCCGCTCCAATCTGGAAAACCCTGTCGTCAACATAGGCATCGAGCGCCCCATCCAATACATAAAAAGTTCACTCTCGAGCGTATGAACATGCGGCGGCGGCGGCTCGGTCCCTCGGTTCATATTGGCGAGCACCAGATCGAAAGCTCCGCCTGTGTTTTCGTCCGCAGCCAGCTGAGTACTCAGGATGCCCTTGTACCAGGCTGATAGATCTAGAGTGGGCGCATGTTTAAACGGTGTCAGAGTGGTCACTTCGTTATTCATATATCTCCAGGGCTCGAACAGCTGAAGACGCGTTCCAACAACGAACAACGTTCAGGGTTGATGAGGCAGTAACTTCCTTCACAGACGCCGAGGTGGTCGATCTATCCAGGCTTCCACAACACGATGACCGCATCGGCCGCCAATAGAGGGACGAGAGTGATCTCGTTCTACCCGCGGCTCCGACCGCGAGCACTCTCGTTTTCCCGTCGACTACGCGGCGTCTAAGCTGCTTCGTTGATCTGCTCTTGCAAAAGCGATTCCGCCGCAAGAGCGATGATGTCGGCGACTTCCTGAGGCCTGGACATGAACGGCGCATGGCTCGAGGCGACCGAGCGCACCGTTGCGTTCATCCGTTTCGCAAGGAACTCCTGCGCAGGCGGTGGGATCATCTGGTCGTCTGTGCAGACCAGGAACCACGAAGGAATACTCTTCCATGCCGGCACACCTTCCGCCTCCGTGAAGGCCGCAAAGCTCAGGGGCCGCTGCACAGCCGCCATCACGGCAGCCTCATCATCCGTAACGTCTGCCGCAAAGGACTTATGAAACTTCTCGCGATTGATCCACAGAAATCCGTGTTTGTCAGGTTCAATCGCTGCCGAGCCCGCAGATGGCGGTCCCTGCTTGCTCAGGGAGTCGAGGCTTTCGCCTTCATCCAGACCGAACGCGGTAATGTAAACCAGCGCTCTGACCTGGGGCATTGCAGCAGCAGCGCCGGTAATGACAGCTCCCCCATACGAGTGGCCGACGAGAACGGTTGGGCCTGTCTGCGCAGATAGCAGGCGTCGTGTGACCGCAATGTCGTCTGTCAACGAGGTAAGCGGAATCTGCGCCGCAGTAACGTTGAATCCCTTTGCCTTCAAGAGAAGGATGACCTTGCTCCAGCATGAGCCGTCTGCCCATGCACCGTGTACCAGCATGATGTTTACGTTCTTCATAGTTCCTCCAACTCGGTAGGTATGTAAAGGTGAGGTAATGCCCTAGACTGCAAATGCGGCGGGCATGGCATGGTATGCGGGGTAATCGGTATAGCCGTGAGCGCCAAAAGTGTAGAAGGTGGTCCGGTCGTAGTCGGCGAGTGGCAGATGCTCCCTGATTCGCTGAGGAAGATCGGGGTTAGATACGAAGTGGCGGCCGAAGGCTACGGCGTCCACGCTACCGCTCGCGAGAGCAGCTTCCGCAGTCTTCGGCTCAAACCCACCCGCTGCGATCAGCTTGCCCTTGAACGCCGGACGCAACTCTTGCGCCGCAAGCGCGCCTTGATCCGGGTGGATTGTTTCGCTGCCCGCGACACGCGGTTCAATCACGTGCAGATAGGCGAGGCCGAACTGATTCAGGTGCTCCGCAACATAGCAAAAGAGTGCCTTGTAACTGCTGTCGGACATTCCGTTCCAGGTCCCGCCCGGAGCCAGCCGAACCGCGACGCGATCCGCTCCCCAGACAGAGACCAGCGCAGTAACAATCTCCGAGAGGAGGCGAGTTCGGTTCTCGAAGGAGCCGCCGTACTCATCGGTTCGTCGATTGCTCCCATCCTGTAGAAACTGGTCGACCAGGTATCCGTTGGCACCATGTACTTCGACGCCTTCGAAGCCCGCATCCATCGCGCGTTCCGCTGCGCGACGATAGTCTTCGACGATGCCGGCAATCTCAGGAACGCTGAGAGCGCGATGCGGCGATGGCTGCACCCAGCCACCCGGAATAGATACCAGATGTCCAGGATTTTGCCAGTATGCCGGATCAACCGAGGCTGAGACCGGAGTCGCTCCTCCCGTCATCGCGGTGTGGGACGAGCGTCCGCTATGCCAGAGCTGTGCAAAGATATGTCCATCGCGGTCATGCACTGCGGAGACGATCTTCTTCCAGCCATTGACTTGTGGTTGGGAATACAGTCCGGGCGCCCCCAGCCACCCGCGGCTCGTAAGTGAAATGTTGGTTGCTTCCGTGATGATGAAGCCACCATCGGAGGCGCGCTGGTCGTAATACTCCTTCATAAGGTCACCTGGAACAGAGTCAGGCTGGACCGAACGGGAACGGGTAAGCGGCGCCATCACGACCCGGTGCTTGAGAGAGAGAGCACCGAGCTTCATCGGCGTGAAAAGCATTCCTGCTGAACTGGTCATCGTGTGCGCTCCATCGTTCTACAGAAGTGAACGGCTTCTGTACAAAACTATGAAGCATGGCGTGGGCTGCCGCATCCCGCGAAAGAAGGCATTTCGGAACCCATTGACGGGTCTCAACCAGGTACCACTATCGAGGCACCGGCGTGCATGCCAGGAGATAAGTTATGTAGTTAGTTGTTGTTTGCTTTAATCTGGTCCAGAGCTTCACAGGCCAGAACGCCGCCCGTCAGGAATAATGATTTCGCGGCGGCCGAAGAGACGCGCGTCGAGTGAAAATGCTCCCGGGCCAAGCAGAACCAGCGTGAGAGACATCACAGCAAGGTCAAGAGCCGAAAACGCACTCGTGTGCTTACCCAAGTCACTGGCGATCAGCAGCGTAACACCACCGACAAGATAGCCGAATGTAGCGATGGCACCGGCCACAGGAGTAAGGAAGCCGAGAAGGAGCCCGAGACCCACAAGGATGGAACACAGCGCCATGGCATTGCTGAATCCCGCTCCGCTGGATGCCGCAATCGTGCTGCATCCTTGGGCGATCCCGTTCAAGGCGACTGCAAGTCGCAGGATAAAGAGCCCATAACCAGGTGATCCATCCGGAAAGGCTGAGAAGAGTTTTTGCAGCCTATGCCTCCCTGGTAACGTAAGACGCCACCATCAAGGCTAGCTCGACTGACGAGCAATCGAATCCCTAGATCGAGTGCTTTACTGCCCTTTCCCGTCTCCGTATGAGACAAATCAGAGTTGTATGATCCCTCGCCGCACACCGATAGTTACAGCCTCCGTTCGATCGCTTGCCCCAAGCTTCTCCATAATGTGCTTGATGTGACCCTTTACGGTCTCCTCTGAAATAAACAGGAGGGCCGCTATATCGCTGTTCCGGTTTCCGCCGGCAATCGTCTTCAGAACTTCGATCTCACGCTTGCTCAAAGCCTCTTCGCCCAGATGTTCCGCAAGGTGAGCCGCAATCTCGGGAGGAATATTCTTTCTACCCACATGCACACTGCGAATAGTCTCGATAAGCTGCTTTCGGGGCATGCTCTTCAGCATGTATCCCCGCGCCCCGGCCTCCAGTGCACGTTGAATCTCTGCATCTCCTTCAAACGTCGTCAGCATGATGATCTTCGCATTCGCGAACTCAGCCCGGATCGCAATCACCACATCGATGCCGCTCATATCGGGCATTCTCAGGTCCATCAGCGTGATGTCAGGCCGGTGCTCCCGGAATCCATGGATCGCCTCGCGTCCGTTCGAGGCTTCAGCAACAAGGCGCATGTCACTTTCATTTCGTATGATCGCCGCGATCCCTTCCCGCATGAGTGGGTGATCGTCAACGCAGAAGACGTTAATCTGAGATAAGTTGGTCATTGATCATCTCGCTTCTTTATGCCGCCGCCGTGTCGATCAAAGCTCTCCCGGGTGAGCCAGGAACGCCAGTGAAATAACGGTCCACGGGGCTGGCCTTCAAAGGAGATTGCACCTGGAATAATCAGCTCGACCTCAGTGCCGGCGCCAATACGGCTTCTGAGTTTGAGACTTGCTCCGATACTATCGGAACGTTCCCGCATTCCAGGCAGTCCCCAGTGCCCGTCGCGGCCAGTATCGAGTACCCGTGGATCCATTCCACAACCATCATCGCGCACGATGACCCTGATAAACCTGCTTGCATACTCTACTTCCACCTCGATGTTGCTTGCGCTGGCGTGCAGAAAAGCGTTGACCACCGCCTCGCGGCCGATGCGATATGCTTCATCGCGAACTATGCGGCGTATGGGGCGAGCCGCCCCTTGAGCAACCACGCGATAGGACGCTTTTTCGTCATAGGAAAACTCCTCCCGGACATGCGAAAGTGCCGTTTCCAGGCTGAGGCTATGATTTGCTGGAACACGCAAGCCCCGCAAAGCGCTTCTGCCCTCCTCGGTCACTTGCCCCATCAGTTGAAGAACGCGTTTCAACATGGGCTTGGTGGGGGAGTCGTGAGGCGTCTGCTCTTCGACCAGATCGAGTTGCAGGGAAGCGCTGAGAACACCCTGTAGGAGGGTATCATGCAGGTCCTGCGCAATCCGTGTACGTTCTTCAAGCCGGTCCTGAAAGCGAACGTTCAAACGTTTCGCCAGGTGAAACGTACGTAGCTGATAGAGCAGCACAACGATCAAAACAAAGACGCTCGCACAGATCAGCCGGAACCACCACGTCTGCCATAGATGCGGTTCAACCAGGAATCTGAAGGTCGCCTCCGGACCGTTCCACAACCCCCCTCCATTCGACGCGCGAATACAAAACTGGTAAGGACCCGGTACCAGGTTCTTATAATCAACCTCGCGTATTGCGACGTCTTCGCTCCAGTCCTGATCGGAGCCTTCGAGCTTGTACCGGAACCTGACTCTCTGCGGTACAGCCAGGTTTGATTCCGTGTAGTGGAACGTGATACTCCGCGTTCCCGCAGCGAACTTCGGCGAGTCCGTAAGCGCTATCTGTCCCGCGCCCGTCGAGAGTGACTCGATGCGCACTCGAACAGGAACAGCATGCCTGGCAGCCTGCTCAGGATCTGCCATCCCCAGTCCCTGCGCCAACGAGATCCAGATCCGCCCGCGATCATCAGCGACAACGGAGCGATCCCGCCTGACTGCTTCCACTCCAGGCAGGCCATCTTCGGTCCCATAACTCTGTACGTCCTGTTCACGAAGCGATCCCGCCAGCAGACGCTCGCGCGGCACCTGCAGGACATGATCCGAGCTCACAATCCACAACGAACCCTCCTGATCTTCAGCGATGCCGAAGATCTCTTCGCGCAGAGAGTCTGTAAGAGCATAGGGCACCTCGGCACGACCGGACGCGATGAGCGCAATACCGCCAGAGGTCGCGATCCAAAGTACATGTTCCGCATCCTCGAAGATGGATCGCACCGTTGAAGAAGGTAACAAATCCGAAACGGTGAAGTTTTTCCACTGACCCTGGGCGAGTGATTCTACGCCGCTAGACGTAGCAAACCACATGGTGCCGTTGTAGCCCTCAACAATCGAAAAAATGGCATTGGACGCCAGCCCGCTACCCACGGTGTAGTTCGTAAAGACACCTTTACTTAACCTGCTGACTCCAGCACTCACGCTTCCGGCCCACACCGTCCCATCCCGGTTACGATGCACGGAATAGATGCTGTTCTCAATCAGTCCATCGGCCTTGGTATAGTTCCGGGCTATAAAAGAATCAGCTTTGCTGGTCAGTTCCGTAAGACCCCCGCGCTGTCTGCCGAGCCAGACTTCTCCACCGCCTCCGCTAATCGAGTAAATAACATCATGATCCAGCCCTGCGATCGTAACGTGGACGATGTGCTTATCCCTGAACCAGTAAAGTCCGCCGGATGAAGGTGCCAACCAGGTGCGGCCTTCGCCATCGACGTAGACCGGGCCGTTGTTCGCCGACGGAAATCCCTGCCCACTGGAATAGCCCGTAAACATGCCATCCCTCAGTCTCTCAATGCCGTCCGAACCTCCATACCAGATGTCTCCATCTCGATCCTCATAGATGGTGGTCACCTCATTATTCAGCTTCATATCGATCAGTTCCGTCGATACGGCCAGTCCGGGCGTAATTCGAATCAGGCCATGGTTAGTCCCTACCCAGACGTTTCCCTCTCTGTCTTTACTCAAAGCCAGAATCTGAAGCTGTTTGAGCAACGGCAGCAATCCTGTCTGTGCTGATCCGCTACCATCCCTGAGTTCCAGTCCAGCGTCGGTTCCCAGCCATAGCCCATCGTGATGAGCGGGGAGCAGCGTGTTAAAACTCGTGGACGCCAGCCGTGTCGGCACCTTCACGCTGCGTTCCTTCTCAACTTCAAACAGCCCGATCTCTCGCGTGCCCATCCAAAGCCTGCCGTCATCCGTCTGTGCCGTTGAGATAACGATCCCAGGAATATCGTCTGTGCCGGCGTCCTGTCGAAATGCTCCATCGCGGAAGCGCAGCAGTCGAGTCTGTGGTCCCCAGAGAAGCAGCTTGCCCTCCCGATCGACCGACATGGCCGTGAAGGCTACCTCCTGCAAACCAAAGCGAACCATCGCGTCTTCGAAGCTTCCGTTGCGGTACAACAGCAGATGCGGTCCATCCAGCCGAACCCACATGTTCCCGTACACATCGCTCGCCAAGCCGCGGATGGCGCCAATCGGTGCTGTACGTGAGATCGGGTACTGGATCAGGGAGAACTCGAAGCCATCAAAGCGAACCAGGCCGCGCTCCGTTCCAATCCAGAGATAGCCGTCCTGAGACTGGCAGATCGCAAAGATCGTTCCACCCAGGAAGCCTCTCTCCGCGCCCCATCGATCATGCACGTACTGCGATATGGTCTTGTCTGAATCGAGAGCGTGCGCACGACTGACGCAGCAGAGCATTGCTGCCAGAATCAGAAGCGATCTGCACAATCGCTGAAGCTGAACCTGCCATCTGGTCAAGGGAGATACTCGAACTTCTCGATCACGATCTCAACAGGTCGTTGCAGACCGCTCTTTGAATGGAAGAAGTCATATAGATCAATGTGAACCGTCTCAGCAGCAGGAATCGGAATGCCTGAAGTAAAGACGTGGCTGCTGATGCTCCTGGCCGCGGAACCCGCCACTGACCCTTGAATCGTCTCGAAGGCTGCGCTGCCCGGTTCCCAGCGAAGGACGTGGGTCAGCACACCCGGCGGCACAGAAAAGCGGGCAATATTTACCGGGACATAGTAGGGCTGGACAACATACTGTGCATTTTTGCCGCCCGGATGCCCCCACTGGCTCATCTCCATGTCCAACTCGACGCGGGTACCCTCACCGAGCCTCTCGTCCACCGTGAACATTCCCAGGACCCCGGACGAACCCAGATGAGCGCTGTCCTGCACGACAAACCTGTACGTGCCATACCCCAGGCTTCGGGTGAGACTTACCTCAGCGCACGACCACCGCCCATCGCGCTCCCCCATGCGAAGGTGCAGACTCCCTTTGTCATCCGTCCACGCATTTGCCGAATCATAGGCATTCAACTCGCCACCGCGATCCGTGGGTCCCGCACGAACTGTCCAGTTATACCTGCTGAAGTGAAGCACCTTCAATGGTACGGGCTCAGCGCTACTACCCTTTACGCTAACCACCGCGTCCACCCCATTGCCTTCCGTGGGAAGCGCGTCAAGCTTCTGTTGCGGACGAAATCCCGGCTCGACAAGCAGTGCAGCGTACTCGCTGCCAAGATGAGTAAAGCTCTTCCATCGTCCATCACTTTGAATCGTCGTGAATGGTTGGCTGGAGAACGGCTGTATCCACCACGCGCCGTCGTTCGCATAGACCACGATCTGCTGACCGGGCTTTGCCTTGATAACGTGACCCTCAATGGTGTCCATTCGATCAGGCCCTCCCCCAGCCGCCGGAGGAACTCGGCTGACTTGGAGAGCCGGATCAGGTCGCGCCTGCCTCGAGTGGCATCCGGCGATGAAGACACCGGCAACTGCCAGGACCACGGGGCACCGCTTCCATTGAAGAGACATAATGTTCTCGAGAATCCTCATAGCTTGCAGAGCCGATCTCAGGTTGCCTGTCTCTTGTGACGCGATGCGTCGAAGATTTCATCTGAATTTAAGGGAAATCCCACTCGGCCAGGCGTGGACGGAAGCATAACGCTGCACGTCGATAGCGGAAGCCAGGTCCGTGGCATGCCTTTAACTCGATGTAATGCTACACCCTGAAAGTGGTAATGCTTTTCGCCTAATCTTGGGCTCTCGCTCCATGAGCTCTGGCCGTTATTCTGAATCTGAAATTGATCGCAGCTCTGACATGGGACGCCCAAAGTGGAGTGCCGCATAGGAATCTACCCTGCAGGTCGATCGAAGACGGCTCGCTGCCAGAGCCCTATGGAGCGTGAAATGGATGCCGCGAGGATATCGCCAGAGCCCCTGAAAAGTGAGCAGAACGCTTCCGTAGAAGATTGGCAGGCGCGAGTGGATCGTCTGCAGGAGATCGTCTGTCACCTTCTAGTGAAGAACCAAGCCCTGCGCATGGCGTTATCGACTGACAATGCCAACAAGCAACTCGGCACCACACTCTAAAGTCGCTCAGGATCGCCGCAAGCATCGGTCACTTTCTTTAGATCGAGCAAGCCTTCTCGTCAAACTGAACTCATGCGCCGCCCCGAATCCGGCAGCCACGCTACGGCTTCGCGGGCGCTGAAGGTGGCGTCGGTGGCGTCAACCCCTTGGCATACTTGTCGTACCAGGCGAACCAGCGCTCGTAGCGATCCTTGATGAAGCTGGGACGCGTGAAGCCATGAAACTCGCCCGGATAGACGATGAGTTCGGCTGGCGTGCCGACGCTTTGGAGCGCCTGGTACATCTGCTCGCCGCCCTCGAGGGGAACGTTGAAGTCCTTATCGCCGCCCATAAAGAGCGTTGGCGTCTTGATGCGGTCGGCGTGGAAGAAGGGATAGGAGAGCTTGATGTAGGCGTCGGGATTCTTCCACGGCGGACCGAGCTCGTTCTCATATTGGAGGATGTACTCATCGATGCCGTAGAGAACGATGAGATTGCCCATGCCGGCGCCGCTTGAGGCCGCCTTAAATCGCGTGGTGCTGGCAATGGTGTAGTCGGTGAGGATGCCGCCGTAGCTCCAGCCGCCGACAACCAGCTTGTCGGGATCGATGTTGCCAGTGGCGACTGCACCATCGACCGCGGCGAGTAGGTCGATCACCTCCTTGTGGCCCCAGTCGGCATTGATGGCCTCACTGTACTCGTGGCCCCGGCCGGTGCTGCCACGATAATTGACGTTGAGGACGCCGTAGCCTCGGGCCGCGAAGAGCTGGCGCTCCGGCTCGAAGCCGTGCTCATCCTGGGCGGTCGGGCCACCATGAATCCACAGCAGCATCGGGACCTTTGTCCCCGGGGTGTAGCCGATCGGCATGGTGAGCAGGCTATGAACCTGGTTGCCGTCGGATGTTTTGGCTGAGAGATCCTGCGTCGGCGCGAGGGCCAGGCCAGCGACGAGGGCGTCGTTGTGGCTGGTCAGTTTGCGCAGCTTTGCGCCATCGAGCGCGTAGACCTCGGGTGGCGCCGCATCGGTGGTCCAGAGCAGGGCGAGATGGCCGCCAGCTGCAGTGGGTTCGATGGCGGACCCGGAATCAGACTTGGCGGTAACGCGCTGTACGGTTCCTTTGCCATCTAGCGACACCGCGGCCAGGTAGACCTGGCGATCGTCACCAACGCCGGTCACCACGCTCTTGCCGTCGCTTGAGAGGACAGGACCGCTCGACCACTGGTCGAGCTTTGGGGCGAGGAGCTCGGGTGCTCCGCCGGTGGCTGCGACCATGGCGAGCTGTGGCATGTCGTAGATCGAGTAGTGAGAGGTCACACCCTGGCGATAGATAATGTGGGTGGAGTCAGGACTCCAGACGAGCGGGCCTTCATCGCGGCCGCTGAAGGTCGTGACCTGGCGGGGTGTGGAGCCCGCGACAGCCGAGGCTACGAAGACGTCTGGATTCTCAACGCGGTCCGGGTCAGGCCTGGCCTGGTTGCTGATGAAGGCGATCTGCTTGCCGTCTGGACTCCACTCCGCGTTCTCTTCCGCATAGGCCGTCGGCCCGGTATCGGGACCTGTGGTGAGCCGGGCGAGGTGCTTCGTCGCGACGTCAAAGAGGTACAGGTGTGGCTGCTTGTCGGTGAGATAGCCTTCCCTATCCTGCTTGAAGTGGTAGCGGTCGAGCACGATGGGTTTCGGCGGCTTCGGCTTGGCGCCCTTCTCTGGTTCGGGCTCGTCCTTCGTCTGAAGAGTAAGCAGGAGGGTCTTGCTGTTGGGCGACCAGCGAAAATCCCCAAGATTCTCTTTCACGTTGGTAAGCTGCTGCGCCTCGCCGCCGCGCCGGTCGAGCAGCCAGACCTGCGCTCCCTTCGCATCGCCCTCGCGCGAGGAGGTGAAGGCTAGCCATCTGCCGTCGGGGCTCCAGCGCGGATCGCCCGCGGACTCCTTGCCCTGCGTGAGCTGGATGTCTTCTTTGCCGTCCCAGCTGACCATCCAGAGATGGGTAATGCGCTTGTCTTCAGCCGTGTCAACGCGGGAGAGGGTATAGGCGACCCAGTGGCCGTCGGGCGAGAGTCGCGGCGAGCCAACGCGCTGCAGCTTCTGCAGGTCATCGAGCGTCATGCCGTGCTTCGGTGTCTGTGCGATCGTGGGCAGCGTGCAGGCAAACAGAAGGGCCAAGGGCAGACGATGCAGAGAGGGAATTCGCATTTTCGGAGTGTAGCAGGCGTTTCGTCGAGCGACGGAACAGCCCTACTTCGCAGGCGCCTCCACGCGGGCAAGGTGCTGATAGTTCATGATGGCGTTGAAGACCAGTGGGTAGGAGCCGATCGTCTCGCCGCGATAGACCGGGTTGTTCGCGAAGAGAAGGACGTTCCCCTCGCCGAGATGGGCGTCGACAACGATGGCGCGCTCAGCGATGGGTGCCGCTTTATCGAGCAGGCCGGAGAGCAGCATGGTCTTTGCATCGTTGAAGCGCAGGATGACCTCGGGACGGAACTGCGGCGGGATGACGAGCGGGTTGTTGCGCATCTGCTCCTCGTTGAGGACCTTGGCCTCCCAGGGCTGCTGCTTGATCAGTGGCTCGGGTTCAACGTTCTTGCGTCCCTGTGGAGTATCACTGTCGTCAACCGTGCCGCGGCCGGTCGGGCGTTCGGCGTAGGGATCCATGAGGAGGCGCGGGTTGGCGCGGCCGAAGCTGTTGCTGATGTTGAAGGCGAGGCCGTTGGCGCTGATGACAGGGACGGACGGTCCGAAGCCGAACGCGACGGGGCTGCTGGGCGAGACAAAGGTCGTGTTGAGGACGGTGCCGACAACCCGGGCCTCGCCGTGGGGAACAACGCTGACGCCAGGTGCAAGGCCGGCATCGATAGCAAACTCGGCGGTGTCTTCGCAGGTGATGAGCAGGCCGCCCTTCTCCACGAAGGACCGGAGGTGTTCCAGGCCGTCGTAGCCAAGGCCGGGGCGCGTGTCGGCAGTTGAGTCGAGCAGGCCGAGATTCGGCGTGAGCTCGGTCTTCTGCCATGGAAGCGGGTTCCTGTACATCGGTGTTCCATCAATGATCTCGCGCGTGGAGGCATGGCCGACGGGAGCGAAGATGATGACGTCGTACTTACTGCGGAGATCAGGCTCGGCGGCGGCGGTCTGCGTGCTGATGTAGGCAAAGGGGACGCCTGCATGGTCAAAGGCGTAGCGCCACCAGCCCTCGGTCTGAGTGGCCTGCCAGGAGTGCATGAACGCAATGCGTGGTGCGGCCGCGATATGGGTTGGGACGGAGGGCGCAGCGCTCAAACGGGAAGCGTCGAGTGAGAGCTGTCGAAGCGTTGAGCTGATGAGCGAATCAGGAGAGTCGGTGATGAGCAGGGAGCCTGCTGCATAGTGCTGGCCGTCGGCGTCGAAGGGCTTCTCGGCTACCGCGACGTGTGCGTCTTTCAGTTTGTAGACCAGGGGCAGGAGCGAACTTTGGCCGGTGTTGGCGATGGCGAAGACGGTGCCGGAGCCGCTCAGCTTTCCTGCGGTAGCTGTGAGATCGGCTGGAGTCATGTTGGAGGTGAGAAAGGCAGGGTCAGTGACGCGGAGCACCTTGACGTTGTAGAGCTGGCTGAAGGACCACCCCGTGTCGTCATAGGGGTGCTTCTGCGGATCGTCGGGTGCCCAGTACTGGCGGTCGAGCAGCGCATCGGCCACGCGGGAGTAAGGCTGATCGAGGCGAATAACGAAGCTGCCGGCGGGGATGGTCTCTCTAACGGGCTTGTCGCCTCGCTTGGCTCCCGGAACGGATGTGGCGCTCGTCTGCGAGAGCTGACTGATCTCGACGTGCTGCCGTGTGAGCGCTTCGAGGAGTTGCAGTTGACGGTTTGACTCGGCCTCGTTTGCCGGGAGGACGTAGGCGGCGGGACCATCAATCGACGGCTTCTGCACGGCGCGCTTGCTCTTGGTGTAGTAGTTCTCAAGGAAGTGATGAGTGTGCTGTGAGAAGTAGGCGAGCGTGGTGAGAAGAGCAGTCTGTTCGTAGTTGTTGTTATCGCGCTGCGACCAGGTCACGATGGGCAATGGCGGGTTCTGACGGTACCAGGTGCGGGAGTATTCTTCCGGATTGAGGATGCGCTTCTCGGTGTCGGCGCCACCGTTGCCGAAGGTCTCGTAGAGGCGACTGATACCGTTATGCATGCCCGCGAGGAACATGAGGTAGCCGGGGCTCCAGGTGTCGAAGTCACCGTGCGTAAAGACACCGGGCATCTTGAATCCCTGCATCTGGGCTACATTATTCCAACCGAGCTCGGCCCATTCATCAGCGAGAGTCGGGTCGATCCAGGCGTTGTAAGGGCCGTCCCCCACCGTGTTGTCGTAGAGGAACGGCACGGACTCATGGAGATCGTGGAGAACCTGTGCGTGCCAGTCAAGGTACGTGTTCAGGACATTTTGGGTAAGGTCGAGGGTCATGCCCATAGCGTCACGATTGTTGTCGTGCGCGACATAGTGCCCCCAATACATGAGCCGCGGATATTGCTTGCCCGGGTTTGCCTTATGCCACTTGTAAATGTCGACCATGCGGTCGCGGCCGTCCACCTCGACAACCGGCGTGATGAGGACAATCATATGGGAGCGGATGTACTTGATGTACGGCGAGTCATCGACCGCCAGGCGATAGGCAAGCTCCATCAGGGCCGTCGGCGCGCCCGTCTCGGGTGAGTGAATGGTGCCAGTGATGTAGTAGACCGGATAGGAGCTATCGATGAGCGACTGCGCTTTCGTGTCATCCATGCCGATGCTGCGCGGGTCGGCGAGTTTGGCGAGGCGGTCTTTATTCTCCTGCACGTTCTTGAGCAGGCTCTCGTCGGCGACGGCGGCAGCGATCATCTCGCGACCCTCTTCGGTGTGACCGATGCTGTAAACCTTCACTCGCGGGGAGTTCGAAGCGAGGAGACGAAAGTACTTATAGACATCCTCCGCATAGGGCAGCATGTCGGGCGCACCGGCAACATCACCGAGGGTCCTAATGGGCGTGGGGACGGTCTTTGATGCGGGCAGGTAGTCGACGAGCGGCGAGGTGAAGGACGGGTCCGTCGTGTATTGCTGCATGCGCTTTGCGTAATCCTGGTCGACAGGCTGCTTTGGATCACGGGCAAAGGTGCTGTTCAGAGCCTGGCCAAATATTCCGGCCTTTGCGGAGAAAAGAAGGACTGCCGTCAACAGAAGAGCACCGTGGCTAAGTTTCATACTTCATATATAAACGTGGTTGCGTCTTGCGGAGTGACGATTCTACGATGGCATGAAAGTTGCTTTGAGCACACCGCCGCGGCTTGGTGACTTCGCCCAAGTTAATGTTGTGCGAATATCCCTCCTCTGCGATAGTGAAATCACTCTCAAGCTCATCACCTACGGACCTTTCGTTCCACGGCGCCTCCGCACCTCCGTTGAACGAGCAGCCGAGAGACTTTAATCGACCACGTTGACTCTCCCAGGGGCCGCTATGCGATTTGTGAAGTTTGGTGCTGTTGTATTCCTGTTCTTCCTTTTCCTCTCACTTCCAGGCGCAGCGCAGAATGCAACGACGTCGCTGCACGGTGTTGTCAAAGATCCCAGTGGGGCTGTCGTTTCAGGCGCGAAAGTGACGATCCTTGCAGAGGCGACAGGCCAGAAGGCGAGTGCTGTCGCGACAGCCAGCGGCGAGTACCAGTTCACACAAATTGAGCCCACGAAATACACCGTCACGGTCACGGCGCCAGGCTTCGGTCAACAATCGAAGACGGCGGAGCTGCTGGTCAACCAGCCGGCGACCATCAACTTTTCGCTCAACCCCGGCGGAAATGTGGAGGTCCTGAACGTTACCGCCGAAGCGCAGACACTCAATGTCAGCGATGCATCGCTAGGGAATTCAACGAATAACGCCACGATCCAGGCGTTACCGAGCGAGACACGCAATGTGCCCGACCTGCTCTCACTGCAGCCCGGCGTCTTTTTTCTGCCCCAGCCCAGCAATCCCGCCTTGCAGGACAGTCGCAGCGGCTCTGTAAACGGCGGCCGGTCCGACCAGGGAAACATCACGCTGGATGGCGTCGATGACAACGACCAGGTACGCGGCTTGGCGTTTACCGGTGTCCTGCGCGAGACCCAGGATTCAATCGAAGAGTTCCGCGTGACGACGAGCAACGCGAATGCCGATGCAGGCCGGTCTTCCGGCGCGCAGGTCAGCCTGGTGACCAAGTCGGGAACCAACAAGTTTCATGGCGCGGCCTACGAGTACAACCGCCCGACGTTTACCGTGGCGAACGATTTTTTCAACAAGCAGGCACAAGCGAACAGTGATCTACCGAACAGGCCGGGCAAGTTGATCCGGAATATCTTCGGCGGGGATCTTGGCGGCCCGATCCTCAAAGATAAGCTGTTTTTCTTCGCGAATTATGAGGGCTCGCGCCAGGCCGAGAGCGCGCAGGTTACGCGCACGGTGCCGACCGCCGCCTACCAGCAGGGCATCCTGCAATACATTGGAGACGGCGCCAGTGGAACGGAAACCCAGAGCATCACTCCGGCCCAGGTGGCGATGCTCGATGCGGGCTGTACGGTGTGCAACACGACAGCATACCCAGCAGGGCCTGGACCCAACCCGAATGCCTTGGCTTACTTCAACTCCATGCCTGCGGCAAACGGGGTCAACCAGGGTGATGGGCTTAATACTGGCTCCTTCTCATTTGCATCGCCGAATCCTCGCACCCTCAATACCACCCTGGTGCGCATTGACTGGGTTCCGTCCTCGAAGCATCGCATCTTTGGCCGCGGCAACTTGCAGAAGGATACGACGGGGGGGTTGGAACAGTTTCCTGGACAAGGCCCCTCCTATTCGCTCATCGACAACACCAAAGGCATGACGTTTGGCGATACTTGGACGATCTCGCCATCGATGGTCAACGACGTTCGCTACGGGTACATTCGCCAGGGATACGGTCAGAGTGGCGTCGGCAGCGGTGACTATGTCGATTTCAGATTTATCGATACAGCGACGGCAGAGACGCGCAGCACCATCATCAGCGTGCCGGTAAGCAACATCATCGACAATTTCAACTGGTCGAAAGGAAAGCACAACATCGAGATTGGCGGGAACTGGCGACTCGTCCATCAGAACCGCACCTCCGACGCAAACTCCTATAACTACGCCTCGTCCAATCCTTACTGGCTCGCTGGGAATCCACCTGACCCGTCTACCCTCGGGCTTGATCCGGTCGATGGCGGCTTCACCAACTCGTACAACATCGCCTATGCCAACCTGATCGGGACGATCCCATCGGTCACCAATCTTTATAACTACGCTGTGACCAGCCCGACGACAGGTGCACTTCTTCCGGATGGTGCCATGATCCCGCGCAGCTTCAAGGCGAACGAGTACGAGTACTTCATCCAGGATTCTTGGCATCCGCTCTCGAATCTGACCCTGACCTTCGGCCTGCGCCACACCATCCTGCAAACGCCATATGAGACCAAGGGCCAGCAGGTCACGCCCACCATCGATACGCATGCATGGTTCACGCAGCGGGAGGTGTCGGCCCTTGCAGGACAGATCTACGAGCCGGACCTCGCCTTTGCGCCCAGTGGGCCGTACTACGGCAAACCCGGTTTCTGGGCAAAGTCCAAGAACAACGTTGCACCGCGCTTTGCGGTTGCCTACTCGCCGAACCCCAAGACGTCTATCCGTGCCGGGGCAGGCATCTACTACGACCACTACGGCCAGGGCCTGATCAACACGTTTGACCAGAATGGTTCGTTTGGTTTATCGACAGCAGTGACGAATCCCGCCGGCGTTCAGCAGTACGAGAGCTCGCCACGCTATGTCGGGCGGCACACGCTCCCGTTCAGCAATGGGACCGCGCCCCCATCGCAGACATTCCCCTACACCGCCCCCACCGGCAATTTCGCCATCACGTGGGGGATCGACAGCAAGCTGAAGACCCCCTACACGGAAGCCTTCGACTTCTCTGTCCAGCACGAGCTTCCCGGCGGCTTCACCCTCGAGACTGCGTACGTTGGCCGCCTTGGCAGACATCTGCTGCAGAGCCTCGATCTTGCAGAGCCGGTCGACTTTGTCGATCCGCA
>CAXTLS010000003.1:91777-129864 GCA_964245235.1 uncultured Acidobacteriaceae bacterium
CATCCCAGCAGCCACGGTCTGCAGACTGACATCAGCTACACCTACTCGCGGTCGATTGACATGGGTTCCGATTCCGAGCGGAGCACCGAAAACTCAAATACCGGTGTGGCCGTGGCCGCCAGCGCCATCATCAACACATGGAAGCCCTATCTGAACCGTGCCGTCTCTGACTTCGACACAACTCATCTTCTGACCGTGGACTGGGTCTACCAGCTTCCTGTCGGCCGCGGAGCTGCCTATCTGTCGAACGTCAATGGGTTGGTCAACGCGCTCATCGGAGGCTGGCAGTCTTCCGGCATCCTGCGCACCACCAGCGGCCTTCCCTTCTCCTTCAACGAGCCAGGCTGGACGACGAACTGGCAGCAGGAGGGCTACGGCATTGTCACAGGAAACATCAAGATGCGCAGGCACTTCGATGCGAACGGCAATCCGCAATTCTTCGATAACCCCGGCGCCATCAACGCAGGCGTCAACACGGGCGGTCCAGTGCGCCTCCCGTACCCCGGGGAGACCGGCGAGCGGAACAACTTTCGCGGAGACGGATACTTCGGTCTTGACTCGGGTCTCTCGAAGGCGTGGGCCATCCGTGAAAACAGCCACCTTCGCTTCGCGTGGGAGGTCTACAACGTCACCAACACGGTGCGCTTCGACCCGGCTCCACCCTCCCTCAACGGGGGATTGACCTCAGGCACGCTCGGCATCGCCAGCATTCTCCTGACGCAACCTCGTCGCATGCAGTTCTCGCTGCGCTACGATTTTTAGTGAATGAAGTTGTACAGCAGCGAGCTTGTCTCTTAGAGAGACGATGCACCCTGGACGGCCTGGAATGGCCAGATTACAACCCGTACGTAACCGAATCGATAGGAGCGCGATCCGCTTTCTGACATCCCGGTGGACCGGTCGCATCCACGGATGACTAACGGCGTTACATCTGGTTATCAGTGCAACGGAAGCTATGATGATCATGCCGGTGAGTCGACGAACGGAGCATTGATGCTCGATCTCAGGACGATGTTGCATCCTTGGCTGCCTACCAGAACATTCGATCGTCGTTCTTTGGTTACTGGTCCCACTTCTAACGCTTAGTTGAAGTAGTGGACGTTGGGTCCGGACGCATTGCTTCTGTAAGCACTCTTCCAACCGCAGCACTCGGACGATTGATCCGTAGTAGAGACGAGAACGTCGCTGCAATGTCTACCGGTGCGACCACGCCATGGTAAGTTCCTGACACAAAGTTAGCTCCAAACAATTCGAGCGGTACATGCCGGTCATAGCTATTCGCCGAGAAATGAGTGGTCCCGGCTCCATGCCATGGAAACTGGTAGGGACCGAAGTTTATGTGAAGTGCCCAGCCAACGTAGGGAGAGTAGCTATGGGCAACAAGTCTCCCGTACTGGGTATCAGGAAGAGCGCCATCACGCATCTGCTTTGTCGTGAAAATGTGAGTGATCGTTGGCGGTTCATTCTGTCGACCTGTGCCCTGAGAGTTCTCGTGAGAAGCAAGATCGGTGAACACTCTCTCAACAATAGCTTTCGACGTGTCTTCCGCTTCCTCTTCGCTGACCCCGGCCGCATCGAACGCACCGCGATTGAGGAGAAGATAAGGGTTGTCCATCTGGAGGATGTACGCTCCCTTCCCTTTTAACGGATACTTCGCTTCTAACAACTTCTCCACCGGTTGCGTGAACACCTCAGGAGCAAAATCGAGAACCGGCATGCCCATCGCATCGCCTGCCTTCTGGGTAATCGCCACTCCGTGATCGCCGGTCATTGCGACCATGATGTTCTTGAGCCCGACTGTTTTGTCCAACGAGGTGAAAAACTCGTCCAGCGCGGCGTCAGATTTCACGATGAGGTCCTTCTGGGAAGGATCGTCCGGTCCAAAGGCATGGCCGTTGATGTCGGTCGACGAGATCGAAATCGTAATCATGTCCGTTACGCCGTCGGCATTCTGGCCAAGCTTTTCACCGGCGATCAGTGCCTTTGCAAAGTCCAGCTGGTAGGACACGCTGGCCGAGGATCTTCCCACCTTTTCGTAAAAGCTCCCCTGCGCAACCCCGCTCTGCTGGCGAGCCATGGCCGCTCGTCCGCTCTCGTTGAACTGGACGGCCCACTCGGGCAGTTCCTTCATCCAAAAGGTCGACGTCTCCCAGGTGCCTGTCTCGTGGTCTACCCAGAACGCTGCCCTGGTCGCATGCCCACTCGTCAGGATAGCCGCACGGTCTTTCATGGAGACGCCGTACACCCGAGATCGTCCGCCGGTCGCCAACACCAGTTCGTCACCGAGGGTACTTGCCATCTCCCGGTGAGCGGAAGCTCCGGTCAAATCTTTCGTTCCCGCTGGTGCGCCTACAAGCTTATAGCGATCATCTGCAACGGAACTCACCTGACGAAGCACACCGTCAGGACCAGGCTCATACCACTCATTGAGGGGTATCTCGTGGCCGTCGGTATAGGCACCTGTGCCGATCGTGGCATGCCCGGCTGCTGTCACCAGATTGGCGTAGTCGTAGTAGCAGTCGGTGAAGTGCGCTCCCTGCTGCAGGAACAGGTTCCAGCCGTTCTTCGCCTTGAAGTCGGCTCGATAACGGTCGAGATAATCCCCACGAAACTGATCGAAGACGAGGATGACAACGAGTTTCGGGTTGGCATCGTAGGAGCTCGCTGACCCAATTGTGGAGAGGAAACCATTGAGCAGTAGAAGAGCAACGAAACGGGCGAACAAGCACATGTAAGAGTCTCCTTCAGAAATGTTTTACTGGGTTGACTAAGGAGTAGCCTTCGCCACGCCGGGTGAGCAAGATTCTGGGGTCGGAAGGATCGGCTTCAATCTTCTCCCGAAGCCGGCAGACGAAGACATCGACGACGCGCGGATCTTCAATCGCTCCGCCAGGATGCCAGACGTTCTCCAAAAGATCCTGTCGGCTCAGGACTTCGCCCTCGTGGTCCATCATGTACGCAAGCAGGTGACACTCTCTCGAAGTAAGGACAGCTTGTATTCCGTTGACCGATAACTCCATTGCTTCTCGGTCAAGACAAAGCGGTCCCACTATCTGCAAATCTTGAGCATCGTTCATTCTATGAGCGCGCAATGCGGCAATTATCCGTGCCTCGAGTTCCCGAGCGGAGATGGGTTTGATCAGAAAGTCATCTGCTCCCAACTCGAGAGCGGCAACCGTCTCGTCGATTCCCCCGCTCGACGACAGAATGATCTTCCGCACGGAGCGTGCACTCCTGAGTTGGTTCATCTGCCAGAGCAGATTTTTGAGCGAAGGGTCCCAGGAGATCACTTCAAAGAGGATGAGAGCTGGTCTGTGATCTCGGACAGCCTTCAGGACATGCGCAAGACCTACGACCACCATCGGGTCGAAGGTCTGCTTCTCCATCGTCTCCTGAAGTGAAGGAGAGAGCGTATTGACTTCCTTCGCTACGAGAATTCGCTTGCGCATGAGGGTGATCGTTCCTTTCTAGCAACTACGGAATGTAATATCGGAAGCTGGTATAGACAAAGTTATGAGGGCATTCGCTGAATGACACACCTCATGTCTTACGCATGGCTGACGTTTTGTGGCTCCCTGTTCCCGTACACGAGAAGAAAGCCAGAAGGCACTAGAAAGATGGTGAGCAGCACGGAAAGGGTGAGGCCACCAATGATAGCCTGCGCGAGCGGCGCATACGACTCGCTTCCTTCGCCTAATTTGAGCGCCATCGGCAGCAAGCCGATGACCGTTGCGGCCGAGGTCATCAGGATCGGACGAAGCCGAACGCGACAGGACGCCACGATCGCCTCATGGGCGTTCATGCCTTCCTTGATGAGATGATGCGCGAACTCGACGATCAGGATGCTGTTCGAGAGCGCAATTCCCGCGAGCATGACGACGCCCATGAGAGACATCACGTTCAGTGTCGTTCCCCAAAGCAGCAGCGCCACCAGCACACCAGTGATGCCTGGAGGAAGTGCGAGCAGGATGATAAACGGGTCCATAAACGAACGAAATTGTGCGACAAGGATCAGGTACAGCAAGATCACTGAGAGAACGAGCCCGATCGTGAAGCTGTGAAAGGAGTTGTTCATCGACTCCACGCTGCCTTCGAGTGTCGCATCGATGCCATGGGGCATCTGCGTTGTGTCGAGGATGTGGTGGATCGAAGTGGAGATGCGGCCAAGGTCTTCTTCCTGTGGGCGCACGTACACATCAACGTACCTGCGAATCTGCATATGGTCGAGTTCGGTCGGCGCATTGAACTGCTTGATGGTGGCGACCATGTCGAGCCGGGTGGGCTGCGAAATCCCCTTGCCGTGAAGCGGAATAGCCTTTAAGTCATCGATCGACTGGACCTGGCCCTCCTTATACATCACGGTAAGAAAGTAGTTGTTACCACTCTTCGGATCGATCCAGATGCTGGGTGCAATCATCGTGTTCGAGGTCAGCGCCGTGATGACGTTCGACACCACTTCCTTCTCCGTCATGCCCAGCTCACTGGCCCGCGTTCGGTCGATGGTCAACTGGAGCGATGGATAGTCGATGTCCTGTGGAATATAGACGTCAGCGACCCCCTGAACCCCATGAATCTTCGCCGCAACACTCTGGGCCATCGCATAGTCGACATTGATGTCGGCCCCCGTGATCCGTACATCGACGGGTACCGGAGAGCCCATGTTCAACACGGCATCGATGAGGCTGCCCGTTGAGAAAAAGCCCTGTAACTCGGGCATATCTGAGGACATCTTCTTCTTGACTTCATCGATATAGGTGAAACTGCCTGTCGTATGATCCGGCTGTAGCGCCACCTGCATGAAGCCGGTATGCATGGCCGAGTTCTGCGAATAGAGCGCGGAGAACCCGGGATCGAGGCCTAGGTTGGTCACGATCATGCCCATGTCATGCTTCGAAACCACATTACGAATCAAGCCTTCGAGCTTCGCAGCCTCCTCATTGGTATCCGTAAGTTTTGTTCCAGAGGGAGCTTTGAAGTTGATCACGAACTGTGCCGGGTCTGTCCTTGGAAAAAACGACAAGCCGAGGAGAGGAAAAAGAGCGAGGCTCAGCACGAAACCGATACCACAGATTGCCAGCGTGGCCCGTGGCCAAAGCAAAACCTTCTCCACCGCAGCGTTGTAGCGGTTGAGCAGTGATTCAAAGCCTGCATTGAAGCGAGCATTAAATCGGTCGCCGAAGCCTGGCTGTTTCACAGGCGTTGCAACTTTACCCTCCCCAGGAGCATGAGCAACTTGTCCATGGGGACTTTTGATAAGGCGGGCGCAGAACAGTGGAACGACGGTCAGTGCCACGAAGTAAGAAGCAAACAGCGAGATGACGACTGCAAGAGCCAAGGCAGAGAACAAAAACTTACTCACGCCATAGAGAAGCGTAACGGGGAAAAAGACGACGACTGTGGTCAATGTGCCAGCAAGCACCGGCAGGGCGACTTCTTTCCCGCCCTTTTCGGAGGCTACGGCTGGGGACTCGCCCCCTTCAAGATGCCGAAAGATATTCTCGAGTACGACGACGGAATTATCAATCAATCGCGAGAGAGCAAGTGCGAGACCTCCCAGCACCATGCTGTTGATCGAGCTACCCGCAAGGTGCAAGACTAGGAAGGTTGTGAGCACGGACAGAGGAATCGAAAAGAAGACTGCCAAGGTAGCCCGCACGCTGCCGAGAAAGATCAGAATCATCAAGCAGGTCAGGAAGAGACCAACCCCACCCTCATGAATCAAGGTCTCGATCGCTACTTTGACAAAGCGCGACTGATCGAAGACCACATCTGTTTTGAGCGATGGCGGCACATCGTACAACTTCTTCAACGTCGTCTTCACACCATTCACAATAGCAATGGTGTTCGAGTCGCCCCCCTGCTTGAATACTGGCACGTACACGGCTCGTGAGCCATCCACGCGTACGATGTTGTACTGCAGGGAGAACGCGTCCTTCGTCGTCGCTACATCGCCGACTCGAACCGGCGACTGGCCTTCCATCTTCAACGGAACCTGCGCGATATCCTCGGGACCCTTCAGCATGGAGTTGGTATAGATGTTGTAGTCAGTGCGGCCGATCTGCACATCGCCCGCAGGCAAGACGACATTCGATTCGTTGACTGCTCGAACCACATCCATGGGGCTGAGCTGATTGGCCTCCAGCTTGAAGGGGTCAGCGTACAGCATGATCTGCCGCCAGCGCCCACCAAAGGGTTGCGGCACGGATGCACCGGGAACACCGGCCAGCTGATTTCTCACGTAGTTCTGACCGATATCCTTGAGCTTGCTTTCATCGAGTCCCGGGCCAGTCAGAGTGACCAGGGCAACCGGCAGACTCGAGGCATCCTGCTTGAGCACAATCGGAGGATACGTGCCAGGCGGCATGTCCCGCATGTCGCTCATGGCCAGTGTTGCGATGGATGAAGCCGCTCCATCCGGATTCGTACCAGCCCGGAAGTAGACCTTGATCAGGCTCGCACCCGGCAAGGATCGTGATTCCATATGATCGATGCCACTCGCCAGCGTGAACATACGCTCGAGATGGTATGTAATGTTCGTCTCGATCTGCTGCGGCGGCATGCCAGAGTAGAAGGTAGCGACGGCGACCACCGGGAGGTCGACCGGCGGAAACATGTCGACTGGCATATCTTCCGTACTCACGGCCCCAAGAATCATCACCAAGAAGCAGAGAACAAGGATCAGGTAGGGGTTACGTATCGCAAATCCTGGCATGGCGATGGACTTTCTTGCTTCGTGGTTGAGCGGCCCTTAGCTCTGACTTCCGTTTGCTTCGTAGGTGGCAGGTTGCGTCTTCACCTGCTCTCCATCGGCGAGACCGCTATGCCGTCCAACCACGACTTGATCGCCACTCTGTAGCCCCGATAGGATCTCGACGCGTGATGGTGTCTGCAGTCCTACGGTGACTTCGATCAGGTGAAGCACGCCGCCTCTGGCGATATACACATGCTGGACGGTAGTTCCCAGGCCCTCGACTGCATCAACCGGAACGCTTAGGGCTTTTGGATGACTTGCTAGGTGCAGATGAACCTCCGCATACATGCCCGGAACCAGGGTGCCATCAGGGTTTGGGACATCGACCTCGGTATCCATGGTGCGCGTTGAGGTCTGCAGCGAATCGGCAAAGCGCGTGATCTTACCCGGAAAAGTTTTGTTGAGAGTGGTTACGTTCACTTCAACTGTGTTTCCATTGTGGACATCGGCAACCGCACTTACCGGCACAGGAAGGATCAGACGGAGCAAACTGTTCTCCGCAAGCCTTACAACCGGCATGGCTTGCGTCTGAGAGGCGATTCCGGCCTGGATCATCGATCCCGTATTCGCGTATCGTTTGGTGATGACCCCGGAAAAAGGTGCACGAATCGTGGCATACTGCAGCATCGTCACTGTTCTTAGCCGTTCGGCATCCGCCTGCGAACGCATCTCCTCTGCGCTCTGAAGTGCAGACTGAGCACTGGCGACTTGCGCAGCGGCTTCAAGGTCGTGCGACTCCGCGACATCCACCTCCTGTTTCGGGACGAGACCCGGCTGCTTTAATGAGACATCCTGAATGCGTTGAAACGAGAGGTGAGCAATGTTCTCGCTCGCCTGTGCTCGTGTGACGGCGGCTCGCGCGTTGATAATGTTGGCCTGCGCTGCGGCCACACCCGCCGTCGCTCGCGCCATGTCGTTTTGCAGCTCCGGAACTTCCAATGTTGCGAGTAGATCACCAGTTTTGACGTGATCGCCAATGTCGACAGGGATACTCTTGACATACCCGGCCACCTTCGCCATGACGTCAACGTCCTGGTACGGCGTAAACTCCGCCGTCAGGACCAACTCATCCGCAAGATCCGCCGCTCCCGCCGTCGCTGTGGGTACAGTAGGTACTTCCGCTGCTACGGTTGTCGTTTGACGGCAGGCAGTCAGCAGGCAGGAGGCTCCGGCAGAGACTGCAATGAGCATTGCTGTGCGGAGAGAACTTAGCATGAGTTTCGTCCTTTTAGTTCAAAAGTCCGGCTGCGTAGTCCAGTTGCGCCCGCCGTGTGAGATAGGTGTAGTTCGCACCCGCCGCCGTAATTTCGGCGGAGGTCTCACTCAACTGGGCTTCATTGAGTTCCACGATGCTGCCTAAGCCAGCCTGGTACCTTGCTTGTGCAAGGCGGAGTGCTTCCCTGCTCTGTGCTACTAAACGAGCTGTGACATCGAGACTCCGAAATGCCTCGTTTGCCTGATACCACTGGCTCTGGACCTGCTCATCAACTTCCAGCTTGATTGCATCCACATCCTTGGTCCGCGCATTTGCTTCAAGTGCGGCTTCGTTTTTTCGCGCTGAATACAGCCCACCGTTGAAGACTGGAATATTGAGGTTGAAACCAGCCGCGGCGTAGTTTCCCTCGAGCGTGTGATCGTGATACGGAATCTGACCCGCAGTTCCCAATACATTCAAGGTGGGGTAACGCAACCGGCGCTCGGCATCGGCAAAGTGGAGCGCAGCTTGCTGACGCGATGTCGCGGCACCGAGATCCGCACGCTGTACATTTGCTTGCTGGACCAACGATGCAGGATCGGGTGGCAGCGCCGCTGGGAGTGCTTCATCGACAAGCGCGGAGGTAACGAGTTGCGATTGACCCATTGCCGTCGCAAGATGTACTCGCTGCTGCTGCACAGAACTCTCAGCCTCGAAGACGGCGAGCTCGGCCTGGCTTTCGAGCACATTCGCGAAGCTGACATCGAGGGTCGACCGCAATTGGCTTTGTGCCAAAGCACCGATCTGGCGAACGATGAGCTGACGATTCGCCTGTGCCTCACGAGCAGCATGGAGAACAGATTCGGCAGCCAATACCTGGAAGTAGGCGGCCCGAACGTTGAGGCGAATCTGCGCTTCTGTAAAAGTTGTGAGATCCTTCTGCGCATCAGCAAGCGAACGTTCGGTTCTAACGAGGGCACTCGTTCTCCCGAAGTCAGTGACAAGCTGGACGAGATTACCGCCATAGGCAAACCGGTCTGAAATGGCCGAGGTAGTAAGAGCGCCGGCTGCAGTGGCCGTTCCCGTATCGGCGACCTCGGCTCCCGTAGCATGGAACGCCACCATTGGGAATAAACCAGAACGGGCCTCGCGTATCCTCTGCGCTGCAGCCCTTGCCCTGAGCTGTGCTGCAAGAATGCGAGGCTGGTTGGCAATCGCAATCGTCTCCGCCTGCGGCATAGTCAACCTGGTAGCTGTGGCTCCATCCGGAGTTGTCGTCTGCGCTTTACACGCGGTGCTACCAGCAAAGAAGCAGAGAACAACGTAGCAAAGAGCGGTTTTCGTGCGAACCATCAGGAAAGTACCCTCTCGGGCCTGCCGACATCTTTGAGAACTTCGGTGGGATGTGCTTCGACCAGGCCATCCGTAACCATCGCCAGCAACTCGGGGAGAATACTGCGCACCTTCGATACCTCATCGACGAAGTACAGGATGACCGGCAGGTGGAGCCCGGCGACATCACCAGCATCACTGCTGTGAAGCCGATGATGGACTCCGAATCCCGCGTGAGCACGGTAGACTGTGGCACCCGCGATCCCCTTTTCCTGAAGAAAGGTCAGGATGTCATCGGTCAGGAAGCCCTCCGTCGAGCCGGTGTCCTGATTCATATGAATGGTCACTTTGAGTGCAGGGCCTGCCTGAAGCATCTGGATCTCCGGTGAATTCAAAGCTGGAGTCCTCTGGCGAGGACCCGGTCATCCGACCTTCTCATTGAGAGATGGTCCGCGATTGTCCGACAACCTCAAGCAGGGCTTCACTCTTCGCCCAGATCTGAGCCGAACGACGGCGCGAAGCAAGTGTCAGCGTAGAGTCGCCGCTTTTTCCCGTGCTCAAGAGGCTCGCGTCGGTAAACCCGTACAACCCGCAAGCAGAAGCCGAGAAAAATCCCATGGACTGCTCCGTGTCGGTCGCATCGCATCCATCCGAATCGCGCCCTACGGCCGAAATGAGGTGTGCGTAAATGCCACCGTCTCGTTTGTGACCAACCGTGTCACCCTGCTGCGACTCCACTTCACTCTGCGAGGGGGTCACCTGATCCCCGCCAATCTGTGTCGTCGTGCTCAGAGGATCGAGATCGCTTGCCTTGGATCGCTGTGCATCCCACACGGAAAGCGGATCAGCCATCGCGCGAACATACACGTGCAGCGGAATCGTCTCTCGCTTACTCACGAGCGAATCGAATTGGATCGTCAGCGTCGATGCGCTCTGTTTTGCATAAGGCGTCTTATCGAAGGAAAATGCATTCGCCGTCACCACGTGACCGATCACGCGGGTTCCTGAGGAAAGGACTTGACCATTGGAAAGGGGAACCTGCTGGGTTGTCTTCGCTTCAACGATGGCCCCCGCCCGAGCATGACCGGCATCGATGCCGTGGCTGAAGCTGATCGGTAGCGTCGTGCCGGGAGCGAGTGAAACATCCGGTTTTGATTGTGCGAGAGCGAACGAGAAAGACAACAGGCTAAGCGCAAGTAACAAGGCTACTTTCATCGCGACTCCAGGTCGGCAGGACTGCCGACCTGTTTAGGAGACCACGAAGAAGCCGGGCCAAATCTTACATCTTCCTTACATTTTCCTTACATTTTCGCCTCGTGCCACACAGGGACGTTTCACCCTGAGAGGATGATAGACGGAGAACGCCTGCTCAGCGATGGCCCCATTCGCCCGCATACTCGTCGTTGAAGATGATCCCAGGCTTGGGGACCGCGTCGTTGCCAGCTTGAAGAGCGCAGGGTATGACACAATCCTCGCGAAGACCGGAGAGGACGCCTTCTTCCTGATTATGACCACCCGGCCTGATCTCGTACTGCTCGACCTGACATTACCGCAGCGAGGCGGCTTGGAGATCCTCACGCAGGTCCGCGCACAAGGGCTCGATGTGCGCGTCATGATCCTTACGTCTCACAATTCTGTAGAAGACCGTGTGGCAGGATTGACAGCCGGGGCTGATGATTACCTCGGCAAGCCCTTCTCGTTCCCTGAGCTGCTCGCTCGCATATCTGCCTTACTTCGCCGGGTCACACAGAAAACAACCTCTGGCACGTTGCAGCTGGCCGATTTGATCGTTGACCAGGAAGCAAGGATCGTCAGTCGTGCAGGGACTCGCCTTGAGCTCACGACGCGCGAGTTCGATTTGTTGCTCTACCTGTTCGAGCACCGCACCAGTGTAGTCTCACGCGAGATGCTCGTGAAGGATGTGTGGCACGAAGCCTCGAGATCGACTCCTATCGACAACATCATAAATGTGCAGGTGACTCGCCTTCGTCGCAAGATCGATGATCCTTTTCCGGTGAAGCTTTTACATACCATCCACGGTGTAGGATTCGTACTCCGGGAGCCACAACCGTGAAGATCTTTCGTCCAGCGAATATTCGTACCCGTCTCGCTGTCTCGTTTGTTGCCATTCTTACGGGCATTCTGACGATCTACATCGCTGTCGTATTCAGCTTCCAGTATTACTTGTTGGAACGGCAAATCTTTCACGATGAAATTCAAGACGTGGAGACCGTGGAAGGCCTTCTCTACTTTGATTCCGCGGGTGCTCTTCATCTTCAGGACAAGTATCACTCCCGGCCTCAATCGCACTTGTTGGAAGATCGCCTCATGGAAGTGCGGGATCAGTCCGGGATGATTCTCTATCGCAGCGCAACTTTGCGTGGCACGATCCTCGGAGGTGCGACGTTTCCAGAAGAAGGGGCGAACTCATATAACGAAAGGTCGATCCGGATTGCAGATGGAACACATGTCCTACTCATCAGCCATCTTCATCCAGTCCAGAATAAGCTGCTTCTGATCCGGCTCGGGTACAGTCTCGAACCCCTGCATGACAGAATGCTCCATTTCTTCTTCTCGCTGCTTCTTGCAACACCGATCGCCCTTGTTGCGGCTGGCTTTGCCGGCTACAGAATCGCTCGCCGAGCACTTCGCCCCCTCGATCTCATGGCTGCACGCGCCGAACAGATCACCGCAATCAGCCTGCATGATCGTGTCACTGTCGAGAACCCTCACGATGAACTCGGCCACATGGCGCGTGTTTTGAACCACCTGCTGGACCGCCTCGAACAGGCCTTTCTACAGCTACAGCGCTTCACGGCCGACGCAGCGCATGAGCTGCGTACACCGCTCGCTTCGGTGCGGGCCCTTGGAGAAACGAGTCTGCATGAAGAGCTGGATGCTGCAGAGTACCGCGAGACTATCGGGAGCATGCTCGAAGAGACCATTCGGCTCAACCAAACCATTGACGGTCTGCTTCTTTTGGCGAAGACCGAACTAGGCCAAACGGACAAGCAACAGCGTCCATTCTGCCTTCCAGCGCTGATCGAAGAGATCGTCGCTTTGCTGGATGTTCTGTTGGAGGAAAGGAACATCGCGGTCATCCAGGAGGGAGACACGTCGCTTTTCGAAGAGATCGTTGCGGATCGAAGCCTTGTTCGTATCGCTTTCCTAAATGTGCTTCACAACGCAATCAAGTTCACAGCAGATGGGTCGAAACTACGCATTTCCTTCTCCTTACAGGAACGTAACAAGCAATGCTTCCAGAAGGTCTGCGTACACGACAATGGCCCTGGCATCCTGCCTGCAGAACGAGAACGTGTCTTTGATCGCTTCTTTATAAGCCCATCCACATCCACCATGAACAGGAGTGGGGCGGGACTCGGCCTCTCGATTGCGAAGCTCATTGTCGATCGAAGTGGCGGGTGCATCTCTTTTGATGAATCGCTACTGGAGCAGGGTGCGAGCTGTTGTATCGAGTTGCCGGTTCTGAAAAGGGGCCTCCGCAATTCTCCGCAATGAGCGGTGCGCGTTACCCAATCTCTACAATAAGGACTTGCAAACCAATGTTTGCTAATCGTTCTCTATTTCGCTGGTTTGCTCCGCTGGCACCGGACCGCCAGGAAGCAGACGGATGAGGATAGGAAACAAGAAAGCTACAGCAAAGTAGGCACCGGTGACTGCAAGCGCAAGCAGCAGAAGGCCAGCACCACAAGCCATGCCGACTCCTGTGACCAGCCAGACAGTTGCAGCCGTCGTCAGTCCCTTGACCCTGTTTCCTTCGACAAAGATAAGACCGGCACCAATAAAACCTATGCCCGTAACGATTTGTGCAGCGACGCGTGAAGGGTCCAGCACGATGCGCCCGTTTACAAGAACATCCATGAAGCCATATTTCGAAATGAGGAGAAACAGGGCTGCTGTCGTGCCAACCACCGTGTAGGTGCGAAGCCCAGCGCTCTTGTGTTGTAATTCGCGTTCTAGACCGATCGCAGCTGATAAAACGAAGGCCGACGCCAGCTCTATGAGTTGTCTGATTCCCTGCCCGTCACCACCAAACATTGCCATCTTCACATTCTATTGAAGCGCATGCAGCACTTGGATCAACAACCTACTTCGCCCGAGGGGCCGGCTAGTGGCTTCGTGCAAGATTCGGTATCCTCGACGACTCTTGAGGATCTGTAACCATGTTGTTGTTCGCTCACGTTGCACCAGAGACCATACGTGAGCTCAAAAATGATCATTTCTACTTGGTGGTCGGATCCTGCTTCGAACGGATGAGTTGATTCGATTCGCCGGCGCCGATCGACCGAGACTTCTGGTCCCAGTCTGGCTCGATACCGCTGCGTGAATCTGATCCTTAAACATCTATAGCCAAGCCCCTACGGGCCGGCACGTTCGTTGCACTTCACCGCCCTGGGATACGGGTGGGGTACACAATAGAGACCTTTTGGAGTCTCTATTTCCAAAGATATCCCACCCACTTGAGGACCAGTGCATGGTCTCGCAAAAGCCTGTAGACGTTTCATGCTAGAAGGGGATTTGGTAGCGTTACCGGGGCTCGAACCCGGACTCTTCGCCTTGAGAGGGCGACGTGTTAACCAGTTACACCATAACGCCAGATCGATACCAGGGAGACGTTGCATCTCCCTTCCTGCCACCACCTCAGTATAGCAACGCAGCCTCGAAAACGCCACGCTACAGCCCGAGTTTCTTGACCTCGTCGTTGTAGTACTTGCGGTACAGAATGTCCCACTCCTGCGATCCTTCGACGATGATCTTCCGCTGCGAAGCGATCTTGAACCGCGCCCCCGCATCGAGCTTCATCTCGTCGGTCAGCAGCTTCTCGAGCGCCTTCCGCGCCTCCTGCCGAATCGTATTCCGATCCTCCAGGAACCCGACCTCGTCGATCCCCGCCAGCGTATCCGCCACCGTATGCGCCAGTTTGTTCAGCTTGTCGCGCGAGATCCTCACAGGACCGCCTTGTACTTGCGCGCCAGCTCCATCTTCACCTTCTTGAACATCTCCGGATAACTCGCCCCCGTCTTCAACATGTCGTCCTGGAAGGCCTCCAGGATCACCCGAACCTCATCGTTAATGCGGTCCTCGAGGGCAAGCTCCTCGATCATCGCGCCCGTCACCCGCTCATTCACAACAGCCGGCTTCTCCGTCTGAATCATCTTCGCGTCCACCAAATGCTTGACCGTCTGGCGCGCCAGGTATCCCACGTAATCTTTAGAAAAAATCATTGACTTTCCTCTAAATATACCACGCGCCCCCGCCCGGTCACTTGTCGTGCTTGCTCTTCCGATGCGCGCAACGCTCTGTATTCAAACAGCTTTCCGCCAGCCGCAGCCGCTCTACCGGGCGGCCGCCCACCAGGTGCTCGGTTACAATCTCGTCCACGTCCCGAAGCTTCACAAAGCCATACCAGACCCCCTCCGGGTACACCACCACCACCGGCCCATGCTCGCACTGGTCCAGGCAGCCGGCCTCGTTCGCCCGCACCCGGTGCTTCAGCCCCGCCTCCTTGATCGCGTCCTTAAACGCCGATTTCAGCTCCTTGCTCCCCTCGTTCAGGCAGCTCGGCCGCGACGCGCTCTCATCCCGCTCGTTCATGCAGATAAAGACATGCTCCTCAAACCCAGCCATCCGTCCTCCTCAGAGATCATTCCCATGTACCGCGTTATGCGTTCCCGCCGCCAATCTGCGACAATCATCATTCGATGCAACCCGATAATCTCATCTCGCTCAAAGACGACATGGTGGCCTTCATCGCCGGTCACGGTCTCCGCCGCTTCAACGGCTACGTCACCGAAGAGGTTCCCACCGTTCTCTTCGAAGAGGATGACGCCGACAGCTGGAAGGACTTCGTCGAGCACGCCAAGGCCGCTAGCGCCCCCTTCATCACCATGAGCGAGGTCATCCTCGAGAAGGCCGACATCGCTCTCCTCCTCGAGCAGCTCCGCGAGCAGAACTTCCCCGACGACGATGGTCCCGAGCTCGACGACGCCGAGTACCTCATCAACCACGTCGGCAAAACCGGCTACCTCCAGCTCGGTTTCGCCAACCAGGGCGTCATGTTCCTCTTTGAAATCTCGACCGAATGGTACGAGCGCTTCCAGCAGCTCATGGAAGCCGTCACCGACCTCAGCAGCGTGATCGTCGACGACCACGACACCGACGAGTAGCACCGTGGTACTCCCCGGTCCAAGCCCCCGGCGACCCTGGTCGACCCCGCACCCAGACGAAACCGCAGTCGCCAGCCTCGCCGGCCAGCTCGGCTGCCCGCCCCCCATCGCCCGCCTCCTGCTCTCGCGCGCCATAACCGACCAAGCCGCCGCCCACCACTTCTTCCATCCCGCACTCGACCACCTCCACGACCCCCTCGAGATGCTCGGCATGGCTCCCGCCGTCGCCCGCATCCAGCGCGCCGTCCGCCTCGCCGAACCCATCCTCATCTACGGCGACTACGACGTCGACGGCACCATCGCCACCGTCCTCCTCAAGACCGCCATCGAGCGCATCGCCCCCGCAGACACCCCCGCCCGCATCACCTGGCACGTCCCCCACCGCATCCGCGAAGGCTACGGTATGCAGACCAACATCCTCGCCCGCGCTGCCGCGGATGGTGTCCGCCTCGTCATCAGCGTCGACACCGGCATCCGCGCCTTCGCCGCCGCCACCGAAGCCCGGCTACTCGGCCTCGACCTCATCGTCACCGATCACCACCTGCCCGACGTCGCCGCCGGTAACCCCGAAGCCCTCGCCGTTATCAACCCCAACCAGCCCGGCTGTCCCTACCCCAACAAAAATCTCTGCGGCGCCGGCGTAGCCTTCAAGCTCGCCCACGCCCTCCTCGCGGCCGCGGCCGACACCCCCCAACAACACGCCCGCCTCCGCACCGTCATCCTCCCGTCCTTCCTTAAGCTGCTCGCCATCGCCACCATCGCCGACTCCGTCCCCCTCACCGGTGAAAATCGCGCCATCGCCTTCCTCGGCCTCCGCGAGCTCCGCAACCCCGTCCAGCCCGGCCTCCGCGCCCTCATGGACGTCGCCAAGCTCCCCCTCGACATCGCCCCCTCTGCCGTCGAAGTAGGCTTCCGCCTCGCCCCGCGCATCAACGCCGCTGGCCGCATGGACATCGCCGACGACGTCATCGAGCTCTTCCTCACCCGCGACCCCGCCCGCGCCAAAGAGCTCGCTGAAAAATTAGACGCCCTCAACCAGGCCCGCCGCGCCACCGAGGCCGCCGCCCTCGAAGCCATCGAGCTCCAGCTCCAGCAGCTCCGCGCCGCCGGTGACCTTCCCGCCGACTGCATCATCCTCGACGACCCCGCTTGGCACCGCGGCGTCCTCGGCATCCTCGCCTCCCGCGTCGTCGACCGCACCGGCCGCCCCGCCCTTATCCTCACCCACGAGGACGGTCACGCCCACGGCTCCGGCCGCTCCGTCAAAGGCTTCCACCTCCTCGACGCCCTCACCACCATCGACACCCACGCCGCCGGCGCCATCTTTACCCGCTTCGGCGGCCACGCTCACGCCGTCGGCTTCTCCCTGCCCTCCCACCATCTCGAACCTCTCCGCACCCGCATGCAGCTCCACACCAGCTCCGCCCTTACCCTCGACATCCTCTGTCCCGAGCTCGCCTGCGACACCGAGCTCGCCCTCGCCGACATCACCCCCGACCTCTGGCTCTGGCTCAACCGCTGCGGCCCCTTCGGCAACGCCCACCCCGAGCCCATCTTCATCACCCGCAACGTCACCCTCGCCACCCCCATCCGCTTCATCAAGGAAAAGCACATCTGCCTCGAAGTCAGCCAGCCTGACGCCCCCCATCGCCTCTCCGCCCTCGGCTGGACCCGCACCACCGACTGGCCTCAGCGCGCCGCCCAGCTCAACCTCCAGCCCGGCTCCCGCATCGACATCGCTTACCGCATCACCGAGAACAAGCACGCCCACTACGGCGGTCTCCAGCTCGAACTCATCGATCTCCAGCCGGCGTAACACGCATGCATCAGCCGGCGTAACCACGCCCGTATTCCTTCCAGCTAAATAGCTGCTTCGTTTGCGGTGCACCGGCGTCTTATATACTGACCTTTAACCTAGCTGCTCGCTCCACCGGACACGATGCCTCCCACCGCCACAGAAAAGCGCTCCAACTCGGCCGTTATCTGGAGCACTCTGCTGGTCATCACCGTCCTTGCCGTCTTCTTCCTCCGCGCTTCTACGCGCGAGATCGTCGCCGTCCGCGTCGCCCCCGTCACCCATCAGAACCTCATCAGCACCGTCTCCACTAACGGCAAGGTCCAGCCCATCCAGGAGTATCAGGCCCACGCACCCGCCGCCGGCGTGGTTGAAAAAATCTACGTCGAGGTCAATCAGAAGGTCAAACCCGGCGACCTGCTCGTCAAGATGGACGACAACGACGCCGTCTCCCGCATGGCCACCGCCACCTCCTCGCTCCGCAGCTCCGAGGCCACCAACGCCGACCTCCAGGCCGGTGGCACCCAGGAGGAGCGCCTCACCATGACCGGCGATCTCAATCGCGCTCAGCTTCAGCAGCAGCAAACCACCAAAGATCTCGCCGCCCTCCAGGCCCTCCAGCAGAAAGGCGCCGCCTCAGCCGGTGAGGTCCAGGCCGCTCACGATCGCCTCGACGCCGCTAACGCCACCCTCAAGAGCGCCCATCAGCGATTCACCGAGCGCTACAGCTCGGCCGACCACGCCCGCGCTCAAGCCCAGCTCGCCGACGCCCGCGCCGCCCTCGCCTCTGCCCGCAGCAGCTACGCCGCCGCTAATATCCGCTCCCCCATCGCCGGCACCGTCTACTCCATCCCCGTCTCCGAGTACGACTTCGTTCCCCTCGGCGATGACCTGCTCGATGTCGCCGACCTCAACCGCATCCAGGTCGACGCCTACTTTGATGAGCCCGAGATCGGCAAGCTCGCCACGGGCCAGACCGTCAGGATCGTCTGGGATGCGAAGCCCTCCCAAACCTGGCACGGCCACATCAGTCGAGCCCCCACCACCGTCGTCACCTACAACACCCGCAATGTCGGCGAGTGCATCATCGCCGTCGACGACGCGAAGGGCGATCTCCTCCCCAATACAAACGTCACAGTCACCGTTACCTACTCGCAGCGCTTCAACGTCCTCAGCGTTCCCCGTGAAGCCCTCCACACTGAAGGCCTCACCAATTACGTCTTCCGGGTCATCAACAGCAAGCTCGTCTGGACCCCCGTCCAGGTCGGCGCCGTCAATCTCAATCGCGTCGAGATCACCGGCGGCCTCGCCGAAAAAGATATAGTCGCCCTTAACGCCACCAGCAATCGCGACCTCACCGACGGCCTCAAGGTTAAGTCCGTCGAATGATCATGCGCGCGGCGCCGGCGGCAGACGTACACACGCCGGCGGCAGCCTTACACAGGCCGGCCGCAGCCTCCCTCAGGCTCGCCGCCTGTCTCCTTCTGTCCGCAGCCCTCGCGCCCCGCGCCGCCGCCGATACCGCCGCCGCCGAGCGAGCCCTCCAGCAGGGCCGCGCCCAGGATGCCGTCAACCTGCTCCAGCCCTTGCTCGCCGCTCAGCCTGGCAATGCCGCCGCCCACCAGCTCCTCTGCCGCGTCTACTACGCCGAAGAGCTCGTGGACGCCTCCATCCATGAGTGCGAGCAGGCCGTCGGCACCGCGCCTGACTCCAGCAACAACCAGATGTGGCTCGGCCGCGCCTATGGCCTCAAGGCCTCGAACGCCGGCCCCTTCACCGGCCTCACCCTCGCCAAAAAAGTCCGCATCGCCTTCGAGCGCGCCGCCGAGCTCGACCCCGCCAACGCCCCCGCCGGCGCCGCCCTCGGCGAGTTCTACATCGCCGCCCCTGCCCTCATCGGTGGCGGCCTCGATAAAGCTAGCCGCCTCGCCGCCCAGCTCGAGCCCGCCTCCCCCGCCGCCGCCCACCGCCTGCGCGCGATGATCGCCGAAAAGCGCAAAGATCTCCCCGCCGCCGAGACGGAGTTCCGCAACGCCATCGCCGCCGGCCACCATCCCGACGCCTGGGTTGACCTCGGCAACTTCTACCAGCGCCAGAACCAGCCCGATAAAGCCGTCGCCGCCCTCGAGGTTGCACTCGACGCCGACCGCGCCCACGACGCCGCCCTCATGGACATCGCCAGCATCCTCACCGACGCCCACCGCGCCCCCGACCTCGCCGAGAAAGCCCTCCGCCTCTATCTCGCCTCCCCGGCCAAGTCCGAAGACGCGCCCGCCTTCAAGGTCCACGTCCAGCTCGGCCAGCTCCTCGCCCAGCGTGGCGATCAGCCCGCCGCCCAGCGCGAATACCAGGCCGCCCTCCAGCTCGCCCCCGCCTACGAGCCCGCCCGCAAAGTCCTTGGCAGGCCCTGAGTGAGTGCCCTTCCCACAACTCGCTCATCCGCTCGCGGTACCATAATCCTCTACCGCTCTCGAAGGATCCTGTCAGGACCTATGTCGCTCGCGCTTCGCCTTGCAGTCACCGTATGCACGCTCACCGTGGCTTCCCTGCACGCTCACGCCCAGATCTCCTTCACCACCGCCATCGACCTCGCCCTCCGCAACAGCCCCCGCGTCCTCATCGCCCAGGCCGACGTCGAAAAAGCCCGTGCCGTCCTCGCCGAGTCCCGCGACGTCTATATCCCCTCCATCGTCGCCGGCTCCGGCCTCGGCTACTCCTACGGCTTTCCCGTCGGCCAGCCCTCCATCTATAACTTCAACGCCCAGTCGCTCGTTCTTAACTTCTCCCAGCGCAACTACATCCGCTCCGCCCGTGCCAGTCTCGAAGCCGCCAACTTCCTCCTGATGGACGCCCGCCAGGCCGTCGCCGAAGAAGCAGCCATCGTGTACCTCGCCCTCGATCGCGACCTCCAGCGCCAGCTCGCCCTCACCGACGAGAACCGTTACGCCGCACGCCTCGTCACCATCGTCCAGGATCGTCTCGATGCCGGGCAGGATACCGGCATCGACCTCACCGTCGCCCGCCTCACCGACGCCCAGATCCGCCTTGTCCGCCTCCGCGACGAAGACGAGACCGCATACGATCGCGCTCACCTCGCCCGGCTCACCGGCCTGCCCGAGTCCGGCCTCAGCACCACCACCATCGGCCTGCCCCTCGCCAGGGCCTGGCTCACGCCCACCGTTCTGCCCGGTACCGCCACCAGCCCCGCCGTCAACCCCGCCATCCAGGCCGCCTACGCCAACGCCCGCGCCAGGCAGCAGCAGGCCTTCGGCGACGCCCGCTACGAACGCCGTCCGCAAATCTTCTTCGGCGCTCAGTACAATCGCTTTGCCAAGTACAACAACTACGAGGACTACTACCGTAACTTCCAGCAGAATAACGCAGAGGTCGGCGTCCAGATCACCCTGCCCCTCTTCGACCTTGCCCACCGCGCCAAGGCTCGCGAGTCCGCCGCCGACGCCGTCCACGCCCTCCGCGACGCAGACCAGCAGCGCGATCAGTTTCTCGACGGCCGCCTCAAGCTCTCCCACGCTGCCGCCGAACTCGCCGCCCGCTCCGAGGTCGCCGAACTCGACCAGCAGCTCGCCCAGCAGCAGCTCGACGCCATGCTCCTCCAGCTCAACGGAACCGGCAACTCCGCCGGCCGCCAGATGTCGCCCAAGGACGAGCAGAACAACCGCATTGCCGAGCGTGAGAAATTCCTCAGCCTCCTTGACACCACCCTCCAGCTCCGCCAGACCCAGATCAACCTTCTCCGCCAGTCCGGCCAGCTCGAGCCCTGGTTGAAGTCCCTTGCCGGCAACCCCCAAGCCAACATCCAGACCACTCCCCCTACCCCCTGACACTATCCGCGGCCAAAAGCTGTCAAGCCCCCTACCTGCTTGAAACGCGAGCATTGCCAGCAAAGACGTGCCCTTTCCAGCGAAAGAAATCTGGCATAGTACCCCCTACCGCCTCGCTATAATAAAGATAGGCGCCCAGGAATAAAGACCGACTCTCCGCGACAGGCACCCACCGGTCTCTCCCCGCGAGCTTACCTCTAAGTAGCCTGTTTTGAATAAGTTAGCCATAAGTCGTTTACTTTGTAGACTTTGCAGCCAAAGTCCCCCCGTAAGTCGTTTGCTATGTTGACTTTGGACTTGAACGGGGGAGTACAGGGGGAGGTACCCGGCTTCCTCCGCGATTCGGCCCGCCCGGCTCCCTCTTTGCGCCCGTGGATGGTAAACTACAAGGTAGCGATGATGCCTCTAAAAACACTTCTCCTGAACCCGCCCTCCTTTGAAAAGTTCGACGGTGGTGCCAGCTCCCGCTGGCCCGCAACGCGTGAGATCGAGTCCTACTGGTATCCCGTCTGGCTCACCTATCCAGCTGGCATGCTCGAAGGTTCCCGCCTCCTCGACGCCCCGCCGCACCACATCAAGTGGGCCGAGGTCGTCACCATTCTCAAGGACTACGAGTTCCTCGTCCTCTTCACCAGCACCATGGGCTGGGATGGCGACCAGAAGATGGCCGAGGTCATCAAGCAGACCTACCCCGGCATTAAGATCGCCTTCGTCGGCCCACCCGTGACCACCTCCCCGGACAAAGCCCTCAACGAGTGCCCCGCGATCGACTTCATCTGCCGCCGCGAATTCGACTTCTCCGTCGTCGAGTTCGCCCAGGGCAAGCCGCTGAACGAGATCCTCGGCGTCAGCTATAAGAACCCCGTCACCGGCCTCGTCGAGCACAACCCCGATCGCCCCCAGGTCACCCCCGAGCAGCTCGACGAGATGCCCTGGGCCACCGAGATCTATCACCGCGACCTCGACGTCACCAAGTACAACGTCCCCTTCCTGCTCCACCCGTACGTCGCTCTCTACTCCACCCGCGGCTGCCCCGCCCAGTGCACCTTCTGCCTCTGGCCTCAGACCCTCTCCGGCCACGCCTGGCGTAAGCGGTCGACCGACGACGTCGCCGCCGAGATGAAGCAAGCCAAAGAGCTCTTCCCCCACGTCAAGGAGTTCTTCTTCGACGACGACACCTTCAACATCCAGAAGGCGCGCACTATCGAGCTTTGCGAGAAGTTGAAGCCCCTCGGCATCACCTGGTCCTGCACCTCCCGCGTCACCACAGACTACGACACCTTGAAGGCCATGAAAGACGCCGGCTGCCGCCTCCTTATCGTCGGCTACGAGTCCGGCGACCCCCAGATCTTGAAGAACATCAAAAAGGGCGCCACCGTCCAGCGCGCCCTCGACTTCCAGCGCGACTGCCACAAGCTCGGCCTCGTCGTTCACGGCGACTTCATCCTTGGCCTCCCCGGTGAGACCCGCGAGTCCATTCGCAATACTATCGAGTTCGCCAAACAGCTCGACTGCGAGACCATCCAGGTCTCCATTGCCCACGCCTTCCCCGGCACCGAGTTCTTCGACTTCGCCAAGGAGAAGGGCTTCATCACCAACGAGGCCATGTCCGACGACGGTGGTCACCAGATGGCCCACATCGAGTACCCCGGCCTGCCCGTCGAGTACGTTATGGAGATGGTCCACAAGTTCTACGACGAGTACTACTTCCGTCCCAAGGCCGCCTTCCGCGTCGTCTGGCAGGCCATCGTCAACCGCGATGTCCCCCGCCTCTACTCCGAGGCAAAGGACTTCATGAAGCTCCGCTCCCAGCGCAACAAAGCCAGCCGGGCCGCCAAAGAAGCCAACGCCACCAAGGCCCAGGAATCCGTAAGCATGAACGCCTGAAGCCTCACCCAACTTCAAAAAGAGGGACAGCCAAACCGGCTGTCCCTTCGTCTTTAAGCCTCCCACGAATCCTGTCATCCACAGCGAAGCTTATGGCAGCTCCCGTATCCAGATATTCCGGAAACTGACGGGCTCGCTCTTATCTCCATGCGCCTGCAGCTTGATCGGCGCCCGGTCGTACTTCTTGTAGAACGGCTTGCCGATATACAGCGTCTCCCCCTTCAGCTCGAAGTGGTTTTGCACCAGCACGCCGTTAAAGAAGACCGTCGCATACGCCGGCGTCTTCACCGACCCATCCTCGGTGAAGGTCGGCGCCGTCCAGGCCACGTCATACGTCTGCCACTCGCCCGGCTTCCGGTTCGGGTTCGCCAGAGGAATGCCCTGCTTGTAGATACTGCCGGCCTGCCCATTCGAGTACGTCTTGTTGTTATACGAATCGAGCACCTGCAGCTCATACCCCGAGTCGCCCGGACCGGTCGACGCCAGAAAGACCCCACTGTTCCCCCGCGCCTGGTCAGAGCCAGTAATGTTCTCCGGGATCCTCCACTCCACGTGCAGCTGGTAGTTCTTGAAGCTCCGCTTGGTCTCGATGTTCCCGACACCCGGTGCCTTGCTCACCGTCATAATGCCGTCGGCCACAGTCCACCGCGCCGGCGTCTTGTCCTTGGCCGAGACCCAATGGTCGAGATTCGTCCCATCGAACAGCACAATCGCATCCGAGGGAGGCGCCGCATTCGTGCTGCCCGGCGTCACCACCGGCGGCACCGGCTCATACACCTCCGTATCTTCATGGCGAGGAGCAGCCGGCTGTTGCGCAAAGAGCGGAGCGGCCACCACCATCACAGCCGCATAGACGAGGAGCTTCGAAAAGTGAGTACGCATGATCCTAGCGAGCATACACCGAACTACCCGCCACCCGGCAAGCACGCCGTTCTCTTTCGCCACAATGCCAGGCTAACGAGCGCCCAGGCAGAGGGTACGATAGCAGCTATGCCGCAAGCGAAAGCCCTCCTCGCCGTCCTGCTCCTGGCCGCGCTCTGCCTCCGATCGCCACGCCCCGCAGCAGCGCAGCCCGCGCAGGCCACCGCCACGCTCAAGGGCGATCCCGCCCATCCACCCGCAACCCAAAACTGGGTCGACACCCGCCTTTACTTCGGCCTCGGTCCCGCCGACGCGCCCGACAAGGGCGTCACGGAAGCCGCTTGGCGCAGCTTCCTCGATCAGGAGGTCACCCCACGCTTCCCCGCCGGCCTCAGCGTCATGGACGTTTACGGCCAGTGGCAGGCCAAGCGCGGCCAAAACCCGAACCAACCCGAACGCATCCGGTCCAAGGTCCTCATCATCGACTATCCCGCCACGCCCGAGAACGCCGCGCGGGTCGAGGCCATCCGCACCGCCTGGAAGCAGCGCACTGGCGACCAGTCCGTCATGCGCGTCACCCAACCCGCCGACATCTCCTTCTAGCCGGGCGAGCTTCACCAGCCTCCACTAGAATCGAACTAGATGAAGCACACCCTCACCCCGCAGCGCTACCTCATCCTGCTCTGCGTCATGCTCACCGCCTCGGTAGGCGACACCATGCTCGCCCACGGCATGACTCAGGTAGGCCCCGTCTCCTTTGCTAACCTCTCGCTCCTCCTCGTAGCCCTGCGCAATCCCTGGGTCATCGGCGGCATCCTCTGCCTGCTCGGCTTCTTCGCCAGCTATCTCACCGCCCTCAGCTGGGCCGATCTCACCTTCGTCCTTCCCTCCACCGCCTTCGGCTACGTCGTCGTCGCCCTGCTCGCCCGCTTCTGGCAACATGAGCACATCTCCGTCTACCGCTGGCTCGGCATCGTCCTCATCGTCTCCGGCGTCGGCTTCGTCGCCAACGGTCCCGCGCTCACCGAGCACCCGGAAGCCGCCGAAAGCCTCACCCCGTGATCCCCCCCCTGCCGCCCGCCGCGCCCGCCTCCAGCTTCGAGACCTGGGCCACCATCCTCACCGTAGCCGCCGCCGCCATTGCCGGCGACGTCCTCACTGCGGGAGCCATGCGCCGCATCGGCGATCTCGACCTCATCCGCGCCAAGTCAGGCCTCCTTGGAGCCATCAAAGCCGTCGTCGCCAGCCCCATGTTCCTGCTCGGCGTCTTCTCCATGGCGCTCAGCTTCTTCTCCCTGCTCTTCACCCTCAGCAAGGTCGACGTCTCACTCGCCGCCCCAGCCAGCGCTTCGCTCACCTTTATTGGCAACGCCGCCGCCGCCAAATTCTTCCTCCACGAGAACGTCGATCGCCGCCGCTGGTTCGCCGCCATCTTCGTCTGCCTCGGCGTAGCCCTCCTCTCCCGCTAGAAAGCGTTGCTTGCCGCTGGCTGTCCTCCTCCCTTCCCCACAAAATCCCGTCATCCAGAGCGAAGCGTCAGGATCACCGCATTTCGCCCGTGCCCTTTCTCCCCCGCCACAAACTTCGTCATCCCGACCGAAGGCGCGCCTTCGCGCCGCTGCGGAGGAACCCGCATTGGCCCTTGCCGTTGCCCCTAGCGCCTCGCAAACACCTCATACCGCACCTCAGGAAAGGGTGAAGGAACCGCCTCCAGCAGAGGCTCCGAGTCCCTTTTCAAAAGCTGCGAAAAGAAAGCCAGCGTATACGCTTCAACAATCTCGTGCACCCGCACCGGGTCAATCGTCCCGGAGTCGGTGCGTGAGCGCAGCGGCGAGTACAGCGACCGGTCCGCGAAGTTCATATGCTTCGCCGTAGGGATAAACACCCGATACCCACCATGCGCCTCCAACGCCCGCTGAATATTTGCCTGGTCCCAGCGATTAACCTCCGCCTCGCTTCTTCTCGCACGATCAGACGATGTCAGGTCGGCAATCGAGGGAGCCGGATAAGGCTCATACATGATCATGAACGGCTTCGGGAGCCCCGCCTCGCCCACGTCGCCGAAGGTCCAGCCGTCATAGTTGATCGCCCCTAACACCCGGCTGTCTCGCAACGCCGTCTCCATCGCCACCCCACCGCCGAAGGAGTGGCCAAAAGCGCCTACATGCTTCGTATCCAGCGCGACGAAGAATCGATTCCCGGTCTTGAAGTTCATCAATTCCAGCTGATCGAGAACAAAGCTGTTGTCCTGCGCTTCGTAGTTGGCCTCGGCATTCGCATAAGCAAGCGCATCTTCCGCCGTGTGACCGGTGAAATCATCAATATCGCGCGTCTCCTTCGAAAACAGCACGCGACCATCCGAGAATGCCACAGGCTGCGAGTTATACGGATAGTCGATCGCGACCACAACAAAGCCGTGGCTCGCCAGGTCCTCCATCTGCCACACGCTCTCCGTCCGCGAGTTCTTCCATCCCGGGCTGAAGAGCAGCACCGGAAACAGCGGGACCGGATGCGCCACCTCCGCTTCCACCTGCGAGTGCGTCCGAATCATCGCCATGTAGGACGACAGCGCCGTCGTCTCGGCCCATCGACGGTACGGTGCCAGCGGCTTCTTCGTCCCCTCTGCCGGATACCAGATCTGGACCATCAACTCGCGCGGGCCCCGTGGCGCCATGCCATGGATCTCGCGGCGGCTCGCATCGACAAGATGGACAATGGTGGTCCCAACCGGGTATCGGCCCGTCGGCATCGGGAGGCGGAACATCGGCAGCAACCAGGAAGCACCGACGGAAATCGCTACCAGCAGCAGGCACGCCGCGCCCGTCAACCTCGGCATCCACCACCTTAAACGTTGCTCAAAGAGAGCGAATCCAGCGGCGATCAACGCAAGGTACGCCGGCACCATCTGCCAGTGCGGACCTTCGTAGTAAGCGTGAAGAACAAACGTAATCGCAGCCAGCGCCCACGACAGCCGCATCCAGCGCCGCATCGGGTATTGCATCCAGGAACGAGGTCCCAGCAGCCCGCCGACCGCAGGCAGAAGCAGCAGAAGCATCAGGACTTCAAGCGTTCGCATCACTCTCTCGTTTCGCTGACACAGCGCACGCTGCACTCCGAGACGAAGGCCTGGGTCACTGCAGTATATCGAGGCACTTTACTAATACGCATGAGTTAGTTCAGCATAACTCCCTGTCGCATTGGACAGTATTCACAGCTCCCCAGGAGGATAATAGTTACCAATAAAAAGCCGGATCCGCTACGTAGCATGAACAACACGCCTAGACGGAGCCGGAGATTTTGTTGTTACCTTCCGTTCGACATACCTCAACGGAGGCTCACATGACAATCGGCAGCCTTATGCCATCAATGGATTCGACGAGAAGGTTATCGCAGCAATCCTCCAGCCTTCGTTTCCTTCAACCAGGATACAAGTCTCACTCCCGCGATTCTCTGCCTTCCGTCGATCAGGAATACGAAGTCAAAGTACACCGAAGCGATCGTCCCGTCGCTGTTCTCCTGAAGATGCGTGTGCGTCGGATTGAAGCTGGCCTTTGAGGTCGAAACCAGCTTGACGAAGTCTGTGTAGCTTCCTACGTGGACCTTCGCCGCATTCGGCGATTTCGCTTTAGCGCGAGCGTACGTGTCGTCAGAAAGTACGTTGAGAAACATACTGCCTTGCGGGATGAAAAGTTGCGACAGTCGCGGTCCGTCATGGCTAACAACGGCTGCATGGTAGGCGTCGATCACATGCTGAACATCGACAGTATCCGAAGCGAGGCTGGCAGGGACCGCTTGGCTGCTCTCAGCAGGGTTTATGCTTTGAGCGAAGCTCGCGGTACCAATCAGAATCGTAAGAGCGAGAAGGTGCGTACTGATGCGGTTCGCGGCGTATCTCCTAAAGATGACGGTTGCAAAGCTCACATCCGGATGTAAGCGCGGCGATGTCTAACGTGAACCTACGCGCATCTACCGTGCAGCTGGAGCATATGTTCTGAAGCGGTCACGACGGGTGCAGACAGGTAGACAAATCGAGCGAGATGGACGCGATTGCAAGCAAAGAACCCACGCGTAGACCTTTAAGGCTGACCCACTCGCAAGTCCGTTTAGCGTGGAGGTGCAAGGCCCCGCATGTCGTCATAGCGCATCGCCAGCCCCCAGTCGTAAGCGGTTCGAGAGCGAGCGTCGTCGTGGACCGAGCTATACAGAGCAATCACGATTACATTGTGGCCACGATGCAGCGGAACCAGGAAGGAACCATTCTCCAATGAGAGACGTTCCATCCGGACTGCGTCGCTCTGACTCCGGGTAGTAGAAGTTCTTGCCAGAGGTGATCAGCGATCCATTGACGAAGACCCAGGTCTGGCCGATCCATCCCAGCGAGACCTGTTTCTGCTGATCGCGATCGGAGTCGACAGAGGTCTTGACCCAGGTCAGCGCTGGCGGTTCGTTGGAAGCATGGAACTGCCGGTTCAGGTTGAGGATTCCGAATCGCTCGGAGCGGACGGTCTCCATGCTTTCTGGTCCTGTGGGAGATCTACGTACGCCGGAGCCGACCCATAGTGCAACGGCGGCAAGGGTCCCAGGAGCCACGCATGGACGATGTCGGCCTCGCTTCCTGTCACGTCGCGAACAGGGACGGGGGATAAGCCGCCGGTCTCGCCAGGAGTGACCACCAGATTGGCAACGCAGCGGGGCCGTGTAGCTCCAAACCACCCTGCTGGGTATCTGCGAGAAGTTCACCGACTGCGAGCATGGGCTGGACGGAGTCGTTGATGAAGACATTCATTCGTTTGCCCAACACAACAAGCCGAATATGATTCCAGCCATCGGCAAAGACGGGAGCCCGCTTCTGGTACTGGGGGTAGACGTTCCGAAGCATGAACCCGTTGATCACCGGGCTGTACTGGATGCAATCGTTTTCGGCCCGGCAGTCCGGGAAACTCCGAATGTAGAACTCCTCGGCGTTCTGAGGGTCACGCTGCCGGAAGCGTACGCCCGGTATGTCTTCAGCCAACGGCTTCATATCGAACTCAATCGTGCCGTCCCGAAAAGACAACCCGTTGAGCGCGAGATCCCCCTTTTCAACACAATGATTCCGTCGGGGTAGCCTTCCTTCGCTAGATAGTGCACGTCAGACTTCTCGCTGACAGGATGCCAATGAGTTGCGTTCATCAAGATGCTGCGGCTTGCTTTAGCCGCAGGCTCCGTTGCAAGGGCGAAGTGGGGCAGCAAAAGGCAACATGTTGTCACCAATATGCCGAGTTGGAACCTACGCATTGCTTTCCCTTTGTGCTCTGCTCGGTGTCGGCGACGGCAAGCCATTCAAGACAAATGCTTACAACGCGTGGTTCTAAGCAGAAATCTCTACCGTAACTCTACGCACATCCAACGTGCAGCCAGACACTATGTTCTGAAGCGGTCCCGGCACTTGCAGGCCGGTTCACAATTCGAACGAGCAGGATGCGTAAGAAGCAAACAACACCTGGCCTCTCTCGCAACTACTCTTCCATGGACAAGCGGACGAACGTGATCTGTCAGAATGACTGTACGAGCAATGATGAAAAATACTCTTAGATGGTCAGTGATCTCAGTCATCTTCTGGACGGCGATTGCGCTGATCTTCGCCTTGCCTCAGCTTTGGGCAGAGTCGTGATCTACACAAGGTCGTGGCGTCGGCGTAGGCGCAGTGGTGGGCCTGGGGTCTTCTCGTCTCGGGCATCCTGGCTCTTGATCAGATGCTTGCCTTCCCAGCGCAGCGAATCCTGCCCCGTCTCATCACGCACCTTGTCCTCGGCCCTTTTGTGACCATCGTGTACTGCTACGTCGAGACCGTCTTGAAAGCTCTGCTCCGCGTAGAAGCCTGGTCCAGGCTGGCGGGAACGGCAGTCATCACAGAAGCCCTGGGAGAGATGTTCTGGAGCATGCTCGTGTACTGCCTCATCGTTGGCGTGGAAGGCTTACCTCTACCACCAGCGTTTTGTCTCGGCTGAGTTGCAGATGGAACGACTGCAAAGGAACTTCTCTGAAGCTCGCCTCAACGCATTTCGTAGTCTCCTACAATTAGACAGTCCTTGCGCTCGGCCAAAGGGCCACGAGCAGACACAGACAAGCATCCAAGCAGTCCTGATCACGCTTGCGCGGAGAAGTATTTCGGGCGGCTTGGTTGATCCACCGAACGATGTCGATGAGTCCGCAGTCACGGAATACGTTCGACGCCGACTCGCAAACGTGTCGCCAATCCGAGATAATCAATTTGCTTTTCCGCTCGGGGTTGTACTTCGGCAGGCGACCCGTGGCCCGTGAATCTAACAACATCCAGTCGAGCGCAATCATTGTTAATGCCGGGTATGTCTCGAACACACAAGTGCCTGAGACTGGCTTGAGCGGATCTGCTGCGCCACCGAACCGTGTCCGAAATTTCCATACGGGGGCATGCTGGCCAAACATCTCATCTCTGCCTGTGTTGGCTGGCTGCATCCCACCGTACCGGAGGCCGACCGGCGATCCAACGATGTTCTCGACAGGTCGCTGGCCCCCGGCAGTCTTTACGATGGTTGGTTGATCGAGCGATATGATCGTTGCCGTAGGTAGATGCTCGGATTGCCACTTGAGAATGACCTGTTCAGCTTCTTGGTAGTTCACGACTTGGGGTAAACCAAGTTCGTGAAACTTGCCATCATCAAGGTGGAGCACCCCGACAAGTGCGCCAGAATTGGATGAGGTCCACGCGGAATCCTATCCTACTAGCAGAGTTGTCATGATTGGAAGCTATTTACGGGGCGAATTAAAAATATGCGCACGGTTCCCCTCGTCAATTCTACAAAACGACGTGCAAGGGAAGCTCCGGCATGTTCTTCACGTCCGCGTGCTGTGCTCTGCGCGATTCTAGAGCGCCTTTGCCCTCCGCCCGACGAGTTGGACCTGTGCCCTATCGCCCAGCAATTGCACATTTGCTGTCCGGGGAATATATCGCTTTTGTGGCCCCGTCCCGTCGTTGCGCATGCCCGTAACGTCCACGAGCATAAAATCGCGCTGCTTTGCAGCGGGTATAAGCTGACGTCATCCCCAATAGGGAACTGCAGGGGAACCTTAAGTTCACGATTGCTAACGTGTTTACTTTCAGTCGCTTGAGTTTTCGCGTTTCCAACTGTAAACATCGGTATTTGGACGATGTTTCTGAGCAGGGGGCATTCGCAGAAACCGACAGCGCGCTGCGAGCATCCAAGCGCTTCAAGGGAACACCTGTTCCAGGTGGCAAATCGAATGGCCTCCGGTAACGACAAACAGCGAGAAACTGCTACGCCGTTGGCATCTACGGTCTCGATAAACGAGACGTCCCGTGACAGATCAATTGCCACCCGCCTTACCGACGCCGAGTTCGGTGAGGTTGAGGCAGCAGCCGCGAACGCCGGTAAGAAGGTTGCGGAATGGCTACGCGAGGCGGCGCTAGCGCACGCCCGTGCGAGTGCTGATGCCGAGAAGCAAACCGCTCCGATCTTGCTGGCGGAGATTATCGGGATGCGCTCCCTCATGCTGAATCTGTTTGCGCGGGCGTCAGAAGGGCCACTGACGACCGAAGACCTACGCAAGATGTCAGCCTATTCGGACTCCATTAAGGAGCAGAGAGCGCAAGATTACATGGCGCAGAGGCGTCGCCGAACCAGTTCCAAGACTACGGACAAGCCGTAATGAGACCCTCCCGTATTCGGTTTGCATTTCCCTAGCGGATCGCGTTGATCCTGGCTTTGCTTCCGTGCCTCCCATTACTCAGCTTCTGGGCATGGTTGCATTGGGAAGTACCGCCACTGCAGCGGTATTATCTGGTGGCATATGGCACAGTTCCGAACACGCAAATCAACCCGACGCCAGGACTCAAATCCGATGGCTCATGGAGACGGCTCCCGGGCGTAAGAGACAGTGGCTGTTCGCCCTCGATGTCGCCGAGGGAAGCCTGAATGATCTCTCTTTGAACCTCTCGCCTTTTGCTGTTGGACAAGGATGGACAGGCATAGAAAGAACCGCAGTGGAAGCGTGGATTCCACCGAGGTCGAAAAGCTCCTGCGTGAAGATTTTTATGACGGCGAAAGTTTCCGCCGACTCGTCAATGAACCGCTACTCTATTGTGTCGCGGCTTGGCTGATCGTCGCCTATTTGGCATTCGTGATGAGAGGGGACATCGGGTACGAATGGAGACAGCTTCGACGCGCGGTTACGGAGCCGCAATGGTCAATGGATTATGGAAGGGATTGGCCGGAGAATCGAGACGGGATTGTCGCTCGAATCCGGTTGCGAATTGCCCGCGGGATTAGTGAGCAGAAAGCAGAGCTTGAGTGGCCGAGTGTCGGGCCCGCAATCAGTCGCAGATTTGGTCTCAAGAAGTTGCCAAATCCAGAAACGGTTCGTCGGAGTGACCGACCAGAATCGACTCAAGTTCGTGGCGAGCTTTCTACTGCCCGGCAACTCGCTACTCCACCTCTTTGCACTCCTCAAAACCACCATCTCAGCGTCGTACTATCTTCCCCGGATCGTCTCCATCGGGTGCTGCGCATTCGCAAGCAGAACCGTGGACGAATCGAAATGGATTGAGTGACGAAGAGACTTCCGATGTATCTATGTATTCCAGATCAAGTCGTGTATCAACTCGGCATCGCTTCGCTCAACTCTAACCAGCGTAGACAGCCCTCACATTAATCTCCCTTCAACTCGTCTCAAAGAGCTGCTTGACGAGGGCTACTTGAGGCGCTGAATGTCCCTATCTGGAGCCTGGAGTACACCAGTTGAAGTCACGAGTAAAAGTGTTGCTTGAGAATCTTCTTAAGCAGCGTATTGAGTCTCCATTGAGTGAGCTAGAACTCTTGCATTAGTCGAGTAATTGCTACTCAAATCACTCGTCCATTACTCCGCTGATAGCTTTGCTAAAGCTGGAAAGAACCAATAGCCATAGGGGTTTTGTCGATTATCAGCCGAAAACTATTTCAGCAATAACGACCCATTTATCCACAAATCTCGTCTACAATGTGAACCAAGACAGTAACTATTTGCTGTCTCACGGGCCAAGATATGTTGACTATCTCTAAATCGCTGTCTGCTGGACAAGCACGGACGTATCACGCTCGTGAGTTCACCTCTGAACGACAGAACTACTGGAGCCGCGATCAGCAAGGGCATAGCGAGTGGCAAGGGAGCCTCGCAAAGGAGTGGGGCTTGCGTGGCCAAGTAGGGGCTGAGGAGTTTGCTCGTTTGAGCGAAGGACGGCACCCAGCGAAGGATGCGCAGCTCGTCAAGCACCAGCCTGCCAGGACCTACGAGAATCAGTCGGCAAGCAAATCACCAGTTCAGAACACCGTGCAGGATGGGATGCGACGTTCTCCGCACCCAAGTCTGTTTCGCTAACAGCCCTTGTGGGTGGCGATGATCGTGTACGTGAGGCGCATCGTGAAAGTGTTCGCGTGGCGTTGGAGGAGTTAGAGCGGTACACACAGGCTCGCATTGGTAACGTCCATGCGCCCGAGACAACAGGCAAGTTCGTCGCCGCTACCTTCGAGCATGACACCCCTCGTCCTGTAGACGGCTATGCTGCACCGCAGCTTCATACTCACGTAGTCGTCTTCAATGTGACTGAGCGAGACAATGGACAGAAGCGCGCATTGCAAGAGCGCAGCCTCTTCCAGTCGCAACAGTATGCGACAACCGTGTACCGATCAGAGCTTGCAATGAAGTTGCAGGGCCTTGGCTATGAGATCGAACGCGGCAAGCATGGTCAGCCCGAGATCAAAGGTCATTCGCAGGAGTATCTGGAGGCATCGAGCCCGCGTCGTGTCCAAATCAGAGAACACCTGCACGAGATCGGTAGAGAGGGCGCAGGCGCGGCGCAAGTAGCTGCTCATCGCACGCGCGACAGTAAGGAAATCCATTCGCCTGAAGAGGTGTTGCAGCAGCACCGCGACCTGGCTGCTCGATTCGGCCATCAAGCAGATCGTGTCGTCGCAAAGGCACAGGAAGAACACCATGCTGTGCGGCCGGAGAAGACGGCGCAACAGTCCGTGACGTATTCACGCAATCACGTCTTTGAACGCTCTGCTGTTCAGGACGAGCGTGCGATCCTGCAAGCGGCGATAGACCGCAGCATGGGCAAGGCCTCATACACACAGGTACGACAGGAGTTTGAACAGCGGGTGTCGCGTGGGGAGTTTCGGGCGATTAAGCGGCCGGATGGCCGCGCAGCGCCGCTGTATACGACTGCCGAGATGATGCGGATGGAGCGGGAGATCGTCGGTCACATGCAGCGCGGCTATGACGATCCAATGCTGGTATCGCCGCAGTTGCGAATCTGGACAGAAGATCGCCATCCTGAATTGAACCGTTCACAACGCCAAGCGGTCGATGAGATATTCCTGAGTCGCGAGAAGATCGTGGGTTTGGATGGTGTCGCTGGGGCAGGTAAGACGACGACCCTCGCCGTCGTCCGTGAAGGTGCCGAAGCGCAGGGGTACAAGGTCGAAGGATTCGCGCCGACATCTCGCGCGGCACACAAGTTGGCTGAAGCGGGTATGGAGACCTCGACTCTCCAGCGGCACCTTGCGAAAGGTACGCAGCCCGAGACTGGAGAGAAGCGCTTGTATGTGCTCGATGAGTCCTCGCTTGCCTCCACGCGCCAGATGCACGAGTTCATCGAGCGTCTCCATCGGAATGATCGAGTGTTATTGGTAGGAGATAGTCGTCAACATGAGGCCGTCGAAGCAGGGCGTCCGTTCGCGCAATTACAGGAAGCAGGGATGCGGACAGCGACATTGAATGATATCGTCCGCCAGCGCGTTCCAGAGTTGAAACAGGTTGTCGAGCAGTTGGCGCGAGGGCAGGTGGGAGCCGCCGTCGAGAGTCTTGACCAGCAGGGCCGTGTGCATCAGGTAAAGGGACACGATGAGCGTATAGCGGCTATTGCGCGGGAGTACGCCAAGTCTCCCAGCGGCACACTTGTCGTTTCGCCCGACAACCGTTCCCGTAGTGAGATCAATTTGCGAATACATGATGAGTTGCAATCGCGCGGACTTGTGAGCAGGCAGGACCATTCCGTGCGGACCCTTGTTCCGCGCCAGGAGATGACCGGCGCAGATCGCAGTTGGGCACAGCGGTATCAGGTCGATGACATCTTGCGGTACTCGCGCACATCGAAGGAGACCGGCATCGAGAAAGGCGAATACTCCCGCGTCCTTGCTGTGAACGCTCGGGCGAACACTTTGACGGTGGTGCGAGGGAACGGGGAGCAAACCACCTATGATCCACGTCGCTAGGTTGGAGTCTCCGTATACCGAGAGGACGAGAAGAGGTTCTCCGTGGGAGATCGCATCCAGTTCACCGCGCCCAGCCAGGAACTGAAGATTGCCAATCGTGACCTGGGGACTGTCGAGGGCATCGGGCGAGATGGAACGATGCGGCTAAGGCTGGATGATGAGCGCAAAGTCGAATTCAATCCGCAACGACATCCGCATGTCGATCATGGGTATGCCGTCACCAGCTATTCAAGCCAAGGCCAGACGGCGGAGCGTGTGCTGGTCAACGTAGACACGGAGCTTGCGGCAAAGGACCTGCTCAACAGCCGCATGGCCTATGTGTCGATCTCGCGCGGTCAATTCGACGCGCAGATATTTACCGACAGTCTGGAGAAGTTGCCAAAGGCATTAGGACATGATGTTTCACACCAGAGTGCGTACAAGCCGGAACAGGCTATTGCTTTGCCTCAACCAAAGATCGTGACGCCTAAGCACGACGTGGAGGTAAGTATGGGGTTCGGGTTGAGTCTTTGAGTGCGGTACGAGGGACGGTTGTTAGCAAGTTTTATTTGAGGGACGAGGACGGTTTGGAACGGGTATGGAAATTCTGCACAGGGGATGAAGTATGTCGACACAGCGGGTCATCGAGTCGACGATGAAACTCGTCAGGGGGCTCTACGATTTGCCGAGGCGGAAGGCGGCCCATTCCTGCGTCAGATCGTAGACCATAGAACGCCGCCGCTGATCGAACTGCCTGCTCTCCTTGCTGCCAGTGAGCATGTCTACGATGAGGTTGAATCTGCCGAAGATCTGCGCCTATTGCTTGCGCCGGGATCGTCCCTCGGCGGGGCACGTCCAAAAGCTTCCGTGAGGGATCGCGATGGGTCATTAGCCATTGCGAAGTTTCCTCACCATGCCGACCGTATCAGCACCGTCCTGTGGGAGGCCCTGGCCTTGAAGCTGGCTTCAGCGGCAGGAATCAATGCAGCAGTTGGCAGAGTCGAAAGAGTTGCCGGCAGACCAGTCTTTCTGTTGCGACGCTTCGACCGCGAAGGCAGCAAGCGGCAACCCTTCCTTTCGGCAATGAGCATGCTTGGAGCCGTAGACCATGAAACTCGTAGCTATCTGGAGATCGCCGATGCGATTCAGAGATATGGCGCGGCTCCCATGAAGACCTGCATGAGCTTTGGCGAAGGATCGTCTTCTCGGTTTTGATCTCGAACACCGACGACCATCTGCGCAACCATGGTTTCCTCTACGAAGGGAACAGAGGCTGGAGGTTGTCACCGGCTTACCATCTCAATCCGGTTCCAGTCCAGTTCAGACCGCGCATTCTCTCAACACTCATTGACGAGCAGAGTGGGGATGCTTCGCTTGAGCTGGCCTTGAGTGTGGCGGAATACTTCCGCCTCACTAAGGCACAAGCACGACGGACCGCATATGAGGTCGCCAAGGCCGTTTCGCGCTGGAGACAGGAAGCGATTGCTCTGGGAATTGCAGCCGCTGAGATCAACACTATGGCTTCGGCCTTTGAGCATGACGATTTCATTCGCGCAAAGGCGATGAAGGTTGGGAAGGTCTAAGTAATTCGTCCGTATCCAGCAATAGGTTCGCGTTCAGGTTGTTGCAGCGGGCTGCAATGAATCGCATATGATTCGCGTGGAAAGTATCCCAAAGTATCCCAAATTCCAAAGCAATGCTCAGCTGGCGATCATCGAATCTCAGGCAAATCATTGATTACATGCGAGATGTTTGGTGGCCCGGGCAGGAGTCCAACCTGCGACCTTCGCGTTAGGAGTGCGCTGCTCTATGCAACTGAGCTACCGGGCCATTTCGCCCAGTGTATCGCGACCACCGCCCGGCCGGCACATCCAGCCTCCCCTCCCCCGGTGATACCCTTATAGGTGGAGAAATTGCCATGCCGCAGATCCAGCGTCGCCGCTCCATCCCGGTCAATATCGGAGGCGTCCTCACCGGCTTCGGCCACCCCGTCGTCGTTCAGTCGATGACCAACACCGACACCGCTGACATCGAATCGACTGTCCAGCAGGTAGCTGCCCTCGCCCGCGCCGGCTCCGAGCTCGTCCGCATCACCGTCAACAACGACGACGCCGCCAAAGCCGTTCCCTACATCGTCGAAGCCCTCGCCGCCAAGGGCTGGACCACGCCCATCATCGGCGACTTCCACTACAACGGCCATCAGCTCCTCGCCAGATATCCCGACTGCGCCGAAGCCCTTGCCAAGTACCGCATCAACCCTGGCAACTGCTCCATCGGCCGCAAGGATGATGACAATTTCCGCACCATGGTCGAGGTCGCGGTCAAGCACCAGAAGCCCGTCCGCATCGGCGTCAACTGGGGCTCGCTCGACCAGGCGCTCCTCACCAAGATGATGGACGAGAACTCCCGCCTCCCGCAGCCGCTCGAAGCCCGCGACGTCATGATGGAAGCCATGGTCGTCTCCGCTCTCGACAACGCCGCCGCCGCCGAACGCTACGGCCTTCGCCGTGACCAGATCATCCTCTCCGCCAAGGTCTCCGGCGTCCGCGACCTCATCGACGTCTACACCGAGCTCGCCCGCCGCTGCGACTACGCCCTCCACCTCGGCCTGACCGAAGCCGGCATGGGCATGAAGGGCGTCGTCGCCTCCACCGCCGGCCTCTCCCCGCTGCTCCTCGCCGGCATCGGCGACACCATCCGCGTCTCGCTCACCCCCACCCCCGGCGGCGACCGCTCCGAAGAAGTCCGCTGCGGCCAGCAGATCCTCCAGTCCCTCAACATCCGCTCCTTCATGCCCCAGGTCACCTCCTGCCCCGGCTGCGGCCGCACCACCAGCACCTACTTCCAGGAGCTCGCCGAGCGCATTCAGACCTACCTCGTCGAATCCATGCCCGAGTGGAAGAAGCAATATCCCGGCGTCGAAGAGCTCAAACTCGCCGTCATGGGCTGCATCGTCAACGGCCCCG
>CAXTLS010000004.1:0-11113 GCA_964245235.1 uncultured Acidobacteriaceae bacterium
AACCGGAGGCGACGACGGCGAGGGTGAGGCAGGAGTTGACGCGGCGTCCGTCGACGAGGACGGTGCAGGCGCCGCACTGACCATGGTCGCAACCCTTCTTGCTGCCGGTGAGATCGAGGTGATCGCGGAGTGCGTCAAGCAGGCTGGTGCGGGTGTCGAGCGAGATGGTGTGCGGCGTGCCGTTGATGTCGAGGGTCAGGTCGGCCATCTGCGGTGCAGCATGCGGCGTCTCGGCGAGAGCAATCTGCGGAATCCCGGTGGCAATGGCAGCACCCAGAACACCGACACCTTGAACGAAGGTGCGGCGACTAAGCTTATCGACGCTGTTAGGTGTGGACCACTCAGAGGTAGGCGAAGCTTCGTCAGTGGGAAGGTCGAACTCGGGACAAACCTGGGTGTTCATCTTGTGGGTCCTTGGGTCGTGCACCGTACGAATGAGGTACCGACATTCGATGTAGACGCTTTCGTAGGCCCAAAAGATGCACAAAGCAGGGTGGTGAGCAGCGGATGTGATGAGGTCGAAAACCTCACATTCCAGCGAGCTTTAGATGAATACTGCGCTCCGTTCAGAGTTCGTGCAAAGCCCCTGTCTGTGCACAGGCGACGGGCTTTTACCTCGTCATCCGGGTTTGCTCAGCGCCTTATCGGATCATAGTGGCTGTTGGTGCATTCCACCTTGGTAGTCGGTCCATGCGGCTCTGACATTCAGCGGATAGAGGATGTACATACGAGCTTCTTTGCATCGTGCTTGGTCGCGATGTTCCGAAGATCCTGACCTTGTGCAATCGGCTGGGGCGCACCGATAGCCAGCCCAGGTCTCTGCATACAAAAGACCACGCTCGCATCGAATAGATCATGAGTGCAGAGCAGATCCCTGGAGTTGCGGTCGTCCCTAATCGCGAGGCTGCTTCCATACGCTTTGAGAACAGCTATGCGCGACTGCCGGAACGCTTTTATCGCCGGGTGAATCCAACACCGGTCGCTAGTCCGCGGCTGGTTAAGCTAAACGTGGAACTTGCGCGAGAGCTGGGGCTTGATCCTGACTTGCTTGCGAGTGATGAAGGAGTCGAGATGCTTTCGGGCAATCGTATTGCGGAAGGATCTGAACCGCTGGCGATCGCGTATGCCGGACACCAATTTGGACAGTTCGTACCTGAACTTGGCGATGGACGGGCTAACCTGCTGGGCGAGGTAGTGGGCGGGGACGGCGTTCGTTACGACATTCAGCTCAAAGGCTCCGGTCCTACTCCTTTCTCGCGTCGGGGTGACGGCCGGGCGGGGCTTGGTCCTGTGCTGCGTGAGTACATCGTAAGTGAGGCCATGGCAAAGCTAGGTGTGCCGACCACACGCGCGCTGGCGGCGGTGACCACGGGCGACCAGGTAGTGCGCGAGATGGTGGTGCCGGGAGCCGTGTTGACGCGGGTAGCGGCAAGTCACATCCGCGTGGGCACCTTTCAATATTTTTCAGCAAGGGGCGACGTCGAAGGAACGCGCACACTGGCAGACTATGCGATGGCCCGGCATTATCCTGAGGCTGCACAGGCGGAGCGCCGATACCGCGCCTTTCTCGATGCCGTGATCGTCCGGCAAGCCCATCTCGTGGCCGAATGGATGCTCGTTGGCTTCATCCATGGTGTGATGAATACCGACAACACTTCGATCTCCGGGGAGACGATCGACTATGGTCCGTGCGCCTTCATGGAAGCCTATGATCCGGACACCGTATTTAGTTCCATCGACCGGCAGGGACGCTACGCGTATGGCAACCAGCCCGGCATCGTGCTGTGGAATCTGACGCGGCTGGCTGAATCCCTGCTGCCTCTTCTCGAGCAGGAGGAGGGAAGCGCGGACGCTGCGGTGGCGTCGGCTCAGGAGGCACTTACCAGGTTTGTTTCGACGTACGAGGCTGCACGGCTTGCTGGCCTGCGGCGCAAGCTGGGATTCTTTACAGAGCGCGCGGGCGATCTGGCCATAGCGAAAGACCTGTTAGAGCGGATGACCGCCAATCGCGCAGACTTCACGCGGACCTTCCGCCGGCTGTGCGATGCCGCGGCCAGACCTGATGGCGACACCGCGGTCAGGGCACTGTTTGCTGATCCTGCGGCGTATGATGCTTGGGGTACCGTGTGGCGGCAGCGGCTGAACGAAGAGTCTGTCTCGGCGGAAGAGCGCGCTGCGGCGATGCGGCTTGTCAATCCGATCTACATTCCTCGCAATCATCTTGTGGAAGCGTCACTTGATGCTGCGATCGCGAAGCAGGACTACCAGCCATTTGAAGAAATGGTGCATGTTCTCTCGCATCCCTATGAAGAAAGGCCAGGACTGGAACGTTATGCTGCACCGGCGCGACCCGAGGAGAGTGTTCGCTGGACGTTTTGCGGGACGTGAGCGGCGATGCTGGTGACCGGTGAGGCCCAGGCTTACTTCATCGCTCAGGTTCGTCCGGTCTTTTGCGCAGGGCTGAGCTGATCGTTGCAACCGCTGGAGTTGCTAAGTGTCCACACGGCTGTTGTGTCGGTGTACTTAGTGTTGGTTCAGGATGCTCTTCTCTTGCGAAGCTTTCTTTTCCGCCTCGAGTGCGGAAGTATGAAGTTCCGCGACTCTACGCAACGCTGTATTTGCTTCGTCTGTGCGACCTTCCATCTTGAGAGCTTTTGCAAGGAGGTACAGCGATCCTGAATCATCAGGATTGAGATCTGAAGCTCGTTGTAGCAAGGGGATCGATGCGGCTGCGTGATGTAATTCGAGCTCGGCCTTCCCCATGTAAAAGAATGTTGACCAAGAGTCTGGCGTTGTGACTTCCGCTTGCCGGAGATAACGGAGACCATCCTGCAAATTACCGTTCTGCACCAAGAGCGCACCGAGGAAGTAAGCAGCACCCTCGTCGTGTGGGTCCACTTGGAGAGCTAAACGTAATTCCGCTTCCGCATCCGTGTTCTGATGCAGACCAATGTACGTTTTACCCAACTCCCGGTGGGCACCAGGGAAATCCATCTTTGTTTTGAGCACGGCCTCATAGGCATCCGCCGCTCCGGGATAGTTTGTCGCCTCGTAATAGGCTTTTCCCAGAAGAAAGTTGGCCTGCGCCGGAGAGGCGCTGCTCGAAAATAGCTCTGTAAATACCTCTTGAGCCTCCTTCTTCTGGCCAGCACGCGAGTAAGCGATTCCGAGAAGATACACTGCTGCGGGATCCGCGTCACTTGATTCAGTAAGTGGCTTCAGGAGCAATATTCCTTCCGCTGGCTGATTGCCCGAAGTAAGACAAGTGGCAAGCAGCAGGAGGACACGGTGATCCGATGGATCGACATGGTGCAGCTGCTGGAAGATGGGCGCGGCGTGCTCGAAGTCATCATCCTTCATATAAGCCAGGCCAAGATTGATCTGCAGATCCCGTAGCTGCGGAGCAACATGCAAAGCCCGCTGGTAAGTCGTGATGGACTCTTTGTAGCGGTGGGTTCTTGCGTATAGAACACCTAGATTGACGAGTGCGCTGACATTATCTGGATCTCTTTGCAGAATCTTTCGAAAGTCAATCTCGGCTTCGGCGTAGTCGCCCGAGCCTAACGCTTTCATCGCTATCTCAAACATCTGCCTCAGTGACTCGTCGGCCCCTCTTGCGTGAGAGGGGCCAACCAGGAACAGGGCAACGGCGAGGGCAAATGCAAGACTTCTCATATCGACAGCGACCACATGATCGAGAGAGGGAGCGGCCAACCTTAACCCCTCGTAAAGGTTCAGTGTTAGAAGTAAAACTTCCCGCCAAGCTGCAGTTGCCTAGGATCTCGGGTCGAAGTGATCTGCCCCGAGCTTCCTGCCTGGCTCCCGCCATACGATTCGCCTGGGGTGGGCGCAGACAGACCCGTGTTCATCGTATTCCACTGCGTATGATTGAACACGTTGAAGGTCTCAAGTCGAAGCTGAAAGCGCACACTCTCCGTAAAGTTGAAATTCTTTAGAACTGAGACGTTATAGTTGTCAACGCCAGGACCATAGATCGAATTACGGTGAAAATTACCGTAACTTCCGTTTGCGGGAACAGCAAAGACCGCTGGGTTGAACCACATGGGATTGACACCGGCGGGTTGGTTATGACTCGGGTGAATCCGGATTTGACCTCCGGTGTAGTCAGGGCGAATGTGGCCGAAACCACCATTTCCGAGATTGCCACTCGACTGCAAATCGCATGAATCTCCAGCGCCGCCCGCTCCACTGTTGATGCAGGGGCTACCGCTCCAGAACTGCGAAACACCAGAGATCTCCCAACCTCCAGCGGCGAGTTCAACAAGCTTGCCATGTCCCTGGACATTGGGCAAGTTGTAGACGTATTGCAGATTCACAACATTGCGGCGGTCGAATCCAGCGGGTGCGTAGAAGTTGTGTAAGTGGCTGTAGTCCGGAAAAACGTCTGTGTCACCATCTGTATCATCGAGATCAATGGCTTTTGAAAATGTGTAGTCTGCGTTTATAGTGAATCGGCTGCTGAATCGCCGTTCCAAGTGAACCTGGAGAGCGTTATATCCACTGTTTGCACCAAACCTGTTGTAGTGAATCGCGTTATAGCCCTTGTATGGATATATAGCTTGTATAACGTTGTTTACGGTTGAGAGGATCGGTGTACTCGTAGTGGTTCCCAGGGGAAGTTGTTGAAGCTCCTGATTGTACAACTGATGTCGGCTGAAGTTGCCGATATAGGTGATGTCCAAACCTAACTTCAGTGGCAGTTGTTGTTGAATGCCTAAATTGTAGCCATCGGTTGTAGGTATCTGCCCTTGCTGGTCGGAAGACAGTACGGTGTTTGCAGTTGACTGTGGAGTACCGTTGACGAGCGATGGCGACAGGTTTCCTATCTTGCCACCGTAGAGCGTGGGCGTGTAAACCGTTGGTGGATTGCTGATACCTCCGAAATTGAAGACATTCTGCTGGTAGCGTTCGTAGAAGATGCCAAAGCCGCCTCGGAGGGCTGTCTTACCATCTCCAAAGACATCGTAGGCAAAGCCGATTCGGGGACCGAAGTTGTTGAAGCGGAAGTTAAGGCCACCTTTTGGAAGGCCTTGGGTTCCCTCTCGGATCATGCCGTTATATGGATCACCAGAACCGGCGACGATTGTGCCCTGGGTCGGAGCCTGTCCGGGAACGTTGTTGGCAGTGTTGATCTGAACGGCGTTCGCAGGATTGTACGCGTACGGTTCGAAATAATACTGGTGATATTGGCCCACCGTGTAAGTTGGTCCGACAAACTCGTACCGCATACCATAGTCAAGGGTGAGTCGTGGAGACACCTTCCAGGTGTCCTGCGCATAGCCCTCGTACTGGAAGAAGTGGAAGTGACCGAAGGCGAAGATGTTTGACTGCTGAACATTGGTGTAGTTGCCCAGCAGCAGGTTTGCTATGCCCGAGTTGCTGTTGTTGGCATTTTGATTGCTGGCACCAAAGTTAAAGCTTGGCTGCTCCTGCCACTGACCTTCCTGCCCATTTTCATTGAGGTCACCGAAGAGCCCGAATTTGATGACATGATTGCCTGCAACTTTTGTCACGTTATCTGTGACAACCACGGTGTTACCGGTTGATGTCCATCCAGCAGGAAAGACACTGGTGTTGATATAGCCGTCACCAGAGTTCAGGATTGGGGCAAGATTGTGCGTGTTCGTTGAGGGATAAAGATCGTTGAAGGTATAACCTATCGTCGTCTTGTCGTACATTGCGGGAGACGTGCCAGGAACGATGTCGACGACCTGGTCGAGGTGCAACCAGCCTACAGTGACCTCATTGGTCAGCGTCGGCGAAATTACGTTGACCAGACTCCACGCCCAGCTCTTGCCGGGCTTCTTCCTGTAGGACGGGTACACGGGGAAGCTGGGACCGGAGAAGATGCCGAAGCCCTGGCTCTCCTGCTGCCTATCGTCCACGTAGCGGAAGAAGGCATTCGCTTTGGGACCAAAGTTGTAATCGGCGCGCACAACATACTGGTTTTTGTAGAAGGTGTATGTGTCCTGAAAGTTGACTTGCTGCTCATCCCCGTATCCGTTGTTGTAGACGGGATGGTTGAAGGTGCCTCTGTATCCGGGAGTTATGTTGCTGATCTCCGCCTGATACTGGCTGTTGCTGCTTAGTTGGCTCGCAGGGATGATGTTGCCTGCATAAACGGTGCCTGTCTGTACCTCGCCGAACGAGTTATATTTGATTGTTCCCGGAACGAAGACCGATCCATTTCGAACCAGGTTACCGCTTGTGTCTCTGATCGGCGTGCCGGTGCTCGTTCCGCTGAAGGTTTGTTCGTCCCCCGCACGGTAGAGGGTCGACATGTCGGCCTGACCGTTGGGTGTACCAATTCCCAGGATAGCTGGATTCGGCATGGTGTAATAGGTGCCACCGTTTGGTCTGCTGGCGCGTGTGCCTTCGTAATTGAAGAAGAAGAAGGCCTTTTTGTTGCTGCGGGGCGATATCTTCGGAATGGGAACGTATCCCCCGATATTGCCGCCGAACTGGTTGTAATGAAGAACTGCGCGCGGGCTGCCCTGGTGGTTGCTGAACCAGTCGTTTGCGTCAAAGGCAGTGTTGCGGTCGAACTCGTAGGCCGTTCCGTGAAACTGCTTGCCACCACTCTTGGTATTAATCAGGATCATGACCCCTGGGCTGCGGCCGTACTCTGCGTTGAAGTTTCCGGTCAGGGTCTTGAACTCGCCGACAGCGTCAATGCTGAGATCGGTATATTGACCGTCATTTGCGCCGACGTCTGTGTTGATTACACCGTCAAGGAAGAAATTGTTTGCTGTACCACGCATTCCATTTACGAAAAAGTCATTGGTCTGGTTGAATACCAGTCGAAACTGCGAGGAGTTGTTGGTTGTGACGCCAGGGAGTGTGGTGAGGAGCGATTCGAAGTCGCGCCCGTTAAGAGGTTGCTCGAGTACCTGACGCGGAGAGACGACGGCTGAATTGTTCGAAGTTTCTATCTCGACCAGAGGTTCGTCGGAGGTGACGGTAACAGTCTCGTTTTGTCCGCCAAGAGAAAGCTGCACATTGCCCAGGCCAAGATCCTGTTGTTCATCAACGACGAGGCTGAGGCGATTTAGCGCCTTCATTCCAGCGGCCGTTACCTTGAGGTCGTAGGTTGCTGGCGGTAGATTTAAGACCCTGAATACGCCTGTGCCGGTCGATGTCGTTTCTCTGGTGATGTTGCCTGTCGTCTGATTGGTGACCTGGATGCTTGCCCCGGGTATCACGGCGCCTGCCGAGTCGACGATTGTTCCTGTGATCGAGCCGGACTGAGCAAGCAGGCCCGTGCTGAAGATTAAGCCTAAGAAGATGAACAGCGTGAACCGGCGGGGAGAAACAAGCGTTCGGATAGCACTCATGGTCTTGGATCGTTGGTCTCGGATGGTCAGTTCACTGACCGTTAATAGTTCGTTATCAAGTCTGCTGCCAAGACCGGCGCCTCGGCGAAAATTCATCTTCAGTACCACCATAGTTGGCCTCTTCTCCAGAAGAATGCAGAGATCCCATTTATGTCTTGTAAATCGTTTTTGTCGTGCTGTTCTTGAGTGCCGAGAACTATAAAAGGGAATTCCTGCCGCCGTCAAACCCTATTTAAAAGATTTTCAAGCGCAGAGTACGCAAGCCCTCACCCTGATGTTGGCGCGTCTGAAAGGAGCCGCCGCGGTATGGATGGGTCGGTGATCTGGTCAAGAGCGAGTTGCTGGAGGTATTCCCAATTGAGCAAGGGCTGCGAAGGCAGGAAGCTGATGTCAGCGGATGGTAGCGGCGGTCAGGATGAGAGGCGACCGCGGATCAGGCCGGATGCGACGACTGCTCCTGGTGACGGTGGCCAGGAAAGGTGCAGTTGAAAGGGCAGAGGACGCTAGCATCTGGATGGAGCTTGGCGCAGAGGACGCTGTGTCGGCCGGAGATGCGGATGCGGAGTTCTGCGGCGGCCAGCATGCCGAGGAGCGGAGCGGTGAAGTAGATCCAGACGGCGGTCCAGACCTCGGCGAAGCAAGCGGAAGCGGTGGTGCGCGCTGGATTGATGCTGAAGCCGGAGACCGGGGCGAAGAGCAGAATGTAGACCGCGATGAGCAGGCCGACGAAGCAGCTGGTGTAGCCGGCGAGTGAGGGACGGTTGGAGGTCCAGAGGACGACGAGCATGAGCAGGAAGGCCATGAAGAGCTCGGCGGCGAAGGCTGCAGCTGTGCCGTAGACACCGGGGATGGTGATGGCGTACTGGGCGGGCGGGGTGGCGAGTGGTGGGTCGAAGAGCAGGGCAGCGATGCCTACGCCGAAGATGCCGCCGAGGAACTGGCCGAGCACGTAGAAGAGGGCGTCCCAGGTAGAGATCTTGCCGAGGCGCAGGTAGGTGAGGGTGATGGCGGGATTGAAATGTGCGCCGGACTGCTTGCCCATGGGGGAGTGGATGAGGAGGATGGCCGTGGCGCCCATGGCGATGCCCATGAGAACGCGGCGGAGAGCAGCGTCAGGTACGAGGCGGACGGCGGCGGCCGAGGGTAGGAAGAGCCAGACGGTGAAGGCGCAGGCCGAGAGCATGAAGAGGGCGAGCTCGGCGCCCTCGTAGAGGTAGAGGAACCAGTGGTTGCGGAGGGCGGCTCGCCACGTGGAGAGGTCCGAGGGTGAGAGCCTAGCAAGTGTCCGGGACTTTAGGGGCATGACGCGTTTAGTGTAGCGGCAGGCTTATTGTGGCGAGCGGGCTAAGGGGCAACGGCCCAGGCCATGCCATCGGGTTCGCCGCCCGCGTCAATGCGGCCCGTTGCGGTGAGGGTGTGGAGGTCAATGACGGCGACGTAGTTATCCTGGCCGCAGGCGATGAAGGCGCGGGCGCCGTCGGGCTGGATGAGGATGCCGGCAGACTGACCAATGCGAAGGCGCTTGATGACGGTGTGCGTGGCAGCGTCAAGGATGACGAGGCCATCGCGGGTAGCGACGAGGACGTGGGTACCATCGGGTGTGAACTTAAGGCGGTTGGCGCCTTCGACGTTGGCATTGAGGGTGGCGGTTACAGTCTTCGTGGCCATGTCGATGATGGAGATGGTGGCGTCCTGAGCGTTGGCGACCCAGATCTGCGAGCGGTCGGGGGAGAGGTCGAAGCCTTCGGAGCCGTTGCCCACTTTGACCACGGTCTCGGTCCAGTCTTTGCGGGGCATGTTGCCGCCGGGTCCGTTCGGTCCGCCGGGAGGCGGCCCCTGGCGCTGGGGCTCCCCGGGGCGCTGCGGTAGCGGCGACGGCATGTGGACCTCTTCCTGGTCGATGAGGCTGACGGTGCCAGAGCTTACATTGGTGGTGACGATGTGCTGCTGATCGCTTGAGACATTGATCATGTGGGTGCGGTTCTGGCCGGTGCCGAGGACCCAGTCGACCTGTTTGGTGGCGGGGTCGTAGCGGCCGATGGCTTTGTTTGCCTCGGCTGTGAACCAGAGCTTGCCGCCGACGAAGGTGAGACCATGCGGGCCGTGTAGGACGCCCAGATCGATCTGGGGGAGCGGTTGTTTAGCGACCAGGTCGATGACGGCCAGGGTGTTGAAGGCCCCGAACCCGTAGTTCGAGACGTAAGCGGTGTGGCCATCGGTGGAGGCGATGACCTCGTGCGGATCGTTGCCGACGGGAGCTTTCGCGATCACCTTGAGGGTAGCGGGGTCAACGATGGCGAGCGTGTGGTCGTGCTTCGATAGGACGAGCAGGGACTGTGCGGGAAGGGCGGCGGTGGTAAGCAGGACGGCGATGAGGGTGGGGCGGAGGGGCATGGGAGGTCCTCTGGCTAGCGATGAGTAAGACGCTGATTCTCTGCGCGTGGGTTACGGGTTGGCTTTGTGCGGAGGGTGTCGATCCCACCCTTGGCAATCGGGCTGCGAAGGATGGGGCATCCGGGGGTTTGTGGCGGATGCAGGGCTAGTGCTTCGAGTAGAGGGTGGCGGCGGTGTCGTGGAGGACGTTGTGGGCGATTGTGACGGCGCGAGTGGGGGAGATTTCGTGGTCGGCGAGCATGCCGGTGAGGGCGATGGTGAGGGCAGCGCGGCCGTTCGAGTTAGCAATCCAGGTGGACTCCTCCCAGCCCATGACCTCTGAGTAGGGATAGCCATCGGTGCCGAAGAGGACCTTGTCGGGGTAGGTCTCGAGCCACTCGCGCAGCCAGCCGGCGAGGGTATGCGGGCTGAAGGTGAGGGTCTCCTGCGAGAGGTCGAGGTAGACGTTCGGCTTCTGGAGCAGGGCGCCGGCCTCGCGGACGAAGGGCCAGCCGCCGTGCAGAAGAACGAAGGTGGTGTGGCGGAGGCGCGGGTCGTTGAAGAGGGGCTCAAGGAGGAGCGGGTTGGCTCCGGCGATCGCGAAGTAGCCTCCTCCACCCGCCATGGCGTGGAGGTGGACGGCCATGCCGAGGCGGCCGCATTCGGCGGCGATGTAGCGGAAGAGGAAGTCCTGGAGGAGCTTGTAGGCGGCGGGATCGGGAGGCCGGTGGAGGTATTGTGTGTAGACGCGTTCGGCTTGGGCGCGGGTGGGGTCAGTGATGTTGAAGTCTCGAAGGTAGGCGAGCTCGAACTTCTCGGCTATAGCTCCGCCTGCGCGTTGGCGCTCCAGGGTGGGGGTAACGACCTTGGCGAGGTAGTCGGCGAGAGTTGCGGGAACGGTGGTGAGGCCGGATTGCTGGAGGTAGCGGCCGCGGAGGCGGTCTTCCATGGGGAAAAAGAGCTTGCGGTCGGGGGTGCCGGCGGCGAGGGCGTTGTTGTCGAGCGGGAAGAGGAGAGCGTCGGCGTACGGGACCCAGCGGAAGTGGGGAGCGGCTATCCCTGATCCCATGGTCACTCGGTTAGCGACCATAGTTTCGAGGTTGGCCTGGTCAAGTACCCAGGTAGGGTAGTGCTGGCCCTCGCGGGCTTTGGTGGCGGCGCGGGCGGCTTCGAGCTTCTGCTGGTTCTCTGGCGTGAGGGGGACGGCAGCGTCGATCTGCCAGAGGGCTTTCCAGGCCTGGGGGAGCTGCGGGTTATCGGGGCGCCAGGCTACGGTGTCGGTCTCGGGCTCCATGTTGTCGACGGGCAGGGCGTCAAAGTCGCGGTCGGCGGGGTTGGGCAGAACCGGGTGCGCATGGTTGTCGATCGCGGGAATGGAGGCGATC
>CAXTLS010000004.1:11123-60200 GCA_964245235.1 uncultured Acidobacteriaceae bacterium
CGATCTGGTGGGCCAGGTCGGACGGGGTCTGGGCGTGAAGGGTGGTGATGAGGAGGCAGAGTGTGAGGAGGCGGATTTTCGGTGAGCTCACGTGGTGACGTTATCACGGAGGCTGCGGCTATGCGTTAGCGGAGGGAGTTCATGTAGATGACGGCAGCGGTGGCTGGGGGTAGGGTGTAGGCGATGAGGTTGTTGCGGGTCGCGAGGGGTTCGCTGGTGGGGACCCAGGTGCCGTCGGGAGCTACTTCCGTTCGGCCGAGGGTGATGCCGGTCTTTGCGTCTAGCGCTGGACCGGTGAGGCTGAGGATGGTGGCTTGGGCGTGGGTCGGCGTGATGGTGAGGGGGATGGCGTCGGGACCTTTGTTGATGAGGGTGAGGGTTCGAAGGTTCAGGCTGGAGCGGGTGGCGTAGAGCTTCAGGTTGGGATCGGGGTGGTCGACGGTGGTGGTGAGAAGGTGGCCGCGGCCTCCCTGGGCGAAGGCGAGCATGCCGTAGAACTCGGGGCGGGCGGTGTAGTGGCCGTGCTCGTCTTCCCCGATGGGGGAGTAGGAGCTGATGAAGTCGTGCTGGTTGACGCCGGTTTCCATGTTGACGCCGGCACAGCCATTCGCTGCGAGGGTGTAGAGGTAATCGAGGACCCAGAGGGCGGCGGCGAAGGTGTCGCTGACGCCGGGACGGCCGCCACCGGAGAAGGAGTTGACCTCGCAGATCCGGTAGGGCAGGCCGGAAGATTGGGAGGCGGCAGCGAGCTGGTCAAGCTGGGGCTGGAGCTTGGGGTCGGGGCCGAGGAGCTGAGCGATGGTGCTGGCGGGGCTCTGGTTGCCGCGATAGTAATGGTGGGTGAGGAGGACGGCATCGTGGCCTTCGTCGGCGGCGTACCGGGCGACCCAGTCGGTGTGGCCGGCTACGTCGGGACCGGCGAAGAGGATGCCTGGCAGAGCGATGCGGAGGGCGGCTTTGAAGCGGCGGTAGTCGGCGAGCCATTGATCGTAGGTGTAGGGTGCGGGGCGGTGCTTCTCGTTGGGGAAGAGGTCGGGCTCGTTACCGATCTCGAAGGCGAGGAGGTGCTTGCCGGCGATAGCGGTGACGGCGCGGGCTTCGGCTACGGCCTGGGCGATGCTGCCGCGGCCGAGGTTGAGGGCCCAGATGAGCTTCCAGTTGGTGGCATCGAGGAAGGTGCCGAGGTCGTGGAGGACCTGGTCGTTGATGACGGAGGCGTAGGAGGTGGAGACGGCCTGGGCGGCGGGGGAGTAGCTGGCGTAGTCGGCGGTGTTGCCGCCGATGCGGATGACGCCCTCGGGGCTGAGGGTGCGGACGAGCTGGGTGTAGAGGGCGTTGCTGCGGCTAAGAAGGCCGGGGCGGGCGACGGAGGAGATCTCGTAGCCGAGGCCGAGGAAGTCGGGTGGGATGAGTTGCAGGGGCTTCGCTTCGTCGATGGAGATGTGGACCGGCTGGGCGGTGCCGGGCTGAACGCTTGATTGGGCAAAGACGAGGTGGCCAGCGGTGAGGGCGCTGGTCGAGAGGAAATGACGGCGGTTCATGCGGGGCTCCCGGTGCGGTGTCCAGCGTAAACTATGAGATGGATGAGTGATCTGGAGAGTTCGACGGGAACGGGCGCGCGGGCGCTGCTTGTTGCGAAGCCGCAGCTTGGTGCGAAGCCACTCTTTGGGATGTCGCTGGAGGAGCTGCGGGCGCTGGTGGTGGGATGGGGTGAGCCGGCGTATCGGGCTACGCAGATCCACGGGGCGGTGTATCGGCAGCTTGCCGGGACGGTTGACGCGATGACGGTGCTGCCGCTGGCGCTGCGGGAGCGGGTGACGGCGGAGGGCTGGGTGGTGGGGCGGCCGGAGATGGTGCAGACGGCGACGTCGGTCGACGGGACGGAGCGGTACCTGATGCGGATGGGGGACGGCGAGACGGTGGAGACGGTGTGGATGCCGGAGGGGGATGGGGGCGAGCGCGGGGACGGGAGTGAGGCAGCGGCTGAGGAGGTCGACGAGGTGGATGGCGTTGATCCTACCCTTCGCGATAGGGCTGCGAAGAATGGGGTACCCGGAGATTTAGGGCGGGGTCGGAAGCGGGCGGCAGACGTTGGGGTGTTGGAGCGGGCTGGCTATCGGCGGGCGACGATCTGTATCTCGAGCCAGGTTGGATGTGCGGTCAACTGCCAGTTCTGCCTGACGGCGAAGCTGGGGATCCGGCGCAACCTGACGGCGGGGGAGATTGCGGGGCAGGTGGCAGCGGTGCTGGCGCGGCATGGCGTGGTGGTAGGGCGGGACCGGATCAACCTGGTGTTCATGGGGATGGGCGAGCCGTTTCTGAACTATGACGAGTTTATGAAGAGCGTGCACCTGCTGGTGCGGGGGATGGCAATTCCGGAGTCGCGGATGACGGTTTCGACCAGCGGCATAGAGCCGGCCATTCGGCGGTTTGCGCTGGAGGCGGTGCGGCCAAAGCTGGCGCTCTCGCTGAACGCCTCGAACGACGTGGTGCGGGAGCGGATCATGCCGATCACGCGGAAATGGAATATTGCTGCGCTGCTTGAGGCGGTCGGGACGATTCCGCTGACGAAGCGGGAGTATGTGACGTTTGAATATGTGCTGCTGGGCGGGGTGAACGACCAGCCGGAGCATGCGCGGGAGGTGCTGGCGCTGCTGGGCGGGATGCGGGCGAAGGTAAACCTGATCGTATGGAATCCGGGGCCAGGGATCGACTATGAGCAGCCGCTGCCGGGGGATGTGGCGGTGTTTCAGAAAATGCTGATTGACGGTGGGATGCCCGCGTATATCCGGCGGCCGCGAGGGCGAGATATATTTGCGGCGTGCGGGCAGTTGAAGCGCACGGTGGACGCGCCGCTGCTGGTTTCGATCGCCGGAACGGCTTGACCGGGGTACCCTGGGCTGGAGAGTACTTGAAGTCCTAAAGTCCTAAAAACAGGGAAGCTAAGTCTGGACTTGTCTCGAACTGGGTCTGGACTCTTGGTGCACTCGGTGCGGCCCTGTTGAGTTGTGTGGGGCGATCCAAGGGGCCGCTTTGTCAAGTGGCTGGGGAGCGTAGACGAGCGTTGAGCCGGGTGCGGACCTGGGGCCAGTCTTCGCGGATGATGGAGAACCAGGCGCTGTGCCGGAGGGTGTTGTCGGACATAATGTAGTGGTTGCGGAAGGTGCCTTCGTAGATTGCGCCGAGCTTGCGGAGGGCGGCCTGCGATTGCAGATTTTCGTGGTGGGTCTTGAAGGCGACGCGGTTCAGGTTGAGGGTGTCGAAGGCGTAGTCGAGTTGGAGGAGCTTGGCTTCGGGGTTGAGGCCGGTGCCGTGATGGCCCGGGGTGAGCCAGGTGTAGCCGATCTCGACGGTGCGGTGATGGAGGTCGAGGTCGGCGAAGCGGGTGGCCCCGATGAGCTGGCCAGTCTCTTTGAGGATGGTGACCCAGGGAAGGGTGGTGCCGGCTCGCTCAGTGGCGAGGGCGATCTCGGCCCAGGCGTGAAGGTCGGTGGGATTCCTGACCCCGGCCGTCATGTAGCGCCATATGCGGTCGTCGAAGGCGATTTGTTCGAGGGCGGGCAGGTGAGCCAGAGTGAGGGGTTCGAGGCGGAGGCGCGGACCTTCAAGGGTGGGCGTCATGGTTTCAGGATACGACGTTTGTTGCTGGATGACAGGATTCTTGGGTGGGTTAAGGAGGGCAAGAGCAAAATCAATTGCGGGGTCCCTCTACTGCGGCGGCAAGCGCTCCGCCTTCGCTCAGGATGACAGTTTTGGAGGCTGGACAGAAAGCTAGAGCAGACGGGGCTTTAGCGGAGGGGTAGTTTGAGGAGGGCGTCGGTGACTTTGTCGTAGTCGTGGCGGAGGAAGGCGCCGGCGTGTGTGAAGTCGCCGGTGACGGGTTCTACGCCGAGGGCGCGGATGCGGTCAAGGTCGGGTTCGATGGGGGTCTGGCCTTCGCGGGCGTACTGCTCGAGGAGGGTGGGGGCGATGGGGGCGGTGTTGATGAGGGCGTAATCGAAGAGGCGGGCGGGGGTCCGGCCGGCGTGCTTGTTCGCGGGTTCCGCGTGTTTCAGGATGCGCTCGATGTGCTGCGAGGCGGTGAGGCCGAGGGACTCGTTGGCCTGGGTCATGAGATTGCAGACGTAGACGCGGGTTGCGCTTGAGGAGGCGATGGCTTCGGGGATCCCGTGGACGAGCAGGTTGGTGATGAGCGAGGTATAGAGGGAGCCGGGGCCGAGGGTGATGAGGTCGGCGTTCTGAATGGCCTCGAGGGTCTCGGATAGTGGGAGCGCGTCGGCGGGGTCCATCATGAGCTCGACGATGCGGTGCCTGCTTGCGGTGATGTTGGTTTCACCAGAGACGAGTGAGCCGTCGTCCATACGGGCGGCGAGGGTGACGTTGGTGTTGGTGGCGGGGTAAATGCGGCCACGGGTAGCGAGGATCTGCGACGACATCTGAACGGCCTGGGCGAAGTCGCCTGTGATGTGCGAGAGGGCGGCGACGAAGAGATTGCCGAAGCTGTGGCCCTGGAGCTCGCCCTGGTCGAAGCGGAACTGGAAGAGGCGCGAGAGCAGGTGCTCATCTTCGGAGAGAGCGACCATGCAGTTGCGGACGTCCCCCGGGGGAAGCATCTTGAAATCTTCGCGAAGACGGCCGGAGGAGCCGCCATCGTCGGTGACGGTGACGACGGCGGCGAGGTCGCGGATGAGAGAGGGGGTCTCTTTGCAGTCGGGGGCGGGATGGGTGGCGCCAGGGGTGGCGACGTAGCGCTTGAGGCCGCGGAGGAGGGTGGAGAGGCCGGTACCGCCGCCGATGGCGACGACACGGAGGCCGGTGCGGCCTGCCGGGATGGGGAGGCTGACTTTCTGCGTTGAAGCTGTTGGGGTGACGCTGCGATCTTTCGCGAAGGGCGGGGTCATACCTCGGGGTAGAGGAGTTCCGTGAAGCGCGGGTCGTCGGCCATGTCCTGGAAGTCGGAATCGGAGCGCGCCTGGATGCGGTTGCGGGGATTGCGGCGGATGGCCTCGGTAAGGTGTTCGAGGCAGGTGTGGGTTTCGCCGGTCATGCTGGCGAGGACGGCGAGGCCGTAGAACGCATAGTCAGCCGACTCGTTCTCGGCAAGGATCTTCTGGAACTCCTGGCGGGCGTCCTCGTAGTTGCCTTCGTTCAGCAAGGAGATGGCGTAGTCGTAATGCTCCTCGTGACTGGCGAAGCTGGTTGTGCCCTTGTTGATCTGGAGGAGGCAGGCGTTGACGTACATGCGGATGGAGGCAGCGACGTCGGACGGGCTGTCGGCGAGCATGGCGTTGAAGGCGTCATGCGCCTCTTTGTATTTGCCGGTCTGGAGGAGACGCAGGGCATCCTCGTAGAGGGCGAGCGCGTGCGTGCGGCCATTGGCGGCGGCGGGGGCGATATCGCCGGCGAGGGTGCGGGGGGTACGTTTCACGGCGGGAGCTTTCGGTGTCTTTATCTGGGCCATGTCGTTCACAATTGCTGAAAGGGAGGGAAGCATTCTGGAATCTCTATCGGCGAAGTCGAGTGCGACTCCAGCGATACGTCTGCGGCCTTCCTTCCAACAAGTCTCCTGTCAGTTCTCGTCTGCGTTTTATACGCAGAACAGCGCGTCAGGTCAACTGCCATTCTGGCGGTAGAGGACCGGATTGAGGTCGGGATCGTTGTACATCTTCATCTGGCGGTAGAGCTTGAAGCGCCGTTTGCCGGCCACCACCTGCTCCCAGAGGGCCTCGAGACAGCCTGCGAGATCGCGGCGCTGCTCTTCGAGGAGGGCGAGGCGGGTACAGTTGCGCTGGCGGTGAGCGGAGGTGGCGGTGGGGCGATGGGCCTCCTCGCGGGTGTGAAAGATCTTAAGGGCGAGGATGGAGAGGCGGTCGAGGATGAGGCCGGGAGTCTCGGAGTTAAGCGGCGCGGCGGGATCGATTGGGATGCCGGAGCTCTGGAGCCAGTTGAGGAGCCATTGGTCCATGTGCTCGACAACGTCGTTGCGGCGCTGGTTGAGGAGATCGATGGCGTGTTTGTCGGCGGCGATGGTGGCGTCGGTGGCGGCAGGATCGCGGGCGAGGTCTTCTTCGTGCCAGAGCTCGAAATTGGCGCGGTGATTGGCCATGGCGAGTTCGCAGAAGGCCGGGGAGTCGGGGAGGGTATAGCGATGGAGCGGCAGGGTCGCGTCGTGCCAGTCAGCGGTGGCCTGGTCATGCAGTCGGGGAAGTGCGGCGAGATCAGGCATACGGAATGGAAGGCCCCGGAGTTTTGGAAGCTCCCATACGCAACTGTAACAGGTGCGACGGGTGTGGGGCGGAAAGGCGAGCGTTGTGACGAAAGATCAGGATCACTTCACGTAGAATTTGAGAACGATGCCGCAGGGCGAGGATGAAACGAAACGTGTCAGGCGCGTCCTGATCTATCGGCTTGGCAGCCTTGGCGATACGGTGGTGGCGCTGCCGTCGCTGCGGCTAGTGGCGCGGGCGTTTCCCAATGCGGAACGCCGGCTGCTCACGAACTTTCCGGTGCAGGCAAAGGCTCCGCCCGCGGCGGCGATTCTTGCAAATATGGGGCTGGTGGACGGGTATTTTCGCTACGTGGTGGGGACGCGAAGCGTGACGGAGCTGGCGACGCTGTGGTGGCAGCTGGTGCGCTGGCGGCCGGAGGTACTGGTGTACCTGGCGCCGACGCGCGGGGTGAAGGCGGCGAAGCGGGATGCGCTGTTCTTTCGGCTGTGCGGGATCCGCCGGATGTTGGGCGTGCCGCTGACGGAAGAGCAGCAGCACGGACGAATCGAGGCCGATGGGACGCTTGAGCCGGAGGCCGAGCGACTGGCGCGCAGGGTGGTGGAGCTTGGCGATGCGCAGCTTGCGGATGCGGCGAACTGGAGCCTGGAGCTGACTGCCGCAGAGACAGCGGCGGGAGTGGCGGCGATTGCGCCTCTCGGCGAGCGGCCGCTGGTGGCGGTGAGCATTGGCACCAAGGTGCAGGCGAATGACTGGGGCGAGACAAACTGGACGCAGCTGCTGCGGGAGCTTTCAGACAGGTACCCGGCGTATGCGCTGGCGATCACCGGGGCTCCGATTGATATTCCGTACAGCGAGGTGATTGCGGAGGGATGGCGTGCCGGGCAGGGTGGGCCGGTGGTGAATCTGTGCGGGCAGCTGAGTCCGCGAGAGAGTGCGGCGGTCTTTGGCCGGGCAAAGGTGTACATCGGGCATGACAGCGGACCAATGCACCTTGCGGCGGCGATGCAGACGCCGTGCGTGGCGGTGTTTTCCGGACGCGGGCTGCCGCGGACGTGGTTCCCGTACGGGCCGAGGCATCGGGTGATCTATCACCGGGTGGATTGTGCCGGGTGCGGGCTCGAGACGTGCATCGTGGAGCGGAAGAAGTGCCTGACGTCGGTGACGGTGGACGAGGTGCTGGCGGAGGTCCGGGCGGTGCTGGACGGGGCTGTCGTGGACGGGGCGGGGATGCGATGATGAACGAGGAGTTTACGAGGGACCATGCTGCCTGAACTACATGCGATTCTGAATCTGCTGGAGGGTGGCTTCGGCCAGATCAAGGTGCTGGTGATGGGCGATGTGATGCTGGACCGCTACATTCTTGGGGAGGTGGAGCGGATCTCGCCGGAGGCGCCGGTGCCGGTGATCCGGCATGCGCAGCGGTATGAGCGGGCGGGCGGCGCGGCAAACGTGGCGATGAACCTGGCGGGGCTGGGCTGCCAGGCGTTTCTTGCGGGCTTCTGGGGCGAGGATGGCGAGAAAGCGGAGCTGCAGGCGCTGCTCGATAAGGCCGGCGTGGATACGCTGGGGTTGGTGACGAGCGTCCTGCCGACGATCTCGAAGACGCGCATTGTGGGGCGCAGCCAGCAGCTGCTGCGCCTGGATATCGAGAGCCAGGAGGTGCATCCGCAAGTGGAGACGCAGCGGCTGATCGAACGGACGGTGGAGCTGGTAGGCAAGGTGCATGCGGTGATCCTGTCGGACTATGCGAAGGGCGCGCTGACGACGGAGCTGTGCGAGCAGGTGATCCGGGCGGCGCGGGGCGCGGGGGTACCGATCCTGGCTGACCCGAAGACGCCGGACTTCAGCAAGTACACGGGCGTGACGACGGTATGTCCGAACTTGAAGGAGCTATCGATCGCAACGGGGACGCCATCGCAACGGATGGACGAGATGCTGGCTGTGGCGAAGAAGCTGATTGCCGAGCACGATATCGACTTTCTGACGGTCACGATGAGTGAGAAGGGAATCCGGGTGATCGGGCCGGAAGGAACATATCACTCGCCTGCGCGGGCGCGGGAGGTGTTTGACGTATCCGGCGCGGGCGACACGGTGATTGCCACCCTGGCGGCTTGCCTGGCGGGAAAACTCCACATTCATACAGCGGTAGAGCTGGCCAACCTGGCGGCGGGGATCGTGGTGGGCAAGGTAGGCACGGTGCCAATTGCGCAGCATGAATTGGTGGCGGCGCTGACGCCGAGCTCGGGGCTGAACTCCGAGGAGAAGGTGCTGGACCGCGAGCGGGTGGCTCGGCGTGTGGCGGAGTGGAGGGCGTCGGGGGAGACGATCGTCTTTACAAACGGTTGCTTCGATTTGCTCCATGTTGGGCATGTCAAGCTGCTGGAAGACTGCCGGCGGTTTGGCTCGAAGCTGGTGCTGGGATTGAATACGGACCTGTCTGTGAGCCGGCTGAAGGGGCCGACGCGGCCGATTGTGGGCGAGAATGAGCGGGCGCGGGTGATGTCCGCATTGGCGTCTGTGGATGCGGTCGTGCTTTTTGACGAAGAGACGCCGCTCGAGTTGATCCGGGAGTTGATGCCGAATGTGCTGGTGAAGGGTGGGGATTACTCGGTCGAGACGGTTGTGGGACATATCGAGGTGATCGCCGCGGGAGGGCGTGTGGAGATCATTCCGACGGTGGAAGGATTTTCAACCACCAATATTGTGAAGAAGCTGACGGACACTGGACCCGGCCAGCAGGTTTAGCGGGCGGGCCAAGGCGATGATAGCGGGACGGCTAACTATCGGGTGAGGGAAAAGCAATGAGTGAACCGGGGTGTGGGCCGTCGATCTTCTGCATCAGCACGTATGAGAAGGGACAGGCGTTTCTGCAGGAGGCGGCGAGGCTGGGGGCTACGGTCCGGCTGCTGACAGTGGAGAAGCTGCGGGATGTCAACTGGCCGCGGGAGGCGCTGGCCGAGCTAATCACGATGCCAGAGGGGCTGACGGCCGGGCAACTGCTGAACACGGTGATGTACCTGGGGCGAACGCGGCGGATCGACCGGCTTGTGGCGCTGGATGAATTTGACCTGGAGTCGGCGGCGATGCTGCGGGAGCATATGCGGCTGGCGGGCATGGGGCTGTCGGCGACGGCGTTCTTTCGCGACAAGCTGGCGATGCGGGCGCGGGCGAAGGTGGCGGGCGTGGCGGTGCCGGAGTTTACCGGGGTGTTTCACTATGACGGTCTGCGGGAGTACATGGCGACGGTGCCGGGGCCATGGCTGCTGAAGCCGCGGACAAATGCGTCGGCAATCGGGATCAAGCGTATTGAGAAGCCCGAGGAGCTTTGGCCGGTGCTGGAAGGGCTAGGCGATCTGCAGAGTCAGTACGTGCTGGAGCGGTTTGTGGCAGGCGAGGTCTTCCACGTGGAGGGCGTGACGTGGCAGGGTGAGGTAGTGTTCAGCGCGCCACATCAGTACGGTCATCCGCCGATCCAGACGATGCACCAGGGCGGGGTGTTTACGACGCGCGCGCTGGCCCCGGAGTCAGACGATGCGCGGGGGCTGGTGGCGATCCATCGCGAAGTGATTGAGGCGCTGGGGATGGTGTCGGGCGTGACGCATACGGAGTTCATCAAATCGGCGGCGGACGGGCGGTTTTATTTTCTCGAGAGTGCGGCGCGGGTGGGTGGCGCGTATATCGCGGAGGTGGTGGAGGCGGCGACGGGGATCAATCCGTGGGTGGAGTGGGCGCGGATCGAGGTGGCTGCGGCGAAGGGCGAGGCATATACCTTGCCGGTGTCGAAGGGCGGGTTTGGCGGGAGCGTGATCTGCCTGGCGCGCCAGGAGCAGCCGGATACGAGCGGGTACGATGCGCCGGAGATCGTGCATCGGCTGCAGAAGCATCATCATGCCGGGTTGATTGTGCGGTCGGACTCGGCGGAGCGGGTGGCGGAGCTGGTGGATGCGTACGGGGTGCGATTTCTGGAGCAGTTCTGTGCGGTAGAGCCGGCGCCGGAGAAGCCCACGGCTTAGGGAGGTCTGGGCGCGGCTCTCGATGAGGCCGCGCCCAGAAGCTCAGGATCGTTTGGAGAGGCCCAGGCCTAGCGCGATGCCGGCCAGGGCTACGACGCTGGTGGTGATGGCGGGGTTGAGGTTGGCCGCGGTGAAGGAGCTGCGGCGGATGGAGGCGTGGTGTCCGCGGACGTGACCATCCTGGCCGGCCTGCCAGAGGCTGTCGTGGCCCGCAGTGTTTTCTGGGCCGGGCTGAAACTGGGACTTGGCCATCATGGCAGAGGCGCGATCATTAAGGGCTGGGACGAGCGCCTCCATGATGCTCATGAGCTTGCCGGAGCCGCCGACGTGGAGCGAGCGGGAGGGGTGCTCGGCCGCATAGAGGATGGTGCGGGCGACGTCCTCGGGTGCGTAGACAGGCGGTGGGAGCTTTTTGGCTTTGCCGGTATAGTTCTTCGCGTGCTCGTGAAAGGGCGTGCCGATGGAGGCGGGCTGGATGAGGGTGACGGAGACGGGGGCGTCTTCGGCGATGAGCTCGCGGCGGAGGGAGTCGGTGAAGCCCTTGATGGCGTGCTTAGTGACGGAGTACATGCTCTGGACGGGGAAGGCGAAGTCGGAGGCGACGGAGCCGAGGTTGATGAGCGCGCCGCCGCGCTGCTTGAGGGTGCGGAGGGCGGTGGTAGAGCCGTAGACGATGCCCCAGAAGTTGATATCGAAGAGCTGGCGGTGGTCGGCATCGCTGACGTCTTCAAGCTTGCCCCAGAGGCCGAGGCCGGCGTTGTTGACCCAAGTGTCGAAGCCGCCGTAGAGGTCGATGCTGCGGGCGGCGAGCTCGTCGATGTCGGCGTGGCTGCTGACGTCGGTGACAACGTATTCGGCCTTGCCACCGCTGCTGACGATCTTTCGGACGATCTCCTGAAGGGCGGCTTCATTGCGGGCGGCGAGAACGACCTGGGCTCCTGCATGGGCGGCCTGATAGGCGGTGGCGAGGCCAATGCCGCTCGAGGCGCCGGTGATGACGATGGTCTGCTGGGAGAGTGGTTTGAGCGAGAGTTTCATGCAGGATTGAGAGGGCTGGCGGGCGGGAAAGGGTGTATGCGCCGGGGGACCGGGATGGACTAGATACAGAGCTAAGTACATCTCTGCCTGGCGGGCAGTCATCTCTCAGGATGAGGGCTAAGGAGAATGATGAAGAGCAGATCGGCGTGGAAGGGCTTTGTTGCAGGGGCGATTGGGGGAGCGGTGGCTACGTTCGTCATGGATATGGTGCAGAAGCTGGCACTCGAGGGAACGCGCGCGGCGGAGAGCGCGGTGGGTCCGGAGAAAACCTACACGGAGCAGGAAGAGGGTCAGCTGCAGGATTTTCAGCGGGCGCACGAGAGGACTGCAGACCTGGTTGTGAAGACGGCGGGCGGACGTTTGTCCGGGGTTCAGCGGAAGGTGGCAGCGCCTGTAACGCATTATGCATTTGGTGCGCTTTGCGGTGGGGTTTACGGGCTGGTGGCCGAGTATGTGCCGGCCGTGACGTTCGGGTCGGGATCGGCATTTGGGACGTCGTTGTTTGTGGGGGTGAGCGAGACGGTGTTGCCGGCGCTGGGGCTGATGCCGGCTCCAGCAGACACGCCGCCCTTGCTGCACGCGGGTGGACTGACGGCGCATGCGGTCTATGGGACGAGCACGGAGTGGGTGCGGGCGCTGGTTCGAAAGGCTTTGTAGGAATGCAGGCTCGTATGGCTACGAGCCTGCACGGTTCGCTTAAAAATCCAGCCGGGCGGAGACCTGGCCGGTGCGGCTGCCGCCGAAGTCCGAGCCGCGTGCCGCAGTGATTTTGCCGAAGTTCGCGTTGGTGATGTCGAGCGATGGATCGGCGAGGTTGGTGTGATTCAGAACGTTGGTGAAGGTGCCTTCCAGGCGGAATTTGACAGCTTCCCGGATCGGGAACTCCTTCGACAGGCCGGAGGAGAGATTGACGGTGCCGGGGCCAACGATGGAGCCAACCTGCGCGCTGCCGAAGCGCCCGATGGGCGGGGTGGCGCCTGCGACCGCCGGGTTGCCGCCGGTGTAGCAGCCGGTGCCTGGTTGCCAGTTGGGCGCTCCAGGGCAGACGATGGATGATGTGTTGATCCAGTTGGTCCGGCTCTGGTTCGAGGGCTTGGTGGGGCCGACGCGATCGGGCTTCTGGGCGCGATGACCGAGGTCGCCGAACTCGCCGCCGTTGAGCCCTGATCCGGTGCCGGAGGGGTCGGCGGTACCACTGGGGATGTAGGCGGAGATGAAGGGTCCGGTCTGGATAAGGAAGATGTTGCTGGTGCGCCAACCGCCGATGAGCAGGTCGGCGATGCGGCTCATGTTGGAGCCGAACATGCGGCCGCGACCGACGGGCAGATCGTAGAGAACGGTTGTGCTCCAGTGATTGCGGCGGGTGCCGTAGACGTTGCCGAAGTCGACGGTGCGATCGCCGGCGTAGGAGGAGCGGGCGCCGCCGTTCTCAGCGGCAAAGGTGCTGGAGTTCGGGCCCTGGTTGTCGGCGACATTCTTGGCGAAGGTGTAGGTGGAGTCGAACTCGAGGCCGCGGTTCATGTGGTGGGTGAGCTCAACCTGGGCGGAGTGGTAGCTCTCGTTGCCGCCGGTAGAGCGGGTGTTGATGCGGCCCCAGTTGGGGAAGGGACGGGCGGTGAGGGGCTGCACGTAGGCGGAGGTGGTGCTGGAGTAGGGCAGGTCGTTGAGGTTGGGCGCCCAGACGAGCTGGTGAGTCTCCATGCCGATGTAGGAGACGCGGAGGCCGAGACCGTTGCCGAGATCGCGATCGAGGGAGAGGGAGTACTGCTCGGAATAGGGATCTTTCCAGTTGATGTCGTTGGCGGTGCCGAAGTAGGCCTGGCCGTAGGAGGCGGTGTTGCTGTTGATGCCGGTGCCGGCGCCGATGGCGGGCCAGGTAAAGGCCGGGCCGACCGCGGTCTGGACGTTGGGGAAGGCTACGGTGTAGGACTGCAGGGTGCCGGTGAGCGAGTAGAAGTTACGGCCGAGCAGGGTAATGTCGTACATCCCGAAGCCGCCGCGGATGACGGTGCGGTCATTGTTGAAGGGGCGGTAGGCGAGGCCGAAGCGCGGCATGAAGCGCTTGGTCGGGACGGTGCGCAGGCCGGAGGGCAGGTTGGCCTGGGAGTTTGAAAGGACCGGGGTGCAGGCGGCTCCATTCTGGGCGCCTACACCGGTCGAGCTGCCGATCGAGCAGCCGTTGAAGCTGGTGAGAAAGGCCTGGGAGAGGACGTTCTCGCCACCAGCGGGGTAGACAACGCGGCCGGACTTGGCGACCGAAGGATCGAAGTTGCCAATGTTGCCGGAGGGATCGTGGTAAGCGGGGTGATACTCGTAGCGGACGCCGTAGCTCACGACGAGGTTCTGACGGGCGTGCCACTCATCCTGGAAGAAGCCGTTCCAGTAGAGCGACTTGCCGTCGTTGTCGGAGGCGACCTGGTCGTACTCGGTGACATTGGGCGTACCGACGAGGAAGTCGGCGAACTCCTGGCCGGTGAACTGGGCGCTGGTGAAGTCGAAGGTGCCGTAGTTGTCGGCACCGAAGAAGCTGAGCGGGGTGACGGCTTCGATGTGGCGTAAGTCGACGCCGAACTTCATGGAGTGGCTGCGGACTTCCCAACTGACGGTGTCGAGGTACTGGATGGTGCGGGACTTGGTGAGCGAGGTGAGGCGGTCGGCGTTGAGCGAGGAGAGGGCCTTGAAATCGAGCTCAGGAACGCCGTTGAAGAAGAGATTTGTGAGGCCCTGAAGGCTGGTGGAGGCAGCAAAGCCGGGGCCGTTGAAGCCATTGGTCTGGCCGGTGTTGTCGAAGGTAAAGCCAAAGCGAAACTCGTTGATCAGGCGCGGCGTGATGTTGTAGTTGGCAGAGAGCACGAGGATGCGGTCCTGGATGGTCTGCTGGCTCTCGGGGACGAGCAGAGGTTCGGGCAGGCCGATGTCGTAGTTCTTCCAGGTGTAGCGGGCGAAGACGAGGGCCTTCTGGCCGAAGTACTGGTCGCCGCGAACGTCGAACTGGTTTGAGGACTGGTCCGCGGACTGGTTGACGTAGTAGTTCGGCACGCCATTGGGGAAGGCGGTGGGATCGCCGTGGTTGGGATCGGGAAAGAACTGGAGGAATTTTTGCGAGGCGGTGTTGATGCCGGTGAGCTGGTTGTTGGCATAGAAGGTGCCGGGAACGAAGGGGTTCTTGAGCGAGTTGGCGGGCAGGTAGTTGAAGTTACCGGTCTTCATGAGCGTGCTGGGGACGATGTACTGGTTCGGCGTGCTCTGGGGAAGTCGGAAGCCCTCGTAGGTGCCGAAGAAGAAGGTTCGGTTGCGGCCGTTGTAGAGATGCGGGATGAAGAGCGGGCCGCCGAGGGATCCGCCGAAGTCGTTACCGACCAGGCGCGGCTTCGAGGAGGCGCCGAATGGGATGGCGTTGAAGTCGGCGTTCTGGAAGTACCAGAAGGCGCCACCGTGGAGGTGGTTGGTGCCGGCCTTCGAGATGGTGGTGACCTCGCCGGGCTGACCGAACTGGGCGTTATTGAGGACGCCGTCAACGCGGAGTTCGGCGATCGATTCGCCGGAGGGGAAGGCGTTTGGGAGCGGCGAGTTTGAAGTCGTGTTCTGCGAGGTGATGCCGTCGACGGTGACCTCGGTCTGGAAGGGAAGACCGCCCTGGATGGAGAAGCCACCGCCGGTTCCGTTGTTGGGCGCAGTGTCGGTCTGGACGCCGGGGAGGGTCTGGATGAGGTTGAGCGGACTGGTGCCGCTTGAGCTGGCACGGTAGTTGGCGGGAAGGTTGCGGACGTCGGCAGAATCAAGGCTGGCGGCGATGGAGGCGGTCTCGGTCTCGATGATGCCTGCGGATGAGGCGTCGACGGTGACCTGCTCGGAGACGCTGCCGGGCTGGACGGCTACATCGGCGCGGAGCTGCTGCCGGGCGGTGAGGACGAGCTGCTCGACGTCGGTCGACTTGAAGCCGGCGGCATCGACGTGGACCTTGTAGTGACCGGGTGTGAGGTTATTGACCTCGTAGTTGCCGGAGCTGTCGGCATGTGCGGAGCGAACGACGGAGGTATCCATATTGGTGACCTGGATGGCGGCGGTGCTGACGGCGGCACCGGTGGGGTCCTGTACGGTACCTACAATGAGACCCTGGGTCGATTGCGCGGACGCCTGCAGGGTTGGCAGGAGGAGGGCGAGACAGGCGAGGACTGGCCAGCAACGACGAAGGGAGAGGTGCATGCGTGTGGACTCCTAAGGGGACGACAGTTTACCCAGGCGGCAAAATCATCGAGCAGCTTGGCTCACGTTGGGTTGTGCTGAAAGTTATAGGCAGAGTGCTACATCGCAGCGAATGCCCTGTGACAGAACCATTAATAGACCTCTTCCGAAGCGGATCATTTAGATTGTGTAGCGTGGGCTGGATTGAGGACTTTATAGCATGAACATCCGCAGGTTTGCATTTCTTTTTACGCTGGTGTTCTCTGTCGCGCTTCCGGTGGGGCGGGGGATTGGCGCGCAGCAGCCGGGACCGAATACGCGCAATGTTGTGGTGGTGATGACGGATGGGTTTCGGTGGCAGGAGATGTTTCGCGGGGCTGATGAGTCGCTGCTGACACCGAAGAACTACTACGACGGGCGGAGCGTGAAGGAGCTGCAGCAGCGATTTCTTGCGTCGACGCCCGAGGCCAGGCGGGCGCGGCTACTGCCGTTTCTCTGGGGGACGTTTCTTCCGCAGGGCGTGATGTATGGCGACCTTGACGCGGGGTCGGATGCGCATGTGACCAATGTTTTCAACTTTTCGTACCCGGGGTATAGCGAGACGCTGACGGGCCATGCTGATCCGCGGATCAACTCGAACGATAACAAGCCGAATCCGAATGTAACGGTGCTGGAGTGGTTGAACAAGCAGCCAGGGCTGGAGGGCAGGGTGGCTGCGTTTGGGGCGTGGGAGGTGATTGGCGGGGCGGTGAACGCGGGGCGGTGCGGGTTCCCGGTGAATGTGTCGTACCAGCCGCTGGTCGTGAAGCCGACGACGCCCGAGATCGAGCTGTTAAACCGGTGGAAGGCGGAATCGCCGCACATCTGGGATGATGAGGCGTTCGATGCGCCGACCTTCTACACGGCGCTCGAATACCTGAAGCTGAAGAAGCCGCGGGTGATGTTTCTATCGCTCGGGGAGACGGACGACTGGGCGCATGGCGGGAACTACGGCGAGTATCTGGACTCGGCGTACCGGGTGGATCGGGACCTGGCGCAGCTGTGGGGACAGCTGCAGAGCATGCCGGAGTATCGCGACAACACGCTGCTGATCTTCCTGACGGATCATGGTCGGGGGAACGGGCCGGAGGACTGGAAGAGCCATGGCCAGAAAATTCCTGACTCGAAGCAGATCTTTATCGGCTTGCTTGGGCCGGGTGTGCCGGCGATTGGCGTGGAGAAGAACGTGGCCACCGTGACGCAGAACCAGGTGGCGGCGACGGTGGCGCAGTATCTTGGGCTGGACTGGAGGGCGCAGGAGCCGCTTGCCGGGAAGCCGCTGCTGGAGGGAGTGCGCTAGCGCGTTCGGACTGCCGTCGCGGCGCGAGTTCAAAGACCTGGTTCGCGCAGAGGGGATGCTGAGGGGCAGCGCGATTGCGCGTTGTGGCGATTGTGGCTAGACTTCTTCCGATCCATGATTGTTGGTTTGGAGTGCGGCTGAAACGTTTTTATCAGGGTGATGCGACGATCTTTCGCCCAACGTGATGGCCACATTCTGGAAGGCGCAAGCCCTGGAGAACGTCAACCTGGTATGGAGAACACTTTTGCGCGCTTATCGGAAGCTTTCTTTGCTCCTCACGCTGTGTACGTTTGGATCGGTTCTCCCGACGGGGTACGGGCAGCAGCCGGGTGGGCTTGCTTCGATGCCGCCGGCTCCGCATGCCAAGCAGACCCATTTGAAGCATGTACTGGTGATCGGAGAGACGAAGGGGTTTGAGCACGATTCTGTGTCGCCGGCGATGGCCGCGATCTATGACATGGGCAAGGAGAGCGGCCTGTGGGACACGATGATCCGGACTGATACGGAGCTGCTGACGAAGAAGGAGCTGAAGAACAACGCTAAAAATCTTAGCTACTTCGATGTGCTGATCTTTGCGAGCACGACGGGTGAGCTGGACATGGACGCAAGCCAGAAGCAGGACATGATGTCGTTCATCAAAGAGGACGGCAAGGGCTTTGTCGGCATCCATGCGGCGCTCGATACGAACTACAAGTGGCCGGAGTATGGCGAGATGATTGGGGGGTGGTTCGACCAGCATCCGTGGATGACGTTCAATGCACCGATCGTCAATGAAGACCCTGACTTCCCTGCAGTGCGGCATCTGCCGAAGGCGTTTGTGAAGTATGACGAGATCTACCAGCCGAAGGACTGGTCGCGAAGCAAGGTGAATGTGCTGCTGAGCCTTGACGCGAGCAAACTGGACTATGCAAACAATCCGCGCATTCACCGCATGGATCATGATTTCCCTGTGGCCTGGACGAGTATGTATGGCAAGGGGCGGGTGTTCTATTCGACGCTCGGCCATACGGAGGAGTCGTGGGAGGATCCGGATATCCGGAAGATGTACTTTGAGGCGATCAAGTGGGCGCTGGGGATGACGGATGGAAGCACGATGTCCCATGCAAAGCCTGCGGGTTCAGCGGCGCAGTAGCGGGTTGATTTGAGGAGTACGCAGGACTGATGAAGAAGATTGGAATGGGTTTGATCGGGCCGGGATTTGTTGCAGCGCATCACATCGACGCCGTTCGACGGCTGGGCGATGTGGAGGTGGTGGCGATTGCGGGCTCGTCGCAGGAGTCGGCGGATCGGAAGGCCCGGGAGTACAAGGTGGACCGGGCGTACGGTGACTTCAATGCGTTGATTGCCGATCCTGCGATTCAGGTGATCCACAATACGACGCCCAACTATCTTCACCTGCCGGTGACGATGGCGGCGATCCGGGCGGGCAAGCACGTGATCTCGGACAAGCCGCTGGCGATCAACTCGGCTGAAGGGCGAATGTTGCGGGATGCGGCGGTAACGGCGGGGATCGGCCACGTGGTGACGTTCAACTATCGCGGCAACCCGCTGGTGCAACAGGCGCGCGGGATGGTGAGCCGTGGGGAGACCGAGGGCGTGAGCTTTGTGCATGGTCACTACCTGCAGGACTGGCTGACGGACCCAAATGTGTACTCGTGGCGGTCGGATCCGGCGAAGGGTGGGGTGAGCTCGGCGTTGGGAGATATCGGGTCGCATTGGTGCGATCTGGCGGAGCATGTGTCGGGGCTGCGGATCGCCTCGGTGCTGGCAGATCTGACGACGGTGATCCCGGTGCGGTACTCGGCTGGCAGCTCCGGCCAGGCTTTTTCTAACGAGAGTGGCGGGCAGCGCGAGGCGGTGGAGGTGGCGGCCGAAGACCTGGCGAGTGTGTTGCTGCGGTTTGAGAATGGGATGAAGGGATCGTTCTCGGTGGGGCAGGTGCTGCCGGGCCACAAGAACGATCTGCAGCTTGAGGTGAACGGCAGGGCCTGCTCACTGAAGTGGAAGCAGGAGGAGCAGAATGAGCTTTGGATCGGGCATACAAAGCGTCCGAACGAGTTGATGGCGAAAGATCCGTCGCTGATGTCGCGCGATGTGGCGCGGTACACGCATCTGCCGGGCGGGCATCAGGAGTCGTGGGCGGATGCGTTCTTCAACGTGGTACGGGATGCGTACGAGTGGATCGCCGAAGGAGCACGGCCGGCCGGGAAGCCGGCCATGCTGCCTACGTTTGAGGATGGCTATCGGTCGACCTGCGTAGTCGAGGCGATGCTGAAGAGTCATGCTGCGGGCGGGGTCTGGACGGGCGTCGAGTACGTGGCGGCGACTGCGTGAGCTTGGTTGTTTTAGGATGGCTGCAACGGGGAGTTATATGAGGCTTGGAGTATTTACGCCGCTGCTTTCACAGATGCCGCTCGCGGGCGTGCTGGCGAAGCTGAAGGCGCTGGAGATTACGACGGTCGAACTGGCGACGGGGAACTATCCGGGCGATGCGCATTGCAAGCTGTCGATGCTCGAGGATGCGCCTGCGCTGAAAGAGTTCAAGCAAGTGCTGGAGGATCATGGTGCGAGCATTAATGCGCTGAGCTGCCATGGAAATCCGCTGCATCCTGATCCTGCACAGGCAAAGCAGGCGCAGGAGGTGAATCGGCAGACGATCCTGCTGGCTGAGAAGCTGGGCGTCTCGGTGGTCGTGGATTTCTCAGGATGTCCTGGCGATTCGGCAGGGGCGAAGGCTCCGAACTGGGTGACGTGCCCTTGGCCGCCGGAGTATCTGGATGTGCTGGCGTGGCAGTGGGACGAGGTGGTGGCGCCGTACTGGGTGGAGCGAGGTAAGTTTGCGGCTGACCACGGCGTGAAGATTGCGATCGAGATGCATCCAGGTTTCGTGGTGTACAGTCCCGAGACGATGCTGCGGCTGCGGTCGATTGCCGGGCCTTCGGTGGGCTGCAACTACGATCCAAGCCACATGTTCTGGCAGGGGATCGATCCGATTGCGGCAGTCCGGATTCTTGGTGATGCGATCTTCCATGTGCATGCCAAGGATACCCAGATGTACCCGGCGAACCTGATGCGAACGGGCGTTCTGGACACCAAACCGTATACGGATGAACGGCATCGCGGATGGATCTTTCGGACGTGCGGCTATGGCCATGGTGCGGAGTGGTGGAAGGAGTTCGTGTCCACATTGCGAATGTTTGGGTACGACGACGTGCTTTCTATCGAGCATGAGGACAGCCTGCTTTCCCCTGAAGAAGGGCTTACGAAGGCAGTGCAGTTTCTGAATGAGATTGTTATCAAAGAAGCACCTGCGGCGGCGTGGTGGGTGTAGTGGCGGGGAAAGTATGCAAGGGTGTTTTTACGCGATGAAGAGACTTCGGGTTGCGGTAGCTCTGACAACGACGGCAGGCGTGGCGATGTTTGTGGGGCGGCAGGCGCCTGTCTATGCCTACGCCGCTCAGAATGCGGCGGCGCAGAGTACGGCGGCTCAGACACCGGCGACGCAGGCGTCACCTGCTCAAAACGGTGCTGCTCCAAGTGGGACGCCTACCAGCAGCCCGCCAACCGGAGGTGGTGCCGGGGGCGGCGGTGCGCAGGGGTCGGCAGGCGATGCTGCGGGCGCTGGCGGAGCAAAGTCGTACGCGAGCCACTGCGCGCAATGCCATGGAGCGCAGCGGCAGGGAATGGCGCCGGTGTTTCCGTCGCTTGTCGGGGTGGGTCGCAGGCTAACCGACGAACAGATTCTTACGATCGTGCACAACGGCAAGGGATTGATGCCGGCGCAGGCGGGCCTTCCGACCGAGGAGGTCACAGGCATCATTCAGTTTTTGAAGGCGAGTGATCTGTCTGGAGCGAAGGAGGCGACTTCAAGCACAAGCGATGCGAAGGCGGTTCATACCGCGGCGTTGACGGGGCCAGGTAACTCCATCTTTCAACAGAACTGCGCCTTCTGCCATGGACGCGATGCGAACGGCGGTGAGGCAGGGCCGGACCTGACACGGTCGAAGCTTGTAAGTACGGATGTGGGTGGCAACAAGATCTCTGAGGTCGTGCGGAACGGGCGTATCGAGAAGAAGATGCCGGCGTTCAAGTTCTCCGACAGCGAAATGGCGGACCTGGTGGAATATATCCACGCGCAGGAGGCGAAGGCCAAGCTGCAGAAGCCGGGCGGGCGGAAGGGCGTCGACGTGGCCGATCTGCAGACTGGCAATGTGGAGGCCGGGAAGCGGTACTTCAATGGTGCCGGTACGTGTTCAAAGTGTCACTCCGGAACGGGCGATCTTGCCGGCGTGGCGAGTCGCTACGAGGGGCTGCAGCTTGAAGAGCGGATGCTCTACCCGCGCGATGTAAAGAGCAAGATCGTGGTGACGCTGCCCTCAGGGAAGACGATCGCCGGAACGGTGGCGTACCAGGATGAATTTACGGTAGGCATCCGCGATAGTGCCGGCGTCTACCGGTCGTGGGATGTAGGCGACGCGAAGTTTGCGATTGACGCGCCGGTTGAAGCGCATGCGGAGCTGTTCCCGCATTACACGGACGAGAATATTCACGACCTGATGGCCTACATACAAACGTTGCGTTGAGCTCTAAGATTGTGGGCCGGATCGCGAAGGATTGAGCGCTATGAAGCTGCTGAGAGTTGGACTGGTGCTGGGCGCAGGCTTGCTGATGCTCGGGATGGCTCTGCCGCGGGCAATGAAGGCACAGAACCTTGAAGCGGCGGAGCTGGTGACGCCGCCTGCGGATAGCTGGCCTGGTTACCACGGTGACTACTCTGGCCGGCGCCATAGCGCGCTGACGCAGATAACTCCGCAGAATGTCGGAGGCCTGGGGCTGGCGTGGGCGTTTCAGACGAACCAGAGTGCGGGAATCAAGTCGTCGCCGTTGGTGGTTGATGGCGTGCTGTATTTCACGGTGCCTGATAATGTCTGGGCGGTGGATGCCCGGTCCGGGCACCTGCTTTGGAAGTACACGTACCCGCCGAACGATGGGCTGCATATTGGTCATCGTGGTGTGGGGATGTACAAGGGTTGGCTGTATTTCCTGACGCCGGATGGACACCTTGTCTCGCTGAATGCGAAGGATGGGACGGTGCGATGGAACGTGGTGATCGCCGATGTGAAGCAGGGCTACTGGACGACGATGGCGCCGCTGGTTGTTGGCGATCACGTGATTGTTGGGGTCTCGGGCGATTTCGACAACCTGGCGGGGTATCTGCGGGCGATTGATCCCGAGACGGGCAAGATGCAGTGGCAGTGGAATTCGACGCCGCCGGTGGGAACGCCCAACGCAACGACGGGTGGCATGACGTGGATGACGGGAACGTATGACCCGGGACTGAAGCTGCTGTATTGGGGTACAGGTAATCCGACGCCGGTGTTGAATGGAACGACGCGGACGGGCAATAACCTGTATACATGCAGCATCGTTGCGCTGAACCCGGACACGGGCAAGCTGGCGTGGTCGTTCCAGGCATCGCCGCACGATACGCACGACTGGGACGCGGTGGAGACGCCGGTGCTGGTGGACGGCATGTTTCACGGACAGCCGCGGAAGATGCTGATGCAGAGCTCGCGGAACGGCTTCTTCTTCGTGCTGGATCGGACGAGTGGGAAGAGCTTGTTAACGACGCCGTTCGGGCCGGTGAACTGGACGTTGGGCGTGGACAAGGAAGGCCGGCCGATTCCAAATCCGCAGAAAGAGCCAGCGCGCGATGGCCGGTTGATCGCGCCGGACGAGGGTGGCATGACGAACTACCGGTCGCCCAGCTTTGATCCGAAGACCGGGCTGTTCATTGTGGATGCTCATCCGAGCTACAGCATCTACTTCGCGAAACCGGCGGACGGAAACTACGGGTGGGCCGGTGCGGATTATGGGCTGTGGGGCAAAGGTGTGATTGAGGCTATCGATTACCAGACGGGTAAGATCCGCTGGAGCCATGAGGTTGGCCAGGGTGGCTCGGGTGCGGGTGTGCTGACGACTGAGTCGGGGGTGACGTTTACCGGGGATGCGTTCGGGAACGTACTGGCGCTCGATACGTCGGACGGCAAGACGCTGTGGCATACCAATATGGGGGCGCCGATGCAGAGCTCTCCGATCACGTATGAGCTGGATGGGCGGCAGTATGCGGTGACCAGCAGCGGCGGTGTGCTGTTCGCATGGGCGTTGCCGGAGACGGCGCATGCTGTGATGACGGGCCAGGTCGCTACGAAGTAAGACTACCCTTTAAAAGTTCAGTTTGATGGCCGCCTGCATGATACGCGGCGGTGCGGCACTAATGGCCTGGCCGAAGGTGGTGCTGCCGATGTTGCCGTCTACCGAGCCGGCTCCGTTGAGTTGGGTGTGGTTGAACACGTTGAAGGCTTCGACGCGAAAGAGCATGTTCTTTGATTCTGAGAGCGACAGCATCTTCGAGACGGCGGTATCGAAGTTGTCAGCGCCGGGACCGTAGAAGAAGCGACGCCGGGCGTCACCGGGTGTGCCGAGTGCATTCATGGTGAAGGCGGCTGAGTTGAAGTACACGTTACCGCTCTTGCGGGGGTTGGCGCTGAGGCTGAGCGGGCTGCCGGTGAGGTCGGGCTCGTCGATGCTGCTATTGTTGATGCCGTTTGGATTGGTTCCGATGAGGGAGTTGTCACCATTGTTGACCATGGTGATCGGAAAACCGCTGACGAAGCGGGTAATGCCGGAGAGCGACCAGCCGCGGGTGAGGCGATTGGGATGGAAGAGCTGGTCGACGGGGAGCTGGTAGTCGTAGCTGAAGACGAAATTCTGCCGGACATCGAAGGACGAGAGCGCATAGCTAAGGGATGGCGTGAAGGGGTTGACCTCTTCACCGATGTTTGAGGACTCGTCGAGTGACTTGGCGTAGGTGTAGGCGGCGGAGAACTGGAGGCGGCCGCTGGTGTGGCGAGCGCTGAGTTCGAGGGCGTTGTAGTTGGCGTGGCCGATGTTGGACTGCTGCGCGTTGCTGCCGAAGTTGGGGCCGAGTGGACCGCGGGTTCCGTTAACCTGGCCGCCGGCGATGGGGAAGTAGACGGTGTCTTCGCCGAGGGGGCCGCAGGTGGGTGTGCCGGGTATGACGTCTTCGGGCTGGCTGAGGCTGAGGCAGAGGGCCGGGTTGCCGGCGTTTGGTTCGATCAGGATGCGCTGGCGGTGGCTGGCGTTGCCGATGTAGGTCGCGGTGAGGACGGTGCTGGGGCCGGCCTGGCGCTCGAGCGAGAGCATCCACTCTTCGGTGTAGGGCGTACGGTTATGGATGTCGTAGCCGGGGATACCTTCAATGGGCTCGTAGGTACTCCAGTTAATGTTCGGGTCGGGGTTGCTGGCTGAGGAGTTCAGGGGCGCGAAGGTGTAGGGGAAGGGCTGGCCGTTATTCTGACCGCTGGCGGCGGTGATGAACGGGGTGGCGAAGAGCGGCGGAGCGGGGCTGGTGTAGGTGGTTCCGTAGGGCGCGTTGGCGGCAAGCACGCTGATCGAGAGCGCATCGATGGCGGTATAGAAGGTGCCGAAGCTGGCGCGGACGCTGGTGGTTCCGGGAGTGCCGAGAATCTTTGCAAGGAGGCCCTGATCAGCCTGGGGAGACCAGGCGAAGCCGATGCGGGGAGCGAAGCTGCGATTGTCGATGGGTGAGAGGGTATTGGGGATGCCGGGATCGCCGGGGTAGAGGATGCCCGGAGGTGCTCCGGGGAAGACGACGGACTGGCGGCCGGGGACGAAGGTGGAGATCTGGTTGTACTTCTCGGACCAGGGGGCGATGCGGTCCCAGCGAAGGCCGTAGTTGAGGGTGAGGTTGGAGCCGGCGTGCCAGCTATCCTGCGCGAAGACGCCGAGGTACTTGTTGCGGGCGTAGAAGGGGTTGAGCTGGCTCTGGTTGTACTGGCTGGGGACACCGATGAGGTAGTCGGCGAAGTCAACGCCGGTCTCGGTGCCGGAGAAGACGAAGCTGCCATTGAACTGCGCGATCGCGGTGGCGTTGACCTGGTCGAGGTGAAAGGCGCCGCCGAACTTGAGAGTGTGATTGCCGAGGACCTTCGAGAAGGTGTCGGTGACCTGGTAGGTGTTATTGGCCTGGATGAGCTGGTTGGCAGCGGCGCCGGTCGAGAAGCTGTTGAAGGCGAGGTTCTCAACACTCTGGCCCTTGGGATCGAGGTTGACGATGCTGGGGTTGCCGTTGGCGTCTACGAAGCCCTGCGAGGCAAGGCTAACGCCGCGACCGCCCAGGGGCTGGCCGAGGTTAGTGAGGTCGCGGGTGTAGCTGAGGTGGAGCTCGTTGAAGGCGGAGGCGGTGAAGGTCTTGGTATCGCTGAACGCGATGAGCTGGGCGCGGCCGGTGGTGAGGGCGTTGAAGCCGGGGACGCTGGCCCCACTCTGCGCTACAGGATAGGGGTTATCGAGGTTGAAGTCATCGATGAAGTAGTAGGCGGAGAGGAGCCCGGCGCGGGTGTTGGCATCGACGCGCATGCCGGCCTTGTCGTCCCGGAGCAGCTGGTTGAACGAGGAGGTTGAGAAGCCGTTAGCGGTGTTGGGTGCGGGGATGTACCGGAGCATTCGCTGGGCGGGCATCGACCAGGCGTTCTGCGGGATGACGGCGTTGGGGAAGACGCATTGCGCGGAGGTGGTGCAGCCGCTTATGTAGTACGGTTCGCCGGAGATGACGGGGTAGCCGAGCTTCTGCGCGAGGAGGTTGGCGAAGTAAGGACCGCCGACAGAGCCGGTAAGGCTGCCGGCCTGATCGGACAAATTGCCGGTCCGATCGGCTGCGCTCGGGACGGCGATCGTGCCGGTGTCGATGCCCTGGGTCTGGCGGGTGCCCTGGTAGTCGGCGAAGAAGAAGATTTTGTCTTTGTGGATGGGACCGCCGAAGGTTCCGCCGAACTGGTTCTGGCGAAAGACGCCGCGCGTGGGTGAGAAGTAGTTGCGAGCGTCGAGCGCGGTGTTGCGGAGGAAATCGAAGGCATTGCCGTGGAAGTGATTGGTGCCCGACTTGGTGACGACGCTGATCTGGCCGCCGCTGAACTCGCCGTACTCGGCGTCGAAGTTGCTGGTGATGATGCGGAACTCGGCGATCGCGTCGAGGTTCGGCACGATGGAGGTTCCTTCATTGACGTCTTCTTCGGCGTCGCTGCCGTTGACGATGAAGGCGTTGGCGAACTCGCGTTGGCCGTTGACGGAGACAGTGCCGGGGTTCAGAGTGCCGGAGGGGCTGAGGGTAGTGGCGCCGATATCCTGCACGGTGGTGCTGGTGAGGGTGGTGGCCGGTGCAACGCCCGCCTGGAGTGAGAGCAGGTCGGTGTAGCTGCGGCCGTCCAGCGGAACGGCGGTCATCTGCCGGCCGGTGATGACCTGGCCGAGCTGCGAGCTGGTGGTTTCGACATGGAGGGTGTTGTCGGTGACGCTGACTGTCTCTGAGACGCTGCCAACAGCAAGGGTGGAATCGAGGGTGAGAGCGGCGTTGGTATCGAGGACGATGCCCTTGCGCTGATAGGCGCGAAAGCCGGGGGCCTGCACGGCAAGATCGTAGCTGCCGACGGGGAGAATCGGGAGCGTGTAGTACCCTTTGCCGTCGGTGTGGGTGCGATGCACAAGGCCGGTGTTGGTCTCGCGGAGGATGACGTCGGCGTTTGGGACAATGCTGCCGGTTGGATCCTTGACGGTGCCGGAGACACTTCCGCCAACAATGGCCCAGGCGGTCGCAGAGAGAAGGGCGGCCAGGCAGAGTGCCTTTGGGAGTCGCTTCAGGAGCCCGGCGGTGATGTTCTGCATGGTGCTGTCCTTCTTTCTGCTCGTGCTTTTCATAGAACGATTACTGGATGGTGACGGGGACGTTGGCCGTAGTCTGGATCTGCGAGGAGCCGGTGCCGGCGATGGCGGTGACGACGACGGTGTAGGTTCCTTTTGCGGTGCCGGGGTCGGTCGCCGCGACTCCGTCGCTACAGCCTGCCGCGGCCAGAAGAAAGGTGATCGACAGGAGTGCGAGCAGCCTGCCGTAGCGTTTGTGTCCCGGGCTAATGAAGAAGATCAGGCCGGCGAGACTGATGCCTGCACCGGTGGCGAGCCAGCCCGGATCGCGAGTCCGACTGCTTAGCGGGTGGGTAGGCGAGGTGTTGACGGTGAGCGCCACCTGGCCTGTTCCGGTGATGGCGTTGGGATTGACAAAGCAGGCTGACTCGCGCAGCGTGGCCGGCATGGTGCAGGTGAAGCTGATGGGCGCGGTGTAGCCGTCGGCAACGTTGACGGCTACGTTCGCGAGGGCTGCGGAGCCTGCGGCTGCGGTCGCTCCGGCGGACGAGAGCGCGAAGCTGGCGATGGTCATGGGAAGCGGTGCGGAGACAGATTCTGTGTAGCCGGCGTCACCCTGGTAGAAGGCGGTCAGGGTGTTGGCTCCGGGTGCTCCGGTGACAGGAGTGTTGAGCAGCGCCTGACCGTTGACGAGGGTGACGGGGCTGCCAATGTTGAGCCCGTTGATCTCGAATTGAACGGTGCCGGTTGGGGTGGTACTTCCTGTAGCGGCATCGACTACGTTGGCGGCGAGGGCTACGGTTGCGTTGGGCGTGATGCTGGTGGCGGATGCGGTCGCTGTGGTGAGTGAGGCCGTTCCGGAAGGCAGGACCTGGATCTGACCCATCATGCCGGCGTCCTCATGCTGGAGAATATGGCAGTGATAGACGAAGGTTCCGACGATGTTGGGATCGCGGAAGTCCATGCGGACCTTCACGCTGGGATAGGCTCCGGTACCGCTCCAATAAGGAAGGTCGACAGTATCGCGAACGGCGGGATCGCTTACGGCCTGGCCGTCGACCTCGAGCACCTGGAAGTGGATCTGGTGGATATGGAAGATGTGATCTTCGGTGGCATGGTTCTCGATCACCCAGTCTTCGACCGTGCCGGAATGAACAAGGATGTTGGAGGGCTGGCCCATGGTGAAGGCGGCGGGCTGCTGGCCTTTCTCGGTGATGAAGAAGACGGTAGGGCTATTCGGGTCGGCCGGATTCTGGAGGACTTCCGAGAAGTAGAGGTTGCGCTGCGCCACAGCGGTGGCTGTGGCCAGGGCGGCGAAGCGAGTGACCTTGGCCGGAGAGGCTTTTGAGAGGTTGTGGCTTGCGCTGGTTGATGCGGGACCTTCTGCACCGGCCTTGCTGACGATGGTGGCGATGGTTCGCGTTGGATCGAAGTCGCCGTCCGGCCCTGTATTCCAGTACTGCGTTACGAATTGTGCCGGATCGCCTGCGTTGGGCGTGGTGATGACGAACTCTGCGCGTGAGCCGGGCGGCATGAGAATGCTGGTCTGGGTGGTCGATGGCTGGCCGCTGCTGCCGGCGGCAATGGGATAGCCGTCGATGGCGACCACCTGCATGGGCTGCGGTGTTCCGCCGACAAGATACTGCAGGTTGAGGATGCTATCGGCGGCGGTGTTGGCTACACGCCATAACTCCTGCTGGCCGGGGTTGGTTTGAATGATGGCGGGCGTGTAGGCCGGGTACGTGACGGGAACGTAGTTGATGGAGAGATCCCAGGCGGGGATGTTGGGGTCGCTGCTTTCGGCATCAGGGAGGAGCTGGTCGCGAAGCACGAAGGTGCGTTCAGGGAGGGCGGCGAGTGAGGGCGTGACACTCTGCAGACCTTCCACGATGAGCGCGCCGGTGGCTCCGCCCTGCACCTGGCCTTCTGAAAAGCCGTGCGGGTGGGGATGGTACCAGTAGAGTCCAGGCGGCTCGTTGGCAGGAATCTGCACGGAGTAGTCGAAGCTTTGACCGGGCTGGACGAGCGTGTGGACCACCTCGTCCTGACCACAGACGGGAGCTACGTTCAATCCGTGGAAGTGGATGTTGCTTGCGTTTGCGGACATGGCTCCGGTGCATGCGCTGCTGGCGGGGGAAGTCAGGGCCATGTTCATGCCGGCCATGTTGTCCGTTGTGCCGGTCGCGGGAAGGTCATTTTGGAAGTGGATGATGAGCTGATCGCCGGGGCTCAGGCGAAGGGTTGGTGCCTGGAGACCGGTGCTGGTGACGTAGCAGTAACGGACGAGGCCTTGAGCGTCGGTGGTGGTGAGGAACTTGAAGGTGACTTCGAGGGTTCCGCCCTGGCTGCGCAGCTCAGGCGGCGCGGAGACAATGGAGCCTGCGGAGGAGCGTGGGCAGATCTGATCGGCGGCGTCAGAACCGGCGGCTGTGGGCTGGGTGAGGCGTGCAAGGTCCTGCGGCGAGATGGCACCGCGGCCAGGGTGCGCTTGGCCTTTGGCCGGTGTTCCAAACAGGAACGGAAGCAGGAGAGCGATGGTGATGACTATCCTTCGGTACGCGTCTGAAGGTTGGCTTGTCTGGTACATACTTATCGTTCGACCTCAAAAAATGCATGCTTCGTCCTTGGTCCAGCACCGGTAGGTGTCGGGCGAAGGATGTTTCGTTCAGGCGGTGGCTAGAAGGCTCCGCATGATGGTGTTATGGCTGAGTGGCGCGTTTCTCCGGCAGGAGATGGTGACGGGACTTTGTCGATGAGGCGGAGGCGGAGAGACATGGTTCGTGCATACGGGTATCGCAATCCTGATCAATAACGGTGTCTGGTGACACTGTTGAATATACGACAACTTTGGTCCGTGTTCATCTTAAATTTGAGAATATGGCTTGCGAGCAGCAAAAAGGAAGGTGTTGCCCCATACCTTCTTAGCTTTCGAATCTCGAATGTTCAATCTCCGGCGTAACTGGGGAGGTCCTGCGGGGAGTGGCTTGGCGTGGGGAGATTGCGGGAGAGCAACGTCGTGAATGCTCTCTCTTTGGTACGACACCGGCGGCGGGGCCGGTGGAAGTCGTGCCATCTACGGAGTTAGTGGGAGACGGTCTTCTCGACGCGAACGGCACACTGCCTAAAGTTCGGTTCGCGAGAGATGGGTCAAAGGCGCCAAGGGTGACGAGATTCGAATTGATCTCGGAGAAGTGGAAGGGCATAAGACCTGGCCGGGCGCGATGATGGAGGTGATGCGGAGTTCGAGGTTGGCAACCCTGCTGCGGCGAGAGACGACAGTGACATGGTCGTGGGAGGCAAGCTTGAGCCGGGCGGCATCGAGCGGATTCATCTCGAGCCAGGCGTTCGGAACCATGTTGTTAAGGACTTCTACGTTGGCGGTCTCGGTGCGCGTATGCCAGTGCTCGACTGTGCGGACGGTGTTGAGGATGAAGTCGTATTCTCCGTTGGGCTGCTCGGAAAATGGCTCGCAGGGAACGGTGAAGACCTGGCTCGTCCATCTTCGGTGGGGAAGATGCCATCGCTCTAGAGGCGTTCGCCTCCCATTGCTTGCCGCCAGCAGCTTCGATAGCCTCCCAGGTGAACTGGCTGTAGTCGCACATGCGGCCGGTGGAGACGCGCTGCCATTCGGTGTAGGCGTCGCGGGTTGTGGTCCAGCCGGAATAGAGCGTCTCCTTGACGTCGAGGTGGGTGGCGAGTCGAGGAAGATGTCGAAGTCGGCGCGCGCCTCGCCGGGCTAAGCGACGATGGAGTTGACCTTACTGATGCGTCGTTCAGAGTTGGCAAGCTCGTCGTAGCCGGTGGTGTGGGCGTCGAGGCGATCGATGAGGCCATCGCGGATGAGAATGTGGCCGATGCTGTTGAGGAGCGCGATGTCGCTGCGGGGTTTGACGGCCAGGTGGAGGTCGGCCATCATGGCCGTTTTTGGTGACGCGAGGGTCAGCGAGGATGAGGGTGCGGTGATGGTTGCGGTCGAGCCGCTGGCAGAGGATCGGGCGGCTGTCGGCGATATTGGCGCGGATGAGAATCTGGCCGTTGTCGACACGCTCGAGGATGGTTGCCGGAGCGAAGCCGTTGCCCTTGGGGAGGGTAATGCGGGTGGTCGATAGCGTCTGGTCGGCGGCAGGCAGGCCGGACGAATCGCCGCTTGAGAAGTTCTCGCGCCATTCGGCTATGTTGACGATTTCGATTGCGATTGCAGCCTCGGGCAGGCGTTGACACAGGCCGGTTCGAGGCCCTATCGAGGCGGCCCTTGCACATGTCGCACTTGCCAACGACGCCGCGCTCGGGGTTGAACTGCGGCACGCTGTAGGGGCAGTTCCCGACGCAGTACTGGCAGCCGATACAGGCGTCCGCGGAGTGGAGGACGATACCCGTGACAGGATCCTTCGTGTACGCATTGACGGGACAGCCGCAGAGGCAATCGGCGTCGAGACAGTACTCGATCCGGATCGGTGACGAGACGCAAGGCCCGGCAGTCATCGACGGGTCGATCATAGCCGGGTGGGCAATGGGTGCAAGTGCGGAGCCGACTGACGTCAGGCTTGCAGGGTCTTTGCGGCTTGTGTTACACCTCGGTAACACCGCCGTCCCTCGCGATCCCTTGCAGCATCGCGGTACTTGGCGTCCTCACTCCTGCGTGTTGTGGCGCGTCCTCACTTTGCCAGGCTTCCGGATGGTTAGCCAATTAGAAGCGCTGTCCTTTCCGGCCCGTTATCCACCTCCTTGACCGCCGTCACGGTGGTCGCGTGCCCGCTATGTCGATCCTCCAGCTCTATCTTCAGGAGAGTGTATGAACCGTAACTATGCCTTCCTGTGCCTGCTTCCAGCTCTTTTTGTATTAGGCACGACTATCGCTCGAAGTCAGACTGCTCCTACGGCTATCCCGTCCAGCAGCACGACGATGCCGGTGAGCGTCAACATCTACGAACGCTCACGTACTGACGCAGTGAACTGGTATGCCGATCCTCCTTACACGACCGTCTATCCTTATGTCGAACAGATCCTGCGCATGAGTGTCTCCCAGCGGGTGAAACACTTCGACTGGCTAGCTGAAGCGTCTGAGAACAACGTCTTCGACGTGCCCACTACTTCGGTTGATCCGGTGGCGGCTCGCGGCCAGCTATTCCTCGGGGGGACGTACTACGCTGCGAACGGGAATAATACACTTCCGGTCAATGCTTCGTTTCGGCAGGGGTTTCTTCGCTACCGCGGCAAGCTGCCCGATGAGACGCTTCGGATCGGGCGCTTTGAGTTTTTTGAAGGACAGGAGACGACGCCCAAAGATGGGCCACTGGCCTGGCTTCAGACCAACAGGATTGCACAGCGGCTGGTGGGCAACTTCGGATTTTCGAACGCGCAGCGAAGCTTCGACGGCGTTGACGGCCATTATGGGCGAGGAACGTGGGACATTACCGGGATGGCGGCCAGGGCAACGCAGGGCGTCTTCAACATGAACGCCAATCCGGAGCTTAACGTCGACCTGCAGTACCTTGCGTACAGCAAGCGGGAGTTCAAGGATCGACTGCTCTTTCGGGTCTTCGCGATTGATTATCACGACGGGCGGACCGGCCTTGCAAAAACAGATAATCGGTCGGCCGCAGCGCGGGCGCTTGATCACAAGAACATACGCCTTGGAACCTACGGCGCTGATGTGATTGGAGCGATTCCCGCCGGGCCAGGAACCTTCGACTTTCTCTTCTGGGGAGCGTTGCAGCATGGCAACTGGGGCGTTCAGAACCAGCACGCAGGGGCGGTAGCGGTCGAGGGTGGCTATCGGTTGACGAATGTGAACACGCGGCCCTGGTTGCGTGGCGGTTTCTGGCGAGCGACGGGTGACAATCATCCCACGGACAACCAGCACAATACGTTTTCGCAGCTTCTACCCACGCCTCGCGCGTATGCCCGCTTTCCGTTCTTCAATCTTCAGAACTCCTCTGACCAGTTCGTCCAGATTGTCGATAGCCCCAGCAAGAAGCTTGACATTCGCAGTGATCTTCATTTTCTGCAGCTGACCAGTGCTGCCGATCTCTGGTACCAAGGCGGCGGAGCGTATGACAACAAGGTCTTTGGCTACACGGGACGGCCGTCGGGCGGTCACGGCAGCTTTGCTACGCTCTACGACATCAGCTCTGACTATGCGCTTACACCATTGTTCAATCTGAACCTTTACTATGCACATTCTTTTGGGAAGTCGGTGGTGGCGTTCGACTACCCGGCAGGCCACTCCGCCGATTTCGGGTATCTCGAACTCGTTTACAGATTCGGCATCAAGCAGGCGGTCCATCCGGTCAAATAGGAAGATGCCACTGACGTTCTGAAATATTCACGCTAAGATAAGGACCATAAGCCCATCTTTGAACCTCGTTTCCACCAACGGGAGTCTGGCAAGCGCACTGAACTCGCCGTGATGCTTAGGCGAACTGCGGCTCAAAGCTGGCTAGTGGGGTAGCAGATGGCTCACGCGAGTTTTAACGCACTCCGCGTCATGGCGCTCGAGTCGCGGCGCGCCAAAGAAGTCGAGAAGCTGCTCCGCACTTATGGCGGTGAGCCCTTTGTGGTGCCGGCCATGCGCGAGGTCGGACTGGAGTCAAACCACGAAGCGCTTGCGTTTGCCGACCAGGTGATGCGGGGCGAGATCGATGTTGTCGTCTTCCTGACCGGCGTCGGGGTGCGCGGGCTGCTTGACATCGCGGCTACGCGGTATGACCGTGAACTTTTCGTGAATGCGTTGCGGGCTACGAAGATCGTCACGCGTGGCTCGAAGCCCGAGGCGGTGATGCGCGAATATGGTCTGCGCTCGGTTGCTTCGGCGGCTGAGCCGACGACCTGGGTAGAGCTGCTTGCGGCAATCGATTGCTACTTCGGCGAATCGTTGAGGACACTGCGCGTAGCGGTGCAGGAGTATGGGGCTTCGAACCCTGAGTTGCTGAGTGAACTGACTGAACGCAGCGGGTCGCTGGTGAAGGTGCCGGTGTACCAGTGGGCGCTCCCACATGATCTTGGGCCCCTGCGCGCCGCGGTGCTCGCGCTGGCCCGCGCGCAGGTCGATGTGCTCCTGTTCACCACTGCCGTGCAGGTGATCCATTTGATGATGGTCGCTGAGGATATGGGGTCTGTTCCAGAGCTGCTGCGTGGACTGGAGTCAATTGTCGTCGTCTCTGTCGGACCGACGACGACGGCCGAGCTGCTGCATTACGGCATCACGCCTGACTTTGAACCCTCCCGGCCGAAGCTGGGCTTCCTGATCAACGAGGCTGCGCAGTATGCAGCCCAGGTTCTCGAGAAGAAGCGCCAGCGGGTGGCTGCGGCAGGACTTGAGGAGTTTGTCGAGGATCTGGCCAATGCCGTCGTTGCACCGGCGGCGAGTGTAGAAGCAGCCACGAAGCCGGGGGACGCACCGCAGGCGATCCGGCGTGTTGCTGAGTCGACGTCCACCATGGCTGGCTTCCGCGATGGCCTGAGCACCTTCGATTTCCTGCATGAGATTTCGAGCCGGATGGCGGCGGCCGACCCGCTGCACACGGTACTTGATCGGATAGTCGAGTTTGTAACGACGATGGTGCCTTGCGATTCATGCTTCATCTACACGATGGAGAAGGAGAAGCTGGTGCTGCGTGCATCGCGCAACCCGCATGCCGAGCTGATCGATTCGCTGGATGTGCAGCTCGGCGAAGGGATTACGGGCTGGGTTGCGGCACATCGGGAGCCTGTGGCGCTGGCTTCCAAGGCGTCGGACGATCCTCGCTTCATGGTATTCAAGAACCTTCCGGAAGATGCATTTGAGGCGATGCTGTGTACGCCAATCCTGTGCGCGAACAAGGTTATCGGGGTGATCAACCTGCAACACCGGCTTACTTACAAGCATAGCGAGGTGGAGATCCGGCTGTTGGCGATGATCGGTTTTCTGGTGGGAGCTGAGGTGGAACGCGCGCGGCTCGAGACGGAGAATCTGCAGCTCTCGGACAGGCTTGAGACCCGGAAGGCGGTTGATCGAGCGAAGGGCGTGCTGCAGCGCGATCTGACGTTGAACGAGGACGAAGCGTATCGGCTGATGCAGCGGGAGTCACGCCAGCGACGCCGGTCCATGCGGGAGATTGCGGAGGCGATCCTGCTGGGTGAAGATCTGCGGAAAGGCCGAGCTTCGTAGTCTGGAGTAGCTGCTATCGGTGGGCGGCGGCGACCGCGTTTGTGTAGATGAACTGGGAGCCGATAATCAGCAGCCAGACCCAAAGGGCGAAGCGGAGCGGCCGTTTCGGGATCCAGCGGGCGGCAACCGTGCCGAGTACCACGCCGGCCAATCCGCCGATTATCAGGTGCTGGAGCAGGGCTGTACTCGTTCCATGAAAGAAGCCGTGGGCGCCGCTGCCGATGAGCGAGAGCAGGAAGCCGAAGAGGATATCGGTGCCGACGACCTGTGCGGGCGTGAGCTCGGTGAGGGTGAGCAGGGCTGCGCTGCCCAGGGCACCGGCACCTGCTGAGGAGAAGCCGACCTCGGCGCCAACGGGAAGCATGAGGAAGGGAAGCAGCCGGCTGCGGTCGCGTGTGCCGGTAGGGCGCGGGGGCAAAAAGGAGAAGGTGATCTGGTAGAGCGCGGTGAGGACGAGCACGGCACCGAGCAGGCCATTGAGCAGGAGTTGCGGCCCGTGAATGTCGAGGTGGCGCAGAACGAGTGACCCGATCAGGACCCCAGGCAGGCCGCCCAGGAGCATGAGGCCAAGGACGCGCCAGGAGACCTGCCGTCGGGCGATCTGCGAGGGGACAAGGACGAGCTTGACGGCCGCCGAGAACATGAGGCCGGTGGCGACGGCGACGGGCGCGGGGATGCCGAGAAAGAGGATCAGGAGCGGCGTCGTGATGGTGCCTGCGCCGACGCCGGTAAGTGCGATGAAGACGGCAATGATGAAGCCGATGACATATTCCAAGATGGCCTCGCTGGATGCGGCGCTTTGATGCGAGTGCGGGAGGTGCTTAGGGTTTCGGTGCGGCCTCGATGTGGATGCCGCATTCGACCTTCTTGCCGGCCCAGCGGCCGGAGCGCGGGTCGTTGGGGTCGGTCGGAATAGAGGTGCAGGGCTCACAACCGATGCTCGAATAGCCAAGGGCGTAGAGCGGCAGCAGCGGAATGGCAAAGCGCTCACAGAGCTGCCAGACGTCTCGCGAGGTCCAGTCCGCGAACGGGCTGAGTTTGCGGACGGTGATCCCGCTCGGGAGGGTGAAGTCGGCTGTCTCTTCGAGCGCGGTACGGCTACGAGCCTGTTCGCGGCGGAGGCCGGTAAGCCAGACTTTGTAGCCGGCGACGGCGGCGAAGAGCGGCTCGACTTTGCGCAGGGCACAACAGCGATCGGGCGCGTGCTGATGCAGCATGCCGAATTCGGCCTCTTGCTGAACGACAGTGTTGGCCGGGATGAGGTTAATGAGATTGAGCTTCCAGGAGGTCGCAATCTGGTCGCGATAGGTGTAGGTGGCCGCGAAGTGATAGCCGGTATCCAGGAACAAGACCGGAACGTCGGGGCGCAGCTCGCGGGTGAGGTGAAGGAGGAGAACATCCTCGGCTTGAAAGCTGCAGGTGAGGCAGGCATCCTGCGAGCCGGGAGCTGCGGCGAGCTCACGTTCGAGGAGATCGCGGACATGGGCCAGCTTAGCGTCCAGATCGGAGCCCGTGGTTGAGGGCTGGATGGATGCGTGGATGTCGGTCAGATTGAGGACTTGAGTGTTCATAGGGCTGGCTCTCCTTGAACGATGGAGTGTGCTTGAAGAAGTCGGAAAAGCTCCTCGACTGTGCTGATGGAGAATATCTGGTTGGAGAAGGTGGCGGAGGTGGTGGACGAAAGTGTGTGTGTCAGGACCAGGGCGCCGGCGTTGATGGAGGCTTCGGCTGTCTCCGGGAGTCGCAGGATGAACGCGCCGCGTTCGAAGAGGGCGCGTTCAAGGGCGTCAACGAAGTCGACTGGGCTGGCGAGATGGATATGTGCTCCGATGTGGCCCCAGCGGGCGGTTCGTTCGTATGGAGTGACGGGCGTCGTGATGCTCTCTCGCTGCGCGACTTCGCTTGCGTCGCGGATCATGCCGGCGGCGACGGTGGCGTTGGTGGCGGGGTCGATGAGGACGAAGCTGCCGGTTGTGCGGTTTTCACTATAGCGATCGACGACTACAGGCTGGATGGTCTCGATCGTTACCAGGCCTATTTCGTTAAGAGCGAGCGTATTAGCGACAACACGATCCAGAGTGGCGACGTCGAGGCGATGATCGAGCGCGGTAACTTGCGCCTGCACCGTACGACTGGTGTGCTTGACGAGATAGCGGCGGGGGAGACCGGGCGCGCTGAGCTGAAGCGGTTCCTCGTTCATCCAGACAAGTGACGCGGTGAAGCGGCTCGCGGTGATTGCGGGTGCGGTGGATGCAACAAGGAGGTCACCTCGGCTGATATCGAGCTCGTCTTCAAGAGTGAGGGTGACGGACTGCGGTGTGCGGGCCTCCGCTAGATCGCCAGTGAACGTGACAATGCTGCGCACGCGACTGGTACGGCGCGACGGCAGGACCATGACCGGATCGCCGGGATGAATGGTGCCCGCGGCGATCTGTCCGGCGAAGCCGCGGAAGTCCAGGTTTGGGCGCAGGACGCGCTGGACGGCGAGGCGGAAGGGAGCTTCGGCTTCCGCCTCGGCTGCGGGCGCCGTCTCAAGAATTTGAAGCAGTGGCGGGCCGGCGTACCAGGGCATGGCCGCGGTGGTTTGGACGACATTTTCGCCGGTGAGCGCGCTGACGGGGACGAAGTAGAGGTGCGACGGATGGAGGACGCCGAGATGAAGCTGAATAGCGCGGAAAAAGGAGGTGAACTCGGCTTCAATCGCGTTGAAGATCGCTTCGTCGTAGCCGACGAGGTCCATCTTGTTGACCGCTATGACGATGTGGCGAACGCCGAGCAGCGCGGTGATGCAGGCGTGGCGGCGCGACTGGATGAGAACACCTTTACGCGCATCGACCAGAACGATGGCGAGCGAGGCGGTGGAGGCGCCGGTGGCCATGTTGCGGGTGTACTGCTCGTGTCCCGGTGTATCGGCAATGATGAACTTGCGGCGTGCTGTAGAGAAGTAGCGATAGGCGACATCGATGGTGATGCCCTGTTCCCGCTCGGCGCGAAGGCCGTCAGTGAGGAGGGCAAGGTCTAGGACGCCAGGAGCGGTGGTGCCTTTGCCTTCGATGGAGCGCACCTGGTCGTCGTAGACGCTCTGGGTGTCGTAAAGGAGGCGGCCGATGAGGGTTGACTTGCCATCGTCAACCGAACCTGCGGTCGAAAAGCGGAGGAGGTCCTTAGCTCCTTCCTGGACAAGGTAGTCGCTGATGTTGAAGCTGGTCTCTCTCGCAAAGTCTGGTGATACGGCGATGGGCGAGGGTTCTGGCGTGTGAGCGAAGAGCGGGTTGAAGTCGGCGATGCGCTCATCCCAGACCTCTGGCTCGCGGGTCGGTGCGCCATTCGCAGCGGTGGCATTTGAAGCCGCGGGGTCAAGCTGGATGAGGGTGTTTGCAGGAGGCATGCTAGAAGTAACCCTCCCGCTTCTTGAGCTCCATGGAGCCTTCCTGGTCGTGGTCGATGACGCGGTTGGCGCGCTCGGATGATCGGAACCCAAGGAGCTCTTCAATGATCTTCGGGAGAGTGTCGGCGTCGGAGCGAATGGCGCCCGTGCAGGGGCTGCAGCCCAGGGAGCGTAAACGAGACCGGACCATCTGTGGCTGCTCGCCAGTACGGGCGACGAAGGCCTGTTCCGTGGGAAGCAGGGCATCACCGCGGAGGTACATGGGGCGTTCTTTTGCGAAGTAAAGGTCGACGATGGGGATGCTTTCGCTGAGGATGTACTGCCAGACATCCATCTCAGTCCAGTTAGATAGAGGGAAGACGCGGATGGATTCGCCCGGATGAACGCGCGAGTTGTAGAGGTTCCAGAGCTCGGGACGTTGGTTCTTCGGATCCCATTGACCGGCCTGGTCACGGAAGGAGTAGATGCGCTCCTTGGCGCGGGATTTTTCTTCGTCGCGGCGGGCTCCTCCAAAGGCGGCATTGAATCCGTGATGGGCTAGGCCGTCGAGCAAGGATTGAGTCTTCAACAGGCCGCAACAGCGTCTTGTGTCGAGCGCGATGGGATTAGTGCCTGCGGCAATGGCGGCTTCGTTGCGCCAGACGAGCAGCTCGGCTCCGACAGCGGCGGCGGTCTGATCGCGGAAATCGATCATCTCGCGGAACTTGAAGCCGGTATCGATGTGAAGCAGCGGGAAGGGAATGGGTGCCGGATAGAAGGCCTTTTGGGCGAGGCGGAGCATGACGGAGGAATCTTTGCCGATGCTGTAGAGCATGACAGGTCGCTCAAACTCGGAGGAGACTTCGCGAAGTATGTGGATGCTCTCCGCCTCGAGAAGTTCAAGATGCGTCAGTGCTGCTGTTGCCATCGTGTCTGTCCTGGGAATACTCGGGTCGAGCAAGGTGCAGCCGAGACCTGCGTGTGATGTGACTGCTGAGAATGAACGGAACTTAGCGCGTGACGGGACACGCCTGCTCTACGTTGGGAGGACAACAACAACGGAACTGGCGGTTAGGGCGCATATCTGTAATGAGAGTAGCAAAGGCGCGGGCCTCCTACAAGATTGAGGGATCGGAAGCTAGAAGAGCAGCTTGAGTCCGAGTTGAATCTGGCGGCTGGTTGCGGCTGCGGTGATAACGCCGGCGGTGGGACTTTGGACGGCGGCAGTGGCCTGGCTGGCCGCGGTTCCCTGGGTTGGACCAGCGCTGTAGACCACCTCGTTCGGGGTCTGGAGGTTGGTATGGTTGAGGACGTTGAAGAACTCGGCGCGGAACTGCAGGCGCACGCGCTCATTGAGCTGCGTGGACTTCAGCAAGGAGAGATCCCAGTCAGCGTAGCCCGGGCCGGTGAGTGTATCGCGCCCGAGATTGCCGACGGTTCCGTAAGCTGGCGCGGTGAAGGCTGCGGGGGTGAAGAACTGGGCGGCTCGCTGGGCGGTTGTGCCGTGGGTGTAGAGGCTGCCGTTGAAGGCGGCGTTGCGGTTTGGCCGGACCGGATTGCGCGTGTCGCCGGAGCCGGTGGGATTGTAGCCAAGCTGCGGGCTGAAGGGAAAGCCGGTCTGCAGCGTGGCTATCGTGCTGAGACTCCAACCAGAGACCAGGTGATTGACGGTTGTCGCGGTTGTCGCGGCGAAACGCTGGCCGGCACCGAAGGGTAGCTCGTAGGTTCCGTTGAAGGCGGCGAGATGGCGAACATCGGTCGCGGCGGGACCGTAGTCGAGTGAGGGACGGCCAGGTACCGAGACAAAGGCCGGGGTGTTTGCGGAGACGCTTGTGTTCCAAGCGGAGCCGTTGTCGAGGTTCTTGGCGAAGGTGTAGTTGGCGCGGAACTGGAGGCCGTGTGAGAGGTTGCGCCGGAAGTCTACTTCCAGGGCGTTGTAGTTGCCGGAGCCGCCGGAGATCCACGAGGTGGTGTTGGCGACCAGCGGATTAGCTTTGATCGTCGTCGGATAGTATGTCGTGCCTGTGGGAACGCCAGCAGGGCAGGGCGAGGAGGCTGAGCAGATGATGGAGGCAGGCTCGTTCTGATCCTCAGAGAGTACTTGATCGTAGCTGTGGGAGCCGACATAGGCAAAGGTGAGTGAGGTGGCTGGGCCGAGCTGCTGCTCGATGCGGAGATCGTAGGCGAGAACGGTAGGCGTGGAGATGTCAGGCTGGACGTTCGATGGTGAGATCAGGCCTGCGGCGCCACGGGTTGGGCTCGCGACCGGAACGTTCGAGTAACTGAGCGTGGTGTTGTAGGGCGCTGCCTGATCGAAACGGTAGTCAAGGTTATCCAGCAGAGAGTGATGGAGGCCGAAGCCGGCGCGGACGCTGGTTTTACTGCCGCCAGCGACGTTCCAGGCGAGGCCAACGCGCGGTTCGGGCAGGAACTTCGCACGGTTGTCGGTGAGTCCGGAACTGCCGGTCGTGGGCGTGGTGCTGATAATGCCATTGGTGAAGTTATAGACGGAGGCGCGGCCATGAGCCTCGTTCCAGCCATTCGTAGATTCGAAGCGGATGCCGGCGCGTAGCTCGAGATCGGCAATGGGCCGCCAGGTATCTTCTGCGTAGCCCGCGCCCATGAAGTTCTGCCAGTTGAGCGGCGTTGGCGTGGCTACATCGGTGAAGGTCTTTACCGTCCCCTGCAGGAAAGTGGTGAGCGTGGCAAAGGAGGCCTGGCCGTATTGATTCTGGGCCAGGTTGTCGTTCGACTGTAGACGCTGCAACCAGCCGCCGAGCTCGACCTGGTTGCGGCCGCGCGAGTAGAAGATATGGTCGTCCAGGGTGTAGAGGTTTCGAGCAATGGCATTGTTTGAACCTACGTTGGCTCCAGCCCCCGTGATCTGCGAGGAGCCGTTAGAGGCGGTCGAGCCTGCGATGACGATCGCACCCGTGGGCCGACCGGCTAGAAAGCCGGGCGTTGCCGCCTGGAGTTCTGTCGGGATGCTGCCGAGGAAATAAAAGCTGGCGCGGGAGAAGCCGAGGCGAACGGTGTTGAGGAGGCGGGGCGAGGCGACGTGCTGCTCCTGCAGGCTGACGACCTGCTCGCGCAGGCTTTCATCGATGAGTGAGAGCGGATTCTGGGTCGGGGTAGCAGCTGTTGAATCGTCGATCGTGTAGACCGCGAAGAGCAGGTCGCGGGGCGACAGGTTGGCGTCGAAGCGGGTTGTGCCGAAGTCTTCGCGTATATGCTGTGTGGGGCTGGAGAACGCTTTGGCGATGCCGGTGGCGAGGCCGTTCGCGTCGGTCAACTCTGGTCCGTTTTGTACTGGCCAGAGATTGAGGAGTGGGGCTACTCCGGGGGCTACGCCATAATTCTTGCGCGGGCCACCGGGGTTTGCAGGATTGGGAAGCAGGCCGAGGCGGGCCTGATCGTCGGGCACCAGTGTGACGTCGGTGATGCCGAGGTTCTGACGGTAGCCTTCGTAGTTGCCAAAGAGGAAGAACTTATCTTTGCGTAACGGTCCGCCGAGCGAGCCACCGTAGTTGTTGCGCTGGAAGTTGGGTATACGCGCCTGGTCGAAGTAGTTGCGGGAGTCGAAGAAGGAGTTGCGGAGGAATTCGTAGGCTGACCCATGAAATGCGTTGGTTCCCGAAGCAGTAACGATTGAGATCTGGGCTCCCTGCCGCTTGCCGTAGCTGGCAGAGTAGGTGTCGGCGACAACGTTGAATTCGCGAACGGCGTCGACGCCGAGCAATTGGCCGCTCGTGCCACCGGGAGTGACATTGATGAGCGAGGCGCCCGTGTATTCGACTCCGTTGAGCAAGTAAAGATTGTCCTGTGGGCGGCGGCCAGATACGGCGAACATGCTGCCAACCGAAGAGTTTGAGGTGCCAACGGAACCGCTGCGCTGGGCGGTGTAGTTGACGGTTGCGGGATTGAGCGTAATGAGTTGGTCATAGGAGCGGCCGTTTAGCGGGAGATCCTTTACCTGGCGCTCATCAACAAGACCGGAGGTCTGCTGGGTAGAGAGATTGACGGTGCTCGGCGCGTCGGTGACGGTGACCTGCTCGGCGACCGAGCCAGGATGAAGGGTGACATCGACGCGGGTGGCCTGGCCAACGGTAAGGGTGACGCCGGTGCGTGTCTGTGGGGCAAAGCCGTCACGCGTGATGAGGACGGTGTAGGTGCCAATGGGAATAGACGGTGCCGCGTAGGCGCCGGAGCTGTCTGAGACGAGGTGTCGCTCGCCCCCGGTCTCCTGGTTGCGGATAAGGACGGTGGCTCCGGCGATAACGGCGCCTGCAGAATCGAGAACGGTGCCGCTGATGGTGCCACCGACGATCTGGGCGTTGGCGAAGACGAACGAAAGCAGAAAGGTAAGTGAGAAGGTGATGCGAGGGAGCATGAAAGTCCTCGGGGTGAAAACGAGTCCGCCCGGAGATGGGGGATCTATCTGTGTGGGTCTAGAGGAGCGGCGAAATTAGCGGCGGGGACGACAACGAGCCGGCGGGCGGGTACCTGCAGCGTTTGTTTGTCGGCTGTGTTGCTTCGCGATGTGAGGGTTCAATCTGAATCCTGAGACTCGGTCCTTGCGGCGCTGGACCACGTTCTTACGGCGTGTGCTAAACCCGCGGGAGCGGACGATGGCGAAGATCTGCATCACGACAACAACAGCCAGCACAGGCTTCGTGGAAGATCAGGACCATGAAGAAACTGTAACACAGCTCCGGGTCAGGGGAGAGTAGCTGTGTTTGTAGAATGTGGGATTAACTTACAGCGGGCGTTTGCAAGCATTGCTGGTCTTACAGGCATCATGCTGTCCTCCACACTGTTAGATTGGCAGGTAAGAAGCTATCGCGAGATCGAGAATCTGCTCAGCATGCGACGACATGTGCTCCAGCTTCGGCAAGCGGTACAGATACACGGACGTCGGAAAGGGATGGCACGTTGACCATGGTGAGGGTGTGTGATGTAATTCGCCGGTCAGTAACATCCAGCTTTCCTGTATGTGAAGATTCGAGACGTCATTTGTAGCCGTCTTCGGTCTCGGGAGGAACTTACTTCATGCATCTTGGCGTACTCGCGGCAGTGCTGTTCAACTTTCAGGATGTTCCCCAGAATGCCAGCAGCGGATTGCGCGGCGATGACTCATTCTGGTTATGGCTTGCCCTAGGGGTAGGCGCGTTAGCTCTGATCGCAGCGTTGCTACTTGCGCGAAGCGTGCTTTCGGCCGATACCGGCACTGCCGAGATGAGGGCCATCTCGGACGCCATCCGCGAGGGCGCAGAGGCGTTCCTCTCACGGCAGTACCGCACCATCGGCGTGATGGCATTGGTGCTTGCTGTTCTTGTCTTTGCCGGGTACCAAGCGTCCCCACGAACCGCGCCCCTGGCTTTCAAGATGGTGATCAGCTTTCTGGTGGGTGCGGTCTGTTCAGGGCTTGCAGGCTTTACGGGGATGTATGTCTCGATTCGCGCCAACATTCGCACAGCCTCAGCAGCGCGATCGTCACTGAACAAGGCGTTGCAGACAGCCCTGCGCGGCGGTGCGGTTACAGGATTGGTGGTCGTTGCCCTGTCCCTCCTTGGTGTTGGTTCGCTGTTCTTCTTCTTTGGGGGGCTCGATCATCCTCGGGAGGTCCCGTACCAGCTTGTAGGTTTCGGCTTTGGAGCTTCGCTGGTGGCGTTGTTTGCGCAACTCGGTGGGGGGATTTACACCAAAGCTGCAGATGTAGGAGCTGACCTGGTCGGCAAGGTCGAAGCCGGCATTCCCGAGGACGATCCGCGCAATCCAGCTGTAATCGCAGACCTTGTGGGGGACAACGTTGGCGATTGCGCGGGCCGCGGTGCGGACATCTTCGAGTCGACCGCTGCCGAGAACGTTGGTGCGATGATCCTGGGCGCCGCGCTTTATCCGGTGTTCGGCATCAAGGGAATTCTCTTTCCGCTGATTGTGCATGCCATCAACTTGATCGCTTCAATCATCGGAGTGGCTGTTGTCAAGACCAACGACACAGAAGACCCGATGAGCGCACTTAATCGTGGCTTCTACGTGACCTCGGCTCTCGCGATCAGCGGCTTCGCCTTTGCTGTGTACAAGATGCTAAACGGCGTTGATGTTCATCCGGGTTGGCTGCTCGGCTGCGGCATAGTTGGGATGGTGACAGCGTTCCTGTTTGTCTGGATTACGCAGTACTACACCGAGAGCAAGTATCGTCCTGTGCAGTCAATTGCCGAGGCATCGCTGACCGGTCCGGCGACGAACATCATCAGCGGGCTTGCTGTTGGGATGGAGACCCCGGCCGCGCCGGTAGTTGTCATTTCGGCTGCACTGCTGCTGAGCTACTACTTTGGGGTGCGAGGTCTTGCTGATGTTCATATAGCCGGCATCGCGACCTATGCGAAGGGTATCTACGGGACCGCTATCGCGACCATGGGCATGCTCTCCTGCGCGGCCTATATTCTTGCGATGGACACCTTTGGTCCGATTACTGACAACGCCGGCGGCATCATTGAGATGTCGAACCAGCCGGATGCTGTTCGGGACAAGACGGACAAGCTTGACTCAGCGGGAAACACCACCAAGGCGCTCACCAAGGGGTATGCAATCGGTTCGGCCTCGCTCGCAGCGTTCCTCCTTTTCTCCGCTTATCTGGAGGAGATCCGGTCAATCGTTACCGCTAAAGTCAATGTTCCTGGCGGCTTCATGCCTGCGGGTTGGTCGTTCACTAATATCAATCTGGCAGAGATTCCGGTCTTTGTCGGCGCGCTGCTGGGAGCGATGCTGACGTACCTCTTCTCCTCGCTTGCGATCAAGGCGGTCGGGCGTACGGCGCAGATGGTTGTCAAGGATGTCCGCGATCAGTTTCGGGAGAATCCTGGCATCATGCTCGGCACCTCGAAGCCTGACTATGCCCGCTGCGTTCACATCGTGACTGGGGCCGCGCTGAAAGAGATGGTGCTTCCCGGGTGTCTCGCTGTGGGTCTGCCGGTTGCCGTCGGCCTCATCTTCCGGCATCTTAGCCCCAGTTACGGCAGTGGCTCCGAAGGACTTGGCAGCGGACTCGGGATGACCGTCCCTTCGATCAATGGTGTTCCGGTAAATCTGGCGGGCGCTTCGGCGGTAGCGGGTCTGCTGATGGTCGGGACCATCTCCGGTATCCTGCTTGCGATGCTGATGAACAACGGAGGCGGGGCGTGGGACAACGCTAAGAAATGGATCGAGACCGGAAAGTACGGCGGAAAGAAGTCGGATGCCCACAAGGCGGCGGTGGTGGGCGATACGGTTGGCGATCCGTTCAAAGATACTGCCGGCCCGTCACTTCATGTCCTGATCAAGCTGCTGGCGACGATCACGCTGGTACTGGCCCCACTCTTCCTCTAGGCAGAGAATGCACCGGCTCGCCGTGGCGCACGCGAGCACCATCTTATGATGGGTGAACCACCTTACTGGGCCGTGAGAGTGTCTCGCATGATGGAGGCTGGGGCGTTGCAGCACGCATCCAGGTGGCAAGTCCAGTGTGCGCGTTGGCTCCAGCGATGCCATGTGGTTCAACGAGAAGATGTATAACCGGAAGCGTGCAGGTTGAACACAAAGGAGATTTTATGCAGATTGCGATGGTGGGCCTGGGCAGGATGGGCGCGAATATGGTGCGGCGTTTGATCAAGGGTGGTCATGAGTGCGTGGTGTATGACCATAGCCAGGATGCCGTTGCGGCCCTTGTCAAGGAAGGCGCTACGGGTAGCAGTTCGCTCGAGGACATGGCGAGCAAGTTGAAGGCGCCGCGCGCGGTCTGGCTGATGGTGCCGGCGGGCGCAGTCGACGGAACGGTCCGGGATCTCGAAGGGCACCTTGAAAAAGATGACATTATCATCGACGGCGGCAACTCCTACTATGTCGACGACCTGCGCCGGTCGAAGGCGGTGGCTGAGGCGGGATTGAAGTGGCTGGACGTCGGCACCAGTGGCGGCGTCTTTGGTCTGGACCGCGGCTATTGCCTGATGATCGGCGGCGATACGAAATCGGTCGAATACCTTGACCCTATCTTCAAGACGCTGGCCCCCGGACGCGGAACAATTGACCGGACTCCCGGACGCGAGAAGGCGCCAGCGACGACTGCGGAGGAGGGCTATCTGCATTGCGGGCCCGCGGGGGCCGGTCACTTTGTGAAGATGGTGCATAACGGGATTGAGTACGGCATGATGGCGGCGTATGCGGAGGGTCTGAACATCCTTAAGCACGCCAATGTCGGGAACACACAGGAGACATTTGATGCGGAGACGGCTCCGATGCGCGAACCGGATCATTACAAGTTCGACCTGCATATCCCGGAAATTGCAGAAGTGTGGCGTCGCGGCAGTGTTGTGGCCTCCTGGCTGCTGGATCTGACGGCAACGGCCCTGACGGAATCACCGGATCTCGCCAACTACAGCGGCCGGGTCTCGGACTCAGGTGAGGGACGCTGGACGACGATCGCGGCCATCGATGAGGGTGTGCCGGCCGACGTGTTGAGTGCGGCGCTCTTCTCTCGCTTTACATCGCAGAACAACGCGGTCTATGCCAACAAGCTGCTGTCTGCCATGCGCTTCCAGTTTGGTGGCCATCACGAGAAGAAAGAGAGCTAGCACGATGAATGACGGGAGTTCGGCAACGCCGCCGTGCCTGATGACGATCTTTGGCGCCAGTGGTGATCTAACGAAGCGGTTACTGCTGCCATCGATCTATAATCTGGCTGCAATCAAGGTGTTACCGGACTCGTTCCGCCTGCTTGGCGTGGCGATGGAAGGCTGGAACGATGATACGTTTCGTGCCCACGTCAGCGATTCGCTCAGGCAGTTCTGGGGCAGCGACGCGGATGTATCCATCGTGAACTGGCTCACCTCCCGCGCGCTGTACCAGCAGGGCAACTTCGATGATCCAGCCTCATTCGAGGTGTTGAAGAGCCGGGTTGAGCAGGTCGAAAAAGCCGAGGGCACGGGAGGCAATCGGCTCTTCTACCTAGCAGTAGCTCCCAGCTTTATCGCAGGGGTGACGGGTCAACTCTCCCGGGTTGGCCTGCTGACCGAGAACGGTGGGTGCTGGCGGCGGTTGGTGATCGAGAAACCCTTCGGGCATGATCTGGCATCGGCGGTCGCCTTGAACGCTGACCTGCAGAAGAGTCTGCACGAGGATCAGATCTACCGCATCGACCACTTTGCCGGCAAAGACGCGGTACAGGATCTCGCCGTCTTTCGCTTCTCGAACGCTATCATCGAGCCACTGTGGCATCGCTCGCTCATCGATAACGTACAGATTACGGCGGCCGAAACGGTTGGCGTGGAGGGTCGCGCCGGCTACTACGAGAAGTCCGGTGCGCTGCGGGACATGGTCCCGAACCACATGGCGGAGCTGCTCTCGCTGGTGGCGATGGAGCCGCCAGTCTCCTTCAGCGCCGAGTACATGCGTGACAAACAGGTAGAGCTGCTTGCCTCCACCCGGAAGATTAAACCTGAAGAGGTCGCGCAGTATGCTGTACGAGGCCAATATGGCGCCGGGCAGATCAACGGCAACCCGGCTCCAGCCTACAGGAACGAGTCGAACGTGGCAGCGGATTCGGTCGCCGAAACCTATGTGGCGATGCGGGTCGAGATCGACAATTGGCGCTGGGCTGGTGTGCCGTTCTACCTGCGCACGGGAAAGCGGATGACGAAGGCCATGACGGAGATCGTCGTTACTTTTCGGCAGCCTCCGGCGCGGCTGTTTCCGAACGCAAGCTACAGCAATCAATCACCCAACCAACTGATCTTCAATCTTCAGCCGACACAGGATATCCGGCTGAGTTTCGGGGCGCGGGCTCCCGGTATGTTCACGGTGGTAAACCGGGAGAGTATGGACTTCCAGTTTCCGGCTGGCCCTTTCGGGAATCATGGGAAAGGATACGAGCGCTTGCTGCACGACGTGATGGTCGGCAATACGATTCTGTTCCAGCGGGCGGAGTTTGTGGAGCAGGGATGGAAGCTGGTACAGCCGTTGTTGGATGCCTGGCAGAAACCGCCGGAGGAGGCGTTCCCGAACTACGCGGCGGGGTCGGAAGGTCCGAGAGCAGCAGACGACCTGTTAGCAGCCAACGGCCATTCCTGGTACTCACTCGGCAACACGTAGGTAAGCTACTACTGTCCGCCTTCGTCGGGCGGCATTAAGCGAATGTCTTCGACATTGCGGTAGCGTTCTGCATAATCCATCCCGTAGCCGACAACGAAGGCGTTGGGAATACTGAAGCCGACGTAATCGGCTTCGATGGGGACTAGCCGGCGCTCGGGCTTGTCGAGACAAGTGGCGATCTTGAGAGACGCAGGCTTGTGCTGCAGCATCAGCCCGCGAAGGTAGCTGAGCGTCAGGCCGGTGTCGAGAATGTCTTCGACCAGAATCACGTGTTTATTTTCGATGGGATTATCGATGTCCTTGATCAGTTTGACGGCCCCCGACGAGACGCGCGCGCGGCCATAGCTCGACACAGCAACGAAGTCGAAGGTGGCGTCTACTGTAATAGAGCGGGCAAGATCGGCGAGGAAGATTGCTGCTCCCTTAAGGACACCGATGAGAACGATGGACTCATCCTTGTAGTCTGAGGAGATCTGCTGACCCAATGCCGCTACGCGGCTAGCAATCTGCTGTTTTGAGAAAAGAATCTCCATGCCTGCGGCGGTAGGGAACTGTGACGTGCTTGAAGACATGAAGCTAAGGTAAACCGAATAACAGTTCTGGGGAAGCGTCGGCGATCGGTGCAGGGTCGCTATACTTTAGGTTGCGAGGCATATGTATCCCTATATCCATCTTGGCCCAGTGCACCTGGGTACCTTTGGCCTGCTGTTGTGGCTAGCGGCGGTTGCAGCAACGGTTGTTCTGCATAGAAATTTTCTCCGCAACGGTGTCGACGCTGATGCGCTGAACGTTGTCGCGCTGGTCGTGGTTGCGGGTGTTATCGGTGCAAAGACGTGGCACGAGCTGCAGAACGTTGCTGATCTGCGCTATGCGATGCGACAGATTATGGC
>CAXTLS010000004.1:60210-70563 GCA_964245235.1 uncultured Acidobacteriaceae bacterium
GATTATGGCGGCTGGATGGCACCATCCGCTCGACGTTGTCATAGGATTTCTGCACTGGTTCCAGGCCGGATTTGCGTGGTTCGGCGGGATGCTGGCAGGAATCGCGATGCTGATGTACCAGGGACGCGGGGCAAAGGTTGGCCCGATCAGGATGCTGGATCTCGCAACTCCGGCTGCGGCGATTGGCTACGGGGTAGGACGGATCGGCTGCTTGACGAGCGGTGATGGCGACTACGGCATACCGACAACTCTGCCGTGGGGCGTGCACATGCGCCCGGATGCGCTGGTGCCTACAGCAAGCCTGGTGCAGCCAACGCCGGTCTACGAGTTGTTGTTCTCGCTGGCCCTGGCATGGTTACTGTGGCGACTTGGGAGCAAGGCGCGGCCAACGGGCTGGCTTACCGGGCTCTATCTTGTCCTAAGTGGCCTTGGGCGTTTTCTGGTGGAGTTTATCAGGATCAATCCGCGAATCTACTGGGGCATGAGCAACGCGCAGGTTGCGGCGCTCGGCTCGGTCGTCATCGGAGCAGCCGTAATGGTGGCGGTGCAGGTGCGTACTCCCGGGCTACTGCCAAACGGTGAACCGATCAGCCATGGCAGCTGACCGGCTCAAGAGCGCAGCGTGTGGATCAGTCTTCGGGCATCGTAGCCATCTGTTCGCGGATAGGCTCTTGTGGGGCGGCAAAGAACGTGAGCGAGATAAAGCCACCGAGAGCTGCACCGAGGATTGGAGCAACCCAGAAAAGCCAGAGCTGTGAAAGCGCCCATCCGCCGACGAAGAGGGCCGGTCCGGTACTTCGGGCGGGATTGACCGAGGTGTTGGTGACCGGGATGCTGATCAGGTGGATGAGTGTGAGGGCGAGGCCGATGGCGATGGGAGCGAAGCCCCTGGGGGCGCGATGGTCAGTTGCTCCCAGAATGATGAGCAGGAAAAAGGCGGTGAGGACAACTTCAGCGACGAAGCAGGCAAACAGCGAGTAGCCGTCGGGTGAATGCGCGCCGTAGCCGTTTGAGGCAAAGCCTCCGGCAAGCGAAAAGCCTGGTTTGCCGCTTGCAATGAGGTAAAGGATGGCGGAACCGGTGATACCTCCTGCGACCTGGGCGACAATGTAGGGCAGGAGTTCGGAGACCGGGAAGCGCTTGCCGATGACGAGGCCAATCGAAACGGCTGGGTTGAGGTGGGCTCCCGAGATATGGCCGATCGCAAAAGCCATGGTGAGGACGGTCAGGCCGAAGGCGAAGGAGACACCCACGAAGCCAATGCCCAGCGCTGGATAGCCCGCGGCCAGAACAGCACTCCCACATCCGCCGAAGACAAGCCAAAAAGTTCCAAAGAATTCAGCTGCTGCCCGTTTGAAGAGATGCATCAAGAGACCCCCGTAGTGCGTTCCATACTGCGGCCTGAATGCTTTGCACGGGACCCGTCGGCACCGCGCGGTGAAGACAAGCGGATTCGCGGAATCGTAACACGCTTCTCTCGTGTTCATGCATGTCATCAGGCTGAACTTTGAGTGGATACGGGCGCTAGCTGGCTATAGCCGTCGGAGGTACGCCTTGGCCTCGTCGAGTTGCGGGAAGAGACGCTCTTCGGCCTGGAACTCGCGGGAGTGGACACAGCGGCGTCCGGCTTTAACACGGACCGGATGCTTGAGATGAAGCATCTCGTGGTAAAGCAGGTACTCGATGGCACAGCGAGGGGTGTCGGGGCGATCAAAGACCCGGCTGACTACGATAGTGTTATGTGCGGCGTCGTAGTGGCCGAGCATGCGAAGTGCAGCGTGGGCGCTCCAGGTGAGGGTGGGACGGCCTAGCAGCCCATGAAAGAAGCGGGTGTTGAGGGTCTCGAAGACTTCGTCCAGGTTGTAGCGATGACCCTGTGCGGTCGAGATCCGCTTGCGTCCGCGGGTCTGGCGGATGTGTTCGGCCTGACGTGAGACGGCCTCAGATGAGGTGTGCCGGCGATAGCGGTCGGCGTGTGTTGGCGCAATCGGCTTCTTGTACAGCTTCGCAAGCAGGATGTGGGCGATGGCCTGATGAACTGATTCGGGGGCAGACTCGAGCAGGTCAGAAAGGCGAACGTGCAGGCAGCCATCACGGAGGCGGATGGTGGTGTTGAGCGAAGTAAACCTGCAGAAACGGATGTCCAGAGGCGGCAAAGGTGCGCGAGGAAGAAGTACGCGATATTCCTGCTCGAAGATAGGGAGCAGGAGAGCCGTCGAAGCCAACTCTGGAAGACGTGGGGGTCGGCGCGTCCGGGTGGTTCGAGAGAAGGAGTGACTGAGAGGCAGCTGCACAGAGGGTGGCGGCGTCACCGGTTCGGGCGCGAAGAGCTGTAGTGACAGGCGCAGGGGTGAGGGTCCGGGATCATTGGTCCTGCTCAGATAGTCTCCAACGTTTCAGAGACTATTTTAGAGCAGGCCGGGGCGCTAACGGGGTGACTGGGCTGGCTCGCCCTTGGTCTCTTTTGCAGGCGGATGAGCGGCGAACCACGCGCGTTGCTCGTCGATAAGGCGGGTCGACTCCTCCCGAAGATCGCGGACGGCCTCAAGAGCGAGCTTCCTCGAGACGTTATACGCCTCGTTGTCAGCTGGCGAACGGATGACAGAGGCCCAGCGCTCGGTGGCGCTGAGGAGCTTCGGCAAAGCTTTGCGCATATCGCGGTGGGCCGGGCCATAGTTGTCGAGGTTGTCGTCCAGTTCGTCGGCTATGCTGGTGAACTGCTCCATAAGGTCGTGTAAGTCCTGCTCGCGGCCCGGCTTTCTAGACTTGGCAACCAGCGTCTCGATCGACTTAGTGCGTTCGTCAAGGAACTTGACGAATACCAGAACGCGGTCGGTGGCGATGTAAGCGGAGTCGCGAAGCTGATCTACCTCGCTATCGGTCAGTGCCGGGCTCTCCCGCTGGGCGTGAAGGATTGGAGCAATAGAAAGAAGCATGAGGCCGACGAGTGCGACTTGCAAACGTATCCGGAACTGCTTCGGGGCAGGGATCGCACGAAGTCTCGAATCGCTGGCAGAAAATATGGTTCGCCGGGAGTTCGAGGACTTAGCGGCGATTAGGGTGGATCGATCACAATCCGCCGTTCGGGTCAGCAACATCAATGGGCGAAGACCTGACTTAGGAGCTCACCCTCTATCTGTGTGAGCTGCTTGAGAGTTGCCTCCATGCTCTCGCGGTCCTCAAAGGAAGCTTTATGAACGTACTCGTCGAGGCGGCGTGTGGTGTGATGCATGAGCATCTGGGCGTTCATCACGCGCTTCGTATCGTTGGCCAGCCCAAGGTGGATGAGTTGCGCGTAGTGCTGAACACGCTGGAGTGTAGCGGCGGCATTTTCCGTCTCGCCGGCGAGCATCTGGTGGCCGGCCATCTCAGTCATCGCATGCACAAGCTCGGTGTAGAGAAAGCACTGTTCGCGCGGTTTCGCTTGCAGAGCACGGGCTTCCATCTGCGCGATGGTGTTCGCGTCGATCAGGATCTCCTCGCTGGCGGCGCGGCAGGCAAAGGGCTCAACGAGAATAAAGCAGAAGAAGACGGTGAGGACGGCAGCGGAAGGATGACGGAGGAGACGGCCCATAACGCACCTCGATTGCAGGCGAGCGCTTGCTACTTCATGTTCTGAAGAGCGATGAGGCGGTGGCTGGCCTCCCACTCCTGATCGGGAAACTTCCCGGCTGCTACCGCCAGGAACTGTTTATAAAGTTCGGACGCTTGCTTCGAGTGGTGCAATGAGTCGTGCGCAGTTGCCGCAAGAAAGAGTGAAACAGGAGACTGTGGCAGGACTGTAGCACGTACAGCAAGTGCTTGCAACACCAGTTCTGGATTTCTATTGTTGGACGCAGCAAACGCCAGATCGCCGGCCGCTTCTCCCATATCGGCCGGCTTTGTGAAAGCTTTAGGATCGGCGAGGGCCAGGGTGAGCGCGGCCTGGGCTCCAGCGTAATTGTGGAGAGCGAGTTCAGCCTCGCCATGATCTACAAGAAGAGCGGCGTCGTGAGGCGAACGTGCGAGGAGTGCGATGTAGAGCCGATTGGCCTTCTCAGGCTGATTGTTGTCGCTGTAGAGATGGGCAAGAAGGCGTGTGAGATTATCGTCGCCAGGTTTCGACGTGTGCAGCTGTTCGACGAGCAAAATGGCCTCAGCGGTCTTACCGAGCGCAGCGTACGTTGCGGCCAGCTGGCTGTTAAGGGTCAGGTCGGCAGGATGTCTGGCGAGAGCGGCGGTAAGCAGGGTCTCAGCCTCGGGTGCGCGCTTCACGCTGAGGAGAAGATGGGCAAGCGCCGCAGTGATCGCTGGATCGTCAGCGTGTGTGGCGAGGATGCGGCGATAGGTCGACTCCGCCGTTTGCAGATCGTGCGCAGACTCGGCAAGTTCGCCAGCAAGCAGGGCATCGTCGACGCTTTCGGAGGAGAGCTTGAGCGCTTCGAGTAGATCGGCAGAGGCGGCCGAGGGATCGGCAGTCTGGTCGAGGCGGGCGAGTGCCCGATAAGCGCGCGCCTTGAGGGTAGGGTCATCGGTGGTGAGCGTAGTTGCCTGGGTAAGTTCGGCCCGGGCCCCGGAGACCTCACCGGTGCGGGCGAGCAGAAGGCCCAAGGCGAGCCGCGGCGGGAAGAAGGAGGGATCGGCAGCAATCGATCGTTGGTAGGCGGTGATGGCGTCGGCGTCGTTGTTGCGGGAGTCTTCCACGTAGCCGAGGTTATAGAGGAGGGGGGCGTCCGTCGGATGTTGCTCGGTGAGGGTGGTCAGGAGTTTGAAGGCGGTGGGGTAGTCATGCTTCTCGAGGGCCTCCGCGGCCTGGGTGCGAAGCGGGTCGGTCGTTGTGGTCTGGGTGGCGCTGGCGTCGGTGGTGCCTGCGGGAAGTTGAGCTCCTGCTGCCGACGTTAGCAGGAGGGTGAAGAAGACCACGATCGCGGAGAGCTCCCCCGTCCACCTTAGGCAGGGTAAGACAGGACCGAGAACCGGGCACCCGGAAAGCTCGGGCCGTACCGTCATGCTGTAGCCTGCAGCGTTTGCTCCGGGGCAGCGGTCGGGTGGAGGACCGCGGCCAGCCAGTGGCCAGTGTGGCTAGCCGGATTGGCTGCGATCTCTTCGGGTGTGCCAACGGCGACAATCTGGCCACCGCCACTGCCGCCCTCCGGGCCCATATCGATAACCCAGTCCGCGGACTTGATCACGTCGAGATTGTGTTCGATGACGAGGAGAGAACCGCCGCCCTCAATCAGCTTGCGGAAAGCGCTCAGAAGCTTGGCCACGTCGTCAAAGTGCAGCCCGGTGGTGGGCTCGTCGAGGATGTAGAGCGTGCGGCTGCGGGCCTTTGCGGCAGCCTCGTTCGTGGTGCTGCGATTGGTGACCGAGCGGGCAGTCGCGAGGTGGGCGGCAAGTTTGACGCGCTGTGCCTCGCCCCCTGAGAGCGTCGTTGCCGATTGGCCGAGGCGGACGTAGCCGAGGCCGACTTCATCGAGGACGTAAAGCTTGTCGACGATCTTCTGATGTCCGGCGAAATAGACGAGCGCCTCCTTGACGGTCATGTTGAGGACGTCATAGATGCTCTTGCCCTTGTACTTCACGTCGAGGATGGAGTTCTTGTACCGCGTGCCGTTACATTCCTCGCAGGGCAGTTCAATATCCGCGAGGAACTGCATCTCGACCGTGACCGTGCCATCTCCCTCACAGACATCGCAGCGACCGCCCGGAACGTTAAAGGAGAAATTACCGGCGGTGAAGCTCCTGCGCTTGGCGTCGGGCTGCGCGGCGAAGAGGTCGCGGATCGCGTCGAAGGCCTTGATATAGGTGACTGGGTTCGAGCGTGGGGTGCGGCCGATCGGGGACTGATCCACAAGGACGACATCGTTGAGGTACTGAGTGCCGGAGAGTTCGCGATAGAGGTGCGTGGGGTCGGCGCCTTCGGTCTGCCCAAGGGCCTGCATGAGGGCACGGTAGAGGACCTGGTGGACGATGGTCGATTTGCCTGAACCGGAGACGCCGGTGACGCAACAGAGCAGGCCGAGCGGGATGTCGAGGTCGACTCCACGAAGGTTATGGATGCGGGCGCCGGTGAGCCGCAGATGCTCGCGGCCGGGCTCGCGACGGTGCTTTGGTACGGGGATGGTGAGACGACCAGAGAGGTACTTGCCGGTAATGGAGTTGGAGTCGGCCGTCACCTCCGCAACCGTGCCAGAGGCCAGTAGCTCGCCGCCTAATTCGCCGGCGCCTGGGCCGAGATCGAGGAGGTGGTCGGCGGCGCGGATAACGTCTGGATCGTGCTCGACGACAAGGATGGTGTTGCCTAGGTCGCGCAGATCTTCCATAATCCGGATCAGCTTGGCGGTGTCGCGAGTGTGGAGGCCGATGCTGGGTTCGTCGAGGACATAGAGGGCGCCGACCAGGCGGGACCCCAACGACGTCGCGAGTTGAATGCGTTGCGACTCGCCACCCGAGAGCGTCGAGCTGAGGCGGTCGAGGGTGAGGTAGTCGAGGCCGACCTGATGAAGGAAGGAGATGCGCTGGCGTACCTCTTCAAGAATCTTGCCAGCGACCTCGGTCTGCGCCGGTGAGAGTTGCAGATTGTCGAAGAAGGCCTGGGCGGCGGTGATCGTGAGGGCGGCTGCCTCGCAGATGTTGATGTCATTGATCATGACGGCACGAGCCTCGGCGCGGAGTCGCTGGCCGCGACACTCGGGACAGGTCGCATAGCCGCGGTATTTTGAGAGAAACACCCGTACGTGGAGCTTGTATTTCTTGCGATCCAGCTCGGCGAAGAAGCCGCGAATGCCGGGGAAGCTAGCATTGCCATCTTCGAGGAAGCGCTGCTGGGGGATGGTGAGGTCGTACCACGGAACATCGGTCGGAACGCCGGCGGCTTTGGCGGCACGAAGCATCTCGCCGTGGTGGGGCCGGTATTTGCCCGAATTCCAGGGCGCGATGACACCATCGGCGAGGGACTTTGATTTGTCGGGAATGATGAGGTCGGGGTCGAAGTCGATGGTATTGCCGAAGCCTTGGCAGCGGGGGCAGGCGCCGTAGGGATTGTTGAAGGAGAAGAGGCGGGGTTCGGGCTCTCGGTAGGCTCGGTGGCAGGTGCTGCACTCAAAGGCGGCGGAGTACCGCTTCGCGGCGTATTCGGTATCCGCCCCGGGAACGAAATGGAACTGGACCTCGCCGGACTCGCGATAGCCGGTCTCGATGGCGTCGACGATGCGGGCTCTTGAGTCCGGGCTGATCGAGAGACGATCGATGAGAACGAAGATGGGTTGAGCGAAGTCGAGTTCGAGGAGCGACTCGGGGGTGGAGAACTCAACGATGTTGCCGGATTGATAGAGGCGGTTGTAGCCCCGGCGGCGGAGTTCGGCGAGGCGGTCTTTGAGAACGTCGGTGAGGGACGAGAGGCCGATCACGGACGTAACCGCTTTCGCTGCTCTCTTCGTGGCAGTCTTTCTAGCTGGTGCGGGGGGCTCCGATTCGAGCGACGTCCCCTGCATGGGTTCGAGCTTGACGTCGGCGCGGACCGTGGGAAAGAGGGCGTAGGTGCGGGTGGACTCGGGCAGCTCCAGCAGGGCGGCGACGATCTCGTCTACCGTGTCGTGGCGAACGATGCCGCCGCAGTGGAGGCAGGTCACAGTTCCACAGCGCGCGTAAAGAAGGCGGAGATAATCGTAAATTTCGGTGGCGGTGGCGACGGTCGAGCGCGGGTTGCGGGTCTGGTTTTTCTGCTTGATGGCGATGGCCGGGGCGAGGCCGTCCATGAAGTCGACGTCAGGCTTTTCGATGCGCTCGAGAAACTGACGCGCATAGGCAGAGAGCGATTCCACGTAGCGGCGCTGGCCCTCCGCGTACACCGTGTCGAAGGCCAGCGAGGATTTACCGGATCCGCTAACGCCGGAGACAACGGTAAGGGCATTGTGCGGAATGTCGACGTTGATCGACTTGAGGTTGTGGGTGCGCGCGCCACGGATTGTGATCTGGTCATTCATAGGCAGAATTAAGGGCTAAGTTCTGGCGGCTAGTTCAGAAGCTGAGGGTTGGGAGCGAAAGATTTCGAGGATGAGCAGGCAGGCCCCGATGACGATGCAGGAGTCGGCTACGTTGAAGTCAGGCCAGTCGTAGTGGACGATGCGTACGGCGAGGAAGTCGACAACGTGCTGGAGTTTAAGGCGGTCGTAGAGATTACCAAGAGCGCCGCCAAGGATGAGGGCGAGGGCGACCGAGGTCGGGGTGAGGCCGCGGCCGACGCGCCAGAGCATGGCGAAGACGATGAGTACAGCAAGGATTGAGAAGCCGATGAGGGCGTTGCGGACCGCCAGGGGCGAGAGTGAGTCGGCGAAGAGCGAGAAGGCGGCGCCGGTATTGAGGACGTGCGAAAGCTGGAAAACGTTCGGGATGACGGTGATGTGGCCACCAGGGCCGATGTTGGCGACGATCCAGTTCTTAGTAAGGCGATCGGAGAGGATCACGAGCGCGGTCAGAAGGAAGAGCGGGAGGCGGTAGTCGCGGGTGCGGGTTCGGAGGGCCATTTAGGCTTGGGCCTCCTGGGGAATTTGTTCTGCTACGTACGGCGCGAAGTGGATGGCGTGGAGGGCTTCGGCGCAACGGAGGCAGACGGTAGGGTAGCTTGGGTCGTCACCCACGTCTTCGGTGTAACGCCAGCAGCGCTCGCACTTGGTGCCTGCGGCCGGTTTGGCCTGAACGTAGAAGGCTCCCTTTTCTGGAACGCCTTCCACGACGGAGGCATGTTGGAGGGAGACCTGTGAGGCTCCAAAGAGCTCAGGCAGAACAGCTTCATAACGTTCGAAGAGCTGCTTGCTAGTCTGCTCGGCAGCAAGACCTTCGATCCAGCCGAAGATGATCTGAGCTTCTGAAGATTTACCGATGGACTTGGCGGCTCGTTCTTCTTCGAGGACCTTGAGGACCTCATCGCGAACCGTCAGTATCTTGTCCCAGTCTGCCTCTATCTCTTCGAGATTGCCGGGAACGATCTGGGCAGGGAAGAGAGCGAGGTGAACGCTGGGCTCGCGGCCTTCAACCTTGGGTAGCAACGACCAGACTTCATCAGCGGTAAAGCTGAGAACTGGGGCTATGAGCCGGGTGAGGGCTTCCGCGATGTGCCAGAGGGCGGTTTGGGCGCTCCGGCGAGCGGGGTGGCTGGGGGCGAAGGTGTAGAGGCGATCCTTCAGGACGTCCAGGTACAGCGCGGACAAGTCGGTATTGGTGAACTCGTTGAGGGCATGGTACGCGCGGTGGAACTCGAAGGAGTCATAGGCGGCGCGGATCTTCTTATCTACTTCGGCTAAACGGGCCAGAATGTACTGATCGAGGGGCTGCATGGCTTCGAAGGCTACGCTGTTGGTGGCAGGGTCGAAGTCATGCAGATTGCCTAACAGGAAGCGGAGGGTGTTGCGTAGCTTGCGGTAGTTATCGCTGACACGCTGCATGAGGTTCTCGCTGGCGGCTACGTCTTCGCGGAAGTCGACGGAGGCAACCCAGAGGCGGATGATTTCGCCACCAAGGCGTTTGGCTACATCGACCGGATCTACACCGTTGCCCAGGGACTTTGAGAAGGCGCGGCCCTGCTCATCGAGTGTCCAGCCGGAGGTAGCGACCATCTTGTAGGGTGCTTCATTGCGCATGGCCACGGAGGTGAGTAGCGAGGAGTGGAACCAGCCGCGGTGCTGATCGCCCCCCTCAGTGTAGAGGTCAGCAGGGAAGCGGAGTGAGGGGTCAGCTTCGAGGACGGCGTGCCAGGAGGAGCCGGACTCGAACCAGACGTCGAGGATGTCCATCTCCTTGCGGAACTCGTGGTTGCCGCAGGAAGCGCAAGTCGTGTCTGCGGGCAGGAGCTCGGCTGCCGAATATTTATACCAAGCGTCTGCGGATTCTTTGTAGAACCGTTCGACGACGCTGCGATTGATGGCCGGATCATTGAGCGGAGTGTGGCAGCGCTCGCAGAGAAAAACGGCGATAGGCACGCCCCAGATGCGCTGGCGGGAGATGCACCAGTCAGGGCGGGTGGCGATCATGTTCGAGATACGTTCTTTGCCCCAGGCGGGGTCCCAGATGACCGTGTTGATCTCCTCAAGCGCACGCTCGCGGAAGGTTGGGGTTCGGTCGCCCTCGGGCATGGGAGTCTCCATGCTGATGAACCACTGCTCGGTGGCGCGGACGATAACCGGGTTGTGGCAGCGCCAGCAGTGCGGGTAGGAGTGCTCGAAGGTGGTCGCGCTGAGCAGGGCGCCGCGATCGCGGAGCATCTGGGTGATGACCGGGTTGGATTTGAAGACGGTGAGGTCCTCGTAGGGCTGGGCTACTCCACCAACCTCCGCAGTGTTGCGCTGCTTGCCGGCGTTGTCGACATACTGGAGC
>CAXTLS010000004.1:70573-107772 GCA_964245235.1 uncultured Acidobacteriaceae bacterium
ATGCCGATGAACCACTGCTCGGTCGCGCGCACGATGACGGGGTTATGGCAGCGCCAGCAGTGCGGATAGCTGTGCTCGAAGAAGCTCGCGCTCAGCAGCGCGCCGTGCTCGCGTAGCACCTCGGTGATGACCTTGTTCGACTCGAAGACAGTCAAGCCCTCGAAGGGCTGACCCTTCGTATTCTTCTGCCGTCCGGCGTTATCGACGTACTGGATCTCCGGCAGGTTGTAGCGCTTGCCGGTGTAGAAGTCGTCGACGCCGTGGGCGGGCGCGGTGTGGACGGCGCCGGTTCCCTGATCGGCGGTGACGTAGTCGGCGAGAACGCCGAGGATGCTGCGATCGAGCAGCGGATGTTGGAAGGTGGTGCGGTCGAGGACTTCGCCGGGAAAGAGGGCGAGGATGTCTGCCTGCGAGGCGGGTTCGTTCGGGTGCCTTCCGCTCATCAGCCGGCAGTGGGCAATGACGTTGGAGAGCAGGCCTTCCGCGACCAGGTAGACCGGCGGTTTCTGCGACCCTATGTCCGAGTATTCGGCCGTTGAGCAGCCTGGTTCTTCATGCCCGCTTACGCAGGCCTCGAGAGCAACGTACTCAAGCTTCGGATTGAATGCCACGGCCTGTGAAGCGGGGATGGTCCACGGGGTTGTGGTCCAGATGATGGTGCAGACCTTGCGGCCGGCGAGCCGTGGATGAATCGACGCCGGATCGCTGGTAAGCGCGTAGCGGATGTAGACGCTAGGGCTGGTGTGCTGCTCATACTCGACCTCGGCTTCGGCAAGGGCGGTGCGGTCGTGGATGCACCAGAAGACCGGCTTGAGACCTTTGTAGACGAAGCCCTTCTCGAAGAAGCTGTAGAAGCACTCGACAATGCGGGCCTCGTACTCGAAGGACATGGTCAGGTAGGGGTTGTTCCATCGGCCGAAGACGCCGATGCGCTCGAATTGGCTACGCTGGAGGTCGACGTACTTCTGGGCATACTCGCGGCAGGCCTGGCGGACGGCGAGCGGGTCCATCTCGAGCTTCCTGCGGCCGAGTTGCTCGTCAACCTTGATCTCGATGGGGAGGCCGTGGCAGTCCCACCCGGGAACATAGGGAGCGTCGAAGCCGGCCATGGTCTTGGTCTTGACGATGAAGTCCTTGATGCATTTGTTGAGAGCATGACCGAGGTGAATGGCGCCGTTGGCATAAGGCGGACCGTCGTGGAGGATGTATTTCTCGGCACCAGCACGGGCGGCGCGGATCTGGGCGTAGAGATCTTCACTCTGCCATTGCGCAAGGCGCAGCGGCTCGTTGACCGGCAAGTTCGCCTTCATCGGGAAGGAGGTCTGCGGGAGGTTCAGGGTGGACTTCAGACTCTTCGCTTCGGGTTTTGGAGCTTCCGACATTCGTTCCTCGTGTCTGGTGCAAGCTGCGGTTCGGGGCTGCATCCTGTCCCGGGCCGGCTTGTGGCAAACCTTTATTGTATCCGGGCTGTAGGGTAATGAACGAGGTGCGGCTGTGACTTCTGTGGGGTCAAGCTCGTCCAAGACGGTATGCGCGTTCTGGCGAAAGTTTGTAGAATGTGAATTGGAGCCAGGCGCCGCGTATCGTCAGTGTGAGAAGGAGCAAAACCGGCACGAGACCGGCAACGTACTCCGAGTAGTGACATGGTGCGCGAAGATCAGGATGGGTACGCAGACCGGACGAGGGCCGGCTGTGCTGCCGAGGCGAATGGTTGATGGCAAATACGTTTCTAACACCACCTGAGATCGATCCAGGCCAAGATACACAACAATTGCGTCCAGGTGCCGATGCGCACCTGAATGAGGTAGAGATCGATGAAGGCGGCGTCTTCGCCTCTCTCTGGAGCAATCTCCGGGATGCTTTCTTTCCGGTGAAACTGCCGCCGTTGGTGCTGGAATCGAAGCCCATCCCGGTCATCGATCGAATGGCGACCAAGCAGGACCCGAAGGCTACGGGTTCGGCCGTGGTGATCTACGGGCTCCTAATCCTGCTCTTGCTCTGGATTGTGAAGAACCGGGCGCACCTTCTGGTACCACCAAAGCCGGTGCAGGTGGTTGAGCTCGAAGTGCCGCCCCCGAAGGCGCCCCCCAAAGCTGTCTCGATGGGCGGCGGCGGTGGCCAGCGTGGCCCGACCCCGGTGACGAAGGGAACGCCGCCAAAGTTCGCGGATCAGCAGATCGTTCCCCCGAAGGCGCCACCGCTCGAGGAACCGAAGATTAAGATTGCGCCGACCATCGAGGTCCAGAAGGACCTGAAGATGGCGTCGAGCATTCCACAGATCGGCGTCGCCAATTCGCCGCTCGTTGGTATGTCGATGGGTAATGGCCGCGGAACCGGGCTGGGTGCTGGTAACGGCACCGGGCTTGGTCCGGGTTCGGGCGGGAACACGGGCGGCGGTCCACGGCGGATCGGCGGCGGTGTCTCGGCTCCGGAGCTTATCTACTCGGTTGAGCCGGAGTTCTCGGAAGAGGCTCGCAAGGCGAAGGTCGCCGGCAACGTGCTGGTCAATCTGTGGGTCGACACGAACGGTATGCCGACGCATGTTCGGGTCATCCGCGGGGTTGGTATGGGGCTGGACGAGAAGGCGGTCGAGGCGGTTCGTCAGTACAAGTTCAGGCCGGCGAAGGAGAACGGCAAGCCGGTGCTGGTGGAGCTGAACGTCGAGGTTAACTTCCAAATCTTCTAGAGGACACAACAGCGTACGGAGAGGCCTGCTTTCGAGCGGGCCTTTCTTTTTGCAGTCAGCTGCGTCTTGCGGCCTTCTCCAGCCGGTCGCGGATGGCGGCGCCGACGCCTGCAGATGTGGGGAGCGGGCAGACGATGGTAGCGACTCCACGCTCATCGAGTTCGCGGAGGCCCGCGAAAACGCTGCGGGCTAGTCCGTCTGGGTCTTTCCAGCCGGCCCAGGGAAAGACTACGGCTCCGGGCGATGCGGCCCAGCCTGCCGGCAGCAGGACGCCGACGCGCTCACCGCGGCTGAGAAGCTTGCCTATCCACTCCTGCATCTCGTCCTGATCGGGAACAAGGACGAGGCGGGCACGCGGCGCGTAATGGCGCAGGCTGATGCCGGGTGAGGGTTCGCCGGCGGGAGAGGCCTGGCCGGCCGCCTTGTAGATCTGGACGGTGGTACCTGTGACCGCGGCGATCATGGCGGCGGTCACAGCGCCGGGACGGTAGATCATCGCGGCTCCCGGGTCGAAGACGGTCGACTCGACCCCTACCTCTGTAGGGCCGCCGTCGAGCACGGCGTCGATGCGTCCGTCGAGGTCGTCGAGAACGTGGACGGCGGTGGTTGGGCTGGTGTGGCCGAAACGGTTGGCGCTGGGGGCGGCGAGAGGCGCGCCGGCAGCGGCGATGAGGGCAAGGGCCAACGGATGACGAGGCATCCGGACTCCGACCAATGGTCGGCCGGCGGTGACCGCGTCGGGCACGGCCGTCGTGCGCGGCAGGAGCAGGGTGAGCGGCCCGGGCCAGAAGGCGGCGGCGAGGATGTCCGCGGCGGGCGAGAGTTCGGCGATCTGGAGGAGCATTGCGCGGTCACTGACATGGACGATGAGCGGGTCCCATGCCGGGCGCTGCTTGGCTTCGAAGATGCTGGCCACGGCGGTGCTGTTGCGGACGTCGGCTCCGAGGCCGTAAACGGTTTCGGTGGGGAAGGCGACGAGCCTGCCGTCGCGGAGCAGCTCGGCAGCGCGGGCGAGCTGGTTTGCCCTTAACCGCTCAGTAATGAGTCTCGAAGTTTGATCATGAGCCACGCTTGTTATGGTAGCTTCCACGGCAAATCGCCGTATACTCAGCGCATGCAGAGCGCTGAAATCGAGCTCAAGTTTCCTGTTGCGGATGCGGATGCTCTGCAGTCACGGCTGCCATCGCTGGGCTTCAGGCTCGAGACACCGCGCACCTTCGAGACCAACACGCTCTACGACACTTCGGACCGGATGCTGCGGGACTCACACCAGATCCTTCGGCTTCGTCACTACGGCGAGGTGTGCACGGTGACCCACAAGCGGCATCCGGATGACGAAGATCCTGCACAGGTGGACCTGCACTACAAGGTGCGGATCGAGACGGAGACGACGGTCGACGATGGTACGGCGCTGGCCGAGATCTTCACGCGCATCGGGTATGGGCCGATGTTCCGGTATGACAAGTTCCGGACGGAGTGGTCGCAGGGGCGCGCGCACCTGGTGATCGACGAGACGCCGATCGGGACGTTTGCCGAGCTTGAAGGGCCGATCGACTGGATCGATAAGACGATTGCGGCGCTCGGTATTGACCCGGCGGTCTGCAGCACGGAGAGCTATGGCCGGCTGTTCCTGGGATGGAAGGAACGGACAGGCAGCGCGGCTGAGAACCTGACGTGGGACGAGATTCCGACCGCGGTGGGTGTGGGGTCCTGAACTAGCCGCTGGCGAGCTGGGTAGCGAAGGCGTCGAGCGAGAGGCTGCGGAGCAGGTTGCGGCGCATGCCGGTGTGGACTTGATCGAGGCCACGGCTGGCCTGCTCGATCCATTGAAAAGTGAGGGCAGCGGCGAGGCGGTCGAGTTCGGGGCGGATGTCGGTGTTGCGCAGGAGCTCGGGGGTGCCGGAGTCGAGCAGCAGCAGGTCTTCGAGGAGGAGCGAAAGGGAGCGGAGGAGGGCGACAGTCTTCTGCTGGCCTTCGGCGCCGGCCCGGTAGGTCTCGGTCATCTTGAAGAGCGCGGTGTGGTCGGCTTCGGTCGAGGCGTTGTGGATGAGGACGAGGGCGTCGGTGCGGGCGGCGATGTAGGTGGCGAGATCGAAGCCGAGGGCGCGGCCGGCGGCTCCCTGGGCGAGGCGGGCGATGAGCGAGCGCTGCTTCGCGGGGACATCGGGGCGGTGATCGGCAAGGAGCATCTCGATCTCTTCGATCGGCAGCGCGCCGAGGCGGACGATGGCACAGCGGGAGCGGATGGTGGGGAGGAGCTCGCCGGGATTCTCGGCAAGGAGGATAAGGTGCGCGTAGTCGGGCGGCTCCTCGAGGACCTTGAGGAGCGAGTTGGCGGCCTCTTTCATGAAGCTGGCGGCGGTGAGGATGAAGATCTTGCGCGGGCCCTCGGAGGGGAGGGTGTGGGAGCGCTGGATGAGGGTGCGGACCTGGCCGAGCTTGATGAGGAGCTGAGGCGGGTCGGGCGGCAGGATGAGGACGTCCGGGTGCGGCTGGACGAGGATGCGGGTCTCCTTCTTGTCGGTTTCGCGGAGCTCTTCGCGGGCGGCTACGGCGAGATCGACCTGCTCTTCGAGGTTCGCGGCGGCGGCGATGCGGGTGCAGTTGTGGCAAACGCCGCAGAAGCTGGCGAGGGACTGGCCGTTCGACCAAAGGTCACGGGGCTGACGCTCGCACTCGACCGCCATGGTGAGCATCAGGGCGAGGGTGTACTTGCCTGCTCCCGCGGGGCCGGCAAGGATGAGTGAGTGCGGGAGGCGTCCAGCGGCGATGGCCGACCGGAGCTGCTCGACGGCGGTCGAGTTGCCGAGGAAGTCGTTGAAGGTGGGCGGGAGCGGCATGGGGTGAGCGGGCTGCTTTCTGGCGCGTTCGGTAGCTTTAAAGTTTTTTGCTAAAGTCCAAAGTCTAGATACAGAAGGATTTATGTCTGGACTTGTCTCCGTATGTCTCAACTTGTCTAACTATGCGGCGGCGCGTCATCGAAGTGTACGGTCCTGATTCCCCCGGTTTGAGCCACTTGCCAGGCGGCGCCTGCTTAGCCGTGATGAAAATAGAAGACGTGGCCATCCAGGTCCTTTACGGTGAACTGCCGTACTCCCCAGGGCTTCAATTCCAGCGGTTCTGCGATGTTCGCCCCTGAAGATTGCAGCTCCTGGTAGGTCGCATCCAGCTCTTCGGCGAAGATCCAGTGGACGACTGGATCGAACGGCGGCGTCTTCTTACGGAAGAATATCGTCACAGCGCCGCGTGAGACGGCGCCAATGTCTTTGCCAGGTTCAAGCCACGCGATCTCAACGCCGAGCGCATCGTTGTAATGCTGTTGCGCGCGTTCGACATCGGCAACAGGCAACTCCGGGACCGGCGGACCAACATGAGTCATTTTGGCTTTTACGTCCACCAAGCTCTCTTTGCTCCCTCTTCCGAAGGGACCAGCAGGTCTGGTCTGGTCGGCCCGGTTCGAAAGCTGTGCAGGGTTCGGTCTGCTGGTTCGGCCGGTACAAACCCTTCCAAATTTTCTCGTTAGGTCCAAAGTCTTCAAAACAGATGGTTTAGGTCCGGACTGGACGGCAAGTCTCCGCGATTGCGCGTGGTTGGTGCGGCTTGTCTCTCCACCCCTCTACTCAATTGTACGTGGGTGGAGGGGGTAACTATGCCAACTATCTTTTGTTGTGAAAGCCGCGTCCTGATTGACGATTCGCGTATTTCGGGGCGTGCGGGGGCTTGACACGGGATTTGGTGGGGGCGGACAGGGTCAGCGGACGACGTGGAGGGTGCGGTTCCAGCGGGTCTGGTCGAAGATGTGGATGAGGACGTGGACGGTGAAGGCGATGCGGTCGCCGATGCTGGTTTTGGCGATCTGGTCGGCGGGCGTTTTGAAGGACCAGTAGAGGAAGAGGGGCCGGCCAAGGATGTTTTCGCGGGGAACGAAGCCCCAATAGCGACCGTCGAGCGAGGCGGTGCGGTTGTCGCCCATGGCGAAGACCTTGCCCGGGGGAACGACGAGGTCCTCACCCTGGAGGTGGCTGGGGAGGTCAATCGACCACGTGGAGGTGACGCCGGGTTCGCCGTCGGGGCTGACGCTGGGGAAGTCATCCCGGTAGGCGTTATAGGCGTGGTAGGGATCGCCGTCGTTGGTTGGCTTGCCGGCCTGCGGTTCGTTCTGGGCTACGCCGTTGAGGTAGACGATGCCGTTGCGCAGGTGGATGCGATCGCCCGGGATGGCGATGGCGCGCTTGACGAGGATGAGGTCCGGGGTCTCGGGATTGGGCTTGAAGAAGACGATGACGTCGCCGCGGCGGATCTCGCGGTAGGGCATCCAGAAGGCCCATTTTGCGGGCGGCGAGAAGAGGATGCGGTCGACCAGTGGGTGGTCGCCGATGAGAAGCGTCTTCTCCATGGAGGCCGATGGGATGTCGAAGTTCTGGAAGATGAAGGCGGTGAGAAAGAGATAGACGACGAGCATGAAGCTGATCGAGGCGAGGGCTTCGAGCGGCGTCTCGGTCTCGGCGTCAGCAGCCTTCTTTGCGGGCAGCTTGTCGGGGTCTTCGGTTTCGATCTCCACGGCCTTCGTCGACATGCATTCTCCGGCGGTACGGGGTTAGTGTATCGCGTTGGGGGAGGCGGGATCAGGTGGTGGTAGTGGAGTCAGGCGGCGATGATCTGGAATCCAACTTGCCGTGCGGCTTCGAGAAGCTGCACGTCCCCCGAGGTAAAGACGTAAGCCTGGGGATTACCAGAAGACCAGATCCATGCGGCGGCGAGTTGCAGCGCATCGGCGGCCCTGAGGGGATAGCTCATCAGCAGGGTCTCGGCCTGGGAACGGAGCGCTTCGCTGGGTTGTAGCTCCCGCCATCCGCGTCGAAGTCTTTCGAGCCGTGCCCCTGCCGCGGCGTGTTCCGGGGCTGTCAACTGGCCCATTCTCAGAAGCCGCTCGAAGGCGCTGCGCATCTCGACCGGGGTAGCCCACCATACGGCCATCTCATGCTGCTGGAGGAGCTGCCGCACTACGACGCTTGGCTGTTGCTGAACACACAGGGGTACGAGGGCGCTGGTGTCCCAGAAGGCTGGCGTCACCTGTTTCCCCGGCTGTCGATCGCGACATCGATTGCGATTTCTCGCGCGACATTGCTTGCGGGAGCGAGGAAAAATTGATTCCAGTCCATCTCCTCTTCGGGCATTTTCAGCGCTCCGGAAGCGACGAGCTGCCCCTCCCGGTTCCATCCTGAGCCATGCCGGAAGGGCAGGATCCGAGCCACAGGGATACTGCGATCCTTAATTACGATCTCTTCGCCGTTCTTTACGTACTGGAGATAGCTGCTCAGCTGGTTCTTCAGCTCGCCGATCTTCACTGTTCTCATGCAAGAATATTACATCTACTTAGCTAACTTAGCTATAACGATCTCCTGGAGCCGGTTCGTGTTAGCGGTTGAGGGTGCTGTGGAGCAGGGTGATCTTTGTGGTGCCGTTCTGCTCCCGGACGGTAACGACCTTCTTCTCGTGGTCATCCCGGTCGTCGCTGAGGGTGGTGCCGGTGCCGTGCTCGCTCATCGTGAGCTGCGGGCCGAGCTTGTGTCTGTAGAAGGCGATGACCTCGGCCGGGGAGTCGGTGGTGGTGTAGGTGGCAGTGACGAGGGAGTTGGCGGGCGTCTTCATCTTTACGGTACCGGGGACACGGATGGCACCGGGGTACTCGGGGAGTGCGAGCTCGTCGGCGGTAACGGAGGCATTGTTGCTGGTCGAGAAGCTGCCTGCGGGCGTGGAGAAGCTGACGTCGCCGTTGGCGTCATGATGCACGGACTTCGAGAGCTTGTAGGCGCCGAAGGTGAGAACGACGGCACCGAGCACGCCGAAGAGGACGAGGATGCCGACGCAGATCAGGACGATCTTGAGGACACTATTGCCGGCTGGGGGCGGGGCGTAGCCGGGATATCCGTGCTGGGGATAGCCGGGTTGGGCGTAGCCAGGCTGGGGATAGCCGGTTTGGGGGTACGCGTTTGAGGGAGCGGGCGGGTAGGCGCCTGTGGGCTGCTGGCCGGGCTGGGGCGGAACGGGTGGGTTGGTCACGATGATCTCCCTGAGGCGAAGATTGCCGGAACCTGGGCGAAAGGTGGGGCCGGTTCGGCGAGCGTACCTCACGGTAGTACCGAACTCCTGAAAAGACAAGTTACGAATGCTGCGAAGGTTGGATTAGCGGGGTTCGAGATGCATCATCACGGGGTTCCTGGGGCGAAGGGTGATCTTGGGCTGGAGCTCGATGGGGTAGGCGGGGATGAAGCGGGGGCGCCAGCGCTGGGCGAGGGTGGCGAGCGAGAGGGTGCCTTCCATCCAGGCGAAGGCTTCGCCGATGCACTGGCGGCTGCCGCCGCCGAAGGGGAAGTAGGTGTACCTGGTGCGGGCGGCCTTGGCCTCGGGGGTGAAGCGGTCGGGGTCGAACCGGAGCGGGTCGGGAAAGTACTCGGGCGAGCGGCCCATCATGTACTGGCTAAAGAAGACGTGGGCTCCGGGGGGTATGGTGTAGGGGCCGAGCGTGACGGGCTTGGTGGACATGCGGCCCATGGCCCAGGCGGGTGGGTAGAGGCGCATGGATTCGGCGAAGACCTGCTCGGTGTAGCGGAGGTTTGGGTAGTCGGCCAGGGTGGCGAGGCGCTGGGAGTCGCCTGTACCAAGTACGGCGTCGAGTTCGGCGTGCATGCGAGCTTCGATCTCGGGATGCTGGGAGAGGAGGTACCAGGTCCAGGTGAGGGCGTTGGCTACCGTCTCATAGCCGGCGAGGAAGATGGTGAGGACCTCGTCGCGGATCTGGTCGGGAGACATGCCGGTGTGGCGGCCCTGGGCGTCGGCCTGGTCGTCGGTCGAGGTGAGGAGCATGTGGAGGAGGTCACCCTTGTCTACATTTTCGCCTGGAGCGCCGGCTTCCATCTCGGCGCGGCGGGTGGCGATGAGGCGATCGACAACGGCGTCGAGGCGGGCTTTCGAGCGGCGGAACTTCATGATGCCCGGGATGGGAAGCTTCATGAAAGATTCGATCATGGGGAAGGCGATGAGGAAGTTGTAGAGGCCCATGACGGTGTTGACTTCGTCGTTGATGCGGCGGATGTCGTCGTCGACGTCGGTGTCGAAGAGGGTGCGGGCTACGATCTCGAGCGACAGCGCCATGCTGGCGGCGGCGATGTCGATGGTTTCGCCGGGCTGCCATCGTTCGCGCTGGCCGGCGGCGATGGCGACGATCTGGTCGGCGTAGGCGGCGATACGCTGGCGATGGAAAGCGGGGGCGGCGATGCGGCGCTGGCGGATGTGGATGGGGTCGTCGGAGGTGATGAGGCCTTCGCCGAGGAGGACCTTCATGCGCTTGACGGTGCGCTCCTTGACGAAGCTTGGGGCCTGGTTGACGAGGACCTCGCGGATATAGTCGGGGTCGTTGAGGAAGACGATGGGGGTGCCAAGGAATTTGTAGTGGGAGATCTTGCCGTAGGTGCGGAGGAGGTGTTCGAAGAGGCGGATCGGGTCGCCGAATTTGACCCACGGCTTGAAGGCGTAATACGGGAGCGAGTGGGGCAGGCCGGGGGGAAGGTTGTAATGGGGCTTGCGGGCTGCGGGCGTGGGGATGACGCCGACCGGCTCTGGTGGGGTCTCGAGTGTGGGCGGCGGGGTGGTCATGTGTATAGGATGAACCCTTTCGCGGTGCCGGAGGTGAATGGAATGGTGGGGCGTCGTTACAGCGCACAAATTCCCGGGTGATTTGGGCGGGATAGTGCTGGGCGGGCCTGGGCGGGGTGCGACGGATTACGATGGAGGTTCGACCCGCAGAGGGTTGCGGCAGGAGAAGAGCTTGGCTTACAGCGATCTACGGGAGTTTATCAAGCAGCTTGAGAAGGCGGGCGAGCTGAAGCGGATTACGGTCGAGGTGGATCCGATTCTCGAGATGGCGGAGATTGCGGATCGGACGTCGAAGCTGGGGCGGGGGACGGCGAAGGCGGGTGGGCCGGCGCTGCTGTTCGAGAACGTGAAGGGGTACCCGAAGGCGCGGGTGCTGATGAACCAGTTTGGGTCCGAGGCACGGATGAAGCTGGCGCTGCAGGTGAGCTCGCTGGATGGAATTGCCGGGCGGATACGGACGCTGCTGCACCCGGTGACACCGACCAGCATGATGGACAAGCTGAAGATGCTGCCGATGCTAGCGGAGGTGGGGAGCTTCTTCCCGAAGGTTATCGCGGCGCGGGATGCGAGTTGCAAACAGGTCATCCACAGGGGCGAGGCGGTGAACCTGCTGGAGCTGCCGATTTTGAAGACATGGCCGCAGGATGGCGGGCGGTTTATCACGCTGCCGTGCGTGATTACGCGTGATCCGAAGTCCGGCAAGCGCAATGTGGGGATGTACCGGATGCAGGTATATGACGGCAGAACGACGGGCATGCACTGGCAGCGGCAAAAGGTGGCGGCGGAGCACATGCGCGAGCGGCTGCGGGAGGCGATGCCGGATGGTGCGGGCCGGGTGGAGCTGATGGCGATGACGGCGGGGGGAACGGCGGCTTCAGCGGGAACTTTGGGGGGGATGGACGCCCGGGTGATGACGAAGCTGCGCGGGGAGCGGATGGAGGTCGCGGTGGCGATCGGGACCGATCCGGCGATTACGTTTGCGGCGATTGTGCCGGCACCGCCCGAGGTGGAGGAGTATTTGATTGCCGGCTTTCTGCGGCAGAAGCCGGTCGAGCTGGTGAAGGCGGAGACGGTCGATCTCGAGGTGCCGGCGCATGCGGAGTACATCCTTGAGGGCTATGTGGAGCTGGGGGAGCTGCGGACGGAGGGGCCGTTCGGGGACCATACGGGGTTCTACACGATGGAGGATGAGTACCCGGTGTTTCACCTGACGGCGATCACGCATCGCAAGGACCCGATTTACGCGGCGACGGTTGTTGGCAAGCCGCCGATGGAGGACGCGTGGATGGGGAAGGCTGTAGAGCGGATCTTTCTGCCGCTGATGCAGCTGACGCTGCCGGAGATTGTGGATGTAAACCTGCCGGCGGAGGGGGTCTTTCATAATCTGATGATCGTCTCGATCCGGAAGAGCTATGCGGGGCAGGCGCGGAAGATTATGAACGGGATCTGGGCGATGGGCCAAGCGATGTTTACCAAGTGCGTGATCGTCGTGGATGAGGACTGCGATGTGCAGGATGTGGCGGAGGTGACGCTGCGGGTGGCGAACAATATCGATCCGGAGCGGGATATCCAGTTCACGCTGGGGCCAGTGGATTCGCTGGATCATGCGAGCCGGTTGCCGAACTTTGGGTCGAAGATGGGGATTGACGCGACGCGGAAGTGGGCGGCGGAGGGGTTTACGCGGCAGTGGCCGCCGATGCTCACGATGGATCCGGGCGTGGTGGCGAAGGTGGATGCGATGTGGAAGAAGCTGGGAATTGGTTTGCTGCTGATGGTGGTGCTGGGTGGGAGTGCCTGGGCACAGGTGGACAAGCCGGCTACGGTGGATTGCAGCGTGGATGGGCGGGCGCTGACGTGTGATCGGGCGGAGTTTTTGAAGCGATTTGCCGAGGCGCGGACACTGGCAATGGAGTCGCAGCCGCGGGATCGGGTGGCGGATGGGCAGCTGGCTACGCTGTCGAAGTCGCTGGGGAAGACGGTGGTTCCGGTGGGAGGTGCTGATCTTACGCTGCGGGTGGTGCGGCCGGTGGATACGGGGTTTGCGGTGGGGACTGGCGATGAGGAGCTTGGGAGCCTGCGGGTGTTTTCCGAGGGTCGGCTGGTATGGGTGGAGCGGTACCGGGGGCAGCCGGATACGCCGTGGCAGGTGGTGGTGCGGGGGCTGACGCAGCAGTTTCAGGGGACGCTGGCTGGGCGGTAGCTTGGTCTGGGGAAGAAAGAGCAAGGGCAGAGGCGAGATGCGGCGGTCCCTCCACTGCGGCGCAAGAGCGCGCCTTCGGTCGGGATGACGAGCTTCTCGGTTGGGGAAGAAAGAGCAACAGCAAGGACGAAGGCGAAATGCGGGGACCCTACGCTTCGCTCTGGATGACAGGTTTGGGTGGGGGATGGGATGAAAGCGTAGGGCCACCCCCCAATGGCGTCGCAGCTAGGTTGTCAGCTTGAGGAGTTTGTCGGCGTTGGCGTGGGCGATCTTCTCGCGGTCGGCGGGGCTTACGGCTATGTTGTCGAGGAAGGTGCGGCCGGTGGTGGTGGCGCTGAAGGGGTAGTCGATGGAAAACATGAGGCGATCGGCGCCGACGACCTGGAGGGCGCAGAGGAAGGGTGGGTTGCTGAAGTAGCCGCTGGTGGTGACGTGGAAGTGCTGGTGGAAGTAGTCGGCGATGGTGCGGTCGAGGTGCTTCGAGACGGTGGCGAGGACGGTGTCGGCGCGGACGAGGGAGTAGGGGAGGTCTTCGCCCATGTGGCCGATGATCATCTTGACTGTGGGGAAGCGATCGAAGACGCCGTTGAGCATGAGGCGGAGGCAATGGAGGCCGGTTTCGACGTGCCATCCCCAGCCGGCGCGGGCGAGCAGATCGCCGGCAGGGCCGGGCAGGCCGGAGAAGTAAGCGGCCATGACGGCGGCGGGCGGCGGCGCGGGGTGGAGGTAGATGGGGACGTCGAGGGCGGTGGCGACCTCGAAGATGGGGGTGAAGCGGGGGTCGTCGAGGAAGAGGCCGTCAGTGGTTCCGTCGATGTTGACTCCCTTGAAGCCGAGGGTGCTGACGGCGCGCTCGAACTCCCTGGCGGCGGAATCGGGATGGTGCATGCCGAGGGTGGCGAAGCCGGCGAAGCGGGTGGGGTTGGCTTTGACGGCGGCGGCGAGCTCGTCATTGGTGTCGTGGGCGAGGGCGGTGGCGGTGTCGGAGTCGAGCTGGTCGAAGCCGATGGCGGCGATGGACAGGACCTGGACGTCGATCTGCGCATCGTCCATGGCAGCGATGCGGCCGGCGCCAAGGTCGAGGAGCCTGGCCTGAAGGGCCTGCATGTGGGGGTTCGGGGGGAGAAAGGCGGCGGTGGCTTTGAGGGAGCCGGCCGTGAAGAAATGTTCTTCGAGGGTGACGGTGCGCATGGGACTTCGATGCGCGTCGTCGGTTGGGAGCGAGAGGCTCACCGCGGATTTCACGGATCGACGCGGATAGAACAAGGAACGACGGATAAGAGCGGATGGAACACGCGACGGCGGTAAGGCTTACTCGGCTTGCTTGATGGTGATGGCGGTGAGATTGCGCACCCAGCGGGCGGGGCGCTTATCTTCGCTGCTGACGAGCTTGAGGGCGCCGTCGGTGGTAAGGGCGGAGCCATTGAGGGTGTCGGCTACGATGACGTCGCCGGTGTGGTTTACGGGGTCGACTTCGCTGAGCGAGTAGAGGACGCGGTAGTGGTCGGTGCCTTCGGCGAGGATGTAGAGAAGGAAGGCTTTGCCGCGGAGGTCTTTGCCGACGGGAACGCCGGCGAGGGTGAGTAGATCGGTGAGCGGGACGCCGGTGTAGGTCTCGCTTGTCTGGGTGTGCTCATTGTGGACGGTGACGGTCTTGTGGGGCATGGCCTTCAGGTCGGCGGGGGTGAAGGTGAGGGTCTTGCCGGGCGCGGTGAGGGTGAGGACGGAGGATGGCACGCTCGGTGTGTGGGCATGCGCCACCAGATCGTTGACCTGTGGAGCGGTCTGGGTGGTGGCCGGCGCGGTAGTTTGGCTCCATGCGCAAGTGAAATCGCAGGCATAGATTGCTATGGCAGCAACAAGCGTGAATCGGGTAAGGCGGCGCGTCGGCATGCTCCCAGCGTACCTGCGGGGCGTCGTATACTCAAGCCATGTCCATCGTCAAAAATGCCGCCGCGATTGCCAAGGGAATGAGCATTACGTTCATGCAGATGTTTGAGCCGACGGAGGTGGAGAACTATCCGGACGGCAAGGGGCCGATGCGCGGGGCGATCTTCCAGGAGCGATTTCGCGGCAAGCACCAGCTGCAACGGGATGAGAACGGGCTGGAGAAGTGTGTGGCGTGCTTTCTGTGTGCGGCGGCGTGCCCTTCGAACTGTATCTATATCGAGGCCGCGGAGAATACAGAAGTGGTGCGGATCTCGTCGGCGGAGCGGTATGCGAAGGTGTACAACATCGACTACAACCGCTGCATCTTCTGCGGCTATTGTGTTGAGGCGTGCCCTACGGACGCGATTACGCATGGGCATGGGTTTGAGCTGGCCTCGCTGAATGCGACCAACCTGGTGATGCGCAAGGAAGACCTGCTGGTTCCCAATTCGACGCTGCCTGATGCGGTTTCGTCGAACAAGGATACGGCCGAGATGCTGGCTTAGCGGCTGCTGTCTGCCCGAAGGCGTGCTTGGCTGGACAACAGCCGAGCGAGAATCGGAATGCAGGAACGGCGCAGGTCTGCGAACATACCGTATGACGGCAAGCAGCTTCCACCCGGTACGGTACGGCAGGTATCTTCTCTTCATCGCAGGGCTGGGCGGGCTGTTGTACGGCATTGACGTGGGGATCATCGCGGCGGCGCTGCTGTACCTGGGCAAGACGATCAGCCTGTCGCTCGAGCAGACGTCGATCGTGGTGGCAGCGGTGCTGGGCGGCGGCATGTTCTCGTCGCTGGTGGCGGGGCTGCTGGCGGACTGGATCGGGCGCAAGAAGATGATGATCCTGAGCGGGCTGATCTTTGTGGCCAGCGTGGGGCTGATCGTGGTGTCGCAGGGGTTTGTGCCGCTGTTTGTAGGGCGGCTGCTGCAGGGGATCAGCGGGGGCTTTATCGCGGTGGTGGTGCCGCTGTACCTGGCGGAGTGCCTGGGCGCGAATGTGCGGGGGCGGGGCACGGCGATCTTCCAGTTTGCGCTGACGTTCGGAATCGTGATCGCGGCGCTGACGGGATTTTATTTTACGAACCAGGCGGAGCATGCGATTGCGGCGGCGGCGGGGAACGCGACGCTGATTCGTGCGGCTCAGGATCATGCGTGGCGCGCGATGTTTCTGTCGGTGGTGTATCCGGGGATGCTGTTCTTCGTGGGTAGCTTCTTTCTGAGCGAGACGCCACGGTGGCTGTTCCGGAAGGGGCGGACGGCGGAGGCGCTGACGGCGCTGCGGCGGTCGTCGCCGGAGGAACAGGCCCAGCTGCAGATGCGGGAGATGACGGCGCTGGCGGCGGAGACGCAGGAGCAGACGACGTCGGGCGAACGCGGGAGCCTGCTGCAGCGGAAGTACGTGATTCCATTTGTGCTGGCGTGCGTGATTCTTTCGCTGAACCAGACGACGGGGATCAACTCGGTGCTGCCCTTCCTGTTGATTATCTTGAAGCAGGCTGGGATGACGGCGAGCCATGCCACGCAGGGGGATGTAGCGGTGAAGGTTCTGAACTGCGTGATGACGGTGGTCGCGATCGCGTTTGTCGACCGGAAGGGGCGGAAGTTTCTGCTGAAGACGGGGACGGCGGGCATTGTGGTCGCGCTCGTGACGGGCGGCTTTCTCTTCTTTCAGTTTGAATCGGGGCGTGTGGATGTCGGGGTGCGGACGCGGGCGGCGCTGGCTGGAAATGCGCTGGCGGTGCCGGTCGATGCTTCGCTGGGAGTGCCGGTTGGCGGGCATCCGATGGCGCTTACGGTGGTCTATAACGCCGGGGCGGGCGATATGGTGGCGACGGTGCGGAATGACGATCCGGTGCCGGTGCTGAAGCTGGCGGGAGCGGGCGACTCGCCACTGGTGATCAAGCAGGCGACGTATGGGCCGGTGCCCTCGGAGCAGACAGGCTGGCTGATTACGGCGTGTCTTGGGCTGTTTATCGCGTCGTATGCGTTTGGACCGGGGGTGGTGGTGTGGCTGATGCTGTCGGAGCTGATGCCGACGCGCATCCGGTCGGTAGGGATGGGGATCGCGCTGCTGCTGAACCAGGGTGTGTCGACACTGATTGCGGCGGTCTTTCTGCCGGTGGTGGGGCGTTATGGCTACTATGCGATGTTTGCGTTCTGGGCGGCGTGTACGGCGGCTTACTTCCTGACGGCTACGTTCTTTCTGCCGGAGACGAAGGGGAAGACGTTGGAGGAGATCGAGGCGTTTTTTGATGGACGGGCTACGGTGCCGGACTTGGCTTAGCGCTGGTTGCTCGACCTTGGAAGAGGCCGAACACCGATCAGGGCGGATGTACGGATAGAGGCAAATATTTTCTTGTGTACGGCTTGTTGTTCATTGATGCGCCTGGAGCGGGGCATTTGGTATGTTGGTTGTAGCTGCCTATAAGGTGAATCTCTCTTGAGTGTGGCGGTTTGGAGTCTTTGTGCTTACTGCAAATTACATTGAACTCGAAGAGCAGTATGGCGCTACTAACTATCTGCCGCTGGATGTAGTGATTGAGCGGGCGAGTGGTGTCTGGGTCTATGACACCGATGGGAAGCGCTACCTGGACTGCCTTGCGGCTTACTCCGCGGTGAACCAGGGGCACTGTCATCCGAGGATCCTGAAGGCGATGCTGGAGCAGGCGCACAAGGTGACGCTGACGTCGCGCGCGTTTCGCAACGACCAGCTGCCGCTGTTCTATGAGCAGCTTCATGAGCTGACGGGTTTTGAGATGGCGCTGCCGATGAACTCGGGCGCCGAGGCGGTGGAGACGGCACTGAAGGTGGCGCGCAAGTGGGGCCACACGGTGAAGGGGATCCCGGAGGGCCAGGCAGAGATTATTGTCTGTGCCAACAACTTCCACGGCCGAACGATCTCGATTGTCAGCTTCTCCTCGGACCCGCAGTATCGGAGCGGCTTTGGGCCGTTTACGCCGGGGTTCCGGATTGTGCCGTTCGGCGATGCGGGGGCGCTGCGGGCGGCGATTACACCAAATACCTGCGCGTTCCTGGTGGAGCCGATCCAAGGGGAGGCGGGCATTATTGTGCCGCCAGAGGGCTACCTGGCTGAGGTGGCGGCAATCTGCGGGGACCAGAATGTGCTGCTGATGTGCGACGAGATCCAGTCGGGGCTGGGGCGAACGGGCAAGCTGTTTGCATACGAGCATGACGGCATCGTGCCGGATGTGCTGATCCTTGGAAAGGCGCTCTCGGGCGGATATTACCCGGTGTCGGCGGTGCTGGCGTCGCGAGCCATTCTCGGGGTGTTTGAGCCGGGGGATCATGGCAGCACGTTCGGGGGCAATCCGCTGGCGTGTGCGGTGGCCCGGGCGGCGCTTTGTGTGCTGGTGGACGAGGACCTGGTGGAGCGGTCGGCGGAGCTTGGGCCGTTCTTCATGGAGCTGCTGCGCGGGATCGATAGCCCGCATATTGCGGCGATTCGCGGGCGCGGCCTGTGGATTGCGCTCGAGCTGACTGTGCCGGCGCGGCCGTTCTGTGAGGCTTTGAAGGAGGCCGGTATCCTGTGTAAGGAGACGCACGTGAACTGCATCCGGCTGGCGCCGCCGCTGACGATTACGCGGGAAGAGATCCAGTGGGCCGCGGAGCGAATCAGGGCGGTCCTCGAGGGCTCGCGGGCGGTTGGTGATGAGGCGAGTTCGATCGCCCATGAGCTGCAGGCGCAAGCGATGTAACTATTTGTGACTGCAAGCTGATGGCGGGTCTGAAGACCTGCTTCAGGCAGCGGAAAAAGAGTACTAAGTTTGTGGTGTTGCGTCTCTCACTGTGTAATTTTCCGTGCGGGGCTATGCGCTTGCCGCCGGAATCCCATCGAAGCTACAGGACAGTTTTGTCCGGAGGGATCAAGATGAGCGACGAACTTGCTACATCAGCAGAACCGGACGCGTTTGCGCACATTGACGAGGTCGATGCGAACTCGGTCGAGATGATGATCGAGTCGAACTCAGTTGGGGCGCGAATCAAGCAGTTACGGCTGAAGCGCTCGATGGGGCTGGTGGAGCTGGGGAGCAAGACGGGGCTTTCGGCGAGCTTTTTGTCGCAGCTGGAGACGGGCCGGGTGGTGCCGACGCTGCGCAATCTGGCACGGCTCGGACTGGTCTTCAACAAGGACTTGTCGTATTTCTTCCAGCCGGAGCAGCATAGCTTCTTCCGGGTGCAGCGCAAGAAGGATCGGGTGCGCATTCCGCAGCCGCGTGCGGCGAATCCATCGCACCTGGCGGAGAGCTTCGGCATCCTGGTGCCTGACCGGAGCCTTGGGCCGTGCATCGCTGAGTTTTTTCCGAACCGCGACGTGAACCCGTTCCGGCCGCAAATCTACCAGGGGCACGAGATGGTCTACCTGATCTCGGGATCGCTGGATATCGAGTTTGGCAATCGCCGCGACACGCTGGGCGAAGGCGATGTAGCTTATCTGGACGCGGGCACGACGCGGGTGTTCCGGTGTGCGGGCGATGAGTCGGCCACGGCGCTTATTATCAGTATGCCGCTTCGGGTCTGACCGGCTCGGCGGTATTCGGGGTGTCGGCGCCGCCGGCCTTTTCGTCTTTTGGCTTCGGGAGCCTGGCGAGAGCTTTGAGGGTGTCCTTGCTTACGGGCTTTTCATGGAGCAGGAGCTCAGCGGCGCGGACGCGTGGGTTGGCGTGGAACCAGCGCTGGACGATGTTGTTGTGGGAGAGATTTAGCAAAGCCAGAAGGCTCATGCCCTGATGGTGGGCCATCCAGGAGCGGACAAGCTGCGGCTCGCGGCCGCTGATGTAGTCGGCTGCCTCATAGAAGCCGTAGTCGCCTACCCAGTCGAGGGCGGCCATGCGGCGGAGATTGGCTAGCGCGTCGCGACGGAGCAGGGGCAGGGTTAGGAAGGTCGAATAAGGGGAGATGACGGGGCCGTCTTCGGCTCCGTATTTGAGGGCGAGAGCAGGGATGCCCCAAGCCTGGTAGCCGTAACGGCCGAGCGCATCGGTCCGGGCGAAGCCTGACTCCGAGATGCCCCATGGGATGTTGCCGCGCTTCAGCGAACGGGCGTGGTCGCGCTGGATGCGGACCGCGGAGTCGAGTGAGCGCGAGATGAGCGTGTTGGGGAACGTCTGCATCCAGAGCGAGGGCATCATGTATTCGAACATGGTGCCGGTCCAGGAGAGCAGCGCGGCGCGGCCATGGACGAGGACGTGGGAGCGGTCGAGGCGGAACCAGGACTGCTGGGGGATATCGCCCTTGGCGACGGCGAGGAAGCTGGCGATGCGGGCCTCGGAGGAGAGGAGGTCGTAGCAGGCGGAGTGGATCTCACCCGTGGGGCCGTCGTAGCCGATCGAGAGCAGCTGGCGCGATTCGACGAAGAGGAAGCCGTACTCCATGATGTCGGCGAAGTGGTAGGAGCGTGCGGCGATGGCTTCGATGTCTGCGCGGAGGCGGTCAAGATTCTCCTGGGCGGAGGCGAGGAGGGCGCGCAGGGTCGTGACTTGTTCGTCTAGCGTGGCATCGCCGGTGTTGACGCGGTCCTGAGTCGAGAGGCGTGCGTCGAGGGAGCGGGCGTAGTCGGCTGCCTCGGCGAGCGGCGGGACGGCGTCATCTCCGGAGTTGCGCACGAGGAGCTGTGGCGAGGCGAAGACCTCTGCGAACTGCGGGAGCAGCCACGGGGTGTAGTGGTGGACGAAGCTGGCGAGCGCGGTACGGCGACGCTCTGCTTCGGCGGTGGGCCAATCGGTAACGGCGGGTGGAGCGGCCTGGTCGAGCAGTGATTTGACACAGGAGCGCAGATCCGTCGTGGTGAGTCGCTTGAGGGGGGTGTCGTGCGCCTTGCCGGTGGCTAGCAGCTCGAGGCCGGCGAAGGAGGCGGCGGAAAGAACAGGGCGCTTGAGGAGGTCGAGCGCGCCGGCGTGCAGGGTGTAGAGGGAGGCGGCCAGGTTGCCGCTGTCGACGGTGGAGATGGTGAGCGGCGGGACCGGGGTGAGGGTCTCGATGTCGTACCAGTTGTAGATGTGACCGCGGACCTTCTCGAGTTTGTCGTAGGTGTCGAGGGTGCCGAGCGAGGCTTCGGCGAACTCCGGCAGGGTGAGAAAGCCGAACTCGTAGGCTGCCTGGCGCGCGTTGAAGAGCATGCCCAGGTTGGTGGGCGAGAGTTTGCGGACCTGGAGGGTACCTTGCTCCTCGACGTTATCGGGGATGAGCCAGTGGTTGCGGGCGTCGCCGAACTCGAGGAAGTAGCGCCAGATGAGCAGCGCCTGCTGGCGCAGGAAGAGGGTGTCGTTTGCTGAGAGCGGGCCTTCAGCGCGGCGGGGGGAGGAGTCCAGCCAGAGCACGAGCAGCGGCGCGATAGCCCAGACGAGCAGCACCGGGGCGGCGGGGGCGAGGGTGGGGAGGAGATCGTGGCGGTGGGTGACGAAGAGGCCGACGGCGATGAGGATGGCGACGACAGGGGAGAGCTGGAGGTAGAGATCGAGCGAGGTGGTGGTGCGGCCGGACTCGGCCTGGGCGGCTGTCTCCCACTCGAGGAGGTACTTGCCTGAGAGGAATTTACGGCCGAGCGAGCGAACGATGGCGTCGACCGAGAGCAGCATTTGGTGGGGCAGGAAGGCGAGATTGATGAGCGAGAAGCCGAGCGAGGCCCAAAGGGTATGGAGGCCATCCTGTGCGGTGCCTATGCTGAGCTTGAGCAGTGCCCTACCGAGCGCGAAGCCAAACTGGACGAGCGAGGGCAGCAGGAGCAGGAGCAGGACGGCGGCCGTCCAGTAGCGGGCGCCGCCGGGCAGGAAAAACCAACCAAAGACGAGCAGAAGGAAGGTGATGGGCTCGACCAACGAACGGCGCAGGTTGTCGAAGATTTTCCAGCGGGAGATGGTGCTGATCGGGTTCTGGACCATGCGGCCGGACTCGTCGGGGACGCGGCTGAAGAGCCACTGGGCGATCTGCCAGTCGCCGCGGACCCAGCGGTGTTTGCGGCGGGCATGGGCGGCGTAGCGGGAGGGGTAATCGTCGATGACTTCGACGTCGGTGACGAGGCCGGCGCGGACGTAGGCGCCTTCGATGAGGTCGTGCGAGAGGAGGGCGTTCCTGGGAAAACGGTGGTCGAGCACCTGGTGGAGGATGCTGACTTCGTAGATGCCCTTGCCGGTGAAGATGCCCTCGCCGAAGAGGTCCTGGTAGACATCCGAGACGGCGCGAGTGTAGATGTCGAAGCCGGTCTCGCCGGAGTAGATGGCGGCGAGGCGGGAGCGCGAGGCGGAGTAGACGCTGACGCCGACACGCGGCTGCAGGATGCCGTAGCCGTGGGTGACGACGCGGAGCTTCGGGTCGATGATGCCCTGGTTGAGGGGATGCGCGAGGGTGCCGATCATGCGGGCGGCGGTACTGCGGGGGAGTTGGGTGTCGGAGTCGAGCGTGATGACGTAGCGGATGTTGTCGAGGACGGCGAGCGGGCCGGCCTTGACGGGGAAGCTGTCGAAGTCGCGCAAGATGAGCTTGTTGAGGTCGAGCAGCTTGCCGCGCTTGCGCTCCCAGCCCATCCAGACGCCCTGTCGCGCGTTGAAGGTACGGTAGCGATGGAGTAGCAGAAAGGCCCCGCCGCGCTGGTGGCCATATTTCACGTTGAGCTGGTTGACGTGCTGGATGGCCATAAGGACGAGCGGGTGCTGGTCCTCGGCCGCCGGTTTGGCGGCGCTGTCGGGCATGTCGGTGAGCAGGCCGAAGTGGAGGTTTGGGTCCTGGTTCGAGAGGTAGCGAGCTTCGAGCTCTTCGAAGAGTTCGCCGACCTGCCTTTCGCTGAGCAGCAGGGTGGGTACGACGACGAGGGTGGTGGCGTTGCTGGGGATACCCTTCGCAAAGTCGAGCTTGGGAAGGGACTCGGCGTGGAGCAGGGCGGAGACGCTGCTGTTGACGAGGTCGACAGCACCCTGGGTTGCGGGTAGGAGCGCGAGCAGGAGGGCACCGATAACGAGCCAGAAGGCGTGATGTGGAATGAGGGCAACGATGAGCGCCGCGATGAGCACGACGGAGAGGAGAAAGATGCCGAAGATATAGACGTCTTCGTTGTTTTCGCGGAGGAAGGAGCGGAAGCGTACGAGGGGTGGCGCGTGGTAGCCGATCTGATGTTGAAGACGCGGCAGACCTTCGGCGAAGAGATAGAAGCCGATATGGCGGTGCCTGAGATGACGGCGCGGGTCGGGATCGGGGGCTTTAGCGGCGGTTTCGGCGAGCAGCAGGGCGGCTTTGGCGGTCTCGAGTTCACCCATGTCGGCGTGGCGGGCGAGCTCGGCGATGCGGAGGTGGTAGGTGTTGCGGGTCTCGTCCTCCATATGGGCGAAGACGCCTGCCGGGTCCTGACGCAGGATGGCGTCGAAGGGGATAAGGGGCTCGAGAACGGTGCGCCACTCGAACTGGTTGAGCCGCCGGAGGCTGTGCAGCGGGGCGGAGAAGGGGGACTGCTCGATGGGGGGAAGCGGACCGGCGGCGAAGGCCTCGTCGGCGCGATCGAGGATGAATTCAAGTTGAGCGATCTTGAGAGCGACGGGGAGGACGGCGATCTCTTGGAGGAGCAGCGGCTCGCGGTGCTCAATCTGCTTGACGTAGACGGTGAGCGACTCCGGCGACCAGATGCCCCGGGCGGCGGCGAGGTAGCCTTCGCCGAGGGCCATGACGCGCGGGATGTCGCTGGTGGCGGACGGCATGCGCACGTGAGGCAGTCGCAGGAAGGTGGGCACGGCGGCCCTTGCGGAGGTGAGGACGGAATCCATCATGCGCGTGCTCTCGAGCAGTTCGAGCTGCGGCGTGAGGTCCTTTGAGGTGTTGCTGCGGCGGCAGACGCGGAGGCGCAGCTCGAGGCGGGTGACGAGATCCTTGAGGCGCTGCGGCAGGCTGGTCGCCTTGCCCTCGGCGGGCAGCAGCTCCCACTGGAGAATGAGCGTGTCGGCGTGCCGGCGCAGATGATCGTCCGAGACCGAGGGCTTTTCCGGGAGGCCTGTGGTGGGGATTTCGACTGGCGGCGCGGCCTGGTGACCGGCGTTTTCGACTATTCCGGAGTTCGTGGAGACCGATGCCATAGACCTATTCTTTCTGTCTGATAAACCCGTTTTTCTTTCTATCAGACGCTTTGGCTTGCTTGACTCCCAAAGGGCGATCTGGGTGCATTATCGGTAGCTGGCCGCCTGCATCTCGAACATGCCGGCGTAGACGCCGCCACGCTCCATAAGCTGGAGGTGGTTGCCCTCTTCGATGAGGCGGCCGCCGGCGAGGACGACGATGCGGTCGGCCATGCGCACGGTCGAGAAACGGTGTGAGATGAGCAGCGCCATCTTTCCCTCGGTGAGTTCGGCAAAGCGCTCAAAGACTTCAAGTTCGCTGCGTGCGTCGAGCGCCGCTGTCGGCTCGTCAAGGATGAGCAGATCAGCATCGCGGAGGTAGGCCCGGGCGAGGGCGATCTTCTGCCACTCACCGCCCGAAAGCTCGACGCCCCCCTCGAAGCGTCGCCCCAGAATCTGATCGTACCCTCCGGCCAGCTTTGCGACAACGGTGTCGGCGAGACTTTTGTGGGCAGCGGACTCGATATCTTCCTGCTGATGTGGTTGATCAACGCGGCCAACGGCGATGTTCTCGCGCGCAGTCATCTCGAAGCGCATGAAGTCTTGGAAGATGACGCCGATGTGGCGGTGGAGATCTTCGAGCGCGTACTCGCGGAGGTCGACGCCATCGAGCAGGATGCAGCCTTCGGTAGGGTCGTAGAGGCGAGTGATGAGCTTGACGACGGTCGTTTTCCCCTGGCCGTTCTCCCCGATAAGGGCAATGCGTTCCCCGGGATGCAGATGGAAGTTGAAGTTGCTGAGGACCGTGCGCTCGGTGCCCGGGTAGGTGAAGGAGACGTTCTGGAATTCGAAGCCGCGCTGGATCGGGTGGGGTGCTGGAAGGCCGTTAGGCTTCGAGCGGACGAGCGGCTCCATGGCGAAAAAGGCGAGCAGGTCGGTGAGGAAGAGGGCCTGGTCGGCGATGCCGGAGGCGATAGAGAAAACCTGCTGAAGGTTGGAGCTGGCCTGCTGGATGGCGGCGGTGAGGAAGGTGAACTGGCCGATGTTGTAGCCGCCGTTGAGGGTTCGCCAGATGACGTAAACGTAGGCGCCGTAGTAGCCAAGGGTGCCAATGATGCCGAGGAGGCCACCGACGATGAGCTTCGACCTCGAGAGGGCGACGTCCTCGACGTAGATCTGGTGGGCGAGTGCCTGGAAGCGTTCGGTAAAGAACTTGTTGAGGCCGAAGAGTTTGACCTCCTTGGCTCCTTCACGGCTTCCGGCTACCTGGCGGAGGTAGTCCATCTGGCGCTTGGCGGTGGTCTGGCGGAAGTTCTTCGCGTAGCCGAGGAAAGCGTAGTGGGTCTCGCCGAGGAACGAGGGCAGGACACCGAACGCCAGCAGCAGGACGAGCCACGGAGAGGCCCAGGCGAGCAGGGCGGAAAAGACGGCGGTGGTGATGACCTGCTGGAAGAGCCGGCCCATCTGCTGGATCATGGCGAGGCGGTCGGTCGCCTGGACGCGGGCGCGCTCGAGGCGATCGTAGAAGACAGGGTTCTCGTAGGTGGTGAGGTCGAGCCGGGCGGCCTGCTCCATGACGCGAACGCTGACGTGCTGGGTGTAGCGGTTGGCGAGCAGGGAATCGCTGTAGTCGATGGCGCGGGTGAGCAGGCCGAGGAGGATGTTAAGAACGACCTCCGCGGCTACGAGCTTCCAGAAACGGGGGTCGAGCGGCTGGTGGCGGAGGACGTCGGCGATGTCCTGAATGATGTACTGGGCGACCTTGGCGATCGCGATGGGCGCGACGGCGACCAGAACACGCAGGAGAATGCCCCAGGTGACGACAGACGGGCCGGACTCCCAGAGGATGTGGAGCACGGGAGGCATGTTGCGCAGGGCGCGCAGCCGCTCTCGCCACGGGTTTTCCTTTTGTACCTCGGCCTTTTCTTCGGTCATTCGTCCTGTCTGGCGTCTGGCTGTGATGCGCGGCGCGCTCTTGTTGGATAGTACGGGATGTGGCGGTAGGGGCGCTGCGTTCAGATGGTGGCGTGGAAGCGGAGACGAACGTAATCGGCGGTCCAGGCGCCATCCTGGTCGGCGAGGATGGGTCGGAGCAGGGTGACCGTGCGCTCGACGGCGAGCGTACGGTCGGCCGGGGCAAGCAGATCGAGGAGGCCGTTGCGGAAGGTGTTGAGCCAGATGGCCATGCCTTCGGGACCGCCGGACAGCGGTGTGGGGCGCGGCACGAGGGCGAGCGAGTGGACCGTGAAGCCGGCGGCTTCGAGCAGACGCCGGTAGAGCGCGGGCGAGGGGAAGAAGGAGGCTGAGGCGCGCTCGGCGTCGATGCCGAAGGGTGCGAGTACGGCCTGGAGCGCGGTACGGATGGCGGCGATGTTGCCCTGGCCACCCATCTCGGCTACGAAGCGGCCGTTCGAGCGAAGAGCGCGGCGGACGCCGCTGAGAACGGCGGGGGCGTCAGTGATCCAGTGAAGGGCGGCGTTCGAGAAGACGGCGTCGAAGGCCGACTCGTAGGGAAGGGTGGTGGCGTCGTGGCGGTCGATGGAGAGGCCGCGGGCGCGGGCGGCGGCGACCATGGTGGATGAAGCATCGACCCCGGTGACGATGGCGCCGGTGTCGGCGAGCTGCGCAGTGAGGGCTCCGTCGCCGCAGCCGAGATCGAGAATGCACTCGCCTGGCTTCGGCGCGAGCAGCTCGACGACACTGCCGGCGAGGTCGGCTACGAAGCGGCCATGCGTGGCGTAGGCCTCGGTGTTCCAGGTCTGGATGATAGCGGAGAAAGTAGGCATAGGTGATTGTGGCCCGAGTGGGCCGGCCGTGTGGGGACGATAAGAAGTTGTTCTACGGAGATAAGGCTGGTGGCGAGGGCAGGACGCGTCGATTAGGATGGGCGTGGCTGGGATGATGCGCGGACGGGCTGTGAGGAGTGACGGAAATGGTTAAGTTGGATGTGAGGAACGGGCTTGGGCGGGTAGGGGTGCGGCTTGGCCTGGGTGTTCTGCTGGTGTTGCAGGCGGTCTCGCTGACGGCGCAGATACCGTCGTTCAAGCTGCCGGGCAAGAAGAAGCCAGAGGCAAAGGGACCGCAGTTTCCTCCGTGGACGGTGAAGCCGGAGTGGGTTAAGGCTCATGAGGAGTTCCTGGCGAGCGATGCACTGGCGGGGCGGGGGAGCGCATCGCGCGATGAGGAGATTGCGGCTACATATGTCGTGTCGGAGTTCATGCAGTTCGGGTTGACGCCGGCGCCCGGATCGCAGGGCTACCTGCAGGGTGTGGACGTGGTTGCACCGCTGCTGGACGGGAAGGCGACGCTGGCAGCGGGCGGTGTTGTGCTGGTCGAGGGGGACGACATGCAGCTGCTGACATCGCCGGGAACGACGGTAAGCGGGTCGCTCCAGCGGATGCCAGCGGCGGAGGTGGGGAAGACCGCGGTGAAGAAGGGCGCCGCGGTGATTGTGACGAACTTCGGCAAGGAGGACGACCTGGGGAAGATCAGCCGGAGCCTGCGCAGCGCTGGGGCGAGCCTGATGCTAGTACAGAAGAATGAGGCGACGCAGAAGTATTTCGAGGCGATGGGTGGCAAGACACGGGTGCCGGTCCGGCTGAAGGATGATGAGACGCCAGTGCACGGGATGACGCTGGCGGCAGTAAGCGAGGCGGCGATTAAGGGGCTCGACACGGTGCGTGAGGCTGGGAAGGTGACGCTCACGGTGCATGCGGAGGTGAGGCCGCAGCAGACCTTCAATGCGATCGGCTTCCTGGCGGGCAGTGATCCGGGAACGGGAACGATCCTGCTGACGGCGCACCTGGACCATCTCGGCGTGGGCGCTCCGGTGAATGGGGATGCGATCTATAACGGCGCGAACGATGATGCTTCGGGAACGACGGCGGTGCTTGAGCTGGCGCATGCGCTGGCAGCGGGGCCGAAGCTGAAGCGGAGCATCCTGTTCGTCTGCTATGGAAGCGAGGAGGCGGGCGAGCTGGGCTCGGAATACTTTGGCAAGCACCCGCCGGTGCCGTTGAAGGACCTGGTGGCGAACCTCGAGTTCGAGATGATCGGCAATCAGGACCCTAAAATGCCGGCAGGCACGCTGCTGCTGACGGGCTACGACCGGTCGAATCTGGGATCGACGTTGAAGGAGCACGGGGCGAAGGTTGGACCCGATCCGTACCCGGAGCAGCGTTTTTTCGAACGCTCGGACAACTACCAGCTGGCGCTCGAGGGTGTAGTGGCGCATACAGCGGCGGGATGGGGAACGCCGCCGACCTACCATCAGCCAAACGATGATCTGGCGCACCTGGACTTCAACTTCATGACGGCGGCAATCCAGTCGCTGATCGACCCAATGCGCTGGCTGGCTACGAACGACTTCAAGCCGGCATGGTTTCCCGGGATGCAGCCGAAGCGGTAGGTCTGAGGGAGAACGTGGCTATGGATCAGGTACAGACGGCAATTGTCGAGGCGGCGGTTGGGTTTGCGCGGGAGAACGGGGCGCGCTTTGTGGAGGAGCTAAAGGCGCTGCTTCGAATTCCTTCAGTGTCGACGCTGCTGGAGCATGCGGGCGATGTGCGGCTGGCGGCGGAGTTCTGCGCGGCGGGGCTGCAGCGGATTGGCATGGAGAATGTGCGGCTGATCGAGACGTCAGAGGAGGAGCGGATGGTGGCGGCAAGCGCGGGGCCGGCGCTGGTGATCCCGGGGCGGCTGGGTCATCCGCTGGTGTATGGGGATTGGCTGCATGCTGCGCCTGCGGCGGATGGGACGCCCAAGCCGACCGTGCTTTGCTATGGGCACTATGATGTGCAGCCCGCGGAGCCGTTGGACGAGTGGAGGTCGCCGCCGTTTGAGCCCACGGAGCGGGACGGCAATCTCTACGCGCGCGGGGCGGTGGATGACAAGGGCCAGATGTGGATGCACGTGAAGGCGCTGGAGTCGCTGTTTGCGGCTGGCGGCGGGACGCTGCCGGTAAACGTGCGGGTAATCCTTGAAGGAGAAGAGGAGGTTGGTGGCGAGGGAATCGCCAACTACCTGCGGGAGCATGGCGCGACGCTGCGGGCGGATGTGGCGCTGGTCTCTGATACCGAGATGTTTGCGCCGGAGCTGCCGACACTCTGCGTGGGTCTGCGCGGGATGATCTACACGGAGATCGAGGCGCGGGGCGCGCGGACGGACCTGCATTCGGGTATGTACGGCGGTGCTGCGCCGAACCCGTTTGTGGCGCTGGCGCAGGTGATTGCGAAGCTGAAGGACGAGAATGGAAAGATCCTGATACCGGGGTTCTACGACAAGGTTCAGGCGCCGACGGCGGACGAGCTGAAGACCTGGGCGCTGCTCCCGTTTGATGAAGAGGCGTACCGGGCGCACGAGGTGGGTTCGAATGCGTTGACGGGCGAGCCGGAGTACAGCGTGATGGAGCGCACGTGGGCGCGGCCAACGCTCGATGTGCACGGCATGCCGGGGGGCTTTACGGGCGCGGGGGCGAAGACCGTGATCCCGGCAAAGGCGGTGGCGAAGGTGAGCCTGCGGCTGGTGCCGGATATGACGCCGGCGGAGAGCTTCGCCCAGTACAAGGCGTTCGTGGAGTCGCTGACGCCGAAGGGGATTACGCTCGAGGTGCGGCTGATCCATGCCGGCGATGCGATCGTGGTGAGTACGGATAACGCGTATGTGCGGGCGGCGGTGGCGGCGATGCGCGAGGTCTTCGGCAAGGAGACGGTGTTTGTGCGGGGCGGCGGGTCGATTCCGGTGGTCGGCGACCTGGTGCGCAGCTTGAAGATCCCGACCGTGCTGATGGGGTTTGGGCTGCCGGATGACAACCTGCATGCGCCGAACGAGAAGTTCCACCTGGCGAACTTTCATCGCGGGATCGAGTCGATCGTGCGCTTTCTGGACGGCGTGGGGGCCTGATGCCGCACGCCGTGAGCGGCTATGTGCTGGCCGGGGGGAAGAGCTCGCGGATGGGCCGGGACAAGGCGCTGCTGGAGCTTGGGGGACGGCCGCTGGTCGCGCTCGCGGTAGAGAAGCTGCGTGCAGTGTGCGCGGAGGTGCGTATCCTGAGCAGCCGGCCGGAGCTGGCGGAGTTCGCGCCGCTGGTTCCGGACGTGCATCCGGGGTGCGGACCGCTGGGCGGTATCGAGGCAGCATTGCTCGATGCGACGTGTGCGTGGCGTCTCTTCCTACCGGTCGATATGCCGTTTGTGCGGGCGGAGTTCCTTGAGGAGTGGCGGCGGCAGGTGCTGCTGGTGAAGAGTGGCCGCGTGGCCTTGTTTACCGTTGGGGAGAGACCGCAGCCGACGTTGTGCCTGCTGCATCGCGAGGTGACGCCCTTCGTCCAGCAGGCGGTGGAACGTGGAGAGTTCAAGCTGTACCCGGTGCTGGCGGGGGCGGCGAGAAGCCTGGCGGCCGCGCGTGAGATCAGCTTCGAGGAGGTGCTGCTGACTGGGACGGTGCCGGATGGGGGTATGTTCGCGAATGTGAACACGCCGGATGAGTTTGCCGAGGCCGAGCGGATGGCTGGTGTCACGGGATGGTAAAGCGGCGGGTGCATCATAAGAGCTGAGCGAAGGGGACGGGATGAGCGAGCAGGGCGGCGAACGGAACGATAAGGATCTGGGGACGGGATCAGTTCGCGAGCGGACGCACGAAGCGGGATCGCACGTTGGCGATCCTCGCCACACGATGGCCGATGGAACGGACGGGACGACGCCGTTGCTGGCGGATGTGTCCGAGGAGGTGGCGCCGGCGATCGAAGAGTTCATGGACCAGGCGGCCCAGCAGAACGAGGCGGCTGCCGAGGAGATTCCGGATGTCAAGGACAAGCCGGGGTCTTACATCTCGTTTGAGAACGTCTCGAAGGCCTTTGGGGACTTCGTGGTGCTGGAGGACGTCAGCTTCTGCGTCAATCCGGGGGAGACGCTGTGCATCCTGGGACGAAGCGGCGTGGGTAAGTCGGTGTCGCTGCAGATGCTGCTTGGATTCCTGAAGCCGGATAGCGGCATGATCCGGGTGGCAGGGGAGAACATCTGCGGATTTAGCGAGCCGCAGCTGCAGGCGATCCGCCGCAAGGTAACGATGGTCTTCCAGAACGGCGCGCTGTTCGATTCGATCTCCGTAGGCGAGAATGTTGCGTTTCCGCTGCGGGAACGCGGGGAGCTGGGCGAAGAGCAGATCTTCCAGGTGGTGAAGGGTCTGCTCGAGATGGTGGGCGTGGCAGGTATGGACAACCTGCTGCCGTCCGATCTCTCGACCGGGATGAAGCGGTCGGTGGCGATTGCGAGGGCACTGGCGGCTCAGCCGGAGGCGATCCTCTACGACGAGCCGACGACGATGGTCGATCCGCTGATGGGTCATCTGCTGGGGGATCTGATCGAGCGATTGAAGCAGCAGCTGCATCTCACGAGCATCGTCGTAACCCATGATATGCGCTTTGCCAAGAAACTGGCGGACCGGGTGGTTTTCCTCCATCAGGGAAAGGCGCGTTTCTTCGGAACAATGGAGGAGATGGAAAAAAGTGACGATGAGATAATCAAGGAATTTTTGACGCTGGACGAACTTGTGTTACCTGCGTAACCTCGAAGCATCACTCTAAGAAGATGATTGCAATTGGTTGAACCGAGCCATTGAACCTTAGAATGGAGAGGACCACGGTCAGCTTTTTAGCATGGACGACACTGGCAGGAAGTAGTGTGTGACGACCGGCAGCGAGGCTCGCACGATCGAAACGCGCCTTTTCGCCGGGTACCGGGTTACACCCAGTTGATACGACGCGGCGCGACAAGCGTGTGGCGAGAGTAACTGGAGAGGCTGCATATGGCGACACCGGACTACCTGCAACAGGTAATTATCTCGGGACGGAGACGGGCGGCAGGCAATGGCAAGCGCAGCTCTGTGCTCTTCGGGATCTTCCGGCGGCCTTCAGTCACGAGCCTGGTTTGGGCGTCTATCGATCTGATTACGGCACTGCTGGCGGCGGTGATCGCGTTTCGTATCCGCGTCGCGCTGCCGACGTATGTAGAGGGCGTCGAGGCTTCGCATCACCTGTTCCCAAGTTCACCGCGTGTGCTGCTCTCCTATATGGGCTGGTACGCGATCTGCCTGATCTTCTTTTCGCGGTCGTATGGTCTGTATGGACCGCTACAGAACCGAGGCGGCCTGCACGAACAGCGCATGACGCTGCAGGCGGCGCTGGTAGCGGGCCTGCTGCTCTGCGGAACGCTGTACCTGTCGCGCGGGCTGGTGATGTCGCGGGCCGTGGTGGCGATGACGGTCCTGTTTACCGGTGTGCTGCTCTGCGGCCGGCGTGCGATCTGGCGGCGAATGGTCTACAGCCGGTATCGCGATGGGTTGGAGACGCGCAACATCCTGATTGTGGGAGCGGGCCGGGTGGCGCACGCGCTGCGCAATCATCTGGAGTCGCTGCGGCACATGGGCTTCCGGTTCAAGGGCTTCGTTGCGCTGACGGAACGCGAGGCGGAGTCGGGCGATGCGGACGTGATTGGCGATGTGCGAAACTGCCTGTCGCTGGCGCGATCGCTATTTGTCGACGAGATATTCTTTTCGGTGCCGGCGGATAAGAAGCTGGTGATCAGCCTGGTCGAGGGGGCACGGGCGGCGGGCATTGACGTGCGCGTGGTGCCGGACCTGTATGACGGGCTGGCGTGGAATGCGCCGGTTGAGTATATCGGCCAGTTCCCGACGATCCCGCTGCATCGACGGGATTTCCCGCTGGGCTCGTTCCTGTTCAAACGGATGCTCGACATTACACTGTCGACGCTCGCGCTGGCGATCGCGTCGCCAGTGATGCTGGTCATTGCGATTGCGATTCGCATGGACGGGCCGGGACCAATCTTCTACCGGGCGCAGCGAATCGGACGCAAGGGCCGGACATTTACGTGCTTCAAGTTCCGGACGATGGTGACGAACGCCGAAACGCTGAAGGCCGACCTCGAGCATATGAACGAGCGCGAGGGCGTGCTGTTCAAGATCGAGAACGATCCGCGGGTGACGAAGGTGGGCCGGTCGCTGCGAAAGTATTCGCTTGATGAGCTGCCACAGTTCTACAACGTGCTGCGCGGCGAGATGAGCGTAGTCGGGCCGCGGCCGCCGATCGCCTCCGAGGTGGAGCAGTACGATCTGGCGCATCTGCGGCGATTGGACGTGCTGCCCGGAATCACGGGTCTGTGGCAGGTTGAGGCGCGGCAGGACCCGTCGTTCGACAGCTATATTTCGCTGGACTCGGCCTATGTCGAGAACTGGACGCTTTGGCTCGATCTGAAGATCCTGGCGCGGACGATCGGCGTTGTGTTCAGCGGCACAGGTTCCTGAACTGCGGCTGTGACGATAAACTGATGCAGTGAAGATTGCACTTGCCCAGATCAACCCTACGGTAGGGGACTTTACCGGCAATACAGCCAGGATCCTCGACGATGCGCGGCGTGCGGCGGAGCAGGGTGCGGCGCTGGCGGTCTTCCCGGAGCTGTCGGTGTGCGGCTATCCGCCGGCTGATTTCCTCGAGAAGGATGCGTTTATTGCGCGCGCCGAGGAGGCCGTTGCGGAGCTTGCAGCGTGGACTGCCGGGCCGGAGGCGGTCGCTATTCTTTGCGGCACGGTGATGCGGGCGGTGAGCTCTGCCGAAGGCAAACAGGTGCGGAATGTGGCGGTGCTGCTGGCGGACGGCGCGGTGCGCTTTGTGCAGCAGAAGATGCTGCTGCCGTTCTACGACGTGTTTGATGAGCAGCGGTACTTCGAGCCGGCGGTGGACCAGGAGCTGACTTCGCTCGGTGGCGAGACGCTGGCGATTACGATCTGCGAGGACGCGTGGAACGATAAGGGCTTCTGGCCGCAGCGGTTCTATCCGCTGGATCCGGTGGAGCGGCTGATGTCGCGATGGACGGCTGAGATGGTTGGACCGCGGGTGATCCTGAACATCTCGGCTTCGCCGTATTGGCAGGAGAAGCGGCAGGTGCGCGAGCAGATGCTGGCGGCGCTGGCGCTGCGGCATGGCGCGGTGGTGGCGATGACGAACCAGGTGGGCGGGAACGACAGCCTGATCTTCGACGGATCGTCGCTGGTAGTTGGGCCGGATGGCCGGGTGATTGCGCGGGCGGCTTCGTTCGCGGAAGATCTGATCTTCTTTGATACGAGCGCGGCGACGAATGGGGCGGCGGCGCTGGGGGATGAGACGGCGGCGACGTGGGATGCGCTGGTGCTGGGGACGCGGGACTATGTGCGGAAGTGCGGGTTCACGAAAGCGCTGGTCGGGCTGAGCGGCGGGATTGACTCGGCGCTGGTGGCGGCGATTGCGGTCGAGGCGCTTGGGGCGGCGAATGTGATGGGCGTTGGCATGCCGAGTGAGTATTCTTCGCCGGGATCGAAGGACGATGCGCGCGTACTGGCAGAGGCGCTCGGGATTCGGCTGGAGATGCTGCCGATCCACGGAGTGTTCGAGCAGTATGAAGCAACGCTCGAGGCGATGTTCGCGGGCACGCCGTTCGGGCTGGCGGAGGAGAATCTGCAGTCGCGCATTCGCGGCGGGCTGCTGATGGCGCTGTCGAACAAGTTTGGCGCGCTGGTGCTGACGACGGGGAACAAGAGCGAGATGTCGACCGGTTATTGCACGCTGTATGGCGACATGGTGGGCGCGCTGGCGGTGATCGGCGACGTCATGAAGACGCGGGTTTACGAACTGGCGGGGTATGCGAACCGGGAGCGCGAGGTGATTCCCCGGACGACGATCGAGAAGGCGCCTTCGGCGGAGCTGCGGCCAGAGCAGAAGGATACGGATTCGCTGCCGCCGTATGAGGTACTTGATCCGATTCTTGAAGCGTATGTGGAGCGGTATCTCTCGGCCGAGCAGATAGCGGCGGAGCAGGATGTCGATGTGGCGCTGGTTCGGTCGGTGCTGCAGCTGGTGGAGCGAAGTGAATACAAGCGGCAGCAGGCAGCGCCGGTGTTGAAGGTGACGCGGAAGTCGTTCGGCATGGGGCGGCGCTTCCCGATCGCGGTGAAGGTACAGGTTTAGCTCTACTAGACGACGCGGGCCTTCAATTTCACGAGCGCCATTATGCCGGAGGAACGCTATGTGTCGCCCGAAGTTCGCCCGGCTCGTGGATGCTTTAAGCGTGGTGCTTCTGGTCTAATGAAGTTTGCCAGGTGCGATGACGCGGTGGCTGGAGGATTTTCGTTGAAGCGAGTGCGAACGAGTTTAGTGGCGGCGGGCTGGATGATCGGGACGGGCTTGATGGCGGTTGCACAGACTGCGGTGCCGAAGCCGGCTCCTGCTCCCGCGGCGCCGCTGCAGCTGCAGAAGCTGGGCGAGCAGGCGAAGCCGGTGGACCCGTTTCCGCCGACGAATCCGAAGTACTTTACGGCGACGACGCCAACGGTCGACACGGTGAACAGCTTCCTGAAGACGCTCTGGGGCTATGATCCAAACCGGGTCTGGCGGGTGGCGGCGATCCAGACGACGGCGGCGGCGAATGTGAGCAAGGTGACGGTCTTCGTGACCGACAAGTCGCCGAATGCGAAGGTGCAGACGACGTCCTTCTTCGTGCTGCCGGATGGGAAGCACGCGATTGCGGACCAGACGAGCGTGGTGAACTTCGGCGCGACGCCGTTTGCCGAGCTGCGCAAGACGCTGCAGGAGCGGGCGGACGGGCCGGCGCGTGGGGCGGCGAGCAAGGACCTGCTGCTGGTCGAATTTTCGGACCTGCAATGCCCGCACTGCAAGGATGCGCAGGGGACGGTGGACCAGCTGGTGAAGGACTTCCCGAACGCGCGGGTGGTGTACCAGAGCTATCCGCTGGTGGAGCTCCATCCGTCGGCCTTTGTGGCGGCGGCCTACGGGGTGTGCGTGGCACAGCAGAAGAACGATGCGTTCTTCCCGTACGCGCAGGCGGTATTCGACACGCAGGCGATGCTAACGCCGGAGGATACGACGAAGACGCTGGCCGCGGCGGTGACGAAGGCCGGGCTTGATCCGGCGGCGGTAGCGACGTGTGCCAGTTCGCAGCCGACGAAGGACGAGGTGAACAAGTCGATCAAGCTGGCCCAGGACTCCGGGGTGGACCAGACGCCGATCCTGGCGGTGAATGGGCACCTGCTGCCACTGACGGGCATTCCGTATGAGACGCTGAAGCTGATCGTCGCCTACCAGGCTGAGCTGGACGGCGTGAGCACGGGCGGAGGTCTGCCCGGGTTGCGGGCGAGGCCTGGTGCGAGCGTGAACAAGTAGAGGTACCCCCCTATGCTTAGCGCAACTTATTTAGAATGAACGCTCCGCGCCAGAACGGTCCCTAAAATATTGATATCATTTGGCTTACGTGTATATTCCTGATTCTAAATGCGATAGGCCCCGGCGATTGCCGGGGCCTATCTGTTGCAATATTTAAAGTATATCAGCCTGGGCCAATCTCTATGCCAACTTTGTTACGTACATTCTGCAGGGGTTAGATGCGTTCTGGGCTTGACAGCGATTTGCGGGTGCCGCTGCGGGGCGACGTTGCCCGGTCTCTGGGACGATGGTGCATCTGAGGTATAAGGCTTTGCGCGTGATCCGGGAGCGGAGCGTGGAAGCCAGCCGGTCGAGGAGCTTCGAGGTCATCGGGCACGCGGGAGAGAAGATGATTGAACGGGTCCTTCGCGAGGAGGTGGGCGCGCAGACGGTGCGGCTGGAGCTGCTGACGGCGCTTCTCGGGCACCTGCTGGAAGCGGCGATGGAGCAGGACGCCTCGACGCGGCATACGGTGCTCTTTGCCTCGGTGCTGAAGGCGCGGCAGGCGGGGAAGGCGGTGCGTCTGCTGGCGAAGCAGGGGTTTGTTGAAGAAATCATGGCGATCGGGCGGACGCTGATCGAGGTGACGGTGAATGCGGCGTACCTGCAATCGGCGGGGGACCGGGAGCTGGATCGGTACCTTGATTATCAAGCGCCGGTGCAGCAGGGCCAGGGCGGGCTGGTGCGTCAAGGGAAGAGCACGTCGCTGGCGGTGGGGCTGGTGCAGCGCCTGGGGGCGCTGGTGCTCAGGAACGGCGGGTCGGCGAGGAAGGGCGAGGACGCGGGGTGGACGGCGCGGTCGCTGATGGATCGGGCTCGGATCTCGGACTCGGTGAGCAGCATCCCGGTGATGGTGGCGCTGGTGGAGCGGGTGTTTCCAAAGGGCCACGCGGCGGTGCATGGAACGGTGGCTTCGCTGCGGCCGTTTGTCGCATCGCTCGAGCGCGGGGAGGGGCCGCAGGCCGAGGACCGGTACCAGGCGCTGACGGAGGCCTTCTTCGGGATCAATCTGAGCCTGCTGACGCTTTGCCACTACCTGAACAGCTATTTTCGGCTGGGGATGGAGGAGGCGATCGAAGGAGCTTCGGGGGCGGACTCGAGGACGCGGGCCAGTCTTCTGGGGGACTAGGCTGGGTGCCTTGCAGGTATAGCGGATCTATTCTTTCGAGCCGGCCTTGTTTCAGTCGATGATGTTGGTGAGCTTCCAGGGATTTCTGAAGAGCTCGAACTCGAGTTCACCCTGCTTTGATCTTCCTCTTGGCGGCGGGGCAGAGCGCGCCGATGCCTTGGAGAAGCGACGACCGCTCGCTACGCTCCCGACTTTCCGCTGCTTAGCGAGGTCTTCGACCCGTACGATCCGATCGTCCTTCACTTTCACTCCCGCGACCAGGACGTCCGCAGATTTCCC
>CAXTLS010000004.1:107872-110003 GCA_964245235.1 uncultured Acidobacteriaceae bacterium
AAGACCGGCACATCCTGGATAAGTACCGTATGGTCCCGCAGCCTGTTGCTGGCAAGAAGCAGCGCGGGCGGGGCGAAGAGATTTGGATCTTTCCGCCGAGCACAACGCAGAAGTTCAGCGGAACAAGAGTTCGTGTCACGGGATCTTCGAGATGCTCGAACAGCGCTCCTATGTGATGCTGGTCTGGGAAGGCGAAGGGGAGCTGAACGGGAAGCCGGTCCGTGCCGGTGACGAGTTCTTTGTGACAGAGAAGCAGGCGCGCGTTCCTCATCGGCTGAGGAATACAGGGATGGATCGCCTGGAAACCTTCAAGTTCTTTCCGCCCGCAGCCTGAGCCGGAAATCATTGCAGTCCATGGTCGTTGAGGTGAAAGATGCAGTTTTTTTTGAATCGTAAAAAGGCTCATGGCTTGTCTATAACGCTTGTGTGCGATCGTGTGTGCGGGCAGCTGATCCTGGATTGCTGTCTGCTGGCTCTCCTTTTTGTTGCGCTCCCGGGACTCCATGCTGAAACGCGAGCGATGCAGGTAAGGCAGCAGTACCTCAACGTTCCCATTGGCCGGCAGACGAAGCTGCGCATCTTCACGATCAGCGAAGACGGCGTGGTGAAACGCACGATTCCTCTGCAATTAGCCGACGATCAGGTGGATTACTGGATCTATCTCGACATCAGCGAGTTCAAGGGCCAGACTCTCACATTGGCCGGTCCGGCGACCCAGCCGGCGCTGGATCGCATCTACCAGGATCGCTCTATTCACGATGCAGCCACGATGTACAAGGAGGTGAACCGTCCGCAATTTCACTTCACCGTGAAACGGGGATGGAGCAATGACGTCAACGGGCCTATCTTCTACAACGGTGAATACCATCTTTTCTGGCAGGCCTTTCCCTTCGGAGTTCTCTGGGACACGGGCTTTATGTACTGGGGCCATGCGACGAGCAAGGACCTTGTCCACTGGACGGAGCTCTCTCCTGCGATGATGCTCGACCGACTCGGCTCACCGTGGTCTGGTTCTTCGCTGATCGATCACAGCAACTCTGCCGGCTTCGGCAAAGATGCGCTCGTGCTGGTATATACCGCCTTCGATCGCCATACGGAAAAGGAGGTGCAGTGCCTCGCCTACAGCACAGACAACGGCGCGACCTTCACGCGCTTCGAAGGCAATCCTGTTCTGGACACTAACACCGAGGTCGGCACCAAGCAGACGAGGGATCCTCACGTATTCTGGTACGCGCCTGCGCAACACTGGGTCATGGTGCTGTTTGAGAAGGACGGTACGTCGATATTCAACTCGAAGGACTTGAAGAGCTGGACGCGGACGAGCCATCTGAAAGGCCTGTACGAGTGCCCGGATCTCTTTGAGCTGCCGATCGACGGGGATTGGAGCCGCACGAAGTGGGTCATCCATGGCGGCTCGTCTGCTTATTACATCGGCACCTTCGATGGCAGGACCTTCACGCCTGAGAGCGCCGAGCTGCACTACGCAGAAGGTAAAACCGCTAAAGGTGAGGACCTCTTGTACGCGGCCCAGTCCTTCGCCGAGATGCCGGATGGAAGGCGTATCCAGATGGCGTGGGGACGGATCTGGGAGCAGGACATGCCCTTCACACAGATGATGCTCTTTCCGACTGAGTTCCGGCTCGCGACCACGGCGGAGGGACTGCGCATGGTGGCGCTGCCTATCCAAGAGATTGATCGCCTGCACGGCAAGGAGCACACCTGGACCTCGCTTACAGCCGCCGCTGCCGATCAGAAGCTGCAGGCGATCCCCCAAGGACCGCTTCAGGTCAAGATGAACATCAGCCTGCCTCAGGATGGTGGGCTCACCCTTCAGTATCAGGGCGTGGATCTGGTGACCTTTCACAGCACAGACCTCAATGACGGCCAGGGCTCGGTGGAGTTGCTGATTGATAAAACGGTTGCTGAAATCTTTATCAACGGCGGCCGGCGTTATGTCGTGCGGGAGCTTCCCGCTAGCCATGACGCGACCGGCCTCCACGTGAAGAGTGAGGGGGCAGCGGGGACGCTCAATCGTGTCGAGGTCTATGAGTTGAAGTCGATGTGGGGAGGTAAAGCGTGACCGGCAGCCCGACGAAGCCTCTACCGATCAGACAAGCACCTTCTCGGCATC
>CAXTLS010000004.1:110103-114384 GCA_964245235.1 uncultured Acidobacteriaceae bacterium
TGCTTCGAACCCGAAAGATACTCACACTCTTGATTCTCCAGGTAGAGTTAGGCGTTCGAATCGGCTCAGTCTCGTCCTCTGATGAAAGTCGCTTCATTCTTTGAGAACGGGGATCTGTAAGTCAATGAAGAGCTTATTGTCCCCATGGGGCGGCTATTCACTGGGCTTTGATGCCTCTCGCCTCGCCAAGACAACTTTTGACGGCATGGCCTCGGTTCGACGTGTTTACAAAGCGAGCGAGAAGGACGAGCTTTGCAACATGCTCATAGATAGCTGAAAGATAAAAGCGAGAGCCACTCCGAGCATACTTTCCAGATGCTCTAGACACAATGACCCTCATGGCGACGTTGAAGCACGAAAGCTTTAGTGAGGAGCGCGAATGGCGTTTAATCGGGGTGGGTGGAGACTGCTATATCGTGCGGGAAGACACGGTATCGTGCCGTATGTTGAAGTACTTCTCGGAAGAGATAGCCAGCTTAGGTTGACAAGCACCTGCGTTGGACCCAATTCTGATAGCCGAGCTGCCCAAGATGCTCTTACCAGTCTCATCAACTCACATCACAAGCAACGGGTAAACGTCACCACCTCTTCTATCCATATCGTGGGTAGCTGCACAGTGTGCAAGAGCCGTGATTATGCCGGAAAGCCATGTCGTGCAAAAGTGGCTTTCCACGCATGACTAGGCTGTCTGAGTGGACGCTGTGGACGACCACATTAGAATGTGTAGTTTTACGATTATTTCTATAACTTAGAAAGTTATGGCGGAGAGAGTGGGATTCGAACCCACGTTACCTTGCGGTAAACACGCTTTCCAAGCGTGCGCCTTCAGCCACTCGGCCATCTCTCCGCGGGCGGTGACTTACCGAATCTACCACAGTCGGGTGGTCAGGGTAGCTGCGCCTCGAGGGCGAGGTGCGTGGCGGGGGTGCCGGCCAGGTCCACGGGTATGCCGTGTACGAGGTAGCGGCTGAGGGTAGCGGGATCGTGCCAGTTGATGTGCCAGCCGTGATCGATCGCGACCAGGATGTATTGGCCGGGGGTGACGTTCCTTATAAGGAAGCTGCCGTCGGTGTTGGCCTGGTCGCGACGGACGACGGTGAGGCTGCGGGGGTCGCCGAGCATCGCCGGCACGAGCAGGACCATGGCGCCGGCGGCCGGCTTTTCGTGGAGCGTGGCGATACCCGCCGCCGTGGCGCGGCCGATGCCGATGTGCAGGGTGAGTTCCGGGCTACCGCCGTGAATGGTGACGGATCTTCCTGTGGCTTCCGCCCCGGTGGCGGTGATGCTCATGAGGTACTGGCCCTGGTCGCCGGCGAGGCTGACGGCGTATCGGCCGGCGGGGAGCTCGACGGTGCGATCACCGCGAGAGCGAGAGCCGCGGCCGCTGCGGAGATCGAGCGGTGGATTATCGCCGGGCTGATCGGTGTCTCCGGCGCGCGGACCGCCTCGGCTTCGGCCGTCGCCTTGCTCGGGCGGGAAGCTACGGCTGGTGTCGAGGTCGACAAAGCGGACCTGCGCCGGCGCGGTGTCTTCAGGAAGATCGAGGTGAACGGTTACGCTCGCGGTGGGAACGGCGGTGCTGAGGTCGAGCGTGCGCGGCGAACCGGAGCCGATGTGGAGGATGGCTGGCGGGTGATCGTTAGCGGTGACCTCGTAGGTTCCAGGTGCCAGGCCGCCCACATCAGCGCCTCGCAGCCCTGACACTTGGTAGGGGGAGGTACCGGTGGGCGTGATGAGTCGGAGCTGGATGCCGGCACGAATCTCGTTGTCGGTAGTTAAAGAGAGCCGGAGATGGATAGAGGGTACGGGGAAGAGGCGCAGGTCGGCCTGCGTGGTCTCGCCGCCCTGCAGCGTCAGGACCCCGGCTCCACTCTGATCGGTGACTCCGGGGTACCAGGTGAGCGGGTAGGCGACGTCAAGGGGTGAAGCAGGCGGGGTGGCGGCGCTGGTATCGCTCTGGACGACGGTGCGGGACTGGGCTGCGGTTACTGCGTACCAGGGCTGGGCCTGCACCATAACCTCGTAGGTGCCGGGGGCGAGGGCGGCGAACTCGTAGTGGCCGCGGTCGTCGGTACGGGTGACACCGCGGGCCTGCCATGCGGGACCGGGCTGGTCTGGCGGGAACTCGGTCGCCCGGAGGAGCGTGACCTGAGCGTTGGTGCGGACTGGCTCGCCGGCCTCATCGATGACGTAGCCGTTGATGCTGGACTCGGGGGTGAGGCGGAAATCGACGTCGACGGACGGCAGCGTGGGAGTGACGACAATACCGGTGAAGAAACCTTCGTGTTCGTCGAGGGCGCTCGAGCGGAAGCCGGGGGCACTGGCTGCGAGCTTCCAATCCCCTGGACCCCTGAGGCGAACGACAAATCTGCCGTGGTCGTCTGTCTCGGTGACAGCAGATGACGAGCGATCCGTAATATCTGCATCACCATCCCTGCTGACGGAGGCCGCGGTGAGGTGGCCGTGCGCGATAGGGGAGCCGGCGGTGCTGCTGAGGATGCCGGTGACCTGGTAGGTCTGCGCGTACGTGGTGCCGGCGAGCGCGAGAGCTGCGGCGGTGAGCGACAGCAGGGAAGCGGGACGCATCAGCGAGCTTCCGGTGGCGGTGCCAGGTCGAGGTCGAGGGTGGCCTTGTCGCCCGATTGCAGGGTGACGGAGCGGAGCTCGTTGCTGAAGGTGACCAGCGTCTCCGGATCTTCGAAGTTGATCGCGTGGCGGTGCTCGAAGGCGATCGCGCGGTAGGTACCTGGCGGCAGGCCGGAGCGGCTATAGGTTCCGTCGGCATTAGCATGCACGATGAGGATGGGCGTGGCGCTGGGGGTGCTACTTACGAGGTAGATCCAGCCGGGCGCGGGTTCATTTCCCAGGCGAAGCGTGCCGGCTAGGCTAGCGGTCTGGTTGCTGGCAAGGATACGGATGGGCACGGTGCCGGCCCCGGCGACGACAACCAGGTTGTCCCGCAGCAGGTCGGTCGTACCGAAGGTTGCCGCCTGAACGAACCAGGTGCCTCCTCCGCGGGATCGAAGCCGGTAGCTGCCCGGGAGTGGGTTGAACGCAGCCGAACTGCTGTCCTGGATAAGGAGAGGCCATGAGGCACTGTTCTGATCGCTGCTGCTTTGCTGCACATCCTCGAGCGCCAGGCTGAGATCAGAAAAGGTCGGTCGCGTGTTATCAGACCTACTTGAAGGCTCGAGCAACAACTCCACGGGAATGGGATTGATTGGCAGAAAGCGGAGCACGACGCCGCTCATGTCCCGATCGCCGACGGTGATGCTGGTCTGGGCTTGCTGAAGACCTTCAGGAGCGCGCTTTGTTGCCTCCAGCTGGTATCCGCCACTCGGCATACTGAGCCGAATCTCGCCCGGATTTGCGGACGGTGCGGCTCGAAGAGGAATGTCACCACCACTCGCGGGGCGAGCGGTGATCCTCAGGTTGCCGCGACTGGTGTCCGGTTCCAAGTGTGCGCTAACGGTAACGACTGGAGCGAGCACAGGGTGAAGGTCCACACGGATGGTTTCACCACTGCGCGCGAGGATGGTATTTGAGAAACTGGATGAGCTTCCGTCTGGAAATGTCTGTGATAAAACGGCTTGTGGGCGAGCCGTGGTAGGCGGACTGTACGAGGTCTGGAGGCGGTAGCGGCCGGGCGCTACGGCGAGGCGGAAGGTGCCGTGGGAGTCGGTTCGTGTAGCCATGGCCGGCCCTGGATGGCGGCCGCCTTCGTCGTAGAGGATGCGATTCGCCAGGATCGAGATCCCTGAGAGCGGATCCCCGTTTGCCGCGGTCAGGTTGCCGGTCAGGATGGCCTCCGGGAACATACGGATTTCCGCGGCAACGGCCGGGAGCGGAGCTCGCAGCACGATGTCGCCTGATTCGCCCGGGTCTTCACTAAGGAAGTATCCGGGTTTTGTGGCCGTGAGCGTGACGGTGCTGCCATCCGGTGCGCACTGAAAGCGGCCCTCGTAATCGGTGAGCATGGCGGTCGCTCCGCAACGGACGAGGGCGCGGTTGATCGGCGTGCCCGTGAGCGCGTTCACGGTGCGGCCCGTTATGGTCTGAGTGCCGGTCGAAGCGGGCCCAGTCGATGTCTGTGCTCCAGCGATCAGGCTCGATGAGAGAAGAAGGGCAATGACAGGTGCGGATCGGAGGGCCACAAGCGACATCCGCAACACTGGCACTGGACAAACCCTCCCGTGGTCTCTATGTATGACGGAGGTGGGGCGGCTATTGATTCATGTAGATTCTATGTCTGATAACACATATTATGTATAGTCGGGCTGT
>CAXTLS010000005.1:0-104494 GCA_964245235.1 uncultured Acidobacteriaceae bacterium
CAATATCGCTCCCGCCATTAAACTCTTGGCGAGCAAGAGAGCCGACAACAACAATGCTTGAGTCGGAACTAGTAAACTCCATCAGTTCCGTTTCCAGCAGTGTCTTCTCTTCCGCGCTCTTTACTCTAGCCGCCTTTATATTCGGCCACGATCCACCGCTACGTTGCTCGAGTACGTCTAAGGCGGAGTCTTTATCAGAAGTTTTGATCACTGGAGTCCAATCGATGCGTCGCTAGATCTGATTCTATGGCTGCGGGAACAAATGCGTTCCACATCTCTGCAGAACTGTTTCCGCATTCAGCATCCCGGTAATCACGCTGATCCCGCATATCACGCGACACCATATTAGCGGAACCCATCGTCGCCGCCCAAGGGGCATCGCGCACGCGTGGACCATCCCTTCCACAGCCAACAAACCTACTTTACCGCCGTCATCTCCGCACTCACCCGCACCGCCCCACTCCCCACCATCATGCTCCGCGTCCAGTGCTGATAACCAGCCTTCTTCACCACAACATCATGCCTCCCGGGCGCAAGCTGCAGCGTAAACGGCGTACTCCCCACAAACCCATCCACCTCGATATCGCAGTTGGCCACACTCGCATCGACCGTCAGCCCTGAAGTCGCCGCCGAGGCCACGGCAGCCGCAACGCCGGGAGCGACCGGCGCAAATTTCGACGTATCCAGCTTCATATCGCTCTCGACAAACGCCGTCACCGGCGTCCCCGCGGGGATCGTGATGTCCTTGCCGTGGATGAACAGGAACAGCGGGGCCGCCGGGAAGAACACGATCGCCGTCGCCACCATCGCCCCTGTCATCGCGCCCGTGTGCCCGCCGCCCTTGTTCTCCTGCACCGCCCGCAGCTGCACCTTCTCGCCATCAGCCAGCCGCGCCGAGTCGACATTTACATCCAGCTTGCCGCCCGCCCCATGCTCTTCTTCGAACTCGCATCAATCACCGTCGCCAGCGCCTGTGCACCCTTGGGCAGCACGACGACGCCCTGCACCAGCACATCCTCGACCACCTCAAACGCCACACTCTGCCCCGTCTTCGCATGCGCCGACGATAGATTCTCGGCGATCCGCAGCTTGACCACCGTCCCATCCAGCAACGTGTTCGGAGCTAGAGCGGCGACAGCCGCAACAGCCACAACCGGTAGAACAGCCGCCGCGGGAACCACCGCAGCACCAGGAGCAACATCCTGTTGTCCAGAAGATGTTTGAACCAAAGCAGAAGATAGAAGGCAAGAGACAGCAAGCGTACGCAGCATTTCGACCCGTTTTACTCAGTTTTGGGTGACAGCCGAAGGTAGCCCCCTACACTCCGCAAAAGCAAGCACTATCCCGTCCACAAACCAACAACCCCTCCCACCACCGCTCCGTCCTACTCACAAGAGACAGCCCATGCTCAAATCCCGCCCCACCCTCATCCTCATCGCCGCCATCGTCCTCTTCGCCTTTGCCTACGCCTTCTTCGGAGGCGGCTTTTGGCTGGTAGCAGTCTTCGTTCCCCGCGGATAGAAGGCTTCTCGAAACTCTTTCGGCGTTTGCCCCTTCGTCTTCTTGAACTGCCGGTTGAAGTTCGCCAGATTGCGATAGCCGACTTGATCCGCGATGAGCGACACGGGCTTCTGTGTATGGAGAAGCAACGCGCACGCCTTGCCAATCCTCAACTGCGTGATGTAGCTGGAAATTTTCATGCGCGTCTGTTGCCGAAACAGGCGGTGCAACGAACTCCGGCTCAAGGCGGCAATGCGCGTCAGCTGAGCCACGGAGCTGTGCTCAAGATAATGCTGGTGAAGGTAGGTCAAGACGCGGCTTATCCGTTCCTCCGTCGCATCCGGCAGCGCGTCCGTTAAGGCGGAGGTGAGCGGCCTTGCGCCGATATCCCTCGCCAACAGTAAAAGAAGCTGGATCAACGCCGGAAGTCGATCCTCCGCAGTCTGGTCCAACATACTGCTGATGATGGTGCGGGCTCTCTGCCTTACTCCGTCAGAGAACTCGAGCGCCCGCGACGAGCTCTCAAGCAGCGCTTGAATCGGTCTCAGCTCCAGGTGCGGCTTAATGAGGCTTTGCACGAATGACTCGCTGAACCAAAGCACCAGCGCCTGGTGCGTCGGTCCCATTCCGCAGTCTCCACTGGAACACCAGGTGTGCGGAATCTTTGGCCCAATCAGCACCAGGTCGCCATCCTCGTAGGCGGCAACACTGTCCCCAACAAATCGCTGTCCACGGCTGTTCAGCGTCAAGGTCAGCTCGTATTCACGGTTATAGTGCCACTCAAAGGGGATAGCAGCAAGACGACGATCGAAGAGCGTCCATGATCCTTCTTCTGAGGCGGCTATGTATTCGAGATACGGTTTCATCCTTCTCCACCGGAGTGATGGAATTGTATCCCTTCCAAAGACAGGGATGAGATTCCAGTACCAGTCTTTGATACACGGCGCGAACTTGCAGGCCTTTCAACTGCATATCGTTCTTCTGTGCCCAAAGAGGGCCTCTGGAGGCAGTCATGAGCGAAGCAGCAGTAGTCGAGGAAAAGGTAGTCGGGAAGCCCGGAGACAACAAACTTACCCCAGCAATTCTGCGCGAGCCTCTCCGCTCGATCAAGAAGAAGCTTCCGCTGCGTGTCCTCTCCGAGGACGATTTCAAGCACTGGCAGACGTATGGTTTTGTGGTGGTCAAGCAGGCGGTTCCGGCGGCGAACGCCGAAGCGCTGAAGAAGCTGCTCTGGGAGTTCCAGGAGATGGATCCCAACGACGTCTCCACCTGGAACGCCGCGCAACTACGCAACCACGCCATGAAAGAGCTGAACAACAGCGGCATGGTCGAGATCTACAACCACCAGGCGCTCTGGGATAACCGCCAGGAACAACGCGTCTATGACGCCTTCGTGGATATCTGGGACGATGAGAAGCTTTGGGTGACGATCGATCGCGCCAACCTGAATACGCCGAATAGGGGCGGCCGGGCGTTCGCGGGCTTCATCCACACCGATGTCGACACCACGCTCGATCCACTGCCCGTCAATGTTCAGGGCGTACTTTCACTGGTTGATGTGGATCCCGAGATGGGCGGATTCCAATGTGTCCCCGAGCTGTTTCGCACCTTTGAAGAGTGGAAGAAGCGGCAGCCGGAAGGACGCGATGGCTTCGCGCCCAACGTGGATGGTTTCGACGTGTATCCGGTTCCCATGAAGGCCGGCGACCTGATGATCTTCAACAGCCTGCTCGCTCATGGCATCCGGCCCAACACCTCCGACGACAAGGCACGGATGGCGCAGTACATCTCGATGACTCCGGCGGCTGAAGAGAACCAGGAGCTGCGCGAACGTCGCATTCAATCCTGGAAAGAGCGCCGCGCGCCTGAGGGATTCGCCTTCCCTGGCGACCCGCGGGAGTGGGAGCGGACCAGGTATGAGACAGCCCTGCTGACGCCGCTCGGCCGTAAGCTGCTCGGCATCGACTCGTAGGGCTGAAGTAGACAACACACAAACAGGCTTGCCAGTCGCAGAGTGCACGAACACTCTCGGCTGGCAACCTGCTGCAACAAACCCGCAGAACCCGAGGAGATCGCGTGGCGCAGACCGTACCCCCGGCAGTGACCGTCGAAGCAAGCACCGCCGCGCCGGTTCAAACCGATACCCGCGCGATGGCCGTCGCCATCGCGCTCTTCTTCATGGTGGGCTTCCTAACCTGCCTCAATGACATCATCATTCCCCATCTGAAGAGCATCTTCGAGCTCTCCTATGCGGAGGCGATGCTGGTACAGTTCGCATTTTTTTCGTCTTACTTCGTCTTCAGCTACCCCGGTGGCAAGCTTGTGGATCTTGTCGGCTACAAGCGGGCCATGGTCGCAGGCCTTATCACCATGGGAGTCGGCGCCCTCGGTTTCGTTCCTGCAGCGACCGTTGCAAGCTTCGGAGTCTTTCTGGCTGCGCTGGTGGTTCTTGCCGCCGGCATGACCACGGTCCAGGTCGCCGCAAACCCCTACGTAACGATCGTTGGACCGCCCCGGACGGCCTCCAGTCGCCTGAATCTGGCGCAAGCATTCAACTCCGTCGGCACGTTTATCGCACCGTTCCTCGGGGCGTTCTTCATCCTTAAAGGAGCCAGACCCCTCGCGCCCGAGCGCTTGCACAGCATGCCCGAGACGGCCCGGCAGCTCTACCGCGCCACCGAAGCATCCTCGGTTCGCATGCCCTATATCGGCATGGCACTTGTCCTGTTCTTCCTCGCTATAGGGTTGAGCGCGATCAGGTTAAAACCTCGGCAATCCACGCTCGACCAGACAAAGGACTTTCGACCGGGTGCCTATCAAGAGGGTTCTGCCAACTTAGGCGGCGCGATTGGCTTGCGGTGGCTGATCCTCGGCGCGATCGGTATCTTTACCTATGTCGGGGCCGAAGTCTCGATCGGCAGCCTTCTCGTCAACTTCATGGAACTACCGCAGATCGCCGGCTTTACCGAGTCACGGGCGGCAACCTACCTGATGATCTACTGGGGAGGAGCCATGCTGGGCAGGTTCGCAGGCGCGGCTGTCTTGAAACGCGTTCCGACCGGTCCAGTCCTCGGCTTCGCAGGCCTCTGCGCCTTTTCCTGCGTCATCCTGGCAGTCGTTACCCACGGTCACCTTGCCATGTTCGCGCTGCTCGCTGTCGGCGCCTGTAACTCCGTCATGTTCCCCTCTATCTTTAGTCTTGGCGTTCAGGGTCTGGGCCCCTTGACGAGCAAAGGCTCGAGCCTGATGATCGCCGCGATCGTCGGCGGAGCCATCATCCCCATGGCCACCGGAAAGCTCGCGGACGTGGTCGGCTTGCAATCAGCATTTTGCATCCCGTCGCTCTGTTACATCTACATCGCCGCCTTCGGCATCTTGAATCGAAGACGAATGACGGGACCGACGGAGGTCCAACGTACCCTCGAAGCCACTGACCTCTCGCATTAGTCTCGGCAGTACAGCTGTAAGGCAAGGGATGTCCAGTGCAGCCTGTCTGTTTGGTCGCCTCCGAGCCTGATGGTGTCTCACTGAACCCAGTAGTACCAACCTCCTGAGACCGCCCGCAGCCTCTTGACAAACCCCTGACGCAGAACGCACCCATTGTGCCAGATCAGCGCGAAATCCGTAGCTACAAAACTGTAGTTATAGTACTACAAATCTGTAGCTACAATGGCCCTTTTTATAACTACAGATTTGTAGTACTTTCTCCGCGGCCGTTACCGATGAGTACACAGAACCCGCCTCGGCACTTACCCAGATCCGCCTTCTCGTTTAGCCTCGAAGTTGCTCTGGGGCTCCGCGCCCTTCCGATGAAACTGCCTCACTTTCCGTCCGTTGCAGCCCTTCTCGCGCTGCTTTGCCTCTGCCTTTGTACTCTCTCTGCGTCCGCGCACTCCCGCGTCCGTTTTGCTCCTAAACCGCTCAAAGTAAGCAGGATACGTCCCGTCCAGCACACCCGCCCCAGTGTTCGGTCGGCGCGGGCAGCTACGCGGCCGTCTCGCGCTCCAGCCCGCAAGAAACCCCGCCAGATCGCCTATCCCGCGCACCGTCGGACGGCTCCGGAACCCCGGTTCACCGGCATCGCCCAGCCCCCGCAGGTCGACGACGCAGCCACGCCAACCCCCGTCGTCAGCCTCGCCCGCCCGTCAACCGAACGGCCACAACTCCAGCCGATTGAACAAGTTGCCAGTACACCAGAGATCCTGCCGTCGCTCTACACCAAGCGCGGCCGGCTCGTCATGCCACCCCCAATGAAGGGCTCCCGCGAGGTCCTCCTCCACCAGAATGAGGTTGCCGATCGCGACGGTCTGGAGCGGATCCAGGACGATAACGACCTCGAATCCATGCGCCGCAGCGCCGCCCTCGTTTCGCTCCCCGTCAACGCCGGCATGCAGGTCGATGAGCGCCTCCCCTTCAACCGCCGTTACTGCCGCCCCTGGGCCGCAGAGTTCCTCGCCACCCTCGCCCGCGCCCACTACGCCCGCTTCCACACCCCCCTCCAGGTCAACTCAGCCGTTCGCACGGTCGCCTTCCAACAGCAGCTCCTGCGCACCAACGGCAACGCGGCTCCGGCAGGCGGAGAGACTGCCTCGCCGCACCTCACCGGCCAGGCTGTCGATCTGGCGAAGCACGGTCTTTCCCAGAGCGAAATCGCATGGCTGCGCGGCTACCTGCTACCACTCGTACAGGAAGGAAAGATTGATGTAGAGGAAGAGTTCCAGCAGGCTTGCTTCCACATCAGCATTTACAAAAGCTATCTGCCGCCAACATCACTTCCCGGGCGCAATATCGCGACCAGCTATCGTGACAGGCCGGCCGCACTGGCGATCGCAGTTCCGTGAGCTCACGGTTCGTAGCAGGCTAAAGCGACTCGCGCTGCCCGGTGCGCCAGCTCTTGTAAGCAGCGTCGAGCGCGCGCATGTTGTGCCGGCCATCCTGCCCGGTCGCGAGAAATGCGCCCTCTCCGCGATATGCCCTGGCGAAGTCGTCGAGCATGCGCGTATAGCCATCGCCGTTACCGAGCGTCTTCGTCTCAGCGACTTCGCCTGCACGACGCAGCACGACGTCTACCGGCCGGTCCACACTGAAACCATTCTGCGCCATCAGGACGCCATTGCTCCCTGTCACCTCGGCCAGCGTACGGTACGGCGCACGCGCGCTCACGTCCACCGAAGCCAGCACGCCGCCCGTCATCTCCAGCTGCAGGGCTGCGTACGCCTCGACCTTGCTGCCGGCTTCGATCGGTTGCGCAAGCGTGGAGACGCTCAATACGTCCTGCCCGAGCACGAAACGCAGGGAGTCGATACAGTGCACGCCCACATCGGCGATCGGACCGCCACAGGCCAGCTCCAGGTCGGCGATCCACCGGCGAGGCGCCCGGTCCGCGGGATAGTCAAACTGCGCACGAGCAAGCTGCGGCTCGCCAATCGCACCCGCTTTGATCTGCTCCCGCATCCACTCCAGGCTGCGGTTGTAACGAAAGTTCTGGGCGACGCCGAGCAGCAGTCCCGCGGCACCTGCGGCTGCCACCATCGCCTCCGCTTCATCGGCATGCATGGCAAGCGGTTTCTCGCAGAGAACGGCTTTCCCATGCTCGAGCGCAAGCAGCGTATCGTCCTTGTGCATCGCGTCGGGAGAGGTAATGAAGACGACGTCCACTTCGCTCGACGCACACAGCGCCTCGGCACTCGCGAAGCAGTTGGGGATGCCATGTTCCTGGCAGTTCTTCGCAGCCGCACCCTGATCGCGGCGCCACAATCCGGTCACCGTCGCCTGCTCACTCTTCGCGAACGCGGGGAGCAGGCGGCGCACCGCGTGATGACCAAAACCAAGGATCGCAAACCGTACAGGACTCGCCATGAACTCTCCCGTCACGCAGTAAATGCTAGCGAGCGTCGTTCTTGAAGATCTGCTCGGCAAAGAAGTTTTCGATCTTGGTCTGATCGCGCAGCATCTCGAAGAACGCATTCTTCAACAGCTGCGATCGGCCCTCTCGAAGCTGCTGACGAATAGCCTGTTGCACACGGGGATCGTTCAACTCCCGCTGGCCGGCAGGCTCTCGCGAGAGCAGCTTGTAGATCGAATAGCCGGCGGGCTTTTTGGTCGTCGCGTCCAATAGCGGGATGATGTCCGTGATCTCGCCCGGCTTCAATTTGGCGAGCGCGGCGTAGACCTGCGGATCGCCATGCATCTCCGACTCGCCATGGAAGCCCATGTCGCCGCCATTGGGCGCTGTCTCCGGCCACTCCGACCAGTTCATCGCAATCGTCCCGAAATCTTCGCCGCTATCGAGCCGGTTCTTGAGGGCCTGGATCTTCTTCTTCGCCTCGTCGTCCGTAGTCGCCTTGCTTCCCTGCAGGTTTCCCGCCTGCGTCGAGGGCACGCTGGTGACGCGGATGCCGGCAAGATGATACTGCGGCTCGGGCAGGTTGAACTCAGCCTTGTGCTGGTTGTAATACCCCGTGACGTCGCTGTCGGAGACGGTGATCTTCGAGTTGATCTCTTTGTTCAGCAGCTTGTTAATCGTCAGCGAGCGGCGGAGATCGTGCTTCACATCCTCAAGCGTGTGATTGCTGGTCTTGAGCCGCTCGTTGAACTGCTCCTCCGTGTAGGGAGCCTTCATCTCGGCCAGCTTCGCGTCCACCTCTTCGTTGGTCGCCGTTAGGTTCATCTTGGCGGCGCGCTGCTGGACGATCTCTTCATCGATCAGCTCACGCAGCAGATTCAACCGCAACGAGTCAGCCTGCTCCTGCGAAGGCTGCTGCGGCGCCTCGCCCAGCTGATCCTTAAAGGCCTTGTCCATCTCAGGGCGCAGAATTGCATGACCATTCACGGTGGCCACAACATCGGCGTTGTGCTGACCATGGCATCCCGCCATCGCCAGCAGCGCTACTGGAAGCAGGGCGACGCGGAGAACACGCTTGCTCCCCGGTCTCGTTCGCTCCTGCTTCTGGTCCATCATCATCGTCTTCATCACGTCGGGAGAGTCTCCTGCACGGGTCAGCTAGTTGCCGGTCTTCGCCGCCGGTGCGGGCACGACTGTCGGAGCAGGTGGTGGAGGTGGCGTCTGACCTGCGGCCACCAGGGCACCGTCGATCATCCGGTAGACGTACTCAAGCGGAACCGCGCCCTCAAGCTTTTCGCCGTTGATAAAGAGTGCAGGTGTCGCTTCCACGCCCAGCGCTGAAGCCTCTTTCATCGAGGCCTTCACGGCTGAATCATCCTGCTTTGCGACGCACGCCTTCAGCTCGCCGGCATTCAGATTCTGACGCTTGCCCTCATCGATCGCCAGCGTATCCAGCGTCTCGTTAGCCTTCGCGATGCTCTTCTCCGCACCGCCCATGTCGGCGGCATGCGCATGGATATAGTCCACCAAGTTCCAGTAGCCGGCCTGACTATGCGCGCCCACACAATTCGTATCGATCGCCGCCCGCATCGCCCACGGATGCTGATCGAGCGGGAAGTCGCGATAGACAATATGCACCTGGTTCTTGTACCGCTCCAGCAGCGCCGGAAACAGCTGCTCATGCATCCTGGCGCAATACGGGCACTCGAGATCGTCGAAACCGACAATCACCACGGGCGCATTTGCCGGACCGCCGCGCGCAGGCCGTGCCGCGGCAGACACAAGCTCCTTCGGATCCTTGCTGATGTCGTAAGTATTCAATTGCGCGAGCGTCTTGCCGTCAGTCGAGAGCAGAAATGTCAGCGGCTTGCTTGACTTGCCATCTGACGTAAAGGTGACGCTGATGGCGTCGTACCCCGGAACCTCGCTCTTTATCCGCGGTCCGATCTGGATCTCATACTCGGGCGGCACGGTCGACTTTGCACGGATCAACACTTCAACGCGCCGAGCCATGTCGGGCGATAGTTTTGCCGAGGAACTTGCAGTCTGGGCAGGACAGCCCAGCACCGTAAAGGCGAGCGTAAAGACAAGCGTACGAAGCGGTTTGACAGCGATCAGCACCCCTTCATTATCTCACGCAGAGGAGCGCAGGCCGTTCCCGGGCCGGCTAGAACAGCTGCTCCGCCCGTCGGAGATTGCCCGCCGTCCCGATGTTGGCCAGGGTGAAATTGAACCGGTACGCACTCTCATTACGCACCGAGCCAAGCTCAAATTTCCGGTACTCCACGCTGAAGCCGCAACAGTTCCAGTTATACGAAGTCTGGAGCGCCGCATACTGCAGCGAGTCCTGGATCAGGTCGAATCCGGCGTTTGCCCCGACCCCGAAGCCCGGCTTCGTCGCCGACCCATACCCCAGCAGCGCGCGGAGCTGGCTGAAGTTCGAGATCGCTGAAATCGCCCCCTCTGTATAGAAGCGTCCCGGCGCGTTCAGCCGCGCATAGCTCAGCCCGGCAAAGGTCTTACCCTCATGCATATCGAAAAAAACGTTGTCCGACGTGAACTTCTTTGCCCCGGTGTCGTAGTCGAAGTCCCACTCAACATCGGTCTTCTCGGACGTCTGTACTCGCAGCCGCGAGATCAACGGTGAGATCTCGCGCGGCTCGGTAAGGAACGCCACGCCCGAGAGCGCGAGCGTCGTCTCGAAGATATTTCGCCGGTTCACCTGCACCGCTCCGCCGAAGTTCGGATCGATAAAATACTTCTGCGTCAGCCGCCACTGCACCCGCTCGCTCGTGGAACAGTGCGACAACTTCGAGGTGTCCTCGTCCGTCAGCGTACTGTCCGACAGTACCCGCATGTCTCGCGAGCTGCACTCGTCCGATGGAGCATGCTTCACGAAAAGCCGTTGCGTCACACCGTACTCCACCTCGTTCGTATCACTGACGACATCCTTATCGTCGAAGCGCAGCACGTTTAGAAAGTTCCCGATGCCGGTCACATAGCGGTAGGTGGCGACCGGCTCGATGGTGTGGCGCACATCCATACCGCCAAAGAGCTTATTCACCCAGCTTCCTGAAAAGGTCCGCTCCAGCACCGGCGGGCGCATCTCCACCTGGAACTTCGCATCCGCGCGGTTAAGACCGATCGGCAGCTCGACGATCCCGGGCCTGCCGAGCTCCGGCGCGGCCTTACTGCGAGAGTAGTAGGTCTCACGTACAGCGGCCGACGAGAACAGATTCCAGCCGCCGCCCGACAGCGGGAGCGAGAGCTGTGGATGGAGATCGTAGCGCTCCGTAATGCCGCCCGTCGCAAAATTCGGCTCTACACGCTTTAACCCCGCAGCCGAGCTCTCGAAGCTCCAGAGCAGGGGCGTTATCCCGAGTCGGTGGTCCGTCGTGTTGAAGTCGATCGAGGGCACGTGGAAGATGCGCACCTGCTGCTCCGGTATAGCCGCTGACGTATCGGTCGCCGCCTGCGCTGACTGCTTAAGACCCTGGTAGCGATCGGCACGCAGCCCGGCCTCGAGACCATCCCACTCCTTCACCCCGTATGTGATCGAAAGAATGTCGCTCGACACGGCCTGATTGAAGCTGTTCGAGAACGCCTCTCGATACGGGTAGGAGCTGAGGTACTCGACATCTGCGGCCAGCCGCGCTTCCGGGCTTAGATCATGACGCCCCTTGAAGGTGACATCCTCACCGCCCTGGTTGGTATAGACACCGCCCGGAGGCGTGTAGCCGCGATCCTGCAGACCACTGTAGTGGCCGGTAGCAAAATCGTTACCGCGTCCCTTGTAGCGGAAGGTGGCCGATTGCTCCCAGCCGCGCAGCGAGTAGTAGATCACGGCTGCGGTCAGGTCCATGCTGCGGTTGATCGCTACGTAGAACTCCTCGCCCAGAACATCACCCTTGCTGGACGAGTGCGAGATATCCGGGATCAGCACACCGCTCTGCCGATCCTCGGCGTCCACCGGATGCGTAACGTAGGGCAGAAACAGCAGGGGCACATTCAGCAGTTTGAAGATGCTGTTACGCGCCCGGGCCTTCTCTCTGTCGATCTCGAATTCGCCTGCATACAGCAGCCAATCCGGATGAGGCAGCTGGCAGGAGGTCACGGTGCCGTCATACACCTGGTACTCGCTCGGCCCGCTTCGCACCACCATGCGGCCGGTAAACAGGAAGGGATTGCTGCTCACATACACCTGGCCGCGCCCTGTCGTCTTTACCCCAACCGACCCACTCACGTCGTAGAAGCGGCCGGTCTGCTGCTTCAGGTTTGCCGTCCCATGACTCGCCACGATGTGCTCGCTGTTTCCACCGCCAGTCGCCTCAACATGTCCGGTCGCCGTCAGGTCTCCGCTGCGTGTGTCGTATTCGATATGGTCGGCCCGCATCGTGCGGTCGCCATACTTCACCTCGACATCGCCATCAAGCGTGTAGTGGCCATCCCGCTCGCTCTGCGTGGTCGCAACGATGTAAGCATTCTGCCCGTCATCCCCTACCGGAACGGGAGTCGCGATAGGAAAGTGCGTCACATCGGGGTTCTCGGGCAGGTCCTTCGCTCCGGTTGCCGCAGGTGGCGACAGAATCTTTCCTGCAGGTGCCTCAGACGTTAACTGCTGCCCGGCGAGATCCGGATGACTTGCCGCAAACCCCATGATAGTTATGAGTAGGTAAACACTTCGCCAGCCGCGAGGAAAATGCAGCCGGCGATCCTTGGAACCCGCACTGGAAGAACTGGTAACAGAGGAACCCGCAAAAGAGGTTTTCTCCATCATCATGATCGGACTGCACGGTTCCATACTTGTCAGACGCACCACCACACCTTCAGGCTAAACGATCTCACAGGAAGCGAGCTTCGAGTTGAGCACAATGAGCGCCGCGCAGCACAAGCTTGCATCGCAGGACGCCATCATGGAACCTGCCGAGGTGCAGCCGCCGCCCTCTGACCTCAAGCTGCAGGCGGCAGAACGACTGGCCGCGCACCGCGCCCGCCGCAACCGGGCAGCTTCTCCCCAGCTTCCTGGTCTTGAGCTGACTCTTCAGCCCGCAGATAGCCGTGCGGCCCGCATCGCCGCTGCAGTGGCCGAGCGCTACGCCCAGGCGCAGACGTATCACTCGTTCCTCGCCGCTGAAGCCGAGCTTGCCATTCACCAGGCGGAGGCGGCCGCCGAGGTCGCCGTGCGCACGGCAAAGGCCGTCGTCGCGACCCAGCAGCAGCTGCTCAGCGAGCTCGAACAGTGGGCGCCGGATGCCCAACCAGCAACACCTGCCGAGACCCAGAGCACGCCCGTTGAAGCATGCACCGACCGTTCCCGCCTGACCGTGCGGCTCTACGAGGATGTCGGCCGCAGCCACGAGACCGGTACAGTCAACGCCATCCCGCATGAGCAGTTGCAGGAGGACGAGCGGCTTGCTCTGGACGACGAGATCGCCTTTCGGCAGGCTCCATCCTTCGCCGACTCTGTTGAGGCCGCAATGCCTCTCCCCGCAAACCTGATCGAGTTTCCCCGCCAGCTCGTGGCACCGCGACGCGCCCGGCCGCGGCTCGCGGAAGGGCCGCTGCGCGAAGACTCCGGCGCTGCTCCAGAGCACGCGCAGCTCCGCATCTTTGAGGTCGAGGCCGATCAGATCTCGACCCTGCTCGCGGCGCAGCCAGAGTCGCACCTTCCGGAGTGGTCGTCCATCCGCCTGAGCGCCTGCGTTTCGACGGAGCCAGCTGATTCCGCCGCCGACGCTGTCAGCTATGCCCCCGTGCTCGTCACCGCGCCACTCAGCCTCCGCGTGATGTCTGCGATGGTCGACGGCTGCATCGTTGCGGGCACCTTCCTCGGCTTCACCACGGTGGTCGCGTACACCGCTGGCCGCCTGCCCACGGGCCAGGCTGCCGCACTTGGTGCGATCGGCTCCCTTGCCGCGCTCGCCCTCGCCTATCAGCTCCTCTTCTTCACCTTTTCAGACGCGACTCCCGGCATGCGCTATGCCCGCATCGGTCTCTGCACCTTCTCCGATGACAATCCGACCCGCTCCGCCATGCGCCGCCGCATCGTCGCCATCCTGCTCGCAGCCTGCCCGGGCGGCCTGGGACTGATCTGGGCCTGGCTCGACGATGAGCGGCTCGGCTGGCATGATCGCCTCTCCCGCATGTATCAGCGAAGCTATTAAAACAGAGCGGCGTTCCAGAAGCAGCAAGGGCCAGCGAGAATCGCTGGCCTTTGCTGCATTCCTTAGCATTCGTCCTGCTGTTGCGAGACCGCGCTTAGAAGGTGGTACTCACCGTCAACCGAAACGTCTTGCGCGGTTCACGCAGGATGTAGTCCGCGCCGTAAAACTGCACGGCCTGCTGGTAGCTATACTGTCCCGCACCGGAGTTCGGAAAGAGGTCGCGGAAGCACGCGGTCCCGGTCTGTGGCGTGCATAAGTTCGGAACCGCAAGCTGCTGCGGAAGATCCTTGTACAGCCGGAGCGGGTTATACGCGTAGTAGATCCGGAATGGCGCGTTGACGATCGGCAGAATTACCTGCAGTTCGGCGCCGTTCGACATACGCGGCACAAAGTTAGTCCCAGGCACCGTCTTCAACAGGAAGGGGAAGTTGATCGTCTGCCCGCCAAAGCACGCACCGTTTACGAACGTCGGACAGCCATAGGCCGGGCTCGTCACCAGCGACTGGCCGGCCACGCTTTGCCGAAGCTGGCCCGACTGCAGATCGCCATTCAGACCGAAGTCCGTAAAGAACGCAAACGTGACCTGGTTGACAATCGGGATCCGATACTCGAGATTTCCTGTGAACTGTGTATCGCCGCCGATGGTGACCAGCCGATAGATCGGCAGCGGGATCTGGATGTTGCCCAGGCTCGGCTGCGTCGGATCGCGGGGAACGGTCGATCCATCCGGGTTCGTCAGGTTGAACAACAGCCTGTTCGGAATAAACGTATACGGCGAGGAGGAGCGGATATCAAAGCCGCGCACATCGTTCTCACCGCCGCCATAGAGACGGTTCGTCGGTGGCGCCACTTCTCCGCCGAAGCCGGTGATGTGCGCGAACTGCATACGCATGCCGAGGACGTTATGTCCCTCGCGGTTGATGCGCAGCCCCTTCATCGGGTAGAACTGGCGGAAGCTGGCGACCGGCGAGATGTACTTTACATTGCCGCCGGCGCCGGCGATCTGCACCGCCAGGTTGAAGTCCCTGCCGCCATGTGGTCCGACCGCGCGATCGAGGCTCGAATACGTAAAGCTGGGCGAGAAGAGCGACGTGATAATACCGGTCAGCTGGTTCTGCCCGGCCACGCCTGACCGAAAGGCCAGCGACTGGAAGACGTTGCGCGTGTTGTCGTTGAAGGTCGTAATCGACGCCTGCGACAGCTGGTAGGAGATACCGACGCGCGTGACACCCGTGCGTGAAAAGATATGCTGCAACGGCTCGCTGGCCGACAGCGTAAATCCCGTCGTCGACTGGTTGTAGTTCGTCAGGAGCGACTGCTGCGCCGTAGTCAGATTTCCCGCTGTTGCACCCGTCGCCGCGTAGCTCTTCGCCGGGTTGTAGTCGTACTTCTGCGCAAACACCTGCACGCCAACAGAGATCGGCTTGTTGCGCAGGTATGGCTCGGTAAACCCAAGGCTCAGCCTGCGGGAGAGGTCGCCGATATTTGCCGACACGGACAGCGTTTCGCCCAGTCCCAGGAAGTTATTCGTCTCATAATTCAGGCCGACGAACGACCCCGACAGACCGCTGATTCCGCCGTTCAGGCCAATCGAATTCTTGCCCTTCTCCTTCAGCTTCAGCAGCAGGTCAACCGTGCCATCGTCCGCATTTTGACGGCTCTCAGAGTCCTGGTCCGCCTTCAAGGCTTCGAAGTAGTTCAGCTGGTTCAACCGAAGGATGGAGAGATCCCAGAGCCGGCTGTTGTACACCTGCCCTTCCTGGAGCAGCAGTTCGCGCCGGATGACCTTATCGCGCGTAATCGTATTGCCCTGGAACTCAATCCGCGAGACGTAGAACGGCTTTCCTTCATCGATATCGATATCGAGGTAGATCAGCTTCTTTGCTTCGTCTATCCGCGGTACCGGCGTGCCCGTGAAATTGATGAAGCCCAGCTCCCCGTATGCCTTGCGCAGCTGCTCGATACCCTTGCCGAAGAGTGTTCGGTTGAAGTAATCCCCATCCTTGATCGCGAACTGGGCACGCAGCACTTTAATATTCGTGACGGTCTTGTTGCCCTTGAACGTGATTCCGCCCAGCCGGTAGCGCTCGCCCTCTTCGACCGGCATCAGAATATCGATGCGCTTGCCGGTTGATGGCCGCAGCGTAAAGGGATTGATCCCGCCCACGTCCCGCACCTTCGTCACCGGCTCAGCGGTCTGCGCCTTGAAGTACCCGCGATCCTGGTACGCCTGTCGAACCCGCTCCGAGTCCTCGTCCAGCTTGCTCGCGTCGAAGGTCCGGGCAAAGAGATTCTCGGCGATGTACGAGTGCGGTATGCCGATCGGCTTCAGGTTCTTCATCGAAGCCCGGAGCGTCCGGTCACCGATGCTGTTGTTGCCTTGGAAGACGATCTTGCCGACCTTCACCGTGGAGCCTTCCTTAATCGTGAAGGTCAGCGTCACTGCCGCCGGGGGGATAGTCTTCACCTCTGTCCTGATGGTTGCGAACTGGTGGCCATGCTCCGCCAGCAGGTCTTTCAGGACCACCTCGGCACGCTTGATCTTGGTCGGATCGTACTGGCTTTCGACCGTCAGGCCGACCTTCGCCTTCTTGAACCGCTCCAAGACATCGGACTGCGAGACGGCGTTCAGTCCCTTGTAATTGATCTCGCGAATGGTCGGTTTTTCCTGAACATAGATCACCAGCTGCACGCACTTCGGCGTTTCCACACGCTCGATACGGATGTTTTCGAAGTAGCTCGTGTTCCAGAGCGAGTTGAAGTCCCGCTCGACGATGGCCGGATCATAGACATCGCCCTGGTGCGAGAAGAGCCGGGCCAGCACCGACTCCTTCGGGATCCTTCGATTCCCGATCACCTGCGGCTGGCAGAGTACCTGGGGCGCAGAAGCGGTCGAATCAAATCCGGGCGATGCAGGGGCAACCTGCGCCGACAGCGTCGGCTGCGCCACCCCGAGACAAAACGCGATCAGAACAAACGCAGATGGTAGTGCACTCACAATACGGAAGCGGCTAAAGCGCGTGCGCATAGTCTGGGTCGAACATTTCAGGGAGCTTCCGCTCTCTCGATTTACGGTAAAGATACGCACACCCTCACTGCTGTCAAAATCAGACCGAGACGGGTTCCCCGGAAAACTTGATTATAGGTGACCGATACCGCTCTAGGCGAGTTGCGCCCCATGTTCCCGCGGTCGAACCGGCTCGCCGGCAGCGCTTGCACCATCATCGCTGCATCCGTCAAAGGGCACGCGGCTAACTCTCCAGCTCCGCCATAATCGTAAACTCCTTCTCGCCCGAGTCCCAGAGCACGGACAACACGTTGGGCTGGCAACACACCTGGCAGTCCTCCACATACTGCTGCTTCGAGCCACCAGACTCATCGACCGTCGTCTCGATCCACTCGCCACACCCCGCACATTGAAAGCCCGCTGCGTACATCGTCACCGTCCTCGATCAGGCATCGGGGCGGGCTGATCGCGCCCGGCTCTGCTGTCGCTGGCCTGTCCTGCCTTCCGCACCTCGACCAGAGTGGAATAGAACGTCGCTCCGCCCCCGATGTCCGTTAACGTCTCTGACGTCAGGGCATTCACATTCGCCCCACCTGCCGACAGCTTGTTCCAGTCCAGCCGCGCCGCCACCACGCCCGGCGGAACCTGCGCCCTCTTGACGTCTATAAGCGCCTCGAGCGTGATGCTGCCCCGCCCGTTGAAGACCTCGACCCGGTCCCCGGTCACCAGCCCGCGGCTCACCGCATCGACCTGGTGCATCTCGAGCACGCCCGCCGTCCGCGCCTCCATGCGTTGATGGCCGGGCAGATTCGCAAACGTCGAGTTCATGTAGCTGTCGGCCTTGCGCGGTAAAAACTCGAGCGGGTACGCCGCCGCATGACTGCGCGACTCCTGCGGCGCGACGAATACCGGCACCGGCGTCAGCTCCCCTCGCCCACTCGACGTTCCAAACCACGCCGCCGTACTGAAGGGCAGCATCTGTCCCTCGGCGTTCTCTGGTATCGCCAGCGCGACATGCCCCTCGCGCTCCAGCCGCTCGCGATCGATACCGGCAAACCACGCATGATCCGTCGTCAGCGCCTGGTCGATCAGGTCGTCCTCAGTATCCTGAAAGCACGGCTCTGCAAAACCCATCCTGCGTGCCAGTTCACCGAAGAGCGCCGCGTTGCTCCGCGCCTCACCCAGCGGCTCGATCGCCCGCTCCGAGAGCTGCACGAACAGGTGACCGTAGGCTCCCTGGACGTCCTTCGTCTCAAGAAACGTCGGCGCTGGCAGGACCATGTCAGCGTAATCGGCCGTGTCGGTGAAGAACTGCTCATGCACCACGGTAAACAGGTCGCTTCGCCGCAGCCCGCGCAGGACATCTGTCTGGTTCGGAGCCACCGCCGCCGGATTCGAGTTATAGACGAACAGCGCCTTTACCGGCGGGCTATCCTCTGCCTTGCTGCCGAGCGTCGTCAGTGCCTGGCCAAGCTGGCTCATATTCACCTCCCGCGTCACTCGCCCCAGCAGGCTGGCCTGCATCAGCTCCGGCATCTGCAGCGCACGCTCGTTAAACGGAAACGCACCCGATGTCGAAAGCTGCATGCCACCGCCGCACTTGGTCCACGAGCCCGTCAGCAACGGCAGCATGCACACGGCCCGTGCCGCCGTTCCACCATTCTCGCTGCGCTGGATCCCATAGTTTAGCCGGATCACCGCCGGGCTGGCGCGCGCATACTCCCGCGCCAGCTGCACAATCGTCTCCGCCGCGATCCCCGTCACCGCTGTCACTGCATCCGGCGCGTGCTCCGCCCGGAGCGCGTGCGCCCGCAGCTCCGCAAACCCGTGGGTCGCCGCCTCGACATAAGCCGTATCCTCCAGCCCCTCGCGGAGAATCACATGCATAAGCCCCAGCGCCAGCAGGCCATCCGTACCTGGCCGGATCGCCAGGTGCTCGTCCGCAAGTGCCGCCGTCCGCGTTCGATACGGATCGATCACCACCAGCCGCGCGCCCGCCCGCCGCGCCTCTTCAATGAACGGCCACAGGTGAATGTTGTTCCCGTGGATGTTCGCCCCCCACGCAATAATCAGCCGCGCATGCCGAAAGGCCTCCGGCGGCGTTCCCAGCTTGACCCCATAGACGCTCTTGAACGCCGCGCCCCCAGCCGCCGCGCAGATCGTCCGGTCGAGCTGCGACGCGCCCAGTCGATGGAAGAACCGCCGATCCATGGAACCGTAGCCAAGCTGCCCGATCGTCCCCGCATAACTGTACGGCAGCACGCTCTCCGGCCCGTACTCCGCGGCGATTGTCGCCAGCCGCGCCGCGATCTCGTCCAGCGCCTCATCCCACCCGATCCGCTCAAACGCCTCCGCCTCGCGACCCTGGGCCAGCGGTCCCTTGGCGACACCCGCCCGTCGCCGCATCGGGTAGAGCAACCGGTCGGGCGAGTACACGCGGTCAAGATACTTCGCCACCTTGCCGCACAGAAAACCCCGCGTCATCGGGTTGGCCGGGTCGCCCTGCAGCTTCACCGCTCGCCCGCTCGCGTTCACCGTCACCAGGACACCGCACGAATCCGGGCAATCGTGCGAGCACACTGCATGAACCACTCGCTGATCCGCCGGAGCCTGTGTCATGGCTGAATTCTATTCCTCGCCAGGCCGTTGCTTGGTGCGGCGTGTATTCTGCTCGTCAGAACCGATCCACACCATGGCCCACCATCCTGCCACGCCAGCGCGCCTCGAAGCCTTCTCGGACGGCGTCATCGCCGTCATCATCACCATCATGGTGCTCGAGCTCAAGGTTCCCCACCAGGATGGCCTCGCTGGCCTCTACGCCGTTCTGCCTACCTTCGCCGTCTACCTGCTCTCCTTCACCTTCACGGGCATCTACTGGATCAATCACCACCATCTCGTCCACCGCACCGAGGAAGCGGACTCGCTCATCCTCTACGCCAATCTCGGTTTCCTCTTCTGCCTGTCGCTGCTCCCCTTCTTCACAGCGTACGTCCTCGAGAAGAAGATCGACTCCTTCTCCGTGGCCCTCTACGCCGCGTCGCTTATCCTCACCGGTTTCAGCTTCATGCTGCTGCGCATCGCGATCAGCCGGCGCCTGCGCCACGCAAATCAGCTGGAAGTGGAGGACAGCGCGGTCGAGCGCAAGCACTGGATCTCCCTCCTGATTTATGTCATCGCCATCCCGCTCGCGTTCTATCATCCGCGCATGGCATTAGCGCTTCTCGCGTTCATCACCATCATCTGGATCACGCCCACGGCCGGCCTCAAACCGCACGAGGAAGATCGTCAGCCCACGTTATGAATGCTCCTGTACGCCAGCCCTGCTGTTCGCGATCCACACTCCGAGGCCCTGCCATGTCCCGTCGTGCCCTCCTTCATGCCGCCACCCTCAGCCTTGTCCTTTCTCTCGCGACCAGCCTTGCCGCTCAACTGCCGAACCTTCACACCGCGACGCAGCAGGAGCTGGACGTCGTCAAGGTGCTCCTCAAGCAGGAGACCGCGTGGAACAAGGGTGACATCGACAGCTTTGCCAAAGGCTACAAGGATTCGCCCGATACCCTCTTCATCACCCGCCAGGTCTCCCGCGGCTTTGCCGGCATGCTCACCGAATATCATCAGAACTATCCCACCCGCGCCGCGATGGGAACCCTTGCCTTTACCGAGCTCGAGGTTCATCCACTCGATGAGAAGTTCGCCGTTTGCATCGGCAAGTACCACCTCGACCGCGCCAAGAAGGACGGCGGCAATGCCGAAGGCATCTTCTCCCTCGTCTTCGAGAAGACCGAAGCCGGCTGGAAGATCGTCGTCGACCACACCACCTAAGCTGTTCTTAAAATCTCAGGATTAGGGTGAAATGATCTTTCACATCACGATGGAAGCTGCGGAAGATGGCTGGATGGTCGTTGAATGCCCGGCCCTACCCGGCTGCGTCTCTCAGGGTCGTGATGAAGAGGAAGCCCTTGCCAACATCAAAGAGGCAATTACCGGCTGGCTGTGGCCGAGGACCAGAAAGCATTGAAGATGCCGGACAATCAGATCCCTCTTCTTGTCGCCGTCTGAAGCTAGCGACGGATCTGACATGCCCGATCCACATCCCTCACAGGTGCGCGCTCAAGACACTGATCAGCGCCTCGAGCTGGAGGACCAGCTTCGAATTCATCTTGAGAAATGCAAACCCGGCACCCCTACCCGATTTCACCACCCGCGTCACCCCCTCCGGCCGGAACTCTACTCCATTGATCCGGAACGTAAGCTCTACCGTGCAGTTCAATGGGAGATCGAAGACGCCATGGCTCTCGATAAAGCAGCCGTTAGCGCTGATGTCGGTAATCTGGCCGCGAACCAGCATCGTCCCGTCGATCATCATCACCTCGGCCCACCCCTCCACAGGGTAGCGCTGCTGGATTCGACGGTCCCGCTCGGTTTGCGCCTTCAGAGACTCGACAGAAGGTTCAGCCCCATCCGGTTGCGTTGTATCAAGACCCATAAAAATGGCGCACTCAATCAACTCATCGGCGCAGATCGCGCAACCATAATCTCTCAACATAACGGCAAACGAATATCGAACAAGATGGCCTTAGTCCAGGATGATCCTGCAGAAGTATTTCCGCTCCACGTCCGGTCGTCCTACTGAGCCCAGGCCAGCCCATCCGCCAGCTTCCCGGCAACGATCACCCTGGCCACCTTCCAGCTTCCCAGGTCGATCACCGCCACCTTCCCGCTCGTGTTGCACGACACGTATGCCTCTTTGCCGTCCGGGCGGATCAGGACCTCCTGCGGCGTACTCGGCACATCGATCCGGCGCACCACCGTCATGCTTCCCAGGTCAACCACCGCCACCTGGTTCGTGGCCGGGATCGCCGCCAGCAGCCAGCGCCCATCACCAGTCGTCGCCGTCCCGTAGGCCGAGCCGGGGAGCGGCACCCACGTCGTCACAGCATTCGTCCGGGTATCGATCACCGCCAGCCGCGGCTCGGTCTGATCCGCTGTAAACACCAGCTTGCTGTCGTGCGAGATCGAGATTCGCTGGACGTTCTTCGCGACCGGGATCACCGTCACCAGCTTCCGCCCCGTCACATCCAGGACCGATACCGTCCCCGGCCCCACGTTCGCCGTGTATCCCCGCTTGCCGTCATGCGACAGCACCAGCATGTGCGACTGCTCCTGCCCGGTCGGAATCGTGCCCACAATCTTCCGCGTCTTCGGATCGATGACCGTCACCGTCCTGTCCAGCTCGGTCGTGACATAGAGCATCCCGCTCACCGGGTCGTACACCGGCAGGTGCGGCCGCACCTCATGCCCAAAATCGACATCCCCCACGATCTTCCTCGACGGCACATCAATCACCAGCATCTCGTGCCCGCTCAGCCCGGGCTTGCCTACCCCGGTGCTGCCGTAGATTGGCATGTACGCCGTTCGGCCATCCGGAGACGCCGCGATCTCGTGACCATGAACCCCGGCGATTCCTTCCGCAACGGTCGCCACCTGCACATCGGTCGCGGGATTGATGAACCCCATCGTGCTGTCACCTTGGTTCGCCACCAGCAGCGTCTGCGCTCCCGCGCCTGCTGCCACCCCCACCGAAACCGCCGCCACCACAGCACGCAACCGAAAGAGCTTTCCCATAGTCCGAGAAGTATACGCAACCAAAACGCTGCGGGCACCCGCAGCCTTTCGCCGGTCCCAGTCACACCCAGAAAGTTGTCAAGCCCCCGAACCTGGCAAAAACGCGCAATCGCCAATGAAGACGCGCTTATAATCGCAAAAGAAATGTGGCATTCCAGTTAGCGCAAAAGCGTAAATTAGAAATAGAGAGCGAATCACAGCGTCTTCCCACCCGAAGCCGAAAAAGACCTGTAGCCAAGTCTTTTGTTATGACGATTTAAGCTACAACTGCCCTATCATCAATATTTTAGCGCCAGTATTCCCGCTAGCCTCTCATTCCAGAGAATCTATACAAACAGGGGGTGGGGGTTCAGACGGTCAGCAGCTCCTTCTCTTTTGCCTTGAACAGGTCTTCAACTCGCCGGATCTCGCCGTCCGTCAGTTGCTGCACCTCGTCGTTCGCACGCTTCTCGTCATCGGCCGAGATCAACTTGTCCTTCGCAGCCTTCTTGATCTGCTCATTGCCGTCCCGCCGAATGTTACGGATCGCCGTCTTGTGGTCCTCAAGCACCTTGTTCAGCTGCTTCACCACATCCTTGCGCCGCTCTTCGGTCATCGGCGGCACCGGTACCCGAATCACCTTCCCGTCCGTCATCGGGTTCAACCCTGCACTCGACGTCCGGATAGCCTTCTCGATTGCCGACACCATGCTCATGTCGTACGGCTGCACCAAGATTAGGGTCGGCTCGGGCGTGCTGATCTGGCCCATCTGGGCGACCGGCGTGTCCGTGCCGTAGTAGTCCACCTTGATCTGGTCGAGCATGTGCACGTTCGCCCGGCCCGTCCGCGCCGACAGCAGGTGCGCCCTGAAGTCCTCAACCGACTTCTCCATGCGCGACTTCAACTCCGTATGAGTTCCCTTCAACGCCTCAATGCTCGCCATTGCCGATGCCATTCAATCGCTCCTCTACTGCAGTCGCTAGTTTACAGAGACTTGCCACTCCGGGGTGAGAGCCGGCCGCATTTTAGGAAGTGAGCCATCAGTATCTGAAGCTTAGGCTTTAGGCTATTCCGCTTCAGGGTCGGAAGCCGCATCCTGCTTGAGCGCGCGGCCAGACCCCAGGCCTCGGTCGGCCTTCTTCTTGCGCACGGAATACTGCTTGGCCTGGACCGGTGGCTCAAGGATCTCCTGCACCTGCGCTTCGACCGCCCGCCAGTACCGAACATCCGCCGGCCGGGCACTCGCCACGCCTTGCCGCATCCGGCAGTACCAGAGCGACCACTGCAGCTCCTTGACACCCTTGTTCTTAACCGCGGCTTCCACCCGCGCCACCTCGGAGACCTGCGGCATCATCCCTCCTTGAATCCGGTTGATATCCAGTATCGCGTATCTACGCTCAAAAATATGGAAATCCGTCTCACCCCCGAGCAGGAAGCCGCCATCCTCGAGATTGCTCCAGCACGAAGGCAAGACGCCTGGTCAACTTATCTTCGAGGCCACGGTGAACTTCTACGAAGGCGATCGCCGCTTCCGGGAGATTCTTCAAGAGCGCGTCCGTCAAGCTGATCAGGGGATTTTCCTCGAAGAGGAAGAGATGGACGCACGTTTCAAGAAATTGCTGCAGTCCTGAGTGCGCGTTCTCTGGCTGTCAGAAGCAGCGGACGACCTTGAAGGCATCTACATCTACCTTCAGGACTCTTCCACATCTCGCACAAGTCACCATCAACGAGCTGTACGAAGCCGTTCTCTCGCTCAAGACCATCCCATTTCGCGGAGGACCTGGGCGCGAGAAAAATGTTCGTGAGCTGGTCCTTACCCGCTTGCCTTACATCATTTTTATAGGCTTCACGAGCAAACCATCGAAGTTCTGTACATCCTCCACGGCGCACAGGATCGCTGACGAATAAGCTCCCGTTCTTTCCTCATTCTTAGGCAATTGGATGGGAATCCATTCCGCGCCGCTACGCCAGCCCAGTACTCTCAGCCTGCTCCTGCGCGTGATAGCTCGATCGCACCAGCGGCCCGCTTTCCACATGCCGGAACCCCATCCCGAGCGCCTCATGCTTCAGGAATGCAAAATCCTCGGGCGTGTAATAACGCGACATGACCAGATGATCGCGGGACGGTCGCAGGTATTGTCCGATGGTCAGAATGTCCACATGCCGATCGGCCAGGTCGCGAAAGACTTCCAGCAGCTCATGGATCTCTTCGCCCATGCCGACGATGATCCCCGTCTTGGTCACGATGCGCTCGCCGGTCTCGGCAGCAATCTCTTTGGCCTGCTCCAGAAAGCGGAGCGACCGCGGGTACCGGCCGCCGCTCTTCGCCACTCGGTAGAGCCGCGGGACCGTCTCGATGTTGTGGTTCAGGATCTCCGGCCTGGCCGCCACCACCAGCCGCAGCGCCGCTTCGACCCCTTGGAAATCCGGCGTCAGCACCTCCACCCTGCAGCCCGTAGCCTGCGCCCGGATCTCCTCGATGACGCTCACGAACGCCCGCGCCGCACCGAGGTTATCGTCGTCGCGATTGACGCTGGTGATTACGGCGTGGGCCAGCCCCAGCTGTGCCACCGCATACGCCACCCGCCGCGGCTCGTCGAAATCGATCGGCTCCGGTCGGCCCTTGGGCACCGCGCAGAAACCGCAGCGGCGCGTGCACAGGTTGCCCAGCATCATGAAGGTCGCCGATTTCTGGTTCCAGCACTCCCCGATATTGGGGCACTGCGCGCTCTCACAGACGGTATGCAGGTTCAGTTCGCGCGCCATCTTCTTGAGACTATGAAAGGTCTCGCCCATCGGGGCTTTGGCCTTCAGCCACTCCGGCTTGCGCACCGGCTGGCGCGGCGACAGGTCGATCTGGACCAGCTCCGGGTTTAGCACAGGTGTCATGTCACGATTGTAAATTGCCGCTCCGTCGCTTATTCGCGGCGCATCCTTCACCATCCGGTATACAGCCGATCAATTTCCGTACATCATCAATTTGCACAGCCAGCCCGTGGCAACATCGCACACCTGCTCTTCATCCCAGCTGTAGGAACACGGCACTCCAGCCCGACATAACGCAAGTGCCGTGATTCAGGAGAGTCTTATGAAGATGCAAAGCATTCAAGATCTGATGGTTACCGGTCTTACCTACGTATTGGACTTCGAAGAGCAGGTCGCCAAGGCCGCACCCAAGATGGCGGAAGCTTCCACCACCCCCGAACTCAAAGATGCTTTCGAGAAGACCGAGAGCAAGAGCCAAGAGTATGCCAAGAAGGTTGAGCAGAGCTTTCAGAAGCTGGGCAAGTCGGTCGACCGGAACGAGAATCATATTGCCAAGGCAATGGTCACCGAGGTCGAGCACATGATCAGCAACACTGACGCCGGCCCGGTCCGTGACGCCGCGCTTATCGTCGCAGCCAACCAGCAGCAGATGTACCGCGTTGCCTCCTACGGCTCGCTGGCCCATTATGCTGAGCTGATCGGCAAACAGGACGCAGCATCCGCGTTGAACGAGAACCTTGAAGATAGCAAGAGTGGCGATAAGAAGTTCACCGAGATTGGTGAGCAGAAGGTCAACCAGGAAGCCAAGGCCGCGTAATTAGCTTCATCTGACAACGACGGCCGGCCTTCAGGTCGGCCGTTTCCGTTCGGCAATGTCTATTAGTGAAGCCGCGCCCGCGTTTCCTGCCGTGCGAGGTACAGGAAGAAGAGTAGCCCGAACAGTCCCCGTACTAGAAAAAACGCCTGGTGCGCCTTGGTGAAGAAGTACAAGTCGCCGGCTGCCATCAGCAGGCAGCCGGTAGTCACCAGCGACCAGCCCCACTTCCGAAGCCGTAGCAGGCCGAAGATCCCCAGGGCCAGCAGCGTACACAGCGTCAGGATGCCGTACTTTGCCCACCCCACACCGTAAAGCCCGACCACGCCTGCATACACATTGATCATTGTCATGAAGATCATGAACATGCAGATACCGGCGATTCCGGGCAGCATCTGTCCCGCCCTGTTCTCCTGACGCTCGTCCATCGCCTCACTCATGCCTGGCCTCTACTCCACTCCCCTACGTTCCAGCGCTACAACGTGTGCAGATATGCCATCAGATCCTCAAGCTCCGCCGGATCCACGGTGCCTGCCATGGGCGGCATCATATCCCTGCCAAACCGGATCGTCGCCATCACCCGCTCGTCGTTTGCCGGCGCACCGCTCGGCAGATAGTCCTTCTTAAATATCCCGAGTAGCGACGGTCCATGCAGCGGTCCATTCCGCCTATCGTAGTGGCACGCTCCGCAGTGCGCCTGGTACACCGCATGGCCCTGCGCCTGCTGCGCATCCAAAGCTGCCAGCGGCGTGGGCGGCGGGATGGTCTTGCACGCAACCGTACCTACTACGCTCAATCCGAGTAGAAGCAATCCTGCTGCAAACCGTCTCATCCCTCAATTCTCGCACTGAGCAGGTCGTGCACTGCATGCTCCCGCTCCACCTATACTGGCTCTATGAAAATCTCTGCGCGGAATCAGTTACGAGGCACCGTTGAAGCGGTTGAACTTGGAGTCGTTACGGCCAAAGTAAGCGTGCGTGTCGGGGCAAACCTGATCGAGAGCGTGATCACCCGCCAGAGCGTGGAAGACCTCAAGATCGCTGTCGGCAGCGAGGTTACCGCCATCATCAAGTCAACAGAGATCATGCTCCTGGTTGACTGACCAATAAGCCGCTGCGCTAGTTGGCCGCCGCAATCGCCGCCACCATGCGGTCCATCACCTCGCGGTCAGCCGTCGTACCCGGCGCAAGGTTCCCCACCAAGATCGAAAAGATCACCGTCTGCCCACTCGCGCACTCCAGATACCCGCTGAGCGCCCGCGCTTCGCCCAGCGTTCCCGTCTTCGCAAACACATGCCCCTGCAGCGGCGCCTTGGTGAAGCGATTGGTCAACGATCCATCCACGCCGCCGACCGGCAGGCTCCTCCGCCATGCCGGAAACCAAGGCTGCCCGACAGCAAAAGTCAGCAACTTCACCACGGCCCGCGGCGTCACCAGGTCGTGGCCGCTCAGCCCCGAGCCGTCGTAGAAGACGAAGTCGTCCTTGTCCACCCCGGCATCCACCAGGAACTGACGCACCACCCGCGCCCCCTGCACAATCGACCCATCGCTCCCGTACGCCTTGCCGAGCTGGCGCAACAGCAGCTCCGCATGCAGGTTCTGGCTCTCCTTGTTCGTGGCTACCACATCCTCGATGACCGCCGGCGATGTATGTTCCACCCGCAGCGGACAAGCATCCATGCAAACACTCTGCCCTGTAACGAGTCTGCTGACCGGCCCCAGCGGTGTCTTCGGTAGGGCAGGCAGCGACTCACGCGTTTCCTTCAGGAAGCCAGCCGCCTCAACCGACATTCGATGCTCTGACCGCGCTACTCCATCGACCGTGATCCCGCGAGCCTCAAGCATCGATTTGAGTGCCGCAGCCGCGTACGCCGTCGGATCGTCAATCGCCACATCCTCTACGAACACCTTCGAGCCGGCGGCAATCGTCCCCGAGACCGTCAGCACCTTCGCACCCAGCGCCCGGTCGACCTGCACCCCGTCCGGCTCCTTCGCACCGACTGTCGCCACGGCTGCCGCAAGCGTGTAGGCAACGTTAGCCGGAACGAGGGCCACCGTCGCCGCTTCTCCGGCATGCACCCCGGGCGTCACCCGCAATTGCAGCTGGTTGTCGTTTACCGCCAATGCGGACACCGGCGCTCCGTACCCCCAGACCAGGTCGTCCGCCGCCCAATCCGGCGCGTACGGCTCCCACGGAAACAGTGTGTCGTCGCCAACCACATCGCCCGTCACATGCTTCACCCCGGCCGCAGCTACGCGGTCCGCCATTGCTGCAAGGTCACTCAGTGGATCGGCTGTTGACGCCGCGCTCTTGCTTCTCTCGGAAGGCTCGACGTACGGCACATCGTGACTGGAGAAGTTTGCATCGCCGCCACCGCGCAGCGTCAGGTCGCCCGCGATCGTTGCACTGCCCTGTAATGATCCAGGCGGGCCTTCGATCACCGTCGTAAATCGCCGGTCTACCCCAAGCAGGTGAACCGCCGCCGCGGTCGTAAACAACTTCGCATTGCTGGCCGGCTGGAATAGCTGCCCAGCGTTCAACATGTAGATGGGAGTGCCGTCGATCGTCGCAACCATCACGCCCCAGTGCGCCCGGGCCACCGCCGGCTCAGCCGTCACCGCACCGATGCGGCTGGCCAGATCGTGGGCATTCGCCTGCGCCCGACCCTGCTGCGCACCGAGCACCATCACCGCCGCACCAAGTAAGCGCACCAGGAGCTTCCGCATTCGCGCAGTCTAGCACTCTCGGCTCAGCTCCCGAGCCCGCATCACGGAGCCATTCCTATACTCTGCGTGTATGCCTTTCGCTTCCCGCCCACACGGCACCTGGCGCCTGCGGACCCGCACCCTCGCCCTCGGCCCGCGCACCCTGCTGATGGGCATCCTCAACGTCACACCCGACTCCTTCGCGGACGGCGGACAATTTTCCTCAAACGACGCCGCCCTCGACCACGCGCGGGGCCTCCTCGATACCGGCGCGGACATCCTCGATCTCGGTGGCGAATCTACCCGCCCCAACGCCACGCCACTCCCGCCGGCAGAGGAACAGGCCCGCATTCTTCCCGTCCTGCGCGCCATCCTCAAAGCTCGCCCTGAAGCCATCGTCAGCATCGACACCTTCCACGCAGCCACGGCAAAGCGTGCTATCGAAGCCGGCGCCGAGATCATCAACGACGTCAGCGGCTTCACTTGGGACGACCAGATGCCGGCAACCTGCGCTGGCCTCGACTGCGGCATCGTCCTGATGCATACCCGCGGCCGGCCGCAGGCGTGGCTCTCGCAGCCGCCGCTCGTGCCCGCGGCGATCCTGCCGCTCGTGCTCGCCGGCTTAGCCGACTCGCTACGCACCGCCCGCAACGCCAGGGTCCCCGAGGACCGGATCGTTCTCGACCCAGGCTTCGGCTTCGGCAAATTAGGCGACGAGAACTACACCCTGCTCGCGCACCTCGAGCAGCTCCACCAGCTCGGCCGCCCCATCCTCGCCGGCATCTCGCGCAAAGGCTTCCTTGCCCGCACCCTCGCCCCTCCCTTCGACGGCACGCAGGTCGCCGCCGGCTCCGAAGCCCGCAGCCGGGCCAGCACCGCCGCTAACGTCGCCGCCATTCTCGCTGGCGCGCACATCCTTCGCGTCCACGATCTTCGCCCGGCCGCCGAAGCCGCCTCCATCACGGACGCCATCCTCGCCGCGCTAGATCCACCCTCGCCACCACCCTTGTAGCGGCGAATGGGAAGCGCAGCCCGGTGCTATCCCGGCAGCGAAAGGACTGGCCGCAAGCTGGTCAACAACCGATCAATGAGCGGTACCTGACTCGACTTGATGCGTTCCCTGGCTTCAGCAATTGAAAACCATGCGCCCCGGTCTACCTCAGGGATCTCGATCAGCACCCCGGACCGCCGAGGCCACTCGATCTCACACGTGTTACTGGTCAGCTTGCTTGGATCGCAATCGCCCTCAAAGCCCCAGGCGAAGACGATCTTGCCGCCGGCCTGTTTGATCCAGCCAAGATCAATGAAGGCCTCACCCGGTGCGAAGCCGGTCTCCTCCCTAAACTCACGTTTGGCGGCCTGTAACGGCTCCTCGTCCTTCAGGTACTCACCCTTCGGAATCGTCCAGAATCCCAGGTCCTTGTTCGCAAAGAACGGACCACCCGGGTGAACCAGGAATATCTCTACATCATCGCCTCGACGGCAGTACATGATCAAACCTGCACTTCGTCTTGGCAATAGAGGCACCCGCCCTTCAGTATAGAGAGCAGCAGCGTGCTCCAAAATGGCAGCCAGTGACGAACGCGTTTAGAAGGAAGCCCGACCCCGATTCCGGAATGCGCATCTTCCAGCAATCGTGATTGTTTGCCCGAAATGCCACATGACGAAGACAATCTCCTAAACTGGGTAGGCACACTTCCTGCAGAGGTCGTCCCATGCACGTTGCTCCACCCGCAATCGAGATCCGCCCCCTGCTTCCCGGAGATGACGCGACCGCGTTCCGCACGCTGAATGAAGAGTGGATTACCCTGCATTTCACGCTTGAGGCCAAGGATCGCGAGACGCTGGGCGATCCGGAGAACTCGATCCTACGCAAGGGAGGTCACATCTTCATGGTCTACGCGGATGGCGTCCCTGTCGGCTGCGTGGCCCTGATACCGATGGGCGCCGGTGTCTACGAGCTTTCGAAGATGGCTGTCTCTCCGCACCTGCGCGGCCAGGGTCTCGGTCGCCGCCTCATCCAGCATGCTATCGGCGAGGCCAGGCGGATTGGCGCAACCTCCCTCTTCCTGGGCAGCAGCACCAAGCTTCCCAGCGCCGTCCACCTATATGAGTCGGTGGGCTTCCGCCACGTCGACCCCGAGACCTTGCCGCCGACACCCTACACGCGCGCGAACGTTTTCATGGACATGCCACTCTGACCTGCGAGGCCTGCCTCGCTGACCTGCGACAGGCGCATGGGCGAGCCCGCTGCACACCAGGTCGCGGGATCGAGAACGACCGCTTTCCCACAATTTACGCAGAGTTGTGCGATCTTCCATCCCATTCAGGTGTACGCTGAAGGCGAAGGAAAAACGAATGCTCATCGCGCTGCTCGTGCTTCAGCTCCTAATCCTCTTCGCCCTGCTTGCCTTGGTGTTTCGCAGGTCGGCAGATGCAACGGCCGATCCCCGCGCAGCCCACTTACCGGACCAGATTGCCCATCTCAACATCCGTAGCGAAACCGCAGACGCCAACTCGCGCGCCGGCTTCGCTCAGATGCGCGACGACATCGCCGCTGAGGCCCGACGTACCCGCGAGGCCAGCAGTGCGGACTTCGGCACCCTTCGTACTGAGGTCACCGCAAGTATCAGCACCCTTGGCGCGGCCCTCCACACCGGCCTCGACGCCTTCCGGACCGACGACGCTACGTCCGCGGACAAGCTCCGCCACGCCGTCCAGCAACAGATGGATACCATCGCCCAGCGCCTCTCTGCGTTCACCGCCGACGCAGCCCGCACCCAGCTCGAATCCCGCGATGCCCTCCACACTCGCCTCACCGGTCTCGCCGAGAGCAACGCCCAGCAGCAGGACAAGCTCCGCTCTACCGTCGAAGAGCGCCTCGATAAGCTGAACACGACCAACACCGCAAAACTTGAGGAGATGCGCGTCACTGTCGACGAAAAGCTGCACGCCACCCTGCACACGCGGCTCACCGAGTCGTTCGGGCAGGTCACTGATCAGCTGAACAAAGTCCATAGCGGTCTCGGCGAGATGACCAAGCTCTCCGATGGTGTAAGCGATCTCAGCCGCATCTTTACCAACGTCAAATCGCGTGGCGGCTTCGCTGAGGTGCAGCTTGGCATGCTGCTGGAACAGATGCTTGCTCCGAGTCAATTCGTACGCAACGCGAAGGTGAAGCCCGGCACACAGGAGATGATCGAGTTCGCCATCCGCTTTCCCGGTCAGACAGGCGAGACGCTTCTTCCCATCGACGCCAAGTTCCCCAGAGAAGCGTGGGAACGTCTCGAAAACGCCTACGCGTCCAACAACGTCGAGGCGTCGACCACTGCGGGGAAAGCGTTCGAAGCAGCGATCCGTACCGAAGGCAAGCGCATCTGCGAGAAGTACATCAATCCGCCCGTCACAACGCCCCACGCTATCATGTTTCTTCCGACGGAAGGGCTGTATGCGGAAGTGATGCGGCGGGACAGCCTTCAGGCCGAGATCCAATCCAGGTGCCAGGTGACCATCGCGGGACCGAGCACCCTCTCCGCCATCCTGACCAGCTTCCAGATGGGATTCCACATGCTTGCTCTCCAGAAAAAAGGCGGCGAGGTGTGGAAGGTCCTCGAATCGGCCAAAACGGAGTTTGGCAAATTCGAGAAGCTCATGGACAAGATGGAAGGCGATGTCGGCAAGATCCACAAAGCATTCGGCGAGGTCGGCGTCCGGAGCCGAGCGATCACGCGCACCTTGCGCGAGGTGACCGAAGCCGAAAATGGCGTCCAGTCTAATCTCATCCCCTTCGACGGACTGCCGGGAGTTGCACCCCTGCTTGCTGCGGCGGGCGGCGACGACAACTGACCAGCCAGTCAGCATGCCGCACCATATACTTGGCGGGGTCAGCAGGATACCTGGTGTAGCCAGCAGAACGACCAAAGGCCTCATGCCCATCAATCGACGCAGCGCCCTCAAGACCATCGCCCTGGCTTCCGCCGCAACCCTCACCAGCCGCGTCGCCGCCCGCGCCCTGGCGGCTGATGAGGACGCGCTCCTCCATGACCCCCTGCGGCCCGCCTTCCACTACCTGCCCGCGCGCAATTGGATGAACGATCCCTGCGGCCCTATCTACTTTCAGGGCAAGTATCACCTCTTCCACCAGTACAACCCGCATGCCGCCGTCTGGGGCGACATGCACTGGGCCCACGCCATCTCGCCCGACATGATCCATTGGGAGCGGCTGCCCATCGCCCTCGCCCCCACCCCCGGCGGTCCCGATGCGCAGGGCTGCTTCACCGGAACTGCCGTCCTCGATCAGGGCCGGCCTACGTTCCTCTACACCGGTATCGAGAACGCTCCACGCTCCGAGGCCACGCTCCAGGACGATCACACCAGCTACCGAGAATCGCAGTGCCTTGCCATCGCCGCCGACGACACGCTTACCAAGTGGAAGAAACTTACCCAGCCGGTCATTCCCACACCTCCGCCTGGCATGAAGGTGACCGGTTTCCGCGACCCATCGCCCTGGCGGGCGGGCAATCTCTGGTACGCGGTCGTGGGCTCCGGTATCGCCCGGCAAGGCGGCATGGTCCTCCTCTATCGCTCGCCCGACCTCCGCACCTGGGAGTACCTTCATCCCCTTTACGAAGGAAAGTGGGCCGGCAAGACCGGCACTGACCCCGTCGATTCCGGCGAGATGTGGGAGTGCCCGGACTTCTTCCCGCTCACCGACCTGGCGACCCATGCCGAAAAGCACGTTCTCATCCACTCCGCCGAGGGCAAGGTCGTATGGCAGTCCGGTACGCTCGATCGCACTAGCATGCGCTTCACTCCGGACAAGACCGGAGAGCTCGACTACGGCCGGGTCGGCACCAACCGCGTCACCTACTACGCCCCCAAGACCCAGCTGGACGCCAGAGGAAACCGCATCCTCTGGGGCTGGATCGCCGAGACCCGCCCCGAGGCCGAGTACAGCCGCGCCGGCTGGTCTGGCCTTATGAGCCTGCCGCGGCTGCTCACGCTCAGAAACGGAGACCTCTACATGGAGCCCGCATCCCAGACCACCAGCCTGCGACGCACTGCAGCAAAGCCGGGCCAGATCCATGAACTCCTCGCGACCTTCGAAGCCACCTCCGGCGCCCCTATGCTTCGCCTGGTATCCGACTCGTCGGGAGCCCTCCTCGCGCTCCGTTCCGCTCCCGCGCAAGACTCGCGTACCCTCCAGGTAAGCTTTAGCAACGGCGTCGGTCCGATCACGATCACGATCCCTGCCCCTCTCGGCAAACAGGCCACCCTGCACGCCTTCATCGATAACTCCGTCCTTGAACTCTTCATCGACAGTCGCTTCTGCGTCACCCACCGCTTCTACAGTCGCGCCGCAGACAAGCCGATCGCGACCATTACACTCGCCGGACGCTACACGATCGCAACACCCGGGACCTATACCCTCAACCCAATCTGGCCAATCTGACATCTTCAGCCCAGCATGCGACCGGCCCCGCTTTGCTTTACACTCGACAGGGCACTCAGTATCCTTAGGCTTGGCTCGGCCCGCCCAAATGCGACCGAAGCGCGCGGTTTGCATCTAGCAAGGGTGGCCGCATTAAATTCTGGAACCCAGACGTACACAGGAGAAGCACATGGCGGCAGTTGACGAGAAGGTAAAGCAGATCATCGTAGAGCAGCTTCAGGTGGATGAAGCGGAAGTTACCCCGGGCGCTAGCTTTCAGGAAGATCTCGGGGCGGACTCCCTCGACGTCGTCGAACTCGTCATGCAGTTTGAAGAAGCATTTGACATTCAGATTCCCGATGAAGACGCCGAAAAGATCAAGACCGTCAAGGATGCTGTCGAATACATCGAGAAGAATCAGAAGGCGGCCAAGTAGCAATGGCCCAGCAGCAACTCTTGGAGCAGCGACGAGTTGTCGTCACCGGTATCGGTCTACTTTGCGGAGTAGGGAAGACCGTACCGGAGGTTTGGGAGGGGCTCCTCGCCGGTCGCAGCGGTATGGCGGAGATCAAGGCATTCGATCTAACCGGTCACCCCGTCCGCTTTGCAGCCGAGGTGAAGAACTTTGACCCGCTTCTCTTCATCGAGAAGAAAGAATCGCGCAAGATGGGGCGGTTCATCCACTTTGCCCTCGCAGCATCGGTTGAGGCCATGGCCCACTCCGGTCTGGTGATCGACGAGGGCAATCGCGACCGCTTCGGCGTTCACATCGGCTCGGGCATCGGCGGCTTCGATGTCATCGAGCGGGAGCATTCCGCCATGCTCGCCGGCGGTCCGCGCAAGATTTCTCCGTTCTTCATCCCCGGCTCGATCGTCAATCTCGCTGCCGGTCATGTCTCCATCAGGTTCAACGCCCGCGGACCGAACGAGGCTACCGCCACCGCCTGCACCTCGAGCGCGCATTCGATTGGCGATGCCTTTCGCATCATCCAGCGAGGCGATGCTGACGCCATGATCGCTGGCGGTACCGAAGCTGCCATCACCCCCATGGGCGTCGGCGGATTCGCCGCCATGAAGGCCCTCTCGACCCGCAACGATGACCCTGAGCACGCCTGTCGCCCCTTCGACAAGGAGCGCGACGGCTTCGTCTGCGGTGAAGGCGCTGGCATTCTCATCATGGAAGAACTCGAGTTCGCCAAGGCTCGCGGTGCGAAGATCCTTGCCGAAGTCATCGGGTATGGCATGTCGGCCGATGCCTTCCACATGACCGGCATGGCTCCTGAAGGCGAAGGCTGCTTTCGCGCCATGACGGCCGCGCTCAAGGTTGCCGGCATCTCGCCCGACACAATCGACTACGTCAATGCCCACGCTACCTCGACACCACTGGGCGATGCGCTGGAATCGAAGGCCATCGAGAACGTTTTTGGCGCGCGAGCCCTGAATCACGCACTGCTCGTCAGTTCAACCAAATCCATGACCGGCCACCTCCTCGGCGGTGCAGGCGGACTCGAAGCCGGCATCACCATCATGGCCATGCTTGAGCAGACTGCCCCGCCTACCACGAACATCATTGAGCTCGACCCGCAATGCCGCCTGAACTACGTCCCGAACACGCCCCAGAGGGCCAGGATTGACTACGCGCTGTCGAACTCCTTCGGCTTCGGCGGAACCAACGCCTCGCTCGTCTTCAAGCGCTGGACCGAGTAGTACGCGGCGTCATCTTCGATTAGCTGGTAGCCGCGGCCACAGCCACGCTGATGATCAGGATGACCGCCCACCAACCCACAACCACCGCAGCCGCCTTCCCGCGGCTTACCTTCGCGACGATCGCCGTTCCGATCACGAGCAACGCCAGCACCCAGAGACTGATCACGTCCACGAAGCTGAGCGCGGTCCTGAGCCATGGCACAGCCTCCGGCAGGTAGAACCCTACGTTAGTCCCAACGGGATTCTTGAGATTAAATGCCTCGGCATTGCCGCCAAATAACGTCACCATCATCAGGACACTGGTGAGCAGCCGCGGCAACGAAGCATACATCCAGACGGCAAACATCTGCCCGAACGTCGTCCGCGCACCCAGCCCAAAATTAAAGCTGACCCAGAGTCCGAGCGCCCCAATGGCCGACACCGCCAGGATCAGGATCGGCGATGCATACGACGTGTACCGATAACTGATCGCCATCATGTGGAGCTGAGCCGCCCTCTGCTTCGGGTCGGCTTCAGCCAGTTGCTGCTCCTGCTTCGGGCTGTCATGCAGCGTGTTCTGGACGACCGTGTCGTAGCCTACCTGCTTGTCGATCACAAACGCGCCAATCACCGACAAGACCAGCACGAGCAGAAACGGCAGCCACCACGAGCTATTCCGCAGGATGTCCGTGAACGTCTTCGACGGAGCGATGAAGGTATCAATGACCCGCTCAGCCTGGCTCAGCTCCGCCGAAGTACCGCTTAAAACGTTGCCGGAGCCCATCATGTTCGTGGTCGTCTCGCCTGCCATCGCCGCTCCTTCAGCCGAACCTCTGTGGGCCGTCGTCATCGTAGAAAACTGTCTCCGGATTGTAGCCTGTAGGCATTCGTTACCCAACAGAAATCTTCGCTGCCGATCCACACCTACGCCACGACGACGAGCACTTCTCCGGGCTGTACCGTAGCGCCAACTGCGACCGCGAGCCGCGTGATCGTGCCCGCCCTGGGCGACTTCAGCTCATTCTGCATCTTCATCGCTTCGATCACCACCAGCCCCTGTTGGGCCTCCACCGCATCGCCTTCCTCGACCAGCACCCGGACCACACGACCCGGCATGGGAGCCTTGACGGCGTGCGCACCTCCCGCAGCGTCACCCGCAATGCGACGGACGCCGAGCGACCGGGGATCGGCCGCCGTAAACTCGAAGCGCTGCCCGTTCACCAGCACAGCAGAACCGTCCAGTACGCACCGGTACTGCTTCCCGTCCACAATCAGCGAGAGAACTCCGGGTTGCAGCACACGCGCGTCAGCGCCAAGCGGAGCACCATCCAGAACACATTGCAATCTCCCGTCGAGACCAGCCCCGCCCTCTGCCGCTTGAAGCTCAACCTTCCGCCTGCGTCCGCCGATCTCGAGCCAGATGGTCACCGTCGAAGCCCCTCAGCCCGAGCTGCCAGCAGCCAGCGGCTCTCCTGGACTGCAGCAGGCGCAGACCGTCGCGACTGGGCCGCCGTAAAAAGCGCAGCAGCAATCGCAGCCACGTCCTCCGGCATACTCGCCACCTGAGCCACTGGCGGCCTCAGCAGCAGCCGCTCAAGATAACCCGTATCGACATCCGCCGCCCGGAACTCAGGGTCGCGCAGTATGCGTTGAAACAATCCGATGTTGGTCCGTATCCCTCCCACAACGTACTCATCCAGGGCACGCAGCATGCGGTCGATAGCCATCTCCCGCGTCTCGCCAAATGCCACCAGCTTTGACAGCATCGGGTCATAGTCCATCGGCACAATCCATCCCTTGTACACGCCGCAGTCCTCCCGTATACCCGGCCCGCCGGGGTGCACTAACCGCGTGATCTCGCCGGGACTGGGAAAGAAGTTGTTCTCTGCATCCTCGGCATAGATTCTGCACTCGATCGCATGGCCGCGCAGGCGAACCTGGTCCTGTGTGAGTGGCAGCGGCTGGCCTTGCGCGATCTGAATCTGTAGCTGCACCAGGTCGATTCCCGTTACCAGCTCCGTCACCGGGTGTTCGACCTGCAGCCGCGTGTTCATCTCGAGAAATTGAAAGTCTTCCGCGCCCGGCTTCTCGAGGCCTGACACCAGGAACTCAACCGTGCCCGCGTTCACGTACCCCGCCGAGAGCGCCAGGCGTACCGCAGCTTCGCCCATCCGCCGGCGGAGTTCTTCACTCACCACCACCGACGGTGCCTCTTCAATCACCTTCTGGTGACGCCGCTGCACCGAACATTCTCGCTCCCCAAGGAAGATACAGCCGCCATGCTCGTCCGCGATCAGCTGCATCTCGATGTGCCGCGGCCGCTCGATCAGCTTCTCGAGATACATCTCACCTGAACCGAAGCTGCGCAGTGCCTCGCTCGACGCTGCCTCACAGGCCGAGGTCCGCTCCTCAGCGCTGGTCACAGCCCGCATCCCCTTACCGCCGCCGCCAGCTGCCGCCTTCAGCATCACGGGGTAGCCGATCTCGGCAGCGACCCGATGCGCCTCACCCACCGATTGAAGGCCCGTCACACTACCGGGCACCCGTGGCATCCCGACTGCGTCCGCCTCCTGTCTTGCTCGTGTCTTCGAGCCAAGGATGCGCATCGCCGACGCGGGCGGTCCAATAAAGATCACGCCTGCCGCGGCACAGTCCTCGGCAAACTGTGCATTCTCAGAAAGGAAGCCGTACCCGGGATGAATCGCGTCGACTCCCGCGCGTTCTGCGATCGCGAGAATCACGTCGCCACGAAGATAGCTCTCGGCAGCACCTGCAGGCCCGAGACGATACGCCTCATCAGCATGCGATACGTGCAGCGCAGCTCGATCGACGTCAGAGTAAACGGCTACGGTCCTCACGTTCAGTTCGCGGCAGGCACGCATAATTCGGACGGCGATTTCCCCGCGGTTCGCTACTAGAATTTTTTTGATCGGCCGTCGCAAGCGGCAATTCTACCGCACTCCCGCAACAGAAGGGCCTCCCCGCGAGGAGAGGCCCTTCGTCAGCATTCAACAACTCTGACTACATCTGTACGCCACCTGAATTCTTCTTTTCTTTCTTCTCTTCGTTCGCCTTTCGTGCGCCCATGGCCTTCTGGATCCACATGTCGACATTGGCCATGTCCGCCTTGCGAGCATTCTCATCTCCGCACTCTAAGTCTGCCTTTCGACGATAAGTCAGCTGAAGATACTGCATCGCGTCATCGTAAGTCGGGTTTAGCTCGACAGCCTTCGATAGGTATTGGATACCTTCGTTTACAAGCCCGGTGTTGGCAGCCTGGAGCTTCTGGCAGGCGCCTTTGCTCTTCTTCGGATTTCCATCGCCGACGTCGGTCAGCCCATCAGCAGCAAGAATCGTCTGAGCGTTCTTATAGGCAAGCACCCAGTTCACAAAGCCGACCGTGTAGTACGCCTCAGGGTCGTTCGGAGCAATCGCGATGACCTTCTTCTCATACTCTTTAGCTTCATCAAACTTCTTGATGTTGCGGTCGATCGAGGCTATCTGTTTCAAAGCAGTTAGGTCTTTCGGGTCCTTGGCGAGTACGGTGTTGAAGCCATCTATAGCTTTCTGCGCGATCTTGAGATTCTCAGGCGTGTCGAGATTTGGAACAACCTGGTAGGAGTACGCCGTCGCGAGATAGAGCTTCGCGTCCTCAGACGTAGGGTCGAGACGAATTGCGTTTTGAAAGTTGTTGACCGCCTCTTCGTAGCGTGCATTCTTGAACGCCTGCACACCCTTGACCAGTTGGTCTCTCGACTTAAGCTTGTTGCATCCGGTGACAGTACCAAGCGTGAACGCCAGCAAAGCGGCCGTGACCGGAATCCGTGCAGAGAGTTTCATGGGGCGGGGTATCTCCTTGAAGAAGCTGGCGTAAGTTGTTCGGACGGTAAAACGGTCGATCAGGTTTCCTGATTACAGATTGACTGTAATGGTAGACGCCTCATATGACTACGGCACCTCTGGTCATCTGCCAACATCCCCTATCTGCCTTCAGATTGGACGGAGAATGCTTGTGCCACTCCTCAGCGTTAGAGGTAGCTGTCTCGATGACAGAGCCTCGACCAGGCGGAACCTTCGACAGCCTGCCTGTTCGAACTACGTGTTATCTAGAAGTTTGCATCCTGAAACAATATACGAATTCCAACGATCGCGGGAACTAAATACGTTATAAACCTGCACGACGACTTGAGGCGAAACGAACCACTTGTCAAAGCAAAAAGCGGTATGGCCTGAAGCCACACCGCTTAGCTAATGTGCGGCCTTATCCTACTGACCCGCCTCGACCCGAGGAGTAATCAGCCCGATGTTATCTACGCCGGCCTGGTGGCCGTAGTCGATCACATCAGCAACCTTACTGAAATCAAGATCCTTGTCTCCCTTTACGAACATCACCTTCTCCTGGCGAGTCGCGAAGATCTCGGCAAGCTTCGCCTCGATAGCCGACTTATTGAAAGCCGTATCGTTGATCTTGTACGCCGGTTCACCCGCTCCGTTCGAGATCACCTGAACGACAATGGTGCGATCGTTATCGGGGGGAGGGGTCTTCGTCTTTGGCGGCTGAGGAACCAGCGCATCCAGGCCATGCGGGACCACCGGTACGATCACCATGAAGATGATCAACAACACGAGCAATACATCGATAAGCGGAGTCACGTTGATCTCTGATACCGCGCCGCCTGTACCTCCACCACCCATTCCCATAACAATCTCCCTCAGTTACAGATTCATTCCGTATGACAGCTACTGCTCGCGGCGTTCCGTCAACAAGCCGAGTTGGCTCACGCCGGCCGAACGGATTCCATCAACCGCGTCCATCACCTTGCCGTAGTTCGCGCGAGCATCGGCGCGCATAAAAACTTCCTTGCTAGTTTTGTTTTCGAGCTTTGCTGAAATCTTCGGCCCAAGATCGTCTACCGTCACCTGATCGCCGCCCAGAAAGGTCCTACCATCACGCGTCACCGCTACGGTCACAGCATCTTCCTTGTTCGCGTCTTCCATAATGGTCGCGGCGTCGGCCTTCGGAAGGTCTACGTTCACCTTATTGTTCAGCATGGGAGTGATGACCATGAAGATAATCAGCAATACCAACATGACGTCAACCATCGGCGTGACGTTGATATTCGAATTTACCTTCTTGCCTTCGTCCCGCTTATTGATTCCCATAGCACACTCCATAACGCTAATTGCTTCAGGTCGGGATTGAGGCTCGACCTCCGGATGGTTGTCTTGATCATCCGGAGATCTGCCCGTTCTAATTTACCGCTGAGGCTTGCTGCTCGATCAGTAACAAAGAGCCGCAGCTTAGCGATGGCTCTGCTTAATGAAGTAATCGATCAGTTCGCTTGAGCTGTTATCCATCTCGACATCAAACGCCTCAACCTTGTTGGTGAAAAAGTTGAAGGTCATAACCGCGGGAATAGCTACAAAAAGGCCGAAAGCCGTCGTTACTAGGGCTTCTGAGATACCGCCGGCTACCGCGCCAATACCTGAGGTTTTCTGGGTTGCGATTGCCTGAAAGGCATTCAGAATACCGATCACGGTACCGAGCAGACCTATGAACGGTGCGGTCGATCCGATCGTTGCAAGACCACCAAGACCACGCTTGAGCTTGGCATGAACGATCGCCTCAGAACGCTCCAGGGCGCGCTTCGAACTCTCCACCTGGGCCTCGGTGATGCTGCCACCCGAACCAAAGCTGCGAAATTCCTGCAAACCGGCGGTAACAACTTCGGCGAGATGCGACTTCTTGCTGCGATCAGCAATCTTGATCGCCTCATCGAGGCGGCCATCCTTCAGTGCTCCGGCAACCTTCGGCGCAAACTCACGTGACTGCTTACGAGCAGCCGCAAAATAGAGATAACGATCGATCATCACGGCGAGCGACCAGATCGACATCACGAAAAGGATCAGCGCAATGATACGAGCAGGCCAACCCATGTTCTGAAGCAGACCGGCAATGCTGAAGCTCGGGCCCGCTGCTTCCTGGAAGTACATGGCGATCGGGGCGGGAACATGGGCGAAGTTGGTGAGATGGGCGAGAATCACTGGAATCTTTCCTCCTGGAAACTTTTCGTTGTATTACCTGAAACGCTTCGGCCTATCCCGCTACAGCACCGGGCTGTAACGGGCGCGAGGGCCACATCGATCACGCGAACGGCTGTCTAACTTCCGCCAAAGCTGAAGTTTACGGTCACGGTCGTATCCACTTCCGTCGGTTCACCATTAAGGAGGTACGGCTTGTAACGCCAGGTCTGCACGGCAGCAACCGCACTCGATCGCAGCATCTCCGGCCCGCTGACCACTTCAAGCTTTTCGATCGTTCCAGTCTTCGAGATCACCGCATGCAGCACCACGGCGCCAGAGACGTGGGCAGCCTTTGCAATCGGCGGATACACGGGATTCGTCTTCGAAAGCACACTACCGGCCATCACTCCGCCCGAGACACGCGCCGGGCCTTTAGGCGGGGCTACTTTGACCACGGGAGCAGGCGCGCTGCCGATACCGCCTATTACGCCGCCAGGCACACCACCTGCGCTTCCCATACCGGACATGCCGGCAACCCCAGCCACTTGCGGCGGCGGCGCAGCATCTTCCTTCAACATCTTGATGTCTTTAGGGATTTTGGTGGGCGCGTGCAGGCCCGCATCAATCTCAGAGACCATCTTGATCGGTTTCACTACCTGTGCCGGAGGAGGCGGCGGGGGCGGAGGAGGGGGAGGGGGTGGAGCCGTAAGCATCGCCGTCATCGCGGTCTTAGGCAAGGCCTCTGGATATAGCAGCGGAATGAGGATCAGGATCGCAAGAATGGAAATGTTGAGAATAAACGTCCCAATCATCCAATACTTCGACTTGGTCTTGAGCTGTCCGCCGGATTCCATCATTGAACTCTCAAACATAGGCAGCCTCGTTCAATCTGAAGAGAAGAGCTATGCGCTTAGACACCGAGCCGTTCTGTTTTGTTCCCGTTTCAGGAATCCAAGTTAAATTTCAGGAATTCGCGAGAGAGTTCTTGCAGAGTAACGAGTCGCTGGCCAACAATCAAGCTTGAATTTTCGAGAGCCTACGCCTTGACTCGTCTCCCAGCAGGCAGCGTCGCCACCTTCCCGCGCGACGCCCGCCAGTCCTGGTACGCCACCAGCATCGGCGCCGCGACAGCGATCGAGGAGTACGTCCCAATCAAAATGCCGACCACCAGCGCAAACGAGAAGCCGTGCAGCACCTCGCCACCGAACAGGTAAAGCGATAGCACTGTTAGGAATGTCAACCCCGAAGAGATCACCGTCCGCGTCAGCGTCTGGTTGATGCTCCGATTCACGACATCCGCCAGCGACTCCCGCCGCGAGAGCGCAAGGTTTTCGCGGATGCGGTCGAAGACGACGATTGTATCGTTCATCGAGTAGCCGATCAGCGTCAAAATCGCCGCGATCACCGTGAGCGTAATCTCCTGGTTCGTTAAACTGAAGGCGCCGACCGTGATCAGCGTGTCGTGAAAGACCGCAACCACGGCAGCTACACCATAGATCAGCTCGAATCGGAACCAGAGGTAGATCAGCATGCCGATCAGCGAATAAAGGGTCGCGAGCCAGGCCTGCTTCTGCAGCTGCCGCCCGGCCGTCGGCCCGACAATCTCCACCTGCTGCACGTCGAATGCGGATGCATGGTAACTGCTGTTCAGCGCTGCCAGGACGCTGGCGCGGCCGGCGTCATGCGAGGCATCGGCGGCTGATGATTCCGGCAGTGCAATCACCTCTTCATCTGCCGCCTGCCCCAGCGGTCCACTGATGCGCTGGATGGTGAAGTCGTGAACGCCTGCCACGTTCAGCGCGTGGCGGATCTGATCTTCGTTCGGTGTTGCGGCGAACTTTACGTAGACCAGCGTTCCGCCCTTGAAGTCCACACCGCGGGGGATCCCATGCCAGAACAGCATGCTCAGCACGCCTGCGACGGAGAAGATCAGTGAGAATCCGAGGAAGTACCACTTCTTCCCCAGCCAGTCGATATTTGTACTACGAAACAGTTCCACGTTCTCCAGCCCTCAGCGAGGCCTCAGAGGCAGCTCGCAATCTCTCAAATCTGTTCCGCCCAGCCTCAAAGAAGCGATGGGCCACTAAGCTCTGCGGCTCTTAGATGGACAACGCGGCGCCGCGCTCTCGCTTTGCCAGTCCTGCGTCGAAGATCACCCGGGAGACGAACACCGCCGTAAACAGGTTCGCCAGCAGGCCGAACGTCAGCGTCACCGCGAATCCCCGCACCGGCCCCGTCCCGAAGAGAAACAGGATCGCCGCCGAGACGATCGTCGTCACGTGCGTGTCGATGATCGTGATCCACGCATGCCCAAAGCCCTGCTGGACGGCCGCCGCCGCCGTCTTACCCGTGCGCAGCTCTTCGCGGATACGCTCGAAGATCAGCACGTTCGAATCGACACCCATGCCGATCGTCAGAATCACGCCCGCGATCCCCGGCAGCGTCAGCACCGACCCCGTATACCCCATAAAGCCCAGAAGGATCACCAGGTTCAAGATGAGTGCAAGGTCCGCGTTGATGCCGGCGCCGCGGTAGTACAGCAGCATGAACGCCATAACCGCCAGCATGCCCGCGATCGCCGCGATCACACCCTGCCGGATCGACGCCGCACCCAGGCTGGGACCGACCGTACGTGTTTCAAGGAACTCCAGTGACGCCGGCAGCGCGCCCGTGCGCAGCATGAGCGAAAGATCAGCCGCCGATTGCTTCGTAAAGCCGCCGCCCGAGATCCGGCCCGTGTCCCTGATGCCGGACTGAATGCCCGCAACCTCGCGCACGCGGTTGTCGAGCACAATCGCCATCGACCCCGTGCCCTTGTTTGCATCGGTGTACTTATAGAAGCGCTCGCCGGCGTCGGTCGTCAGATTGAACGTTAGGTCAGGTCGCCCGTTCTCATCGGTTGAGGGCTGCGCATCCCGGAAGTCGCTCCCGGAGACGATGCTCACGCGCTTCAGCAGCCAGGTCTGGTCCGCCCCGCCGCCGTTCGTTCCGCTGCCTTTCACCAGCACGGAATCCGCAGGAATCGTCCCGCCGTTCGCCTGCAGCGCATCCTGATCGGTCGCGAAAGGGCCGCCGGCAACCTGGTGAATTTCGAGCCGCGCCGTGGACTGGATAATGTCCTGCACCCGCGATATGTCGTCGACGCCCGGTAGTTCAACCAGGATCTCATTTTCGCCCAGCCCATACGGCTGCACCGTCGGCTCCGTCACGCCCAGCTTGTCGATGCGCTCGCGGATCGTTTCAATCGACGTCTCAAGCGTGCGCGCCTCGAGATCGCGAACCGCCGTTGGCTTCATGGTCAGCTTCCAGCTACCATCGGGATTGCTGGCCAAGTCATAGTTGGCGTAAGCGGTGCCCGTCAGCACGCCGCGCACATCGCTCGATTTCGCGATCGGTGTTCCGCTGATCGAAATCGTGTCCAGATGCGCCGGATCAAGCTTGCCGACCGAGGCGCCCGTGATGCCGCCCTTCTCGAGATCGGCCTCGATTCGCGCGACATCGTTATCGGTCTGCGCCGAGACCGCCTCGGCCACCTTCACTCGCAGTACCAGGTGGATACCACCCTTCAGGTCGAGACCGAGGCGAATCTGCTTTCCAATGGACTCCTTCAGACTGCCATGAGGAATCCCCACGAAGCCGAAGCAGAACACAACTAAAATCGCAATGATGAATGCCGTCTTGCCGGCCAGATTCTTACCCATGATCGTTATCGAAGGTCGAGCCGGGTCACCTCTTCGGCTTCACCGCCCTCTCCTTGTACTGTCCTCGCCCGTCCTAGACGGTGCTCTCTCAGATCTGTAAAGCCGTTCCCTGCAACCTAAACCTCATCCGGCGTTGTGACACTGGCGATCGCGCTCTTGATGAACTCGAGCTTGACCCCGTCCGGCAGAATTCTCAAAACCACGACATCGTCTTTCACCGAGATCACCGTGCCGCGCACCCCGCCGCTTGTCGTTACCTTATCGCCGGACTTCAGCTGCGTCAGCATCTCCTGCCACTTCTTCTGCTTCTTCTGGTTGGGCGCAATCATCAGGAAGTAGAGCGCTACAAAGAAAAGCAGAGGCAGCGCCAGTTGACTCATACTCCCAAAACTGCTCATCAAACCTTGCAACCACGTCGCCAGCATCGTAATGTGAAACTCCGTTCCTTCACGCAAACGCCCGCACGTTCTCGAATCTGATTGAAGTCTGTAGACCGATCAGGAGTTCCGCCGTGCAAGCACGCACGGCCCACCGCCGCTCGAAAGCAGAAAAGTGCGCCTAGCCCCTAAGCATCGCGTAACCGACCGTCAGTGTCAAGGAATTGGCCGGCTTTTAGACAATCACTCTGCGCGGACTGCTTTCGAAAAATCGCCTGTAAAGCGAGACAGATACACTCGCTTCGGCAATCGGGACCAGAAACATAGCGATGATCTTCCAGCCTCCAATGAAGGCCAATGCACGACTCGGGAGATGCGACAAGGTGAATACAGTAAGCCAGTCGAGAACCAGGGCGGCCGACCAGATGGCCAAGAAGAGGCGCCTCGTACGGCTCGTCGTATAGGCGACGACGATGCCCAGGGCCAGCACAGCCAGCATGATGGGGGCGTGAGGCAGCCACCAGCAGCAGGTCACGACCGAGCCAAACATGGCGGCAACGACGCTGATCCTGCTGAGAGGATGACGTATGCCGAAGTGTACGAAGCAGAAGCCCGCCTCAGACCAGAACAGCATGCTCATTCCGAACAGGTAGCTCGAGGTGAAGAACATGGCGGGCGGCATGCGGTGGCCGGAGTGCGCCAGCCTCACTATCGTCCAGAAAAACGGCTGCCAGGCGCAGAGAAAGCCGACAAGCACCGACATCACCAGAGCCGCCAGCATCTGCCACGAGAACACAAAAGCCAGCCACATCACCGACAGCCCGAAACGGAATCTATCAGCCGCCGCTTGGGTCTCCAGCAGGTCGCCGACCATCTCGGCGGCTCGCTCCGGGCCCACCACCCGCCGCAGGATCCACTCAGCCAGAATTGCCTTATCCATCATGCACTCCATGAAGATCCAGCCCGGCTAGCAGGCTGTTGAACGCTGACTGCGCCGCAGCGACACGCTTCAGCCCATCCTCTGTCACTTTGTAGAAACGCTTCGCCCGGCCACCACGCTGTGGCGTGGGCGCTCCTGCGCGAGCGACGAGCAGGCCCTTTTTCTCCAGTCGTTCAAGCGTCGTGTACAGCGCTCCCGGCGATGTCTTCCTCCGTGCACAGGCCGCCATCTCAGCCTGGATACTGACGCCGTAAGCCTCATCGCCCAACCGCAGAATCGTCAGCAACACCACCTGCTCGAACTCGCCTAGACCAGCATCTTCTCGCATAACAACTACAGGGTAGTAAAAATTACTCCAAGGTGCAAGCCATGCCCGGATTACTCGCCCTATCTGCAGCCTGGAATGAATCACCCCTCCGTTAGCAGCGCCAGACTCCACGCCTGTCAGGCGTCACGCCCGTCCGGTAGAATTGCCCAACCACACGACGTCCCTAAAGGTCTCCCATGAATCGCTCTGCTGCTCTCCCCTTCCTCCTCACCGCCAGCCTCACGTTTGCAGCCGCCGCCGTAGCACAGACGCCGCAGTCCGGGCCCCGCACCGACATCTTCACCCCCGCCACCGTCCAGCGCGCCAACGCCCTCATGCAGCAGATGACGCCCGACGAGAAGCTCGCCCAGCTTACCCAGCTCTTCCGCTTTGCCCCTGACGCCGGCCAGGATGCGCGCATCGCCAAAGGCCAGGTCGGCTCGCTCCTCTTCGTCACCGATCCCGTCGAGATCAACCGCCTCCAGCACCTCGCCGTCGATGACTCCCGCCTTCACATCCCACTCATCTTCGGCTTTGACGTCATCCACGGCTTCCGCACCGCCTTCCCCGTCCCGCTCGCCATGGCCGCCTCGTGGGACCCTGAGGTAGCCGTCCAGGCCCAGACCGTCGCCGCCGCCGAAGCCCGCTCTGTCGGCATCGACTGGGCCTTCGCGCCCATGCTCGACATCGCCCGCGACCCACGCTGGGGCCGCATCATGGAAGGCGCCGGGGAAGATCCCTACCTTGGCTCCGCCATCGCCCGCGCCCAGGTCCGTGGCTTTCAGGGTCCCGCCATCGGCACCCCCGACCACCTGCTCGCCTGTGCCAAGCACTTCGCCGGCTACGGCGCCGCCGAGGGTGGCCGCGACTACGACGCCTCCTACATCTCCGACGCCCAGCTCCACAACGTCTACCTGCCCCCCTTTCACGCCGCGATCGAAGCCGGCGTCGGCTCCATCATGTCTGCTTATATGGACCTCAACGACGTCCCCGCCACCGGCAACAAGATGCTCCTCACCGAGGTCCTCCGCGACGACTGGCACTTCCAGGGCTTCGTCGTCTCCGATGCTGATGCCGTCAAAAGCCTCGAGAATCACGGCTTCGCCAAGGATCGCCCCGACGCCGCCCTGCTCGCCTTCCGTGCCGGCGTTAACATGGAGATGGCCATCGACTCCGCCGCCCTTACCGGCGGCAGCGCCGACACCAGCGTCGGCCACAACGCCTACGCCAGCCTCCCCGCCGCCCTCGCCGCCGGCAAGATCACCCTCCAGCAGGTAGACGCCGCCGTCCGTCCCATCCTCGAAGCCAAGATCCAGATGGGCCTCTTCGAGCACCCCTACAACGACGTCGCCCGCTCCCGGCAGGTGCTCAACGATCCCGCCCATCGCACCGTCGCCCTCCACGCCGCCGAGCGATCCGCCGTCCTGCTCCGCAACGAGAACCATCTCCTGCCGCTCGCGAAGTCGACCTATAAACACATCGCCGTCATCGGCCCACTCGCCAACGGCAAGCACGACACCATCGGCTCGTGGATCTTTCAGGAGGATCCCAATGAGGCCGTCACCGTGCTCGAAGGCCTCCGCGCCAAACTCGGCTCCAGCACGCAGATCGACTACGCACAAGGCGTCCAGCTCAAACGCTTCTACCCGTCCTTCTTCGATGCCATCTTTCAAGAACCGAAGCAGGTCGACTGGACCGAAGATCAATCGAAAGCCGAGTACGACAAGGCGCTCACCCTCGCTCGTAGCGCCGACCTCGTCATCCTTGCCCTCGGCGAGAAGCAGGACATGTCCGGCGAAGCCGCCTCGCGCTCCTCACTCGATCTGCCCGGCGATCAGCAGAAGCTCCTCGAGGCTGTCACGGCGATCGGCAAGCCGACCGTTCTCGTCCTGCTCAACGGCCGGCCGCTCAACATTACCTGGGCCGCCGAGCACGTACCCGCCATCCTCGAGGCCTGGTATCCCGGCACCCAGGGCGGCAACGCTATTGCAAACATCCTCTACGGCGACGTCGTCCCCGGCGGCAAGCTCCCGCTCAGCTGGCCTCGCAACGTCGGCCAGATCCCCATCAACTACGCGCATAACCTCACCCAGGACTACACCGCGCAGGGCAAGCGCTACTGGAACGAGCCCAGCACCCCGCTTTACCCCTTCGGCTACGGCCTCAGCTACACCACCTTCGCTTTCTCGAACCTGAAGGTAGCCGAGCCCACCAACAAAGTCGGCCAGCCAATCCGCGTCACCGTCGACGTCGAAAACACCGGCTCGACGGCCGCCGACGAGGTAGCCCAGCTCTACATCCACCAGCAATACGGCAGCGCCTCCCGCCCCGTTCGCGAGCTTAAGGGCTTCCGCCGCATAAACCTCGCCCCGCACGCCAAAACCACGGTAAACTTCACCCTTACGCCCGCCGACCTCAGCTACTGGAGCCCCGCCACCCGCACCTGGACCGAAGACGCCTCGACCTTCGATCTCTGGGCCGGACAGGACTCCACCGCCACCCTCCACACCACCTTCACGCGGGCACAGTAGCGCACAGAACCGCGTCCCCATAAGAGTTCGCGGGTAGCACCCCAACCTGGGCGCAGCCGTCGAGAACCGCCGCCCTTACTTCGCCTCGTCCGCTTCGAGCAGCGCTCGCGCTTCCTCGAGGTTCAGCACCACTCCATCGATTGTCAATTCGTACCCGCCGGCATTCTCAGGGACAGAAGTAACGTTCTCTACACGATGATTCTGCTGCCGAAGCGCCTGCACGAGGAGGTCAATGTCTACCATGCCTCACAGTCTACAAGAGCCGCTCACCGATTCCTCAACAGCATCTCGTTCGAATCCTTGAACCCGTTCCGCTCGTACAGCGGCCTCCCGAACACCGAGGCATGCAGGCTCACCACCGCGATCCCGCGTCGTCGCGTCTCCTCGACCGCCGTCCGCAGCAGCCGGTACGCCAGCCCATGCCCGCGCCACTCCGGCTCCACATAGAAGTTCAGCAGGTACCCCCGCATCGCGCCCGCATCCAGAAAATGTGGCGGAAAATCCATCAGCAAGAGCCCCGTCCCGGCCAGCACTCGCTCCGGTTCAGCCGCGGGCGAAGTCAGCCACCCTACATAGCTCCCCACGCTCAGCCGAGCCCGCACCCACGGCTCAAAATCGGCGATCACCGTCGCCATCCGGGCATCGTCCGCCTGCCCCGAATCCACAAACATCCGGTGCCGGTGCCCGGAGATCAGCGCCGCATCTTCCGGCCCCGCAACTCGTGTCATAAACATGCTTCACTATATCGATAAGGATCACCATGCCTCCGACCGTAGAAGACGACCTTGCCGCCATCACCCGCCAGGAGAGCGAGCTCACCCTCGCCACCTTCAACCACACCGACGCGTGGACTCTCGGCACCCTCGTTCGCGCGCTCGCCGTCGAGCGCGGCCTGCCGATCGTCATCGACATCCGCCGCTTCGGCGACCCCTACCAGCCACTCTTCTACACCGCCCTGCCCGATACCACGCCCGACAACGCCCGCTGGGTCCAGCGCAAGTCGAACGTCGTCGCCCGCTTCCATCGCAGCTCCTACCAGCTCGGCCTGCACCTCAAGCGCAGCGGCGCCAGCTTCGCCGAAAAATATGCCCTGGCCGACGCGGCCTATGCCACTCACGGCGGCAGCTTCCCTCTCAACGTCAATGGCGCTGGCATCATCGGCAGCCTCACCGTCTCCGGCCTGCCCCAGCGAGCCGACCACGAGCTGGCCGTCGAGGCACTCTGCCTCCACACGGGCCGCGACTACGCCGCCTTTCGCCTTTCACCCGAACTTTAAACAGCTCTGGTATTAAAAGATGAGAAGAACGGGATTAGGAACGAAGGAAAAATAAGCCCATGCCAATCGCCAGCTACAGCCTCCTCCGTGGCCAGCCCACCTCCGGCAAAGTCGTCTCGAGCACCGACGACACTCACTACCAGATCACCCTGCAGGCCACCGGCGGCCCCTTCATCGCCGCCGTCAACACCGAATCAACTGACGGCTCCGAGGTCCTCTACGCCATCCAGCCGAACTTCCAGCCGGCCAATCCGGCCGCGCTGCTGGCTCTCGCCCCCGGCATGCACACCCTCTCCAGCACCCCCGGCGGCCTCGCTCTCGACTACGTCCGAGAGCAGATCGCCGGCAAACCCATGATCACCCGCGCCCAAATGACGCTGCTCCCCATCGATCACACCATCATCAATCACGCCACCAGGCTCAAGAACGCCGTCGACATCCTCCTCAACCAGACCATCGCCGACCGCGGCACCATCTTCGCCTTCGGCAGTGCCTACGCCGATCACGGCAAGGTCGACGGCATCCATAACATCCACATGAACCAGGGCAATCCCCTCAACAGCTTCGGCCAAGATAACGGCATCTGGCAGGACGGCTCCCTCTTCATCTACCTGCCCACCCCGCAGACCTGGACCGTCGTCTTCCTTGCCTTCCAAACCGAATCCTGGACCACCGACAACAACGGCAACCCCACACCATAACCCACACCCGAGGCACCGAAGCCCAGAGCCGCCCAGACAAATCCGCCCTCATTCATTCATCCGCCCTGATCGGTGTTATCTCTCAAAACTATCCCGTACCCGCTCCATCGTATCCAGGTAGAACGCCAGATTATGGATCGAGTTCAGCACCGCGCTCAGCGGCTCCCCTGACGCAAACAGGTGCCGCAGGTACGCCCGCGTATACCGCCCGCACACCATGCAGCGGCAAGCCTGATCGATCGGCCCCTGGTCCTCGGCATAGTCCTTCTTCTTGATGTTGATCCTGCCCTCCGACGTAAACAGCAGGCCATGCCGGCCCGCACGCGTCGGCAGCACGCAGTCCATCATGTCGACGCCCATCCGGGCATACTCTTCAATCTCATCCGGATAGCCCACACCCATCACGTACCGCGGCTTGTCCTTCGGCAGACATTCCAGCGTGCGCGCAATCATCTCCCGCGTTACCTCGCGCGGCTCGCCCACCGCCAGGCCGCCAATCGCATACCCGGGAAAGTCCATCTCCACCAGCCGCTCCGCCGACTCCCGCCGCAGGTCCGCATACATCCCTCCCTGCACAATCCCGAACAGGCTTTGCGTCTTCCCTTCGAACGCCGCGCCCCACGGCCGCAGCCATTGGTTCGCCTCGAAGTGATCCTTCGACCGCCGCGCCCACGCATGCGTCAACCCAATCGAGTCCCGCGTCCGCTCCCACGTCGCCGGCGTCTCCGTGCACTCGTCAAACACCATCGCAATGTCCGCCCCTAACGCAATCTGCACGTCCATCGAGTGCTCCGGTGAGAAGAAGTGCTTGCTCCCATCCAGATGCGAGCGAAACTCCACACCCTCCGCCGTCACCTTCCGCAGCGAGCTCAGGCTGAAGACCTGGAAGCCGCCCGAATCCGTCAGCATCGGCCGCTCCCAGCTCATAAAGCGGTGCACGCCGCCCATCCGCCGCACCAGCTCATGACCCGGCCGCAGGTACAGGTGATACGTATTCGCAAGGATGATCAGCGCACCCTTGCCGCCTGCGCCAATCTCCTCGAGCAGGCTCTGCGGCACAGCCTTCACCGTCGCTGCCGTCCCCACCGGCATAAATACCGGCGTCTCGACCGCCCCATGCGGCAGCACCAGCCGCCCGCGCCGACCGCCCGCAGCAGCCGTATTGCTAACCATAAAGTCAAGTGACATTCCTACGATTGTAGAAGCCTAACAATGTCCTGCCGGACGAGCGCCCTGCGCGGGCAGCGGTCACGTCGTGACTTACGTAGGCTTCGCATGGTTCTCCCGCTGATCGAATGGGAGATGTTGGTGCCGACCAACGGTCGAACGTCAAAGCTCATGATGCCCAGACCGGTATACAAATCACGAAGTGACCGCCTCCCGCGCAGGGAGCCCGTCCGGCAGGACATGTTGTAGAACCCGCACGTTATAGTGGAACCGCCATGATGAAGCCGCTCCTTTGCGCACTCACCTTCGCCCTCACCGCCCTAGCCATCGCCCAGAACAACTCCGGTCCCGCACCCAAAGGCCCGCCGCTCACCGCCGACTCCATCCAGCATCCCGGCGTCCCGGCCGGCACCCTCTCCGAGAAGCTCACCCACGTCAGCAAAGTCTACGACGGCATGGTCTCCAACTACTGGATCTACGTCCCCGCGCAGTACGATCCGAAGGTCCCCGCCGCCCTCATGGTCTTCCAGGATGGCTCCGGCTACGCCAAACGCGACAGCGATCACCCCGCCCTCAACGTCCTCGATAACCTAATTGCCCAGCATAAGATCCCTGTCATGATCGCCATCTTCACCGATCCCGGCGAGATCGCCGCCTCACCCGACACCCCCACCTACAGGTTCGTCGACGCTTACTCCAAGAAGTGGTCCCGCACCCTCAAGGACTCCATGCGCTCGACCGAGTACGACACCGTCTCCGACCGCTACCCGCGCTTTCTCCGCGACGAGCTCATCCCCGAAGTCGCGAGGAAGTACAACCTCCGTAAAGACGCTTACAGCCGCGCCATCACCGGCCTCTCCTCCGGCGGCATCTGCTCCTTCAACGCCGCCTGGCAGCAGCCCGACCAGTTCAGCCGCGTCATCACCTGGATCGGCAGCTTCACCAGCATCCAGTGGCACGAAGATCCCGCTGTTCCCGATGGCGGCCAGGACTACCCCGAAAAGATCCTGCACGAGCCGCATCGCAACCTCCGCGTCTGGCTCCAGGATGGCGCGAACGATCAGGAGAACCCGAAGTACGGCAGCTGGCCGCTCGCCAACATCCGCATGGCCAACGCCCTCAAGCTCAAGGCCTACGACGTCCATTTCAGCTTCGGCGAAGGCCCGCACAGCGCCGTAGAAGGAGCCGCCGAATTCCCCGAAGAGATGACCTGGCTTTGGCGCGACTACGATCCCGCAAAGACCACCCAGACCTACACCCAGGACCCCGCCGAAGCCACCAAACCACCCTTCCGCGTAGCTATTACCAGCCGCGAAGCCAAGTAGCCCCGGCAGCAAAGTAGCCCCTACTACTCGACCAGCGCCACCGCCTGCGGAACCGTGATCTCATGCAGGATCGCCTTGAACTCGCGATGCTCCGCATGATCCTTCTTCCCGATCGCCTTGAAGAAGATCGCACGCCCATTGATGTCCGTGTCGAGCACCGCCGTCTTCCACTCGTTACCCGCAACCCGGTCCCGCGTAGTGCTGAAGTTACTGCCGGCCTTGATCGTCGCGATCAGCCCGAAGCCGACCGTCACATCCTCTGACAGCCGGCCCTCGATCTCATGTAATCGAATCGCCGGGTCTACCAGCACCGATCCTGTCATCCCGTGCAGCACGCGCTCTTCAATCGACTGCGGCACATACGCCGGGTCAGGCCGAAACCGTATGCGCGTAAACTCGCCCTCCATTCCCACATTCTCAAAGAGGAACGCCTTCGGCAGCAGCTCCAGCATCTGCTTGGCGTGGCGCTCGTCATTCTTGAGCGCCTGCTCGTGCTTCTCAAACACATCCGGATGCGCCGCAATGTCAGCCAGCCGGGCCCGCTCCGCCGCCTCCCGCTCCGGCATCAACGGCCTGTCATCCTCCGCCAGCAGCCGCCGCACCTTCCCCGCATCCGTCTCTGCCACCCGCTCCGTCCACAAATGACCGCCCGTACGCTCGGAACGCTCCTTCGAAAGGTAGACATAATGATCGCGATGCTGCTCCGCAAGCGTCTCGTTGCGGATCATCGTCACGATCAGATCCTTCGGCGCGCTCTGTGCCTCCACCCGCACACCCAGCACAATCAGTCCCAATACCAACACCCGCCGCACATCCGTCACCAAGATTCCCATCCATTCAGTCTGACGCAAAACCCTGAAGACTTACTGAACAAAGCCAGATTCAGAAAGCCGCCTGCGCCTCCCGCGGTCGCACCCGTTCCGCCATCACCAGCGAGACGATCAGGAATCCCGCCGCTGCGAAGAACGCCAGCCCCGGCGCATGCAGCAGCGCGCCCGCTCCTATCGACCGGCTGAAGATATACGTAAACAGGCCCGGCCCAAACAGCCCCGCAATCCCGCGCAGACTGTTCACCGCCCCCTGCATTTGGCCCTGCTCCGACGGCCCCACCTCGCGCGACATGATGCTCTGTGCCGTCGGCCACACCACCGACATTCCGTTCAGGATCGGAATCGCAAACCACATCAGCGCGCCCGTCTTCGACAGCCCCATCATCGCGTAGCCCGCCGCCCCGAACATCAGTCCCACCGAGATCGCGCCCCGCTCGCCCAGCGCCTTCACCGCCCGCTTCACCAGTAGCGCCCCATACAGTCCAGACATCAGCCCCACCATCGCCAGCGACAGCCCTACCGTCCGGTCGCTCCAGTGAAACCGGTAGTCCGCATAGATCACGTACACGTTCATCAGCGACTGCTGCGACAGGTAGCCCAGCAGCAACAGCGCCGAGAGCCCCATCAGCACCTTGCTCCGGCGCAGCAGACCAAGCGAGCCGACCGGGTTCGCCCGCTTCCACGAGAATGGGCTGCGATGCTCCCGGCCCAGCGACTCCGGCAGCACAAATAGCCCATACAATCCATTCACCACGCTCAATCCGCCAGAGACCCAGAACGGCAGCCGCGGGTTCACGCTGCCCAGCACCCCGCCCAAAGCCGGCCCCAGCACGAAGCCCATCCCGAATGCCGCGCCCAGCAGCCCGAACGCCGAAGCCCGCTTCTCGGCCGGCGTCACATCCGTCATGTACGCCATCGCCGTCGGCACGCTCGACGCCGTCACCCCGGAGATCACGCGCCCCACAAACAACCAGCTCAGCGCCGGTGCCCACGCCATCAGCAGGTAGTCGAGCCCCAGCCCAAAGTTCGACAGCAGCACCACTGGCCGTCGTCCAAAGCGGTCCGAAAGCGATCCCAGGATCGGCGAACAGAAGAACTGCATCGCCGCAAACACCGTCCCAAACAACCCAAGCATCTTTGCGGCATTCGACGCATCGCCATGCAGAAACCCGGCGATCAGTCGCGGCAGCACCGGCGCGATCATGCCCATCGCCAGCATATCCAGCGTTACCGTCAGAAAAATAAACGTCGCCGCCGCACGCCGGCCCTGCGGTGCGCCCTCCGTGACGGCCGCAGCTCCCGCCACCGCCGAACCGCCCTCAGGCAGCTCGACTTCAGGAACAGCCGCAACCAGGTTCTCGGCAATCGCATCGTCCAGGGACCCGTTCAGCGCGTCGTTCTTATCAGGAGCTGTCTCAAAGGCCATGATGCGCCAGTCTAGCGCACCCCTCTCACGTTTTTTTGTTTTACCTAGGCCTATTTCACCTGGTGCCGGAAAGTTGTCACACCGATGCCCTCCCGTCTCGTCGATAATGAGAGGGGGGTCCGGTGTCTCCTAATTTGACCCCAGGAGCATGATGCGTGACGCGCAGCCGTACTCTCCTTGTGATCTCGCTCGCTCTCCTCGGCGTCCTCATCGCTGCGCCTCTTCCTGCTCAGCAGACCGCCGCCGCTGATGCCCTCATCGCCGACGCTCACTACCTCAGGGCCCGGCCCATCACCCAGGCCGTCCTCCAGAAAAGCCCAGATGATCTGCAGGCCATCATCCAAAGCTCGGTCCTCTCCTGGGCCTTCTTCCACTTCGACGAGGCCATCGCTATCGCCGAAAAGGCCGTAGCCATGGCCGACCAGAACGCCGAAGCCCACACCCAACTGAGCAATGCGCTCGGCGCGAAGCTGGTCAGCAGCTCCGCCGGCACCTTCGAGAAGATGAGCCTCGCCCGCCGCTTTCGCAAGGAGGCCGACCGCAGTCTCGAGCTCGATCCAAAGAGCCTCGACGCCCTCGAAGACTCCGCCCGCTTCTACTGGGGTGCCCCCGGGGTCGTCGGTGGCGACAAGGCCAGGGCTCAGCAGCTCGCCAACCGCGTCACCCAGCAGGACGCCGCACGCGGAGCCGCACTCAAAGCAGGCTTCGCTGCCGACGAAAAAGACAAGACCAGGCGCGACGCCACTGCCGTAGCGCTCTGGAAAGCAGCCACGGCCGCCCAGCCCGATAACGCCGATACGCACGCCGGCCTCGGCGCCGCGCTCTTCGAAGAGGGCAGCAATCGCTACACCGAGTCCGAAGCCGAAGAACGCCGCGCCATCGCCCTCAAGCCCACCCGCATCGCCCCCTATCGCCAGCTCGCCGTGCTCTACGCCACAGCTGGCCGCTGGGATGACCTCGAGAAGCTGCTCAAGCAGTCCCGCACCGCTATCCCCGACAACCTCAGCCCCGACTATCATGCCGCCCGAATCATCCTCACCACCAACGCCGCCGACCGCCTGAACCGCGCCGAGCAGTACCTGCGCGCCTACCTCGCCCAGCCCGCCGAGGGCGAGGAGCCCAGCCACGCCGCCGCCCACTGGCGCCTCGGCCTCGTCCTCGAGAAGGAAGGCCGCAAAAGTGACGCCATCCAAGAGCTCCGCGATGCCGTCCACGAAGACAGCTCGCTCGAAGAGGCAAAGAAGGACCTCAAGCGCCTCAGCTGATCCGTCTTACCCTGCAAGCCGCGCCAGCAGCTCCGCCACCATCAGTCCCAACAGCGGATGCCGCATCCCAGGCGCAATCTCTGCCAGCGGCTCCAGCACAAATCGCCGCTCTGCCAGCGCCGGATGCGGCAGCACCAGCCCCGGCGTCTCGATCACCGCATCGCCCACCAGCAGCAAGTCAAGATCAATCACCCGCGGCCCTTTCTCGACCGCCGTCGCCGAGCGATCGCGCCCCATACTCCGCTCAATGACCAGCAGCGCCTCCAGCAGCGCCTCCGGCGTCAGCTTTGACGCCAGCACCAGCGCAGCATTCAGGAAATTGGGCTGATCAACATACCCCACCGGTGTCGTCTCATAAAATTCAGACACCCGCTCGATCGTTCCCAGCGCGCCAACCCGCCGGACAGCCTCGTCGAGCGTCGCCGCACGATCGCCCCACGCCGAGTGCAGATTCGATCCCAGCGCAATCGCCGCAACCTGCCTCACCGCGGCAGCGCCTAAGCCAACGCCGCATGCAGCCGCGACGTCACCGCGGGTCCGGCAACCTGCTCCGGAAGATCATCGTACCCATGCGCCAGCTCCCATGCCGACCGGTCCCGCAGCAGCCGCTGCACCAGCGCCGTGTGCATCGCATGACCGGCCCGCTCCGCCACGACGCGGCCTTCGATCCGCCGCCCCGCCAGTGCCAGGTCGCCGATGAGGTCCAGCACCTTGTGCCGCACAAACTCATCCGTAAACCGCAGCGGCCCGTTCTCGACGCCACGCTCCCCCACTAGGATCGCGCACTCATCGGACACTCCCCGGATCAGCCCCATATTCCGCAGCATGCCCTCATCGCGCTTGAAGCCAAAGGTACGCGCCGGCGCGATCTGCCGGACGTAATCCCCAACCGCCAGGTCGCCTTTGAACGTCCCGAAGCCGATCGGCACCGGAAAATCAATCGTGTATTGGATGCTATAGCCGGTCCCCGGATAGACGCCGATAAACTTGCTGCCGTCCCGGACCTCGACCTCTTTAAGAATCCGCAGATACTCCCGCCGGCGTCGCTGCACCTTCAGCCCAACACTCTCGAATGCCCGCACATACGGCAGCGCGCTGCCATCGAGAATCGGCACCTCAAGGTTGTCCACCTCGACGATCACATTGTCGACACCGAAGCCGATCAGCGCCGACAACAGGTGCTCCGTCGTTGAAATCAGCACGCTCTGGCGCATCAGGCTCGTCGCATAACTCACCTTCGCCACGTTGCGGCCGTTCGCCGGAATCTCAAAATTATCGAGGTCAGTTCGCCGAAAGACGATCCCGGAACCCGCCGGTGCCGGGATCAGCCGCATCGCCACCGGCGCCCCACTATGCAGGCCAACGCCGCTAAACTCCACCTGGGACCGAATTGTCTGCTCGAAGTGAGCTTCCATTGCCACCGAATCGCTGCCCGCAGCTACTGGGAGAAGACTACAGGTCAACTCCGTCAATCAATTGTGGCAAATTAGACACAAGTTTCAGCACCTGTTGACTCCCGAGGTGCATCCAACCCACTCCATAACAAGCCTCCCTGCTATAACATCCGCTCATGGACGTGCCCGCCATCGCCGCCGCCGTCGCCCGCCGCTCCCCCTGGATAGACGAGACACTGCGGCAATTAGTCGCCATCGAGTCGCCGACCGAGGCCCCCGAGGCCGTCAACGCCGCCGTAGCCTTCGTCACCGACCAGGCCCAGACGCTCGGCGGCCGCACCAAACTGCACCGCCATCAGAACTTCGGAAGTTCCAAGTCCTTTGGCAAGATCAAGTCCTTCGGCCATATCGCCGAGATCCGCTTCGGACCCGCACGCTCCCCCCACAAACCGATCCTCCTCCTCGGCCACCTCGACACGGTCTGGCCGCTCGGCACCCTCCAAAGCATGCCCTGGCGCCACCAGCATGGCCGCTTTCACGGCCCCGGCGTCCTCGACATGAAGGCCGGCATCGTCATGGCGCTCGCCGCCATCGCCACGCTCCGCGAGCTCAGCCTCCTGCGCCCCGTCACCCTCCTGCTCAACAGCGAAGAGGAGGTCGGCAGCCCCGTCTCTCGCCCCCTCACCGAGCAACTCGCCCTACAGTCCTCCGCCGTCTTCGTCCTCGAACCCGCCCAGGGCCTCGCCTACAAGACCGCCCGCAAGGGCATCGGCCAGTACACCCTGCATGTCGAGGGCGTCGCCGCCCACAGCGGCGTCGACTTCGAGCGCGGCCACTCCGCCATCCTCGAGCTCGCCCGCCTCATCCAAACTGTCTCCGCCTTCACCGATCCCGCCCGCCGGCGCACCGTCAACTGCGGCGTCATCACCGGAGGCACCCGCTCGAACGTCGTAGCCGCCTCAGCCACCGCCGAAGTCGACGTCCGCATCGCCAGAGCCAGCGACGCCGCCGTCGTCGACCGCCTCTTCCGCCGCCTCAAACCCGCCAACCTTCACTGCACCCTCACCATCACCGGCGGCATCAACCGTCCCCCAATGGAGCGCCGCCCCGGCACCGTCGCCCTCTTCAAGCAGGCGCGAAGGTTAGCCGCCGAGCTTGGCTTTCCGCTCGAAGAAGCCGCAACCGGTGGCGGCTCCGACGGCAACTTCACCGCCGCCCTCGGCGTCCCCACGCTCGACGGCATGGGCGCCGTCGGCGAAGGCGCCCACGCCGCGAACGAGTCCATTGTCACCGAGCACCTCGTCCCCCGCACCGCTCTGCTCGCAGCCATGATCGCGACGCATTAATCAGAACTCTTCCTTTACCGCACCCTCTCCAGCATCGCCGAGACCCGCGCCAGCGGCAGCCCGACCACGTTGAAGTAGCACCCCGCAATCCGCGGAATAAACCGCGCTGCCCGTCCTTGAATCGCATACGCCCCAGCCTTGCCCATCGGCTCGCCCGACGCCACGTAGTCCGCGATCTGCTTCTCCGTCAGCGCAATCACCTCGACGTCCGTCACCTCTGCCTCTACCTGCACCGCCGTCGCCGAAAGCAGCGCCACCCCCGTCATCACCTGGTGCGTCTTCCCCGACAGCAGCCGCAGCATCCGCGACGCATCAGCCTCGTCCACCGGCTTGCCCAAGATCTTCCCCGCGCACCACACCGCCGTATCCGCCCCCAGCACCACCAGCCGCGAAGGATTCTTGTGCCGCGCCCACACCACCGCCGCCTTGTGCTCCGCCAGCCGCTTCACATAAGCCACCGCATCTTCCCCGAGCTGCGGCGTCTCATCGATGTCCGCCGTCTCCACGTCAAAGGTCAGCCCGATCTGCGTCAGCAGCTCACGACGCCGCGGTGAAGTTGAGGCCAGCACAAACATCTACGCGCCCGCTTCGACAGCGATATGCGCCTGCATCGTATGGCTCTCGCCCGGCTTCAGCGTCACCGGGCTCGCCGCCGCATTCACCGTCTCGACGCACAGCAGCTCGTGCCACTCGTCCGGCCCAAGATCCGCCATCTCCCTCCACGGATTGAAGACCACCGTCGTGTCCGAGTTCGTCTTCGCCACCACGATCCGGCGCTTCGTCAACCGGTCGTGCAGCACACACGTAGCCGCCGTATGGTCGTAGATCCGGTCCGTGGGACCCGTAAAGTTCAGCGGCGCCCCCGCCGCCGGCTTAGCCGCAAAGCCGTCCGTCTTGTCTATATAGCCAGTGGGTTCAAGCCCGGTCACGGTCGTCTCATGCACATCACCCACCGCGTAGTACGTATGCAGCGCCTCTTCAAACACCAACGGCCCCGCCGCATCGTTTTGCACGGTAAGCTGCAGCGTCAGCGTCCGCCCGATCGTCAGCACGTACGCCAGGCGAAAGTGGTCAAACCCCATCGCCCTGCTCTGCGCCGTCGGTCCTAGCGTAAAGGTCAGGTGCATCTCCTCACCGGCCTGCGTATCCGGCACCAGCGCGGCGAAGGCCAGCGTCCACTCCTCTATCCGCGCAAAGCCATGCGACGGCCCCGGCTTGCCATCAATCCGGTCCGCCTTCTGATCGGTCGCGAACCACGGAAACGCAATCGGCACCCCACCACGAATCGCCTTTCCAGAAGCAAACTCCGACCTGCGACTCAGAAACAGCACCGGCCCCTGCCCCACTGGCTGCCATGCGGTGAGGTGCGCCCCCTGCAGAAACACCGTAGCCGTAGCCGCCGGCGTCTTCACCTCCACATACGTCAGCCCCGCCGCCGTCTGGTGAAAGCTGAGCACACCCGGCATCGCAAACTGCTCGTTCAGTACCGTAAGCTCCACGCCATCTCTCCCTATCGCAGGCACCAGTGTATCCAGCCCAGGCAGCAGTGTACGCAGGAACCTGCGTCTGCTTTGGTACTCCCTCCCACCCCACAGCATCCTGTCATCCAGAGCGAAGCGTCAGGATCCCCGTATTTCGCCCTTGCCTTTACCTCCCACAGCCACCAGGCCCCGCACCCTAGAACGAAACCCGCGCGCCGAACTGGAACTGTCGCGGGTCTGAAGCCGCCGTCGGCGTCCCGGCCTGCGTATACAGCAAGTTCACGTCCAGCACATTGTTCTTGTTGAGGATGTTGAAGACGTCCGCCGTCACCTGCAGCCCGATGTCATGCGAGAACGTGAACGCCCGCGCCAGCCGCAAATCCGTAAACACCACGAACGGCTTGATCCCCGTGTTCCGGCCCAGCGTTCCATTGAACGCGCTGTCGTCCGGCCCCGCCCCAACCGGTGCATCGCTGTAGCACGGCAGGTTGAACGCGCCTGTAGGGGAGTACTTCGAGAGCACCGGCAGCGTCCCGCAGTTCGTCGCCCCCGACCCGATCGCCACCGCATTCGGCCGATCGGTTAGCGGGTCAAAGTCGAAGTTCGTATCTGTCCCCGTCACCACGTTGAACGGCCGCCCGGACGAGACCTCGATGATTGGCGCCACCGTCACCCCCGAGAAAACCGCCGGCACGAACCCCAAGCCCTTCATCGTCCCGGTGTTGTAAACCCCGCTCAACACCAGCCGATGCCGCTGGTCGAACGTCGACGTAGACCGCTCCGCATTTGGGTTGAAGTTGTTCTGCGGCGCGTCCGACGTCGATACCACATCCGTCGAGTCATCAATCGCATGCGACCACGTATAGCTCACCAGGAACTCATACCTGGCCGAGAAGCTCTTTTTCAGATTCACACTCAGCGCGTTGTAATCCGAAGTCCCCGTGGTCAGGTTCGGCGTCATATCGCCAAATGGCACCGGCTGCCCCACGCCCAGTCCGTCCGCCGCCGCCACCTCACTCGCCAGCTCCACGCACTGGCCCGCGCCCTGCGTATCAAGAAACTGCGCCAGCGACGTGTTCAGCCCCGACCGGCGAAAGAAGTTCAACAACGGCGGCGCCACATACGCCCCCGTCGGCCCAACTCCGCACGGTGCCGTCCCGCTCGCCGTCGCCACCGTCAGCGGGTTCGATGTCGGGCTCGCTACCGCCGTCTGCGGCGTCCCCGGAAATACCGTCGCCGTTCCCGCCTTCACCGCCGCCACCGCATTCCGCCAGTTCGCCACCAGCAGCGCCGGGTTCACCGGGTTCACATTGATCGGCCGATTCAGATGCCGCCCGCCCGTCAGGTTATACGCCAGGTTCAATGACAGCCCACGCCCCAGGTCTTGCTCAATCCCGAACGAAACCTGCTGCGTGTACGGCGTCTTGTAGTTCAGGTCCGCAGGCAGCCCCGAGGGCAAGATCGCCAGCGGAAATCCCGCAGCCAGAAAGTTCTGATTCACAAACAGCGAGTTCGAATTGTTCGGATCGAACCGCTGCTGCGACGGCAGATAGTTCAGCCCCGCGATCGGCAGACAGTTCGGATTCGACAGCGATCCCTGGAACGTATTCGTCGCATTCAGATTCAGCGGGCTGACCGTACTCGCCGCCGTGCACGGCGCACCCCCGGCAAGGATCACCAGCGGCACTTGCGCCGAGTTGTAAACCATCGACTGCGACTCCAGATTCCCCGGCGCCCGGTCGTAGAACAGCCCGTAGTTCGCCCGCACCACCGTCTTCCCCTGCCCGTTCGGGTCCCACGCCACGCCCACCCGCGGCGCCACATTCGCCGCCTGCAGCCGAATTCCTTCGCGAATCCCATAGATCCGCTCCGCCGATTGCGTCATCGGATTAAGCGCGCCCTGCGTCGGAAATGCCTCGACGTCATACCGCACGCCATAGTTCACCGTCACCCGCGACGTTACCCGCCAGCTGTCCTGCAGAAATGCACCCAGCGTCTTCAGGTCATATTTGAAGCGCGTCAGCCCGATCCCCTGCACGAACGACTGCGGAATCCCCAGCCCATACGCTTGGATCGGCGAGAAGCCCGGCAGCCCCGCTAACTGCGGTGAGACATCGGTAGCCGCCAGCCCCGCAAAGCTGTAGTCGCCGCCGCCATACAGCTGCCCCTGCGTCAGGTTGATCGGGATATACCGCAGATCAATGCCCGTCTTCGCCGTATGCCGCCCACGCGTGTACGTAAAGTTATCCTGGACCTGCGACTGGTCCTCCACCCGGTCGACCACGGAGAACGGCGTCTTCCCAAAGTACGCAAAGCCCGGAATATTGACCGCCACTCCGTTCCCGCCGGCCGAGTTCGAATTCGAAAACAGCACCGGGTGCCGCGCAAACTGCACCCGCAGCTCATTCACCTTGTTATTGCCGATCAGCAGCGTATGCTGCCCCACGATCGCATAGTCGTGGAACGACTGCGTCGCCGTGCGCGAGAAGGCATTCTCGCCAAAGTTCTGGTTCGACGCGTTCTCCTGGATCCCGCTCACAAAGCTCGGACTCACACTCCCCCGCAGCAGCAGCTGCTGGCTATTCGTCAGCTTGTGATCGAGCCGCAAGCTGTAGATCTCCGTCTTCTCCGAGATCGGAAAGTTGCCGATCAGCGAGTTCAACGGTGTAAAGCTCGCCGGCGTCGCCATCCCCGAAGTGACAAAATTGCTCGGCCCGATCGTCGATTGCAGGAAGCCCGGATTCTTGCCCGTCAGCGCCAGCGAAGAGCTCGACCCCACCAGCGCCACATACTGCTGAATGCCCGGCGTAGTTGCTGGCGCCGCAGCCAGGAAGCCCGCCTGCTCCGGCGTTCCCTGGATCGACAGCGACCCCGCAGGCAGCCCGTAGAACTTGCTCACATCGACGCCCGTCAGCCCAAACCCGCCCGACCCGATATCCGAGAAACCCGTCTCCTGCCGCCGCGTAATCTCGGTCGAAAAAAAGTAAAACGTCCTATCCTTCACGATCGCGCCGCCCACCGTAAACCCCGCCTGCACCCGCGTGTACGCCGGCTGATATACGGTCGAAAAAGGATTCGTCGCCTGGATATACCGGTTACGCAGGAACCCGAACGCGCTGCCATGGGTCTGGTTCGTACCCGACTTCGTGATGATGTTCACCACCCCGCCCGACGCCCGGCCATACTCTGCCGCAAAGCCGTTCGTGATGATCTGGAACTCCTGCACCGCGTCCTGCGACACCGTCGCCCGCGTCCCGCCCGAGATGTAATCCCCCGCGTCCGCACCATCCACGTTGATCGAATTCGACCGCGCCCGCACCCCGCCGAAGTTCAGCCCCGAAGTAGGAATCGCCCCCACTGACGGCGCCGCATCCCGCGCGATCTGCGAGTTCGTCAGCGTGAAATTGATATAGTTCCGGCCGTTCGTCGGCAGGTTCGTGATGCGCAGCTGATCGACCGTCGTCGATTGCGAGCTCCGCTGCGTCTCGACCACCTCCGCCCCCGCCGTCACGTTCACCGTCGCCGTGCTGCCGACCGCCAGCGTCAGCGGCAGCTCCGCCTCCTGCCCCGTCGTCACCGTCACGTTCTCGTCCACCAGCTTCGCAAACCCCGGCGCCGTCACCGTCACCGTGTACACTCCTGGCGGCAGCAGCAGCGCCCTGTACTCGCCCTGCGCATCCGTCGTCACCGCACGATTGAAGCCTTTCGACGGATCGGCAATCACCACCGCCGCCCCCGGCACCACCGCGCCTGTGCTGTCGCGCACCGTTCCGTTCAGCTGCGCAGTCGAGATATTCTGCCCCTCAAGCCCCGGCGAAGCTGCCAGCGCAGCAGCAAACAAAAAGCTCAGGAAACGGCGTGCGGTCGAGCGGGGCGTACATCCAGCCATTGGGTCGATCTCCTTGCACTGCAACCACTCCCCGGCCGTTCAGCACCGGAAAAAGAGTAATCGGGATGCCGCGATGTTCTACATGAATGACTATTCATACGCAAGTAAATACCCCCCAAGGACTTGTCCCGCGCGTTCGCATCCAAGCCCTAAGCCCACCTCGGCATAAGCACCTCAAGGACATCGCACTCATGGTCAAAGCAATCCTCTGCGACATCGACGGCACCCTCGTCGACAGCAATCACCTGCACGCCAAGGCTTGGCAGGACGCCTTCGCCGGCATGAACCTCAACGTCAGCTTCGAAGATGCACTCGCCCAAATCGGCAAGGGTGGCGACCAGCTCGTCCCCGTCTTCGTCCCCAAGGATATGATCGACGCGGTCCAGAAACCCCTCGAGGCCTACCGCAAGTTCATCTTCCAGACCGACTACCTCCACCAGGTCAAGCCCTTCCCCAACGTCCGCGACTTCCTGCTCCGCCTCAAAGACGCCGGCATCCGCCTCGCCCTCGCCTCCTCCGCCAGCGAGCAGGACCTTAAGACCTACAAGAAGATCGCCCACATGGACGACCTCATCGAAGAAAGCTCCTCGTCTGACGACGCCAAACGCAGCAAGCCGAACCCTGACATCTTCTTCGCCACTCTCGAGAAGCTGAAGATTCCCGCATCCGACGCCGTAGCCCTGGGCGACACCCCCTACGACGCCGAAGCCGCAGGCAAGTGCGGCCTCCGCACCATCGGTCTAACCTGCGGTGGCTGGTCCGCCGAAGACCTCACCAAAGCCGGCTGCGTCGAAGTCTACCGCGATGTAACCGACCTCCTCGACCACTTCGAAACCTCTGCCCTAACTCGCTAGCCCTACCCGTTATTGTCTACCCTTACACGATAACCGCTGCCCGGCATCGCTCCCCACCCACCACAGAAGCCCGTCATCCCGACCGAAGGCGGCGCACGTGCCACCGCAGTGAAAGGACCGCCGCATCTCGCCTTGCATTTATCTCTGTTTCTGCTTTTCTAAGAGAAACCGAGGCCTGCCTGGCGCCCCTCAACTCCGCCCGCTGCTCCCGTAGGACAAACATCCAGCAACGGACACCGCCCACAAGCCGGCTCCCGAAACGCACAAATCCGCTGCCCATGCAGCTTCACCAGACTATGGTGCTCATCCAACAGCCCGCCGTCCACTCAGCCGGCGCCATCGCCATGAGTCGCTCCTCCGTCTCCCGCGCATCGGCGCTCTTCGCCACAAACCCAAGCCGTTTCGCGATCCGCAGATGGTGGCTGTCCACGCACATCGCCCGCCGCCGCAGCGTGCTGAAGTTCACCACCGCTGCACTCGTCTTCACGCCCACACCGTCCAGCTTCTCAAGCCATACCCGGATCTTCTCCGTTCGATAGCCCGCCAGAAAATCCAGCGTCAGCCGACCGTACCGCGCCGTAATCTGCTCCAGATCCGCCTTCAGCCACACCGCCTTCGGCTCGGGAAAAGTGACCGCAGCGATAACCGCCTCAATCTCCGTTATCGGCGCATCCCGCAGCCGCTCCCACGTCCCAAACACCCGCCGCAGATTCCGCAGCACCTCGTGCGAGATCTCTGTCTTCGTTCGTTACGACAGCATGGAATAAATCAGCTGCGCCAGCGGGTCCCAAACCTCCAGCCGCGGCTGCGGTCCATAAAACACCACCGGGCGCTCCTGCACCTCCTCCAGCCGGCGATCCGCAAACAACCCGCTCATCCCTAGTTCCGCGTCACACCTTGTTGGACGCCATCCGGCGTCTGCAAACCCCACGCCATGCGCGGCGTATTGTGCGCCATCCCCACACGCCCGTCCGGCCCCAGCAGAATGATCCCTCCATGACCGCCCAGCCGTTCAAATAGATACGCAATCGCCGCCCCTGCAGCCTCCTCCGGCGATGCTCCCGCCGCCACCCGGTCTACCGCCCACTTCCCCAGCACCAGCTTCATGATCGGCTCCCCCCAGCCCGTCAGCGACACCGCCGCCGACAGGTTGTCCGCATAGCACCCGCACCCGATCAGCGACGAATCGCCCACCCGCCCCGGCGCTTTGTTCAGCGTCCCACCCGTACTGGTCCCCGCCGCAAGATTGCCCTCCCCGTCCCGCGCCACCGCACCCACCGTGTCATGCGAAGCCAGCGGCCCGACAGGAACTCCGGCGAGCGGCCCCGAGAACGTCGTATCCCCCAGCCCCGCCAGCTCCGCCGCCTGCGCCCTGTAGAGCCGCTGCTGCTCCCGCGGAATCACCAGGTCCATGTTGTCGCACAGCGCCATGCCGTGCTGGCGTGCAAACCGCTCCGCGCCCGCACCCACGAAGTACACATGCGGCGATTCATCGAGCACCAGCCGCGCCGCGTGGATCGGGTTTCGCAGCCGCTCCACACACGCCACACCGCCCGTTCTCAGCGTGGCCCCATCCATCAGCAGCGCATCTAGCTGCGCCTTGCCGTCCTGCGTCAGAAACGAGCCCCGCCCCGCGTCGAAGGTCTCATCATCCTCCATCACCGCGACCGCCGCCTCGACCGCATCCACCGCCGCCGCACCCCGCTCCAGCAGCGCATACCCGGCCGCCAGCGCGTTCGCAATCCCGTTCTCATGCGTGGCAATCTCGTCATCCGGCATGGCCCAGGCACCGCCATGGATCAGGAGCGTAGGAGCAGACTTCATAGACGCCAGTCTACCGGAGGCACTCTCCCGCCTCAGCGACCGGCCACCGGCACCGCGCTACGACAGTTCCGCAACAGCGGGCTTCCCGCGATCACGCCGTCGCCCCGGCACACCAGCTGCACACTCACTCCCGGCTCGAGCGATGCCAGCAGCGGAGCCGCCTCCGGGCTCAGCGCCGCATAAGTAAAACCTTCGCGGTCATGGGTCCGCAGCTCCAGGTACACCTTGGGCGCGAGACTCCGGTTCACCCCATTGAAGACCCCGCGTACCCGCAGCACCTGGTTCAGGAATCGCTGGTGCGGATTCGCCCCGATAATCAGGTCCTGGCTATACACCGTGTACAGCTCATCCGCCGTAACGTTCTTCGCCCCCGCCTCGTCCTCCGCGGTCAGCGCAGGCTCCTGGCGCATGGCATGGACCGGCGTCACGGGTACAACCACCTCATCCTGCCCCGTCCTGCACCCAGCCGCTCCCCCACACACCGCCAGGCCGACCAGCACGGCCCGCAGCCGTCCGGGCAACCAAAGCGTTTGCCTCGTCAGACGCACGACCACGGCATCCACTTCATCTGGTCTTCCGTCAGAATCGCCGTCACAAAGTTCGTCTTCGGCAGCACCCGCCGCGCAAGCCGCCGCAGCATCGGCAGCATCAGGAACCCCCGCACCAGCACAATATCCCGCACCACGTCCGTCGCAAATGAAAACCGCATCGCGTGGGGTGTTCCCCCTTCGATATACATCTTCTGCGTGCCCAGCGAAACCTCATGCTCGATAAAGTACGACCGCATCACCGTGCTCAACGAATGCGCAGGCAGATCGTCGCGGTTCATCTGCCAGTCAATCTCCACTATGTCGTGGTAGCGCCTGCCGCCAATCATACTCAGCCACTCCCCGTCGCCGCCCTTGATCCCGCACAGGAACATCCCGGGAACCTTATCCAGTACATCGTACCGCCAGCCCGCCAGCTCATCTGTTACCGCATAGGAGCAGCGGCGATTGAACGCCTTGAACTCGAACCGGCTCATCACCACCCGCTCCACGAAGTAGCTGCCCAGCTGCGCCTCCGCCCGCCGGCGATAGTACCGCAGGTTGCTCCGCGTCTTCTGCCCGATCGTCGCCAGCGTCGCGTCCATCGTGCTCTCGAGCGGAAGATACGACGGAATCATCCGCCGGCGCGTGCCGTACATCCAGTTGTTCCGCACCTTCGGGGTCGCTACCGGCTTCACCACGGTCTGGACATCCGGCGCCTCCAGCATCGACTGCATCGTCATCTTGGCGCCCTGCTGCATCAGCAACTCGGCTGCCAGTCGCGCCATCAGCAGGCGTGAGGCCGGTGGCGCAATCAACGTACGGCGCCCCGTCGTGTCATCCGTACTGTAGATCCCCGTCCTCCAGCCCAACAGGCGATATTCATAGATCAGCAGCGCACCCACTGCCTGCTCCGCCTCCGCCCCGGGAAGATGCTGGTTCTCGCCGATCAGCACCAGGTGCGGCAGCTTCTTCAGCGACTCCTCGGACGTTAGGAAATACTCCAGGTGGTCCATCGCGCCCTTCTGGTCACAGCGCTCGCTCAGCCGCATCAGCAGCCCGTGCAGAGCAAGAATCTCCCTGCGCCCGGTAATGATCTGCGCACTCAGGCTTTCGTTAAGAGCGATAGACGCACCTATAGTGTTCGGAGACGAAACCGAAGCTGCGCGCCCGACCGCCGGCAGCGGAGTCCAAACCTCGGCGTATATCGGGACCTCCATGACGTTTGACAAGGGGCGATGATCTCCAGGTATGTTGAGTCACACCGTTCATCGGCTCCAAGGGTGCTAACGATGAGCAACCCGTCTCGTTATACCGAAGCAATCGCCTGAGGCTGTTGGTACTTTGGTAACAAAGTGGATGAATTTTTCTGCAACAAAGCGCAACTGTTACAAGTGACTCTGCAGCCCGGCCGGCTGCAGCTTCCGCCGCGCCGTCTCAACATACGTATACCGGATTCGGTGGATGACCGTGATCGTCGACAGCATCGCCAATACCCACAGCGCCGGCGCCATCACCCCCCACCGGTTGCACAGCGCGCCCAGAATCACCAGCACAATCCGCTCGGGCCGCTCCATAAACCCCACCTTGCAGCTGCCGATTAGCGCCTCCGCCCGTGCCCGCGTGTAGCTCACCATCAGGCTCGCCGTCATACAGAACGCCACCAACACCACGTAAAAAAACCGATTGCCCCGCGCGTAGTACACCAGCAGCCCGAAGAACAGCGCCACATCCGAGTAGCGATCCATCACCGAATCAAAAAACGCGCCAAAGACCGACACCTGCTTCGTCTGGCGCGCCACCCGCCCATCCACCATGTCGAAGATGCCCGCGCCAATAATCACCAGCCCGGCGTACACAAAGTACCGCACCGCATGGTCTCCGCGCGCAAAGCCGAAGAAGATCGCAGCGACAATATTAATCAGCAGCCCAACGAACGTCAGCGCGTTTGGCGAGATCCGCGTCAGCGCTAGCCCGTCCACGATCTTCTGCAGCAGCCAGCCGCTGCCCTTGCCAAATGCGCTCGTCCAGGTCATCTTTTTACTAAGCAAGTCTAGCGCAGGCATGCGGCTGCCCGAGCCAAACAGCTCATTTTGCCGCAGGGGGCTCGGCCCGCACCAGCGTATAGCTGTCGCGGAAGCTGAACTCCCCGCCCGGAACGCGCGACTCGCGCAGCATCTCCAGCAGGTTGCGTCCCACCCGCACCGTCGTCCGCAACTCCACGGGCTGCCCGTTTTCAAGCCCCGGTCCGGTCAGCGCCAGCACCCCGCGGCCATCTCGCAGCTTGTCCAGGCCACCGATCACCTCGACCCGCGGTTTCTCTCCCGGCTTGTCTTTCGTGGCTTCAGCAACAGTCGTCCACGTGGCGCGCGCCCCATCCACCGTCACTACCTCTGTGCTCGACACTGTTTTACCCGGCCCGTCGTCGTAGATGTAATGAAACTGCAACGACCCGCCGGCCACCTCGATGCGCAGCCACGTGGGCAGCTTCACGCGCTTGCTCGACGTCGCCGGCTCGCTGTAATCGCGATACTCGAGAACGCCTGTCCACGCACCGCTCATGGCAGCGTTCAGCTCCTGCAGCGGCACGACAGGCACTCGCTGCCCGAACGCCGGTCCAACACAAAAGACGACGGCAAGCACCCCGGCAAGCAAACGCATCCTTCGCGTGTCCTCAGGCGCCCGCAGCAGCCTCCACATCATTCCTCGGTGTCGTGGATCGTCGTCAGCTTCAACACCTCGAGCTCGCGCTTGCCATTCGGCGTGTCCACCACCGTCACCTCGCCCACCCGCTTGCCCAGCAGCGCTCGCCCGATCGGCGACGTCGTCGAGATCAGCCCCTGTGCCACGTCCGATTCCTCCGACGTCACCAGCTTGTACTTGATCTCTTCGTTCTTGCTCGAATCAAACACCACGATCGTCGCGCCAAAGCCCACCCTGTCGTGCGGAATGTTCGTCAGGTTCACCATCGCCAGCTCGCCCATACGCTTCTTCAGCTGGCCCAGCCGGGCATTCACGAACACCTGACGCTGCTTCGCCATGTGGTACTCGGCGTTCTCACTCAGATCGCCCAGTGCAACCGCCTTCTTGATCTCCGCCGGCAACTCCGTCGTGAGCTCGTGCTCCAGCAGCTTGATCTCTTCTTCCAGCTTCTTCTTAACCTTCTCGGGCATTCAGGCCTTCCAGATACTACAGGCGGGACACCGCGGAGCACACGCTCCCCGGTGGCGCATGAGGATGAAAAGACGATTATACGAAAGTCCCGCCCGCTTGCCCTATCAGTTATCAAAGCCCGCCGTTCGCAGCTTGAAACTCCGCCACTTCAGTAGGAAAGCAGGAAGGTGATATCCGCGATCGATCGCTCGAAGAACTCCCAGTCCGTCACCAGCGGGTTCTTCCTCGAAGAAGGATCGATCAGGTGGACCTTGGTCCCGCGTGCCGTCCCGTCCCCGGTCAGCCCATAGATCGCGACCACATGCTTCTTCGAGTCCAGCACACCGGGAAAATTGAAGTAGCCAAATGCCGCCACCGGCCCGCGCAGCACAAAACGCTCCAGTATCGCCAGCGTCACCACCGTGCTTCCCGGGAATTCATGGAACCCCAGACGCACCGCCGCCGCCAGCTGCCGTACCGAGGAATCCGGCATCGTCCCCTGGTCGAGCGGCACATGCGCCGCTGCAGCCAGTGCCTTCACATGGTCCGTTCCGCCGATCGAATGCCGCCGCATCACCATCGCCAGCGAGGCCGCCCAGCAATCGTCGGTATGCTCCGTCAGGATCGTCGCAATATGGTGCAGAAGGTGGACACGCGGCATGATGCCCAATGGTGTGCCCAGCCCCGCTGGCGTTTCACAGCCCTGCCCAGCTCATCTCAGATCTCGCCCCGTTCCACCCGCTGCGCCCGCGCCGCGAGAAAACTCTGCAGGATCAGCACCGCCGCCACCTGGTCGATGATCTCCTTCCGCCCGCCCTCGCGCCGCGCCGCCGCGTGGCCCGAAGCATCCAGGTGTCGATGTGCCTCCGTCGTTGTCAGCCGTTCATCCCACAGGTGCACCGTCACTCCGAACTCCGTCCGCAGATCCTCCGCAAACGCCTGCGCCTTCGCCGCCTGCGGACTCTGATCGCCCGACATGTACAGCGGGTTCCCCACCACCACCTCGATCACATGGTGCCGCCGCAGAACCCGCGCCATGAACTTCATATCCTCCCGCCGGCTCTTCCGGTGAAGCGTAAACAACGGCTGCGCCGTGTACCCCAGCGGGTCCGACAGCGCCAGCCCGATCCGCCGGTCGCCAACATCAAGGCCCAGCACGCGCGCCACCCGTGCCCCCTCCGCCGCCGCCTCATCCATAACCGCGAGTGTAACGAAAGCTCGTTATCCCAACCGAAGGCGGTGCCCTCGCCGCCGCTGTGGAGAGCCCCGCATTTGCGCCTTCAGCCCGCACCCGCGACAAGCCGTCACCAATAAAACAATTACGAAGACCCCGCCGGCTCCCACAACTCGATCGGATTCCCTTCCGGATCGTGCAGCCTGGCGAAACGACCATTAGGATACTTCTCCGGGTCAACCTTCACCTCAATGCTGGCCTTCCGCAGCTGCGCCACCATTGCGTCCAGACTGCGCACGCGAAAGTTCACCATAAACGCCTGCTGCGGCGGCCCAAGATACGTTGTACCCATCGGAAAGGGACTGAATGCAGTTGGCCCCGCAGCCTGCTGCCACGCTTTGTGGCTATAGTCCGTAGGCACCGGGTCAATTCCGAGATGGACTTGATACCACTCCGCCAGTTGCTTCGGGTCTTTGCTCCGGAAAAAGAACCCGCCGATGCCCAGGACACGCTCCACTGGCGAGTCCGTCTGCGCCTCCGCGTTACCGGAAGCAACACCCTCAGTCGTCCTGATGGCCGCGAAACTAGCCGCACCGAGTATTGCCGTTCTGCGGTCGATCACCATAGCTGCCACCCTCCAACCCGTGAAGAATTCACCCATTCTCTCGAAAGAGCCGCTCAGTGACAACTCCCGCCGGCAGAGAGCCCCTCTCCTCCATCGCACCCGCCGTACACTAAACCCATGCCCGCACCGAGCACGCCGATGAGATCCTTGGCCACCCTCCTCCTCATCGCGCTCCTCCTCACCGCCGCCGCGGCCTTCCTCCTCGTCACCCCTTACGGCCCCCATATCGAGACCTTCGTCGACATCCCCGCTCACACCACCACCGCCCAGATCGCCACCCAGCTCGAGTACGCCGGCATCGTGCGCAGCCGCTACGCCTTCCAGCTCCTCCGCCTTCTCCACCCCAGGCCCCTCCGCGCCGGCGAGTACCGCTTCGACCATCCCGTCTCTGCCATCGCCGTCTACGCCCGCATCGCCCGCGGCGACATCTACACCCGCGCCCTCCTCATACCCGAGGGCTACAACCTCTTCGACATCGCTCAGGCCGTCGAAGCCGCCGGCTTCGCCTCCCGCGCCGACTTCCTCGCCGCCGCCCGCCAGCACACCGAGCTCATCGCCGACTGGTCCCCCGCCGCCACCTCGCTTGAAGGCTTCCTCTTCCCCGCCACTTACCGCTTCCCCCGCCACACCGCGCCGCTCACGATGCTCTCTGCCATGGTCCGCCGCTTCCGCCAGGCCACCATCCAGCTCAACCTCCACACCGACGTCGCCCGCACCGTCACCATGGCCTCGCTCATCGAGAAAGAAGTCAGCCAGGATGCTGAGCGGCCCCTCGTCGCCGGCGTCTTCGTCAACCGCCTCGCCCGCAACATGCCGCTCGAGACCGACCCCGCCGTTGTCTACGCGGCCCTGCTTGAAGATCGCTACCGCGGCACCATCTATCTCTCCGACCTACGCTCCGCGTCGCCCTACAACACCTACAAGCACACCGGCCTGCCCCCCGGCCCCATCTGCAACCCCGGCGTGGCCGCCTTCCAGGCTGCCCTCCACCCCGCCCAGACCGACTTCCTCTACTTCGTCAGCGATGCCGCCGGCCACACCCGCTTCTCGGTCGATCTCAAGGAGCATCAGCAGCAGGTCGCCGCCTACCGCGAGGCCGAGCGCGCCGTCCACGCCCCCAACTAAAGCGCTCTCCCCCGAAAACTCCGGAAGCGTACCCGCACACCAGCACATCCAATGATGTACACCAAGCTGCCCATGCTGGTCCGCGCTGATCGGTTCGTTCCGACCGCGTGTGAAGGTAGATATACTTGCGGATTGTGCAGAAGAATCTAAAACCGGCGTTTTCTACGCTGCTCCTGGCCCTTGTTCCCCTGCTTGGCGGATGTCTGGGCCACACCCGCATCGTCCCCAAAACCCGTGTCGCCACCGTCGTCATGGGCTCCAGCCTCGACCAGCTCATAAAGCAGATCGACGCCCGCTACGACTCGATCAAGACCATGAACGCCTCGATCGAGATCTCCGGCATCTCCGGGGGCGCCCTTCAGGGCGAGGTCCACGAATCTCTCTCGCTCGCCGGCTATCTCTTCATCCGCAAGCCGGAAGACCTGCTCATTTACCTCAAGGTCCCCGTCGTCAGCTCGCTCGCCCTCGAGATGGCCAGCGACGGCAAGAGCTTCAAGCTCTACATACCCTCCCGGCACAAAGCTGTCGTCGGCACCAACCAGGTCACCACGCCCTCAAAGAACGGCCTCGAGAACCTCCGCCCCAACGTCTTCTTCGACTCGCTCCTCGTCCGCGGGCTCGAGGACGACCAGCTCGTCTCGATGACCCTCGACACCCACGTCGTCGACAACACCGCCCACAAAAAAGGTGACCTCATCGAGGAGCCCGAATACGAGCTCTCCATCCTCGCTACCCCCAAGGGCAAAGAGGTCCACACCCTTCGCGTCATCCATATCGACCGCGCCAACCTGCTGCCCTACAAGCAGGAGATCTACGACGACTCCGGCCAGATCGTCACCCGCGCCCTCTACAGCGACTATCACACCTACGGCGATATCCAGTACCCCACCCGCGTCCAGATCGAGCGCCCCCTCGACCACTACGGCATTAACCTCACCTTCACCAGCGTCATGTTCAACCAAAAAGTCGAAGACGACCAGTTCGACATGAAGATCCCCGAAGGCATCCCGATCCAGACCATGAACTAGCTCACTTTGTCAGCCTTCACGAGCAGAGGGCCTGCCTCTTATCCCGTTCAAATCTCCATCATCCCGACCGAAGGCGCACGCCCTTGGCGCCGCAGTGGAGGGACCCTCAAAGAGGTGGGATCTCGACCGCCCTCCCAACCACAGACCATCACTTCAACCGCACCGCCCGCCCCTCCACCTTCACCCGGAACAACTGATACGGCTTCACCCGCAGATCCTGCCCGTTATGCATCGTAGGCTGCCGATGCAGCTGGTTCGAAGTCACATACAGATAGCCATCATCCGAAAGACTCATCGTATCCGGCCACAGCAGCCGCGGATCATGCACCAGCGTCTCCGTCAGTCCCGTCTGCGGATCCCAGCGATGGATCGAATCCGTCACCGGGTCGGTCATATACACGTTCCCCGCTGCGTCTGACTCCAGCCCGTCCGACGGCATCTTCCCCGTCACCAGCCGCACCGTGGCCGCCACCTGCGCATCCGACTTGCTCTTGTCGCGCAGCGCCGCCGTGCTCACGCTGTACAGCTTCGTCGAGCTGATCGGGCAGTAGTACAGCTCGCTCCCGTCGGCGGAAATCGCAATTCCGTCGGCCGCAAACAGTACCGGTTTTGGCGGCTTGCCCGGCTCCGTCTGGTACACCGGCCGGCCCTCCGCAAACATCAGGAAGCCGTCCTCGCCCAGCACGCTGCTGTGTTGGTTCAGCCGCCGCCGGCTCTTCCCCGTAGCCAGGTCGATCACGATAATCGCGTTCGGCCCCTCACTCGACGAGTCCGTAATGTAAGCCGTCCCATGAATCTGCGCACCGGCATCCCCGCCACCCTGCCCCGGACTTCGCTCCGCCGCCGGATGCGTTGGGTCTTTTGCCGGCGCGTTCGGATTCGGCGCAGGCCGGCTCCCGATCATCGTTCCCGGATCCTGCGGCCCGCTATCCCCCACCCGCAGATCGAACCGCACGTCATTCATATAGCTGTTCATGCCCGCCGTCTCTGGCGGCACCAGGATCGTCCGGATCACCCGGTTCGTCTTCAGGTCGATACACACCAGCTTCGGCCCGCCCGGCACGATGTTCTTCAGCATCGGCGCGCCCGTATCGAGCACCCACAGCCGATCCTGCGGGTCGACCACTACCGACTGCACATTCACAAAATGCGTCTGGTCCGCTTCGACATCGGTGAAGGCGTTCGGGTTCGCCATCTTGCGCCCCGGCCAGTCGTTGATCTGCTCATTCGGATACGCGACCGCCTTCCCGGCAACGAGCTCCGCCACCGTAAACGGCACATCATCGCCCCACCGCGGGAAGTTCACAAAGATGCGGTTCCCATGCGAAACCGTAACCCCCGTCGGCATCGGCCCATCGAACGTGGCCACCGTCTCCAGCTGACCCACCGGCTGGTCCGTCGCCGCCCGCTGCGCGAATGAAGTAAAAGGAGCGACCGCAAGCGTCGCGGAAAGCAGTGCAAATACAGGCATTTTCATAGAGCCGTAGGATGCCCACCGCTCCGCAAATGCCTCCTGACCCAAAGCTGTCCAGCCGCTGCAGCACTAACTCCCAGAGGACTGCGTTCCGGCTAGCGAACGTGCGGCTCAGCCGGCAGCGCACTCCCCGGCTGGCGGAACTCGATCATCGGCTGGCCACACCCCTTGCAGGTCCGCGACCGTTTCGCCTCAATCAAGTTTTGAATCGACTCCGTCAGACCACAGGAAACACAGGTTAGCTCGATCATCGTCCTATCCTCTCCACGTACGCAGGCCTGCGCCTCGGCGCACCGGCACTCGATCGCTTCATCGGCTGGAGCAGGCAATCCGTGAGTGAGCGCCATCTGGCACACGTCCTGAGCGCCGCGCTCAGCGACGAACCGGAAGCATTCTCGCAGGCCAGTTGGTCGCAGTTAGAAAGAAAACTGCAAGGAAGTCGAAATGGCGCGCGGCAGGCCGAGGTGGGCGGTGTTGCTGCTCGCGTTGGTCCCGGTAATATCCCCGGCCGCGATGGTGGAGTAGTAGTGCGTGTCGGTGATGTTCTGGCAGTTGAAGCGAAGGGTGGCCAGCTTGTCAAAGAGGACGCGGGAGTAGCGGAAGCCGAGGTCAAACTCGCTGCTGCCCGAGGTGGTGTGCAGGTTCTCGTCATCCTGCGGCCGCTGGCCAATAAATTCCCACGCGCCAGTAACGTTGAGGCGCAGAATCTCAGGGACGCGATACTCGGTATAGATCCCGGTGCGGTAGCCGGGGATCCCGACGAATCGCTTGCCGTTGGTGGCCGCAATCTGGGTGTCGTTCAGCCGGGCGTTGATGGCCGTAAAGCCACCATCAAGCAGGAGCCGGCGGAAGAGGGTGCCCTGGCCCTGGATCTCGGCACCGTAGTTTACCTGGTTGCCGACGATGCGGAAGATATTCTCGGTACGGCTGCCGTTGTAGGCGACGGTATTGGCGAAGGGACGCTGGATGCGATAAAGATCGGTGGTGATGGCGAATGGATGGGCATCGGTCTTGAAACCGAGCTCCCACTCCTTGCTGCGGTAGGGGGCAAGGGCCTGGTTAGCGTTAATGACGTTGGCAGCGCCGGGTGCAATATCCCCCTGCTGCAGGCTGCTGGCGAAGGCACCATACGCGGTCATCCAACTTTGTGGTTTGTAGAGGACGCTGGCTGACGGGCTGATGCCATTCTTGTTGGATCCGCCGGCGCGCTTTTGGGCGAGGGTGGTGGTGTTGAGGGTGTAGTTGTCGACGCCAATCCAGTCCTGGCTGGCGGAGACACGGGCGGCGAAGTGCTTGGGGAAGTAGATCAGGTCGCCCGCGTTGAAACCCTGCTGATGCACGACGGCCGACTGGTAGATGTTGACGTTTGTAGGAAGGCCGACTTTGGGCGCAGGGAAGATGAGCGGGGCGCTCACATTGGCTGAACCAAGCAGTACATTGGCGGCCGAGGGTGCTGTGTAGCCGTACTGGTTGAAGCGATAGCCCTCGCTTCCGAGGACGATGTCCTGTCGAATGCCCCACTTATCGAGGACGCCGGTGAGGTAGCCAAGGTCGCTCTCGACGCCGAAGCGCGGAGCAAAGCCGGTGGCGAGCGAAGATCGGTAGTTGCCGCTGTTGCTGGTGATCGTGTTGACCGGGGTGTCGATAAATCGGTCGAGGCGCTGGGCGAGGCCGCCGGCCATGGCATGCCAGTTGGACGAGAAGTCATGGAGGAGACGAACGCTGGCGCTTTGCGTAGTGAGGTTGACGCCGGCATAGGCCTGCCCGAACCCGCGCACAGTGGGGTCAGGTGCGGTGGGCAGGATGAAGTCCGGGGAGGGATTCTGCGCGGTGCCGGTGGCGGGATTGCTCTCGCCGTAAGTAAACCAACCGGGATACCCGCGCTGCACGATGTCGTAGACGCTGTAGTGGGCGTCGAGTGTGGTCCTGGGGGTAAGGCGGAGGTCGAAGGCGAACATGGCAAGGCGGCGGCGCAGACGGCTTGCTTCGACGAACTGGGTACCGTCGCCGTAGAGCAGGTTGGTCCGATAGCCGAGGATCTTGTGTGGTCCGAGCCGCTCGGAAGAGTCGAGCCACGCGGTGCCGACAGAAGAGCTATCTTGCTCGAGGTAGACATTGGTGGTGCGCGCGTCGGTGGGGCGCTTGAGAACGAAATCGAACATGCCGGAGGGGTTTGCCGGTCCGTAGATGGGCGCGCCAAGGCCATTTTCAACCTGCAGCTCCTGATACTGCTCCATGGGATTGCCGCCGGTGATGGCCATCGCCATGCCGTCCATGCGGGTGTTCTGGGCGATGGAGCCCTGCATGCCGCGGGTAGCGGGGCGGATGATCTCCGGTCCCTGCTGCTCGGTGAACTGGACAAGCGGCAGGTACTTCAGGGCATCCCGTAGGTTCTTCACCTGGGTATTGGCGATCTGGTTGGCCGGCAGTACGGTGATGGCGTAGGGCTGATCAACAATAGGCGCGTCGCCGAGCACGCCGCGGTCGACGTTCCCGACGTAGTAGCCGGCTGCAGAGGTGCCAGCAGTCGGCGCAGTAACCGTGACGCTGGCAGAGGTGTTCAGCGTCGTGAAGTTCAGAGTCTCAATAAGGCTTGTACCTGCCGTAATGACGAGCGAGACGTTGACCGCGTTAAAGCCCGCTTTCTGCGCCGTGATGGTGTAATTGCCGGAGCCGGGGGAGGGGAAGCCATAGTGGCCGGCGCTATCGGTGGTGGTCGTGAGATGGATGTCGTCGCCGTCAAGGCTGATCTCTGCTCCGGGCACCACAAGCTGGGTTGGATCGTGAACGTTGCCACTGATGAGGGCGCTTTGGGCAAGTGCAAGTCCGGAACACATAAGCATGCAAAGTAGGCATCTGCTGACAGACTTCAGAGGACGACTCAAGATCAACTCCATGACGACAGGACAGTTTGGACAGCGAGCGTCATCGATTGAGCGCGTCATCCCGATTGAACTGGAGAGACACAGGAGACCCTTGGCGGGCGAGGGATGGTGGCTCTACGATGCACGAATCGATCCGTATAGATTCATGCATCGTATAAAATGAGCGCGAAAAAATTAAGCGGGGAAACGGGATGGCACAGGACGGGATTAAGCACTTCACCCGACGTCGAGCGTTGCAGCAGGGCGCGCTGCTGACGGGTGCATTGGCGTTGGATCGCGCCAGGGTGCTACAGGCGCAGAACCTGCGTGGGATTGAGGTTGCATCGGCAGGATCGTTTCGCGCGATGCTCGATGGTCCGCTGAAGACGTCCGCGGCCACCGAGCTCCATCTGGAGATTCGCAGCCACTCACAGGGCGCGGATGCGGTCGCACGGTCGATTACCGACGGCAGTCTGCAGGCTGATCTTTTCATCCCGATCACCCCGGGCCCGATGCTGACGGTACTGCGCGCCGGGAAGGCGCAGGTCGCTTACCCGATCGCCAGGACAGAGATGGTAATTCTTTACAGCGCGAAGAGCCGCTTTCAGTCGCAGTTTGCGGCTGCTGCAGACGGTAAGGAAAACTGGTGGAAGGTGCTGCAGGAGCCGGGCCTGCGGTTTGCGCGATCGAACCCGCTTGATGATCCGAGTGGCCGAAGTGTCATTTTTACGATGATGCTGGCTGCGGCGAAGTACGGGCAGCCGGACCTGGTACAGAAGGTCCTGGGACCGTTGCTCAATCCTGCACAGCTGGAACTTGGTAAGAATGCGCGAACGGGGCTGGAGGACGGAACCGTGGACGCGGTAGGTAGCTACCGCATTGCGACTGGCCTCGGAAAGCTGCCGTTTATTACCCTTCCAGATGATGTCAATCTCAGTAGTCTCCATGTTCGCCAAGAGCATCCTCATCTCTCGTTATCAGTTGGAGAGAAGACGTTCTACCCGGAGCCGCTTGTCTTCTACGCTGCGACTCTGAGCGGCTCGACGAAGGTGGACGAGGCGGGACGGTTCCTGACGTGGTTGCGCGGGAAGCAGGTTGCTGGGCTGCTTCAGGCGAATGGCTTTGCGCTCCCGGAAGGAGCTACCCCGCTCGATGCCTCGACCAGCGGGCTTTAGCGCGAATCCATGCGTCACCGTCCGCGGACCTGCGACCATGGTTATCCGGTTCCAGGCGGCTCGCGCGCTCATCGCCAGAAACAGCATCATCGCGACGAAACGATCTTTCGCGATGGGCCGTCATCTCATGATCGTTTCGGACACCGTCTCCATTGCATCGGGTCACACTCTGGGAATGCGAGGGTAGAAGCTCGAGCGAATGCGGTGGATAATGGAGCGAGCTCAATGGTGGCAATCGATCTCCTTCAATCTCGCCCATCGTGAGACAACGAAACGCTTGAGTAACCAATGGAGGAGTTTGGTATAGATGCACAATCAGAACGGGACTGCTCCTGAGGGTTTCACCGGAAGTGTTGCATATGTCAAAGCGCCGAAGCGAAGCGTGTCGAGTGACACCGGCGACATAGCGGATCTTGTAACTACGATTCTCAAGTCGGTCCGGCAACGGGGAGATGAAGCCGTCCGCGAGTTTTCACAACGCTATGACAAGATCAGCCTCGATCAGTTTGAGGTTTCGCAGGTCGATCGTAAAGCCGCCGTTGCGCAGATGGATCTGCAAACCCGCGCTGACACCGAGTTCGCGATCGATAACGTACGTCGTTTTGCGGAGGCACAATACGCGACCATCCTTCCGCTCGAGTTTGAATCCTTGCCAGGGCTGCATCTCGGGCATCGGGTGATACCGATCGAGCGGGTCGGCGCATATGTGCCAGGGGGCCGCTACCCGCTACTCTCCGCACCCATCATGACCATTGTTCCGGGCAAGGTAGCGGGTTGCGACCAGGTGATCGCGTGCCTTCCCCCCAATGCGCATCCCGCCATGATCGCCGGCTGCCATCTGTCCGGCGCAGACCGCATCTTTCGCATCGGGGGCGCACAGGCTATCGCCGCCATGGCATTCGGGACGGAGAGCGTGCCGCAGGTCCACAAGATCGTCGGCCCCGGAAACGCATTCGTCAACGAAGCGAAACGGCAGGTCTTCGGCGCGGTGGGCATCGATCAGTTAGCTGGCCCATCCGAGATCTTCGTCGTGGCCGACGCGACCGGCGACGCCGAACTGATCGCGACCGATCTCCTCGCACAGGCGGAGCACGACGTTCGCACGCGTGTAGGCCTGATTACGACAGACAGGCGACTGGCGGAAGAGACGTTGCGTGAAGTCACTCGGCAGCTGGGCTCACTTTCAACCGCCGCGACCGCCGGTGAAAGCTGGGCCAACTACGGCGAGATCGTACTCTGTTCCGATGAAGCGGCAATGTTCCGCTACTCGGACTACGTAGCGGCGGAGCACCTGGAAGTACACACCGCCGACCCGCACGCGTCTGCGGCGAAGCTTCGAAACTACGGCTCGCTCTTCATCGGTCGAAACGCGAGCGTCGTCTACTCCGACAAATGTGTCGGCACCAACCACACGCTGCCGACGCTCGGTGCCGGACGGTACACGGGCGGCCTTTGGGTCGGTTCCTATGTAAAAATTGCCACGCACCAATGGCTCGAGGACAGCGCGATCGATCTCATAGCACCCGCTGCCATTCGCCAGAGTGCAATGGAAGGGCTCGAAGGGCATCGGCGCGCGGCGGCGATCCGCTTCGATCGCAGGCACGCGCCGGTTCAGTCCGGTGGGGAATAACGGCCAGGAGGAGAGAGTGTGAGCGAAGAGCATAGCAGGTTGCTGAAGGTAAACCGGTCGGAATCCTCGCAGGAGGCGCAGCCTAAGACAGAGGCAAGCGACGCCGCTGTGCTACAGGTGGAACGCCGCGACTTCACCGAACTCGCCCCCGCCAATCGACTCCGCGTGCAAAGCATGCGCGGGTTCGACGAGTGCTACACAGACATAGTCGACTACATCGTGCGTTGCACGCATAAGATCTGGGACGAGCGGGATGTGGGCCTGATCTACACCCATTACACTCACAACTGCGTGCTGTATGGCGTGCTCGGCACCATGTACGATCGCGAGTCCGTCGTCCGTGAGACCATCCAGCGGATTGTCGAATTTCCCGACCGTCGCGGTATGGCTATCGGTGTCATCTGGCGCGGCAATGATGTGGATGGCTTCTACACCTCGCATATGACGCATGGAACCGGACGCCATACGGAGTACGGGTCGCTGGGCAGACCGACGGGACGCAGCTATGTCACGCGGACCCTGGTGGATTGCATGATCCTCAATAACAGGATCTACCGCGAGTGGGTCGTCCGCGACAACATGGCGTTTCTCCAGCAGCTTCGCATTGACCCGCAGGAGTATGCCGCGACGCTGGCCCGCCAGAAGTTCGAACGCGGCGAAGCTGTTGTCGAAACCGCGGAAAACCGTCGTCTTCTCGGGCAGTACCCGCCGGAGACGGAACCGGACCTCACCCTCGCCCACAGCGAGAGCGAAGCCCGGGTACTTCGTTGGCTGCACCACATTTATAACAAGCGAATGTTCGGCAAAATTCATGAGATCTATGCTTCCAACTGCCAGTGGCACGGGCCGCTGATGCGCGACCTCAACGGCATCGCCGCCGTGCTGCAGCAGACGATGCGCTTGGTCGCCCTTATGCCCGATTGTGCTTTCGTTCCGCAGCACATCTGTTCGAACGAGAGTGAAGAAGGCGGCGAGAAGATCGCAGTTCGCTGGATTTTAGAGGGGCATCATCTCGGCTACAGCTCCGGTGCACTCGGTGCGCCGACCGGGCACAAACTGGCCGTCATGGGGATCACGCATCTGCATCTGCGCGACGGGAAGATTGTCGAGGAGTGGGTGCTCTACGATGAGCTCTCCATGCTGGTTCAGGTGAAGCTCGCCGCGATGCAGCAGGTGGCCTAGCTTTGCCGCCCGGCGCCGCTGCGGACGTGAACGTTCCCTTGAGCATGCAGCTCAGCGTGGGGCGCCGGGTGGGTGCGTTCGTGTTCCTGTTAGCAGCGGAGTTCTTCTACAGTTGGGCCTGGAACACAGTTGACATTCTCCGGCCGTATCTGCGCGAAAGCCTCGGGCTGACCCTTACCCAGGCGGGGTCAGCTTACTCGGCACAAGGAGCGGGCGCGCTCGCCGGCGCAATGCTCATCGGCCAGCTTGCAGACCGGCTCGGACGGAGGAACTTGCTGGTAACTGTCATGCTCGGCTATGGCAGCATGCTGCTTGCCGGCGTCTTCGTCTCCAGCTACCTGGAACTTTTGCTGCAGCGGTTCTGTCTTGGGGTGTTCCTCGGCGGCAGCTTTCCGGTCGTAGTGGGGATCTACGTAGGTCTCTTCGCAGCCGGAGTGCGCGGCCGGCTTGCAAGCATGGTGAGCGCGGTATTCAGCGCATCGATCATCACGCAGGGGTATGCCTTCGGGCACCTCGCCGGGCATGACTGGCGACTGCTGCTTTGGCTTGGCGGCGTTCCGCCCATTCTGCTCGCGTTTTTCGCCTATGCGGTCGTACCGCGAGGAATCCGGCAAACTGCTGCACCAGGCAAGCAGCGTCTACCAATCAGCGAGTTATTCGCTCCTTCCCTGCGGCGGCAGACGCTCCTGCTCGCATCGCTCACGGGGCTCAACTTTTTCGCCTACCAGGCATTCAGCGGATGGCTCACCATCTATCTGAGAGACGACCGCCACCTTCAAACCCCGGCAATCGGCCAGCTCGTCTCCGGGCAGTTTGCCGGAAACTTGCTGGGATGCTTCTTCTGGGGTTGGATCGGAGACCGCTTCGGCCGACGGGCGAGTGCTGTCGGTTTCTTCGTGGCAGCGGCAGCCATCGTGGTCTTCCTCGGCGTGCCTGCCGAGCCTCGCGTACTCATTGCAGTCGGCTCCCTCTACGGCTTTTGCCTCTCAGCGAGTGTCGTCTGGGGACCCTGGCTGGCCGAGCTTTATCCTGAACATCTGCGCTCTACCGCAGCCTCCATCTTCAATTGGGGACGATTGATCAGCTTCTTTGCGCCGTTGATCACCGGCGCAATGGCAGGAACCTTTGGTTTGCGGCTCAGTATGCTTTCTTCGAGCCTGGCGTTCTGCGCCGCAGCTGCAATCTGGTTGAGTCTGCCCGAGACGCTCCGCCGGAAAGAGTCGGTTATCCAGCTTTCATAAGCGGGCCTTACGCCTTCATCTTTACTGCAGCGGCAATCAGGATTTCGTCGCCGAAAACAAGCGGCTTGATAACCAGGCCGAGTGAAGACCAAAGCCTACTTGATCGTTGTCAGGCTGGCGTATTCAAGCTTTGGGTACCAGACGGCGCCTCGTCCCGAGGGGGTGAGGTCAAGGACCGTCCACAAGGGGTCAAGATCGGGCGCGCCGCGCGGATCCTGGCCGGGGTCGGCCATGTCACCACTCATCTCTCCGCTCCAAAAATGGCGGACCATGCCATCTCCACGAGTGAAGACCGAGAGGCCAGGGACGTCACCATCATCGGCACTAACATAGGAACGGGTGTAATCGCCGATGGTGTCGGAGTACATCTGAAGGTTTTGCCAGCCACGTTCTTTTTTGAAGTCCAGGAGGCGTTCGATTGGTGAGCGCGCGGTAACGGCAAGAGCGACACGTTCGCGCAGGTTGCTGGCAGTCCCTTCCCATGACGTGAGCATGGCGGTGCACATGGGGCATGCCCTCTCGCGTTGGGGTCCGAACATCATGCTGTAGATAACGAGCGTATCTTTGCCGCCGAATAGCTGCGAGAGGCGAACTGTGCTGTTAGCGTTTTCAAAAACATAGTCTTCGGGAATTTCACCACCGGGGGGAAGGGCGCGGCGGAGTGCTGCGACACGCTCGATGTGGCGGCGGAGCTCGATCTCTTCAGAAAGGAGAGCATTGCGAGCCTGGCGGTATTCGGGGCTCTCGTTGGGAAGGTGCGCTTTGTTTTTTCCGGCCAGCTCTGCTGCGGGAATGAGGATCGTGTTGTCGGCCATTCAGGTCTCCTTTTGGACGTAATTTCCGAGGGTTCACTCGAAGCGCCACCGCCGTTGATCGAGCAGAGTCACCGATTCCGCTTTCGAGCTGCTAGCCAGCGCGCGCAGCATCCTAAGGCCGGCGACCGGCTTCTGCGATGAAGAACGGTCGCCAGTATGAAGTACATCGCAGTTACAATTTAAGTCCCTGCACCAAGGCAAAGTGACCATCCTGATCGTCGGTGGCTTGCAGGATGCGAGAGCCTCCGGGCACGTCCATGGGAGGTAGAAGCACTTTACCGCCAGCGTCGATCACGCGTCTCTGAGCAGCCTCAATATCTTCGACCGTGAAGTAGAACTGCCAATGCGGCGGGATATCCTCAGGCATGCCTGGGCCCTTGCGATTCATCATTCCGCCGGTGTAAAGAGGTTTGTCGGTGCGGAAGGTCTGGTAGACCATGCCGCCCATGTCATGCACAAGGTCCTTCTGCCAGCCGTAATGTTTGGAGTAGAAGTCAAAAGCGGTCGCTTGATCATCGGTAAGTAATTCGTGCCATCCCACGTTACCTACCGCCATCTGATCCAGGCGAGGCCGAGCATCTTGCTTACTGGGTTCAAAGAGCAGGTATTTCACCTTTTGTGGATCCAGCACAATCGCGAAACGTCCGACACCGGGAATATCCTGAGCGGCCTTTACAATCGTCCCGCCGTCGGCGGTTACTGCCTTCAGCTCTTCGTCAAGTTTCGCAGTGTGGATGTGACCCACCCACTGAGTGGGAAGCTCAGGCGCGCCAGCGCCAGCCCAGGTCATCATGCCACCGACATCTTTGCCGTCCTTACCGAAGAGCATGTACTTCACGCCCGGCATGCCGGAGTCTTTAATGTCCCAGCCGACTACTTTTTTGTAAAAGTTGACTGCCTTGTCCATGTCATTGGTTACGAGTTCGTACCAGATGAATCCGTCTGCCATTCCGCACCTTCCGCTTGTGGTGTCTCACCATGAAGTAAACATCGTCCACATACGCTATCACTGGAAAGTGGATGCTGTCTACAATCTTTATCTTCGCGGTACACTCTTCTTGAATAGACAATGAGAAAGAACGCCTTCATCAAGAAACGCAAGACCTTTCGTCACGGTGATCTGCGCAACGCGCTCGTAACGGCGGGGCTCGAGATGGCTCGTGCTGGAGGGCCCGATGCAGTCGTTCTGCGAGAGGCGACCCGCCAGGCGGGAGTCTCTCCGAACGCGGCTTACAGGCATTTTTCTGGCCAGGCTGAGTTGCTGGATGCGGTACGGTCGGCATGCCTGTCTCAACTCGCTGCGGCAATCGAAGATGAGATGAAGAAGCCCAGAGCAGGACGCGATCCGCAAGCATTTGCGCGAAAGAGTCTGCGCGCGGTGGGCATGGGCTATCTGGGATTCGCAGTGAGAGAGCCGGGCATGTTTCGTACAGCGTTCTCGGTTCCGCCAGCGATTGATTCCCCCAACCCGGCGAATACAGCGTCTATGGGACTAAACCCGTTTCAGCTGCTTTCGCTGGCTCTCGATCGCATGCTGGAGACGGGCCTGCTCGGCAAGAAGGACCGCCAGGACGCGGAGTACCTTGCATGGTCGACAGTGCACGGCTTAGCACTCCTGGCATTAGAAGGACCGCTGCATAACATGCCGCGAGAGATGGTGCTGGCGCTGGGTGAGCGGCTGGTTGTGATGGTGGAACGTGGCCTCAGCTAGAGAAGCGTCGGGCGTCTCGAGCTGACTTGCTAAACGGTGTCGGCTTCCTAACACTTGCATTCGTGCCGTCCCTGCGAAGGAGGAAGGTTGTTGGCTGGGTTCTGATCGAAGAAGCCTGCGGGTTTGAGGAGGAATCCAATATATGCCGTCGGCATCACTGGGAAGTCCTCCAATCGTGGAAGATGCGTGTGCCCGAAGGTATACCAGAAGACAAGATCCGTATCAGCAATCGGTCGATCCTGGTCAGTCCACTTGAGCAGGCCATCCGTGCAGCCACTCTGGTTTGGGTACTCTCCTGCCGCGTATCGCTCGTCCTCGGCGTAAGGAGTAACCCACACGTGATGTTCGACAAAGCCGGCGCGCTTGCGCCACCAGGCGGTCGGTGCCCCGTACGGCACAGCATTGTCGCCAGCAAAGAAGCGGTAGCCGACCGGTTGGCCTACAGCATTCTTGACCGACGGGTTGATAATCTTCCAGGTGCGACCGGTCGTCAGATCCAACTCGGACATAGCTGCCTTTTCGCTGGTTAGCTCCGTTGCGATAGCGCGAAATGCATTGGCAAACAAGTTCTTGTCGTCCACCGGATCAGCCACCACGTCGATCCGCTGTACCGTGTTTTTTGGACCATCGATATTCATGTCCAGGCGCACATTGAAGAAGTGCTGATGGTTCGGAGCAAACAAGAGGTCATTCAGCATCGTTCCGTGCGCAGGACTCTCTCCACTCTGTGTTGCGCCGACGGACAGGATGCCCGTGAGCTTGATCTCAAACTGTATGTTTCCATCCTGGTAGAAGTACCAGAAAAAGCCGTACTCGTAGTTCTCGACGGTGGAGACAGAGGAGATGACCAGCCTGCGGGATCGTCGCACCTCGGGCGCGTTGGGCAGGCGCCGGTCAGTATGCTTCCAGAGGATGCCATAGTCCTCTTCGTGGATGCAGATGGCGTTCACGATGGTGAGTGGCTCCCCGCGGCTGGTGCAGAGGTGTGCGTCCAGATATTGAATATGGCCGACGCAATCGCATCCCAGTTGCAGACTATTGGCACACATTCCGATTCCATACTCGCCGACGTCAAAGGCATTTTTACGTACCTGGGTTGGACGTGGGTCGCCATAAGGCACCACCATCTCGGTGAGCGACGCACGATAGAGGATAGGGCGGTCTACTCCTTTATCGAAGTAGCGAACATCATGAATGGTGAGACCTTCCCGTGCGTCGAAGCCGATCACCAGGCCCCAGTTCTGCCACCGTATCCGGTTACCCTCCATGGTGAAGCTTGGCCCGTCAGGCTGGGTAATCAGTAAAGGCTTGATACCGCTTCGGTATGAGTCGACCCGTGTCGCTGCGTAATCGGCTGCTTCTGTGGGGAGAGGCCAGGTGCCATGCTCCTCGACGCGGATGACCTTCATCTGGTTGAGGTCCACGACCGGGCGAATCCCCTCGATCGGATGAGCGTAGCCATTCTCTCCGCGCTCGCTGCGAAGGAAGCAGAGGGGACGTGCGAGCCGCAGTGTTCTGTCCTCTTCCGAGCCGTAGTTGCCCGCGCTCCATATATCAACCATGACGAGTGATGTGTCCGAGATGCCGTAGTGGCGCTCTAGCGCCACGCGAAACGCCTCGCTTGCAAGCACGGCCTGCTCGCACTCCTCCTGCTCATCAATCGACAGCGTAGGCTGGGCTCCCGCGGGTGCCGCTTCCACAGTCATGATGGTTCCGGCTGTGAGATCGAGCGTGGCGCGATAAGCCTGATTGACCGCGTTGTCGAAGATGGTGGCGATAGCCTGGCGCGGACCCTGGTTCCCATCAGGCCATGTGAAGACCGTCCGCTTCGGCGGTTCTTTCAACATGATGCTGATGATGCGCGTCGTGCTGCTGTAGCTCGGATGCGCTCGCAGGAGATCGATTGCGGTGCGAACCTCGTGGGCATCGAGGGGCTCGAGGGGATGAGTCGGCATAGGCTTATCCTTTCATGGCGAAGTCCGTGGCGTGGTGCGATCAGCATAGCGAAAACTCCTGGCTGAACCTACCCATGGCGACGCTTTAGCGGAAGTCTTTGCCCTGCGCTGCTGTTCTGTCAGGCAACGGCGGAGGAGCTGCCTCACCGGACGAAGCGCAGGAAGCCCCAGTGTTCGGGGACATGCATGTCGATCAGGCCCTGGGGCGACCAGACCCAATTGTCTTCCTTTGGCTGCCCCGCCTTCCACTCGACACGGCTGAAGTTGATCCTCCAGGCGTCGCCGGGCATCGGCGCTGGAACGTGTTGCCGGGGCTCAAACGCATCCAGCGGGTAGGCGATCTCAAGGGTCCAGCCACGGTCAACATCTACGGAGTTGTTGAGCGTACCCTGCACGGCGACCGCAGTGCGCAGGCCCTGTATGTCCCAACTATTATCGGCGGAGCCGCCCATCTTGTAGGGCTTGGGCAGAAAGAGATCCCAGCCCGTGTTGAGGGCGTTCATCTCGAACTCGTAGTAGCTGGGCGTCCCGGGGAGAGGCTTGAGGAAGACCTCGAAGTCGTTGTCCTGAAAGATGACGGAGTCGTGCTCGGTAAGGCGAGCCTTGACGTCGGCCTCTTCAAGCTCGGCGGCGATGTAAAGATAGCGATGATCCCAGAGCATCTTGACGCGGGTGCGGAAGCGGGGCGAGGACTTTGCAGCACCTTCAATATCGACGAAATCGCTGGTCCAGGGCGCGTGCCGCCAGGCCGGGTCATCGAGCCGACCGTCAATCCGGGGAGCCACCGGTGTGAAGTGGCAGGCGTATTCGAGCGGCGGCGGCATCGCAGAAGGCGCCTGGCCCGAACCGAAGACGGCAGGTAGCGTAAGGAGCAGGACGAACTCTGCAACGCGGCACCGTTTTGACGAGTGGGTCATGATGGAGCTCCGGGTACCATTCCGAGGCTGCTGAGGTTCCGAGTTGCTGAAGATCCCGCAGGTCAGAACCTGTAGTTTGCGGAAAATTGGAGGCGGCGCTCGACCGAGCGGACAGACTGGGTGGAGACGTTGCCGAAGTTGCTGTCGGTGACGCCGGTATCGGGGTTGCCGTAGCTGGTGATGTTAAAGGCATTGAAGGCGTCGAAGCGGAACCCGATCGACTCTTCGCGGAAGGTGTGGAAGTCCTTGAAGGCAGACAGATCGACGTTGAGGTAGCCCGGTCCGCGAACGTTGCCGTTGCGAGCGGTGCCGAAGGTGTTGGGCTCGGCGACCCCGTAGGCGCAGGTTCCATTGTCGACGCCGGCGGGGCATATCGTGGCCGAGGGGTCGGTGCCGAACCAGTTCTCGAGCGAGTGATGGACGATCTTGAGGCTGCGGTACTGGTTGGGGCGCGACATGCCAAAGCTGTTGGCGTTATTGCTGGAGCCGCCGGTGATGGTCTGCGCGAAGCCGCTGTAAGCGACGGCCGCAGTCGAGAGTCGCCAGCCGCCGATGGCCTCGTCGACGAAGCGGTTCACGCCGGAGAGGAACTGCTGGCCGCGACCGACCGGCAGGGAGTAGACGCCGGTAGCGCTGAAGTTGTGGGTCACGTCGTAGCCGGACGGGCCCCAGTCGGCGGCACTGTCGTAGTAGTTCTGGAAGGCGCCGGAGAAGCCGGAGGTGTTGATGCTGTAGTTGCCAAGGCTGTTGGTGAGTGACTTCGAGTAGGTGTAATTGGCGGTGAACTCGAGGCCGTGGCTGGTGCGTTCGCGCAGGACGGCCTGGAGGGCGTTGTAGTTCATGGCGGCGCGGGACTCGGTAATGAGCAGGGAGTTCGAGCCGATGCTCACCGAGGGATCGATGGCGTTAATGCCGATGTACTTGTTGTTGTAGTAGGGGGCGCTCGTAGGGTCGCCGTTGACGAGGTACTGGTTGAGGTTGCCGTAGTCCTCGATGTGCTGGCCCTGCTCGCCGAGGTAGCCGACCTGCAGCGAGAGCGAGCGGCTGAGTGCGTACTCGGTGGTGAGGCTCCACTCCTGTACATAGGCAGGCTGAATGTTCTGCGGGTAGACGTTGAAGGTGCCGCCGTAGCTGGTAGTACCGCCGGTGAAGCCCTGCTCGGCGGTGCGCGGTGTGCCGCCGCTCCCCGGGGTGGGCGTGACGGCGGTCACGTTGAGTGCCTGGATGAAGGGGGTGATGGAGGTGAGGCGCTGGTTGGAGGAGTTGCCCTCGTAAAAGCTGGTGGCGCCATAGCCGCCGCGCAGCACGAAGCGATCGGTGGCTTGGTAGGCAAAGCCGAGCCGGGGCATAATCTGCTTGAAGTTGCCGAGGTAGCAGGCACGGGTGGGGCAGACGCCGGAGCCGGCCGGTGCGCCGGCGGGAACGCTGCCGGCGTAGATGACCTGGCCGGTGGCGACGTCAATGTTGCCGGTCTTATTATTGGATTCGATCCAGGGCTGGTCATACTCGTAGCGCACGCCGAAGTTGAGGGTAAGGTGCGGCGTGGCTTTGAAGTCATCGCTGAGAAAGCCGGCGGTGCGCCACTGGCGCTGGCCCACGTTGACGCTCGAGAGGGTGACGGCGGCGGAGGTGACGCGATCGAGCAGGAAGTCCGCGCCGGGGTAGCCCCCCGTGTTTGAAAGAACGGGATCGCTCGAGAATTTGCCGCTGTACGTGAGCGTTCCGAGGTAGCCGTTGTTGTTGCTGGTGGGGTAATTGTTCTGGTAGCGCAGTGCCTGAATGCCGGCAGTGAGGGTGTGCCTGCCGCGCGTCACGGTAAGGTTATCGATGTAGCTGTAGGTGTTGTCGGTAAGTCCGAGGTCAAAGGCTGGGGCGCCGACGCCGGTGAGACCGCTGCCGAGACCCTGGTAGGTAAAGCCCTGCTGCATCTGATTCGCGAAGGTGATGCCGACCTTGGCATTGCCGGCGGTGCCGAACAGGCCGGTGGAATCCGTGGGCAGGCCCTCGTTCCAGATGGTCCGGGTAAAGCCGACGCGGGCCGAGTTGACGATCGAGGGCGAGAAGATGTGAACCCAGTTTGCGCCCATAACCTTGCTGGGGAAGATGTTTGCGCTGGGAAAGGTGATGGCGATCACCGCGGTCGAGCCGTCGTAGGCCGTGGACATCGAGTAGAAGCCGGTGATCTTGTCCGAGGAACGCGGGTCGTACTCGATCTTGATATCGCCTTGGTTGTTGGCCTTGAAGTTGCGCGAGGCGGCCTGGTAGTTGTTGGCGGCGACACCATCAGTGGGGGTAGCGTTCGGCAGCGGATAGAGGTTTGGATTGGCAAAGAGGAACTTGGCTACCGGGTTGACGATAGGGATGCCGACGTCGCCAACATAGGGCTTAAAGTTGTTTTCAGAGTCGTACAGCTGGATGGGATTGCTGGTGGCGAGCAGGGCGGAGAAGTCTCCGTTGCGCATGGCCTTTGTGAAGACGCTGGCCTTGTTGATACCACCGGTGTGGTACCGGGAGCCGAGGTAATCGACAAAGAAGAAGAGCTTGTCGCGCTTGATAGGCCCGCCGAAGGTGCCGCCGAACTGCGCCTGCGAGAAGGGGTTGGTGGAAATGACGGGGTCCTGCTGCTTGTTCGAGTAGCTGTTCGCGTTGAGCCGATAATCCTGCACGTAGCCATAGGCCGACCCGTGGAAGCTGTTGGTTCCGCTCTTGAGGACGCTGACGATGCCGCCGCCGTTCACGTTACCGTAGTCGGCGGGCGAGTTGGCGGTAAGCACCTTCACCTCTTCAAGCGACTCAGGCGCGGGGCTGTAAGCGATCAGGTTGTTGAAGGTCTCGTTGATGTCGATGCCGTCGAGGGTATAGTTGTTCGCCTGGGCGCGGTTTCCGTTCACGTTGACGGAATCGGTGTAATAAGTCGAGCGCTCGATGCTCGTCGTGCCGCTGGTGCCGACGGTGCTGACGGAGCCGGGAACGTAGAGCGAGAGAGCGGAAAAGTCCAACCCATTAAGCGGCAGGTTGCGGATGGTGTTCGCTGTAAAGGTGGAGCTGAGCGTAGCGTCGTTCGTGTTGAGAATGGGCGCGGCGTCGGTGACATCGACAGTAACGGCGTCCGTGCCCACGCGAAGCTGAACGTTGAAGGTATCGACCTGGAGGGCCTCGAGCTGGAACGACGGAATCGTGTCGGTGCCGAAGCCACTGGCTTCAATCGCTACCACGTAGCGGCCGATCGGGAGGAAGGCGATCCGGTAAAGACCGGCGGAGTTGGTGGTGGCTGGAGAATCGACGCCCGTTTCCAGATTGTGGGCCATCACGTGGGCTCCGGGAACGACCGAGCCGGTCGGGTCGGTAACTGTTCCGGTTACAGTTCCGGTGATCGTCTGGGTCCGACCGGAAGCTACACAGAACATCATGACCGCAAGCGATACGATCCACGACCTCAAAGGAATCTTCATGGGGAATCTCCGTCTATCATCTTGTCTCGGACCAGCCGGCCCTCGCCCCATCCACACGAGTGGCGCAGATCGTTGCCGTTCCCAGGGGATCTTCCGCTACATGGGAAACAGATTGCTGGTTGTCGAGCCTTTGAAGACACCATACCCTAAGTCTTTGTAGATCGTAAAACGAATGTTCTTCCGGTAAATAAGCCGAGCGCTCGGAAACCTAAAACCTATCCAGACGCGTCATCCCTGACGAAGAGCCACAAAAACCAGCCAGCAACAGGGCCGCGACATCGACGGGATGTGCTTCCATCCCCGCTGCCCAGCCGTCGCTTGTTGGTCGAGAGAATCGATGCGGCACTAGTGTAGGGGCCGTCTTCCGCTGAGCCGCTTGCCGAAGACCAGGCCAACCGTCGTGCCGAAGCTCGCGGAGTGATCGCTCACGCCGAATCGTAAGCCGCCGTCGATGCCAAACGCTTCGCCAAACTCATGATAGAAACCACAAAACACATAAGTGCCAGGAGGCGTGTTGGATTGCGAATTGTTCTGGCCGAAGACCTCGGCATACAGGCGCGTGTCTCTCTGGACGTGATAGCTCAGGGCGAAGGACTGTTGGCCGCCATACGTGCAGCCGCCTGGGGTCTGACAGTCCGCCTGGACAAGGGAGCCATTCAGAATGACATCGAGATCCCCATCTCTGCCGTAGTGGTGATTCATCAAAAAGATAAACTGCTGACCATAGCCTTGGAGGGCCGAAGCAGAGGCGGTGGGAAGTTCGGCCTCGTACTGGACGGCGAGGCCTGGCGCAGCACGGTGATATTGCTCTTTTCGCAACTCGACTTTACCGCCGATTGCGATCGTGCCAACGCCATCCGTTGTTCCACTAGCGTCCTGCTGGTGATTGAAGGCGGACCATGCATAATCAAGACGAAGGCGCGAGAGCGGCGTATAGGAAAGGAACGTGTCTACCGTTTGCTGATCGCCCGGGACACGCTGCGGGTACGCATCGTACCCCGTCTCGACCTGGAGAACTCCGGGACTTTGAACCGTCGCGCTGTTTGCGATCGTTGGCCGTGTGGGACTCAAATTCAGCTCCTGGGCAAAAAGAGAGAGGGTTGAGAGAAGACCGACAGCAGCGAATGTGATGGAATGGCGCGAGGTCAAGCGGAGCGAATTCAATCCTGTACGCTCACGTTCGGACGTCTTCGGGCGTCTGCCGTTCCATGGGGATGATCGCGATCACTATGGCACGCAACTCCAAATTCTTCTTTGTGAGTGTGATAGGCATACCTGACCTGCACCAGGAGATGCAGCCGTACAATCGATCTTCTGCGACGCCCTTTTCGGGTTATCCAGGGATTCCTCTTCTTAAACGTCAGCGGCTAGCTCATCCAGGCGCGCTTGAAAATCATCCAGCATGGGTTACCTAGATTCTCAGCGCTACCAGGGACTCCCAGAGTATAGAGCAGAGAGAAAGACCAGACGATTCCTGTAGTGTTGTAATCCTTGCCGTATTCATAAACCATCGTAGCCAGGTCCTATGGTCCTTGTCGGGCTGTAAAGATGACAGGTTCAGGTATGCAGGCCAGAGCCTTACGATGATCTGGTCCGTTTCTGAGGAGACATCAGTAGATGATTCGTGGACTGATCGACTTCGCCCTGAACAATCGATGGCTCGTTCTCGGTGCATCCCTCATCCTCTTTGTGTGGGGTGCCATCTCCTTTCACAATCTCCCGGTCGAGGCCTACCCTGACGTCGCCAACAACTACGTCCAGGTCATCACGCAATGGCCCGGTCGAGCAGCAGAAGAGGTCGAGCAACAGGTCACCACGCCCATCGAGATCCAGATGGCTGGCATTCCCCACATGTCCCATCTCCGCTCCACCTCGCTGGCCGGCCTCTCCAGTGTCACCATGGTCTTCGACGACGACTCCCTCAATAAGGACAATCGCGACCAGGTCTTCCAGCGACTCGGACAGGTTGTACTTCCCTCCAACCTGCAGCCTCAGATGGGAAGCGACTGGAGCCCTGTCGGCCAGATCTACTGGTATACCCTCCGCTCCACCAACCCCGCCTACGACAGCATGGAACTCAAGTCACTCCAGGATTGGAAGCTTGAAAAGGAGTTCAAATCTGTCCAGGGCGTCGTCGACGTCTCCAGTTTTGGTGGGGCCACGCGCGAGTATCAAATCAATCTCGACCCCGACAAGCTCATCGCTTATGGCCTTTCCATCAGCCAGGTCGAGCAGCAGCTCGCCAACAATAATCAGAATGCTGGCGGCAGCTTCATCGAGCAGGGACAGCAGCAGGTTAACGTTCGCGAAGTCGGCCTCTTCACCAATGTCCACGATATTGAGGAAACCGTCCTTAAGACACAGGCCGGTGCCTCTATAAGGGTGAGGGACATCGCCACCGTCGCTCAGGGACCGAAGATTCGACTTGGCCACATCGGCAAGACCTGCCGCCTTGGAGGGACCCCGCCCGCCGAATCAGGAGCGTCCTTCAACGCCACCGATCCCTGCGTGAACCACGCCGACAAGCACGACGTCAGGAACGCCATTCAGCACCAGGACGGAAAGCTCATTGACTACGATGATGTCGTCGAAGGTGTCCTTCTGCTCCAGAAAGGCGTGGACTCCGACGGCGTCCTCGAAGGCATCCACAGGAAGGTGGACGAGCTCAACGAACACGTCCTTCCCCCCGGCGTCAGGATCGTACCCTTCCTCGATCGTAGCGAGCTGCTCCACTACACCACGCATACTGTCCTTCACAACCTGACCGAAGGGATCATCCTCGTCGTTGTCATCCTGTTTCTCTTCCTTGGCAACGCACGCGGTGCCATCATCGTCGCGCTCACGATTCCATTCGCACTGCTTTTCGCTGCCATCTGTCTCAACTTGCTCCACATCCCGGCAAACCTGCTTTCCCTGGGAGCGCTGGACTTCGGCATGGTGGTCGACGGCTCCGTGGTCATGGTGGAAAACATCGTCCGCCATCTCAGCCATCAGCGCAGAGACTCCCTCTCTCCGTCGGAGCAGATCCGCCAGGCCTCGCACGAAGTGCAGCGGCCCGTCTTCTTCGCGCGCGGCATGATCATCACCGCCTACCTGCCGATCTTCACCCTGCAGGCAGTAGAAGGCCGTCTCTTCAAGCCGATGGCCTGGATGGTCAGCTTCGCCCTGCTCGGGGCGCTTGTCTTTTCGCTTCTCCTTGCTCCTGTCCTCTCCAGCCTGCTCTTCCCCCATGGCGCTACCGAGTGGGAGAACCCGGTCATGACGTGGCTCACCAGTCGGTATCGGTCCGCTGTCAAGTGGGCCGTCGAACATCGAGCAGTCACCCTTTCCATAACCGGCATCGCCCTGGCTCTGGCTTTCTTCCTCGGCTTCAGCGGTGCCATCGGCTCCGAATTCCTGCCGCATCTCGATGAAGGCTCCATCTGGGTACGTGGCACGATGGCCCCGTCCACCGGTCCAACGGAAAGCCTTCGCGTCATGAACCAGACGCGTGTCAGGCTCGCGGCGTTTCCCGAAGTCAACAAGGTCGTAAGCCAGACCGGACGTCCCGACGACGGCACCGACACGACTGGCTTTTTCAACACCGAATACTTCGTCGACCTCAAGCCCAAAGCCAACTGGCGCGCCGTCTTCAAGGAGAACAAAGAAGAGCTCATTGCCGCCATGGGACGGGAGCTCGATAAGACGCCCGGGGTCCTCTGGAGCTTCTCGCAGCCTATCTCCGACAATGTTGAAGAAGCTGTCAGCGGCGTCAAAGGCGAGCTCGCCATCAAGATCTATGGCGACGATCTCAAAACCCTTGAAGCCAAAGGCGACGAGATCGTCTCCGTGATGAGTAAGGTCCGGGGCGTTCAGGATCTCGGCCTGTTCCGGGTCATTGGACAACCCAATCTCAACTACACAGTCAATCGCGAAGCCGCTGCACGCTACGGAATCAACGTGATCGATGTTCAGGATGCCATCCAGACGGCCGTTGGAGGCAACGCGGTAAGCCGGGTACTGGACAAGGAAGCTCGTTATGACGTGGTCGTCCGCTACCTGCCCCGGTACCGGGATACAGAAGAGGCAATCAACAGCATCCGCTTGCTCTCCCCAGGCGGCGAACGCGTCTCCCTCGCTCAGCTCGCCAGCGTCAGGACGGAAGACGGCGCCGAGGAGATCTATCGTGAGGCGGGTCAGCGATATGTCGCGATCAAGTACAGCGTTCGCGACCGGGATCTCGGTTCCACCGTGGAAGAGGCCATTCAGAAGGTGAACCAACAGGTAAAGCTTCCCCCGGGATACAAGACCGACTGGGCCGGCGAATATGAAAGCCAGAAGCGCTCCTCACGGCGTCTCATGCTTGTCCTTCCCATCACCATTCTGCTGATCTTTCTGCTGCTCTACATCATGTTCCACTCCGGCAAGTGGGCCCTTCTCATCCTGGTCAACGTCTCCATGGCGCCGCTTGGTGGTTTGCTTGCGCTGTTTCTCACCCGGACCAATTTCTCCGTCTCCTCTGGCGTAGGATTTCTCGCGCTCTTCGGCGTCTCTGTGCAAGTCGGCGTCATCATGCTCGAATACATCAACCAGATGCGTGTTCGTGGCTGTTCGATTGAAGAAGCCGCCATTGAAGGCGCTGTTCTACGCCTGCGTCCCATCATGATGACCATGCTCGTCGCGACGCTCGGCCTCCTTCCCGCTGCCACTTCACACGGCATAGGCTCGGACTCGCAGCGTCCCTTTGCCATCGTCATCGTCGGCGGGCTTGTGGGAGCGCTGCTGATCAGCGTCTTCCTCCTGCCAACCCTCTACGTCTGGATCGCCAATCCGCAGGATGCGCTTCCAGCGCCTGAACCGAACGAAATCTGATAGGACTAGCCCGAAGCCTCGCCGCCCCGGATCCCAGCCCGCGCCGCATGCTCCGCAATCGCGGCATTGATCTCGAGCGCCAGCGCCAGCGCCGCACGCCCGTCTTCTCCTGAAACCACCGGCCGTGTCCGCAGCCGTACCGCCTCAAGAAAAGCCACAATCTCCAGCCGCAGCGGCTCGCCCTCCACCACCGGCACCTTCCGCAGCGAGAGCCCCGCCGAAGGATGCTCGCCCGCCGCCTCCGCCATCGCCGCCAGCTGCCGCACATCCATCCCCGCCGCAGCCGTCACGTCGATCATCAGCAAATCCTGCCGCGCAAAATCAAGCGAGAGATACTGGTGCGGCTGAAAAAACCGCAGCTTTCGCACCCGCTCCGTGCTCACCCGGCTCGCCGTAAAGTTCGCCACGCAGCCATTCTCAAACTCCACCCGGACGTTCGCGATATCCACCTTGGGCGACAGCACCGGCAGCCCCACCGCCCGCACCTCGCGCACCGGCGAGTCCACCAGGCTCAGCACAATATCGAGATCGTGAATCATCAGGTCGAGCACCACGTCCACATCGAGCGACCGCGCCGTAAACACGCTCAGCCGATGCGCCTCGAAGAACATCGGCCGCCGCAGCTGCCCGCGCACCGCCGTCACCGCCGGATTGAACCGCTCCAGATGCCCCACCTGGACGATCCGCCCGCACGCCCCAGCTCGCTCCAGAATCGCGTCCGCAGCCGCCAGGCTCGCCGCCAGCGGCTTCTCGATCAGCAGGTCGATCCCCGCCCCAAGCAACGGCAGCGCCGCCCCCGCATGCTCAACCGTCGGCACGCACACTGAAGCCGCATCGATCGCAACCCCGGCCCCGAGCATCTCCTCGACCGAGCGGAACCCGGGAACCCCGTACCGCTCCGCAGCCGCGGCCGCAACCCCGGCATCCTGGTCGACTACGGCCGCCAACAGCACCGGCTCACCCGCCGCCGCGAGCTCGCTGTACACGCGCAGATGGTTTCGCCCAAAGGCGCCCGCTCCGCACACGGCCACCCGCAGCGGTCGTCGCGCGTCCACTACTCCGCGGCGCCCGGCGCCTCAACCGCCTCGCGGCACCGCGCATACAGCTCCAGCAGGTGTGTCACCTGGTCTTCCGACTTCGCCGCCGACGGTATGCCAAAGCCGGTCGAACCCGCGGCCTTCGCCCCAACATTCGCCGTCGCCGCCACAAACTTTAATAGATCCAGCGCAATATCTTCCGTCCGCCGCGCCGTCGTGATGTTCGATTCCATTCGTAATTCCTCTCGATCCTGCTGTTCGTTCTGGATGCTGTCGCTCGCTTCTGATGCTACCGTCCGCCCTACCCAGACGCAAACCGCCCGGCGCAAACCCACCCCTCACACCAGCACCACCGGAGCGCGCACCCCGCACAGAATCTCGTACGCGATCGTCCCCGCAACCGCCGCATGATCCTCCGCCGTACATCCCTCACCCAGCAGCACCACCTCGTCCCCCACCGCGGCCCCGGTGATCCCCGTCACATCGACCGCCGTCAGGTTCATCGAGATCCTCCCCACAATCGGCGCCTGCATCCCGCCGATCATCACCCAGCCTCCACCTCCACCCGAAGCCCGCGAAAGCTCCCGCCGCAGCCCATCGGCATACCCCACCGGCAGCAGCGCCACGCGCATCCGCCGCTCCGCCATAAAGCTGCCGCCATACCCGATCCGTGCGCCCGCCTCCACCTCGCTCACGCTGAGGATCCGCGTCTTCCACGTCATCACCGGCGCGACCGCCGGTCCCAGCCGTTCCGTGCCCGCGCCATCACTTGCCGCCAGCCCTTCAAGCGGCAGGCAATATCCATACAGTCCCAGCCCCGCCCGCACCATCGGCCGCGCCCCCATGCCCCGGGCCAGCTCGCCGACCCACGCCAGCGTTCCCCCATCCGCGCCATTGTCGATCGCCGACGTGTTCCCCGCATGCACCCAATCCGGTCGAAAGCCCTCCTCCCGAACCACCCGCAGCGCTGCCTCGAACTCCGCCCGCTGCCCGACCGTCTGCTCAGAGCCGGCCACCTCCGCCGATGCGAAGTGCGTCATCACGCCCTCCAGCCGCAGCCGCGGCTCGCTCCGCAGCCAGCCCAGCAGCCCCCGCAGCTCCGCCACCGAAACCCCCTGCCGCGACATCCCTGTATCCACCTCAATGTGAATCGCCAGCGGCTCAGGATGAAGCTCCAGCGCCTCGCCCCCAGCCGCCTCCAGCGCCGCCATCTGCTCCCGTGTCCACACCACCGGCGTCAGCCCCTGCGCGACCACCGCGGCCGCATCCTCCGGCAGCTGCCCGCACATCACCAATATCTGCGAGTCCCCGAACCCGGCCGCCGCCAGCGCCGCCCGCACCAACGCCCCCTCAGCCGCGTCCGTTACCCCCAGCCACCGCGCGCCCGCCCGCGCCAGCACCGGCGCACACACCGCCGCACCGTGCCCATAGCCGTTCGCCTTCACTACCGCCAGCACCGCCATCTGCGGCCCGGCCTCCCGCTCCGCCACCTCGACCGCCGCGCGATAGTTCTCGCTCAGCAGCCGCTCCCGAACCTCGATCCAGCTCTTCACGCAATCCGTCCCACCTCCATCGTAATCGCCCATCAGGTCCGGACAATCGCAAGCCTTTTAAGCCGAAAAAGATCGCCGGAGAGGGGCCGGCTTAGTCCTCGTCGTCCGCATCAGTAACGACTCTGGCCTGGTCAAACGTAGCGTGCAACAGAGATGCCGAATACACAGCGCACTTGCCATCAACGAACGTGATGATTACGCCGCCATCAAGTCGCTCCGCTGCAAGAATCCGGGGGGGGGGCAGATCGGGTTTCATCGTCGAATTATTCCCCGGCCAATCGCAACGTGTCGGTCGCATATCGAACATTTTAGGATAAGCCCATCACCCGGACCGCGAGCAACCTTCCCCTTCGCGCCCTCACTGTGGTACAACTCCCCGTTGGACGAAAGCCCTTTGCGCGCGCTCTACGTACGCCGCAATGGCGCCCCAGCCTAACGAACGTGCCCGGAGCCTCGCCATGAGAATGAATACCCGTTCACTCCCCGGAACCAGCATCAGCCCCACCCTGTCCAGCCTCACGCTGGCCGGCTGCCTGCTGCTGGCAAGCTGCTCCGGCAACGGCAACAGCGGCAACCCGCTCGCCCCCCTCCAGGCGGCCCAGGCAAAGAACGCCGGCAACTTCGCAACCACCGTCTTTCTCGGCGATTCGCTCACCGCCGGCTACCAGAGCTCGTCCCTGCTCGACACCCAGCAGGTCCACGGCTGGGCCCCGCTCGTCGCCACCCAGGCCGGCTTCTCAATCGTCCAGCCGCTCATCGCCTATCCCGGCGCGCCCAACGTGCTCCAGCTTGCCGCCGTCGGCCCGCCGCCCGTCCTCACCACCGCCCCGGGGCTCACCACAGGCCGCGACAACGCCGCCACCCAGGTCACCGACCTCGCCGTCCCCGGTGCCTTCGTCAACGACGTCGTCAACACCGTCCCGCTCGCCAACCCCGCCCCCGGCCAGCAGCAGATCAATCAGCTCGTGCTCGGCTTTCCCGGCCTCGGCTACGGCCAGGCCTACTCCCAGGCCACCTTCGCCCTCCGGGCCCAGCCCACCACCATCTTCGTCTGGATCGGCAACAATGACGCCCTCATCGCCGACCTCACCGGCTCCCCCGCCAGCATGACCTCGGTCGCCAACTTCACCACCCAATACCAGGCCATGATGTCCGAGCTCACCACCCAGACTGGCGCCCACCTCGTCATCGGCAACATTCCCGACGTCACCGCCGTCCCGTACCTCACCCCCGCCGCCTATGTTCTTGGTCTCTATGCGGAGGCAACCGGCATCCCCGCCGCGAACCTCAGCGCGCTCCTCGGCATCGTCCCCGGCGACTTCGTCACCCCCGCCGGCACCGCCCAGATCCCCGCCATCCTCACCGGCAAGCAGGCGCCCCCGCTCACCGACGCCGGCGTCCTCACCGCCGCCGAGGTCGTCGCCGTCAAAGCCCAGGTCGCTGCCTTCAACCAGGTCATCGCCCAATCCGCCCAAGCCGCCAACGCCACCCTCGTCGACATCAACGCCCTCTTCGCCCAGGTCACCGCCGCCGGCCTCACCGTCAACGGCTACACCGGCACCAGCGCCTTCCTCGGCGGCTTCTTCTCACTCGACGGTATCCATCCCACCAACACCGGCTACGCTGTCGTCGCCAACGCCTTCATCGACACCATGAACACCGCCTTTAAATCCACCATCCCCGACGTCCCCCTCGCCCCCATAGCCGCCGCCGACCCCCTCTGGCCCCCCAACCTCGCCAAAACCACCGCCGCCCACACCATGATCCCAGCCAACGCCGGCCTCGCCGTCAACCAACTCCTCCTAACGCGACCCGCCCCGTAAGCCGTCCCTTCTAAAATCCCGACAACAAACCTCCGTCATCCTGACCGAAGCAGCACTGCTCGTCGTACTCCTCAGAAGCCCCACAAACTAACGTCATCCCGACCGAAGGCGGGAGCACTTGCCGCCGCAGTGAAGGGCCCCCGCATTTCGCCTTTGCCGTTGCTCGTCGTACTCTGAGGCCCCCCAAAAAACTGTCATCCTGAGCGAAAGCGCTCACAGCACCACCGTGAGCGCCGCAGCCGAAGGACCTGCATCTTCCCGCACCATCACCGGCAGCAGCCCACTGAAAATTCGTATCCGCACTGATCGGTGTAAAGCCGCTCAGCCCCCGCTCGACAGATTCTCAAACCGCGTAAAGTCCGCCAGATACGCCAGGTGCACACTCCCCGTGGGCCCGTTCCGCTGCTTCGCAATAATGATCTCGGCCTTGCCCTTCAGGTCCTCGTTCTCCCGGTCGTAGTACTCCTCGCGATGGATGAAACACACCACATCGGCGTCCTGCTCGATCGACCCCGACTCGCGCAGATCACTCAGCAGCGGCTTCTTGTCCCCGCCCCGCTGCTCACTCGCGCGCGACAGCTGGCTCAGCGCCACCACCGGCACCCGCATCTCCTTCGCCAACGACTTCAGCCCGCGCGAGATCGCCGACACCTCCTGCGTCCGGTTCTCAAACCCCTTCGACCCCGACCCCGTAGCCCCCGTCATCAGCTGCAGATAATCAATCACGATCAGGTCCAGCTGCCCATGCTGCTGCTTCAGCCGCCGCGCCTTCGCCCGCATCTCCGCCAGCGTAATCCCCGGCGTGTCATCGATAAACAGCTTCGACTCCATCAACCGCTCAAGCGCCGCCACCAGCTTCGACCGGTCGTCCCGCATCAGCATCCCGGTCTGGATCGCCTTCGAGTTCACCAGCGCCTGCGACGCCAGCATCCTCCGCAGCAGGCTCGCCTTCGACATCTCAAGCGAGAACACCGCCACCACCTTGCCCCCGCGCACCGCCGC